>NZ_JAXCIC010000001.1:0-790541 GCF_035985055.1 Arthrobacter sp. PL16
GAATCCGGAACTCAACGCTGCGTTCCGGTCGGCCCGGAAATGGGATAGGGCTTCCCCTATGTGACCCCAGCCACACCCAATTCACCTATGGTAGGTGTCTCATCTCGTACTGGCGAGTAATCACCTATGGGTTGGTCAGCGCAAGTGCTTTCAAAGTGCTGTTTACTAAGGAGCCTAGATTCTTTTGTTTCCCCTTTTGCTAAGTGGCCTAGTCTTTTGTTCCCTGATTTTGTTGTTTCCCGCCCCTTTACTGACACAGGAGCAATACCTGATGATCAGGGTGTCGCTTTCATCCCTGCTGCGTTTCGGAACCCCAGCTTGAAAGACAGGGCTGCAAGACACAGAAGGGGCAGCAGTGGCGGGAGAGTCAGAGTGCCTCGCCCGGGCGAGTTGGCGGGGGATCAGGACGAGATGGGGTGCGGTCCTTGAGAAGCTGGCCTTGCCGTTTTGGGAACCGGCACGCAACGGCCAGTGAATTATCTGATATGACTGCGACTGTGCCGGCTCGCGTGAATGCAGGTCAGGGGTTGAGCCGAGGCTCTGAACCGGCACGCCAAGCACAGCCCGAGCTGGTTCGATCGGTGTCTGAAGATTGACGACCAGCCAGCTCCGAGCCGGAACGGGCGCGGCGCCCGGGCGAGGCATGAGCAGTTGTGGCAGGAAAGCTGCACCGACCTTGCCGATGACGGTCCATTTGCTCGTGATCGCCATATTGGCAAATGTCTAGCAATTCAGGTCGAAAGCTGACCTCCAAGGCACCTATCGTTCTGTTTATTGGACCCTACGAGAGGCCGGATATTGTGAGCACCACCGGAACCACCAGCACGACGACGAACAGCAGGGAGCGGTCGGACCTGTTGGAGACGTTGGCCAAACATCGGTACTTCTTCCGGTTGACACTTCGTGACTTGACCGACGAGCAGGCCGGGCTGCGCACCACGGCCAGTGCCTTGACTTTGAGTGGGCTCCTCAAGCATGTCGCGGACACTGAGGAGGGCTGGGTGGCATTCATCCTGGGCGGCCCCGACGCGATGAGCGACGGCAAGGAAGGGAACGAGCAGGAGCAGGAAGACCCCTCCGAATCTGCCGGCGGTGGAGGCCCCCAGCGGGGCGGGACGGTGGACCCGCGGTTCGCCGTGCCAACCGGCGTGACGGTGGCGGCGCTGCTGGAACGCTACGAGCACGTGGCGCGCCGCACCGACGAGCTGGCGGGAACTCTCGACCTGGACGCCGACCACCCGCTACCTCAGGCACCATGGTTCGAGTCCGGCGCGCGTTGGTCAGCCCGGCGGGTGTTGCTACACATCATCGCCGAGACCTCCCAGCACGCCGGTCACGCCGACATCATTCGCGAGTCCCTGGACGGCGCGAAGAGCATGGGATGAACGAGCGATCATAGCCCGGCTACAGCCACCTATCCTTCCGAGCAGCGTGGACCTACTGCAGGGTGAACAGCTCCGATGGCCTATGACTCGGCAAGCTCATCGTATGTTGACCAGAAGTCACCCATGAGTGGTGGCTGATCCAGGAGTGCTTCAAGGTAGAGGAGGCGGGTGTGCAGCCAGGAGGATAGGCGGTGACCGCAGTTCCGAGCCCGTCGTGCGTCAGCGTGAGACGGGTCGTATCCCGATGTCGGGCAATCAGCGCCTGGTCTCGTACCTGGTCAGGACCACGCCGTCGGGAAACGTCGGATCTCCACCAGGCTCAGGTTCACCCAGTTGTCCAGGGCGGTGAAGAACGGCGTGCCGCCGCCCACCAGGACCGGGTGGGTGACGATCACCTACTCGTCGATCAGGCCGGCCCGCATGGCCGCCGCGGCGAGTGTGGCACCGCCGATGTCCATCGAGCCGTCGTCGTCGGCCTTGAGCCTGCTGGTCGGCGGTCGACCAGTGCGAGTTCACCGTCTCCCACCGTTTGCGCCCGTACATCGCCAGGCCCGTCGCCCCCACCCGGTCGGACCACCATTGCAACAGCTCGTCGCTCGTTCGGCTCCAGCCGAAGTCATCGCCGGGCGCGGCGATGTAGCCGTACACGCTCAGGTTCATGGCGAAGGTCAGGTTGCGCACGGCGTCAATTGCCCGTAAGTCGGTGAGCGATGGACAGACCTGCACGGCACGCAGAGCTCATCAGTCAGGCCACTCCGAGGCAAGAGATTCCGAAGGGCGATGGACGGCGAGTGGTTCACTCCGACGTCATTGAGACGTCACTCCATGATGAAGTGGCTCGTCTGCGGCAAGTAGCTCGGCTTCCGACGCGAAGCCTTCACCAGCTACCGCCCCGGCACGTGCTACGACCGCTCCTCGCGGGGACAAGGACATTTTTCATGCAACAAGTGCGGCGCACCCGTACTTCGGCGCTCCGCACTTGTTGTAGCTGCACCAGTTAGGGTCTCATACCTGGTGGTGCCGCAGTCCAGTTCAACACAGCGCTGTGGTGGTGACTAGACCCGCCCGGCAACTGGCAGCTTCTCCTGAGGACACGCCCCTCATCGGGGGACATGGAAGTCCTCGTCAGGCTGGAGTAGCTTCAAGCCGCTTGATGACGGCGATCAGTTGGTTTCGAAGGATCTGATCAGACAGCGCAGACGATTCAGCCGGGGGGTTGGTCAATTGATCGATGCGGTGGAGAAGAGTTCGTCCTCTCGCCGTAATGCGGGTTCGTATCGACCGTGAATCCAAGGCGTCACGCGTCCTGGATACCAGTCCCTTGAACTCGAGCCTTTCGAGAACTCGCCCGATGCTCTGAGCCTGGACATGTACCAAAGTGGCAAGCTGCACCTGAGTGATCGGCCCATTGTCCGACAGGACTTCCAACGTCGTCGCGCCTACATGCGTGATGTCCAGGTCCGTCAGACGCTGGTCCTGATGGTGGTCGTTCATTCGGGCAGCAGTACTCAATAAGCGACTGGTCGTCCATTGTGATGTATCCACGTGCACCTACTTTCTCCCCCGTACCCACCGTATCCTCTGCTCAGAAGCAGCGAGGACCCCGTCGCCGAGCAAGGAGGTCCTCCAAAAACCGTGGCGATGGACCGCCATGGCCGGGCGCGGCACACCTGAGCGATACCCACTACTGAAGGCGCGTCTTCTCGTTCAGGCGAGCAGCCAACCTGTGCAGCCCGCCGCGGATGCGGCTTCTCACCATCGGTACGAGAGTGCCCACATGAAGGGCGAGCTCTGCATCCAACCGGAGAGTCTTGGGTCCGCCCTCTCCGAACACGCATCGGAACCCGTCACCTATGCCGGGACGCAGGGATGCAATGGCGTGGTCGATGGGGCCGTTACGGTTGACAGTGGGGAAACGACGAAGGTGCACACGGGCACAGCACGCTGGGCAACAACTCGTCTGTCCGGTGGTTGTGCCCCTCGTGCGCTCCCCACCACAGAAATGAGACCCGATCATGTCCCTTCACGACCCGCATGCGCAAAGCCCTCCTCCCATGCACAACGAGCTCGATTCGCTCGAGGAGGTCAGGGAAACCCTTGCAGCTGACGTAGTCGAGATCCTCTCTGCCGTCGAGGAAGCACCGGGGGAGACCCCGACGATCCTGCCGGCGGAGCAGGTCGATTCCGGGTTGGGTGACAAGCAAGCGCTGCTACGGGCGGCAATCGGCGATCTCGAGGCGTTGGATGAGCGTCTCCATCAGGCACGGCAGTAAGCCTCCACTCGGTCGCCTCGGTCGCCTCGGTCGCCTCGATCGCCTCGGTCACCTCGGGACCGTCGCGGCATCCTTCGGTTCGGTCGACTTGCCACCCGACCTCCAACCAGATGTCCACAAGCGACTATGACATAAGGGAGCCGAGGCCTTGACAACTTTTATTGTCAAGATCACGATGGTGACATGCATGACGTCGAAGTTATCGAAAGCGTGGAGGCAGCTGCCGCCGTGCTGGATCCGGTCCGGGCCAGACTGCTCGGCGAGTTGGCCGTTCCAGACTCCGCCGCCGGGCTCGCCGCCCGAGTCGGCATAACACGCCAGAAGATCAACTACCACTTGAAGGCGCTCGAGACGCACGGCCTGCTCGAGCTGGTCGAGGAGCGCCGTCACGGGGGCATCACCGAACGGGTGCTGCGGGCGACCGCCGCGTCGTACGTCGTGTCCCCGGCGGCTGTAAGTGCGGCCGCGGCTGATCCGGATTCCAACGGCGACCACCTGTCGGCGGGTTATCTCGTGGCGCTGGCCGGCCGGCTGGTTCGCGAGGTCGGCGCCCTGGCACGCAGGGCCGGTGCGTCCGGTAAGGGTCTGCCGACGCTGACCATCGATACGCAGATCGGTTTCCGGTCGGCCGCCGACCGGGCTGCTTTCGCCGACGACCTGACCGCCGCGGTGCTCGACCTGGCCGCTCGCTACCACCATGACGACGGGCGCCCACACCGGCTCGTCGTCGCCGCACACCCCCTTGTTGAGGAGAACCGATGAGTACTATCCCGAACGTCCCGTACCGCCTGGAATTCAGCGTCGAGGTCCCCGGGACCCCGGAACAGGTCTGGCAGGCCATCGCCACCGCCAAGGGCATGAGCGCCTGGTTCCTGCCGACCGAGATGGAGGAGCGCGAGGGTGGCTCCCTGCACTTCACCATGGGTCCTGAGATGGGTTCGGACGGGCAGGTCACCGGCTGGGATCCGCCGCGCCGTCTCGTCTACGAGGAGGACTGGGCCGCTCTCATGGGCAAGGACCCGGAAGCGCTCAGCCCCCTCACGTCGGAGTTCCTCGTCGAGGCGCAATCCGGGGGCACCTGCGTCGTGCGCGTTACCAGCAGTGGCTTTGGAACCGGTGCCGCCTGGGAGTCGGAGTTCTGGGAGGACATGGGTCCCAACTGGATACCGTTCTTCGACAACCTGCGCCTTTACCTCTCGCACTTCCCCGGGCAGGAGGCCACACTGCTCGAGGCCACGGCCTCCCACCCCGGCGACGCGCAGGCGATCTGGGTGACCCTGAGCAATGCGCTTGGGCTGGGCGCCGAGGGTGAGACGGTCGAGGTGCGCGGTGCTACCGGCAGGGTCGAGCGTGTTGCCGAGCGGCAGACGCTGGTCCGGCTCACCGCGCCGGTGCCCGGGATGCTGAGCATCTTCGCTTATGCCGAGGGCGACAGCACAGCGACGGCGGGCGTGCGGGCGTACCTGTTCTCCGCCGACGCGGAGGACTACGTGCGGCGCGAAGAACCTGCCTGGCGAACCTGGCTGCAGGGGCTCACCGTCCCGGCATGACCTTTGGCCGCGCAGCCGTAGGGGTGCCGGGGCTGCGAGGCCTCCTGATGGCAGTTCGTCGTCGAGCATTGCGAGCGTGCACCCGGAGAAAGCGCTCGGAGTGCAGGCGTTGACGCTCCGCCCGAGTCCTACGACGCCTCGCCGCGATGATCACGCAACTCGGGCACGCAGGCACAGGCGCCGGGCGTGACCCAACCAGTTCCGATGGCATGAACTTCAGGAACTGCCGGGGTCAGGGGCAGGTGAGGGTCTGGGTGAGGGATGTGTTGCTGACCCATGTCCCGACTCGCGCGGTGAGGTTGAGGGTGAATCTGCCGGATGCGGATGGGGTTGTGGTCTGCCTGATTGTCGCGGTGGTCTGAGTCGCGGTGAGGTTCATCGTCGTGGGCGCGGAGTTCGTGCCGGACTCGCTCAAGGTAAGTGTGTAGGAGGTGGCCTTATCGACGCGGGCGAAGCCTGTGATGGTGATGGTCATCGTGCGTTCATTGGCTCGTTTGGTGCAGTCAACTGAGGTTGACATGGACGCCGACGCGGGAATGTCATAGGTTCCTACCGTCGCCACGGCGTTGGCGGTGTTGATAAAGGAAGCCTGCGCGAGTGCGGGTCCACCGATAAGTGCTGTCACGGATACCAGGATGATGGTGAACCAGCGACGCCCTTCAGACCACGGCGAGCGTGCTCGTCCCCTGGTTCTGTCACTGGTCGAGGCGCCGGACGTGGTCATACCCTCCAGTCTCATGGGTGAGAGCGGCTCGGACGCCGAGCAGGACTCGAAGTTTCCCTCAAGATTCAACATGGGGGACGGCCGGTGGAAGGTGTGCATGAAGGTGGGGCGGGTTGAGGGCACATCCTCCTGCATGTAGTTACGCTCAAGAGTTGCGAGCCACGGCTCCACTGCCTCGTTTGCGTCACCCTGGGTCCGGACCACTGTTGTCCCGCCAGCCCGTCGGCGACCGGCGCATCATCGGTCAGCGCCACCGCCCTCTCCGTCCTTTCGCGTGATGAACCGATCATCGGTGGAGCACCGCAATCTCTCCGGAGGAACACCTGCGGTGGCTTACGCGGTGACTGACAGAAATCAGCGGCTGGTGGCTGCGCGCTGGGTGGCGGTGAATGCGAAGTTCACACTGCTCGTCAAACCCTGGAACGAGTTGTCCGCAGCCGTAGGCAGCGTGGCAGTCACGCGCAGGTAGTCAGCACTCGACGTCGTGATCGATTGCAGGCTCGAAAGAACGATATCCGTGCCGATGATCGCGCGGGACGGCAGGACCGAAGAGACGGAGCCGGAGCAGGTGTAGGTGTAGGCAGGCGCGGTGCCGGTCTCGGTCCAGGGGAGGCTACACGCGTCGACGGCGACCTGAAGGCCGTTCACCGGGTCGCTGGTGAGCTTCGAGGCCGTACCGGTAGCGGTGGTGCTCAGGGTCACGCCACCGAAGTTCTGGTTGCCCGCGTTGGTGAGCGTCGCGGCGCGCTGGATCGTGTCGCCCGGCACAACGCCGGTAGCGGCGATGGTGAGGCGATTCGCGTCCGTGCCCGCAGCACCGAGCCGGACGTCGACCGTGCCGGCGGTGACCGTCTCGCTGGCGGACGTCGTCGAGGTGAAGGAACCGTAAGTGCCAAGGCCCGCCACCGATGCTGCCACGCCGAGCAACGCGACGGACGCGAGGACCTTACCGGACGTGGTCTTCATCGAGAGGCCGGAGGTGCGGGAGATGCGTGCCATGATGAGACCTTTTTCCGTGAGACGTGCCGGTGGTGTTCCCGGTCCCCCAGCGGGTTCCGGTGCTTCTGTATCGATTCTGATCACCAGGACTAAACCGGAGCAGGCTATACCCGCGAAGGAACAGCGAAGGAACACCGAAGACAGGTTCCCGGCTCACCCCGTACTCGCAGACAACCGTCGGTTCAAGCCGCACGCGACCCCGAGCTTCAAAATTGGGCATTCACCCGGTTCACCGCGAATTGATTGCCTGCTCCGTCCCGCAGAAGGATCCCTCATCGAACAGGTTCTGGTGTGGGCTGATCGGTGGCTTGTCGTGCTGTCGTACTCCGTGGAGCATTGCGGAATGACTGCTCCCGATTTTCGTCTGCTGCCGGCGGGGCAAGTGGAGTTGCATGACGCACGGCGCCGACGCCACTGGTCCGTGGAGCTCGAGCCATTCGAGCTGGGTGTCGTTCCGGTCACCAGGGATCAGTACGCGCAGGTAATGGGCCCTGGTGAATCGGCTGTCTTCTCGCCCGTGGTGGACCTGAGTTGGATGGACGCGATCCGGTTCTGCAACACGGGATCGATGATGGATGGGCTCGAACCTGCCTACGTACTGGATGAGGGCAGTGCGACATGGCAGACCGGCGCTTCCGGGTACCGGTTGCCGACGGAAGCCGAGTGGGAATATGCCTGCCGTGCTGGTACCGATGGGCCGCACTACGGGCCACTCGAGCTCATTGCATGGACTGCCGATGATCGGGTGGAAGAACCTCAGACGGTCGGGTTGCGGCAGGCCAACGCTTTCGGGCTGCACGACACTCTCGGGAACGTCTGGGAGTGGTGCTGGGATTTCCTTGACCCAG
This sequence comes from Arthrobacter sp. PL16, assembly GCF_035985055.1. Lineage (NCBI taxonomy): Bacteria > Bacillati > Actinomycetota > Actinomycetes > Micrococcales > Micrococcaceae > Arthrobacter > Arthrobacter sp. PL16. The sequence continues at coordinate 7,780 of NZ_JAXCIC010000001.1, forward strand.
CGCGGTACGGGAACTACCGGGTCTTCCGCGGAGGTGGTTTCGCCGACAAGCGGTGGAGTGTCCGCGCGTCCACCCGGCGGGGCGGAGCGCCCGGGATGAGCCATTCCGACGTCGGCCTTCGTCTGGCAAAAGGCGCGTTCCGCACACAGCAAGCAGCACAGGGTTGGTCAGCACTGGCAGATACCGAGCGGGGGACCATGGACGGGCCGCTACCGCTGGGCTGGACGCCCCAACAGTCCTAGCCGGAACCAGCGCGCTTGCGGGCGGGTGTTGTGCAGGTAGGCGGGTCGGTCAACGGGTCAGGTGCGGAACTTCTGCTGCCGCGAGCGGAGACCGGAAGCAAGGCACCAGCATCCTCGACATCGGCCGAGGCCGACGGCGGCGACATGCAGGTCTGCTCACCCCGCTCGTTCATTCCCGGCTGCCGCAGGAATCATGTCTTCCGCCGGCGGGCCGCTGAGCGCGGTGGAGCTGCTCGCAGGTGGGCGCTGACCTGGCCGAGGATGCGAGCAAGGTCGCTGGCGTCGTCGTCGCTGAGAGGGGTGAAGAGCAGTTCGCGGACGGCTTCGATATGCCCGGGGAATACCGCCTGGAGTACGTCCCTGCCTGCAGCGGTGATGGCGACGATGGTGCTGCGTTCATCGTCGGGCGAGGGGGAGCGGGTGATCAGACCCCGCTCCTCGAGCGATTGGGCCTGGTAGGTCAGGCCGCTGCGGCTGTAGACCACCCCGTCGGCGAGGTCGGTCATACGCGAGCGGCCGTCGACGGCGTCGCCCAGGCGCGCCAGGAGCTGGAACTGGACGTAACTCAGGGCGCCGACATCTCGAAGCTGTTTCTCGACTGCGGGGCGCAGGAGGCTGCTTACTTCCGTCAGGGCGAAATAGGCGCTCAGTTGTGTCGGCGTCAGGGAAGCAGGCTGTTCAGTCATCGTTCGATCATAGGGGGTTGCTTCGAACTCGAAGTGGTGTACGCTTTTCCTATCTGCTTCGAACTTGAAGCACATGACGAAGGGAAAGACTATGAAGGCAATTCAGTTCCAGGAAATCGGCGGACCTGAGGTCCTCCAGTACGGCGAGATCGAGCAGCCCGCTCCGGCTGCCGGGCAGGTACGACTGCGCATTGAGGCGTCCGCGTTCAACGCGGCCGACAATGGCATGCGAGCCGGATTCCTTCCGATCCCGATCGAGCTGCCACACGTGCCGGGCTACGACGTCTCAGGCACCATCGACGCAGTGGGCGCGGGCGTGGATGGGCTGGCGGTAGGCGCCCCGGTGATCGCCTTCCTGCCGATGGAGCGCGACGGCGGAGCAGCCGAGTACGTCCTAGCACCGGCGGACGCTGTTGTCGCAGCCCCGACGAGTATCCCGCTGGCCGATGCAGCGGCGCTGCCCTCTGTCGCACTGACTGCGTGGCAGGCGCTCTTCGACGAGGGCGAGCTCGAGGCGGGCCAGCGGGTCCTGATCGTCGGCGCCGGCGGCGTCGTAGGTAAATACGCCATCCAACTCGCCAAAAGAGCAGATGTGCACGTCATCGCCACGGCCAGCCCGCGCAGCATCGATGCCGTCCGCGCAGCCGGCGCGGACCAGATCATCGACCACACCGATACGGACCTGCTCGGCGCCCTCGACGGGCAGGTCGACGTGCTGTTGAACCTCGCACCGATCGATCCGGAGCAATTCACCGAGTACGTCGCCGCCGTGCGCGACGGCGGGATCGTCGTGAGTACCACAGCGTTCATGTCCACGCCCGGCGACGACACCAGAGGGGTGCAAACGCGGACGGTGTTCGTCCTGCCCAACCGTGACCGGCTCGCTCAGCTGGTGTCCCTCGTCGACGACGGCGCACTCACCGTCGAGGTGACACGCCGGATCCCGCTCGCGGAATTGCCCGCCCTCCATGCCGAGGCCAGCACCGGTCGCATCTCAGGGAAGGTCATCGTCATCCCAGCCTGAACCAGGACGGGCGACATGGGCTGAGTGGAAGCGCCTCTTCATTTACCTGGGCGAGTGGCTCGACCCGCGGCGTAAGGCGGTTCGACCCCAGCTGTCTCCATGTGCCTTCACATAGTGCTTCCAGACGTAGTCCCAGGGAGTGACAACCAGGATGGCGGAGACGAAGAGAATGCTGAAGAGCATGTCGGAAGTGGCTTTATTCATGTCGTTGGCAATGAGGTGGGGCAGGGCTACGAGGCCCAGCCAGAGCACTTTCCAGATCACCTCGAACAAGAGGATCGGCAGCATCTTGATGGGATATCTGAGGCCCAGGAGTGCCAGGAGTGACATGGCTGTCAGAAGGCAGAGGACTACGCCGTCCATCAGGGGCAACGACGCGGCCTGGAGGAGGAGCGGCCATTTGACGATGACGAGGCCTACTGCCATGAGGAGGTAGCCGCCGCGCATCATGTGCAAGCGGAAGGTAGGCAACTCTGCCTCGGTGGGTCGCTCTTTTCCGGGAAGCGGGGCTCCGGGATGGCGGTCGGTCTGGCGGGGGGTTGCGGCATGCAGTGACATGTTCATGTTCCTTTGGTTGATTCTGTTCGATCGGCCGATGTGGCGCGGGGAGTTGCTGGGTCACCGTCCACGGTTTCGAAACGCCTTTGTGCCGGCTGAGGTAGCCGGCCCTCGACCAGCTGTTGTGTTCATGGCTCAACGGTGGCTGAAGGGGAGGGCACCGCACATCGGCCGGCAGGCTAGGACTCCTCGTCCGAAAGGACGGCTCATGGACCCAGCGGGTACCGCCTTTCGTCGCAGTCGCATCGACGTTGGTCGCTGTTGTTCCCGCCAAGGAGCCTCTAATCTGGGCTCATGTCCGAGTCGCCGCCCCGTTTGTGGGTCGAGCTCGTGCGGCCGGCGTCACTGCTGGCCCCGAGCACGCTGCCCCACTTGGACTCGACCGGCGTACGGACCGGCCGGGACAGGGCCGTCGACGCCGTCGCCTGTTGTGTCGGCGCCGTGCTGGGGGCGCTCTTCTTGAGCCCGGATCTGCGCGACAGCGCCGAGACGTTGTCGGCGATGCAGGTTGCCGTCGACGTTTCCTGTGGAGCGCTGGCCTGCGTCTCATTGTGGTGGCGGCGGCGTTGGGCGCTCGCCGTCGCGCTCATCTGTCTCCTGTTGGGGACGTTCTCGAGTTCTGCAACGCCAGCAGGGCTCCTGGCGTTGTCCTCCCTCGCGGTGCATCGCCCGGTCCGGTCGTCGCTTCTCGTTGTTGTGCTGTGGATCCCGTCCCTTTTGCTCTTCGCCGCCTACAGCCCTACCACCGACCCCCTGACGGTGTTCTTGCAGGTCACTCCACTGGCCCTCGCAGTTACCGCGTGGGGCATGTTCATCCGGGCCCGACGGCAGCTTCTCCTCACCCTGCAGGAGCGTGCCTTGCGGGCGGAAGCCGATCAGCGTCTGCATGAAGACACTGCGCGAATGGCGGAACGCACCCGGATCGCCCGGGAGATGCACGACGTACTCGCCCACCGCATCTCCCTGCTGGCATTGCACGCTGGTGCGCTGGAGGTCCGGCCCGACCTGCCACCGGCGAAGATCCGCGAGACCGCCGAGTTGTTGCGCTCCACCGCCCGCCAGGCGCTCGAGGAGTTACGCGATGTCATCGGACTGCTCCGGGAAGAACCCGGCCAGCAGTCGGGGCCACCCGCTCCACAGCCGACCCTGTCCGACATACGGCGCCTCGTCGAGGAATCCCGCCGAGCCGGCGCGAACATCGACTTCCAGATGCACGTCGAACACCCCGAGATGGTCCCGAGCGGACTGGGACGCGATGCCTTTCGCATCGTGCAGGAGTCACTCACCAACATCGGCAAGCACGCCAATGGCACTGCCACGACGGTGCGGGTCACCGGTGCACCTGGTGCCGGCCTGCACGTGAGCATCCGCAACCGCGAGCCGCTCCACGCCCACGCCGGACCGGCACTGCCAGGTGCGGGTGCCGGTCTGCTCGGGCTTCAGGAACGGGTCGCACTGGCCGGCGGCACCCTCGTGCACGGCCCCGATGGCTCAGGGGACTTCGTGGTGGACGCCGAGCTGCGATGGTGACGGTGAAGGTACTTCTGGTCGACGACGACCCGCTGGTGCGTGCTGGATTGCGGATGATTCTGTCGTCGGCCGAGGATGTTCAGGTCGTAGGTGAAGCGGACGACGGCGTCCGCGCCGCGGCGGCGGTGCGCGAGCACCGACCCGATGTGGTGCTGATGGATATCCGTATGGCCGAGATGGACGGTATTACCGCCACGGCCGAGTTGCGCCGGCTCGACCCACCGCCGCAGGTGATCGTGCTGACCACCTTCCAAGCCGACGAGCAGGTGATGAACGCGCTTCGGGCCGGCGCAAGCGGGTTCCTGGTCAAGGACACCCCGCCCGCCGACATCATCAATGCCGTGCGCCTCGTCGCCTCCGGCGAGGCGATCCTTTCACCGTCCGTCACCCGTACGCTGCTCTCCCACTTCAACGATGCCCAGGCGTCAGAACGCCACCGGATGGCCGCGCATCGGCTTACCCTGCTCACCGAGCGCGAACGTGAGGTTGCCGCCGCGATCGGGGCCGGTGCCTCCAATGCCGAGGTGGCTGCGGCCCTGTTCATGAGCGAGGCGACAGTCAAAGCCCACGTCTCACGCCTGTTCACCAAACTCGACGTCACCAGCCGGGTGCAGATCGCCATCCTCGTGCACGACGCCGCCCAATCGTGATGCTACCGAGTCTTCCGGACCAGGCTGCGTCGACCTCGGTGCTCGTCGATGGCGCAACCATCGTTTCCGACGGCGCAGGCGGTACCGGGGTTGACCTATCGGGCACATGATTTGACCACTATCTCGTTGAACGGAGACCAAGACGATGCAGGCAACACCATTTCTGACCTTTCAACCTGCCACCGGTAGTAGCGCTGCTGAAGCAATGATCATGTACGTGGAACTATTCGACGACGGCCAGATCCTTTTCGAGCAACGTCGCGGACTCGGTGACTTCGGGGATGAGGGCACGATCTTTCTTGCCGAGTTCATAGTGGCCGGCCAGAAGTTCCGCTGTAGCGACAGTGCGCTCACTCATGAGTGGAACTTCAGTCCTGCTATCTCCCTGTGGATCGACTGCCCCTCGATCGATGAGCAGCAGAGACTATTCACCGCGTTGGCGGTTGAGGGTCGCGAGCACATGCCGCTCGGTGACTACGGCTTCGGGCCCTTCGGCTGGGTACAGGATCGCTTCGGGGTGAACTGGCAGCTCGCAGCTCCGGCTTAGTTCTGACCGACCCGCTGCACGCGTCTTCGGCGAATAGCGCGGCGTTGGCATCCACTTCATCACTGAGGGCCGGCGTACTCTCCCGCTGTCGTCCTAGTGGCTATTGGTGTCGGCCCACCGAGGACTACGTAATTTCTCAAGGGATCGTTGGGGAAGCTTCGTCGTTCTGGCCTGATGTAGGGTGCCTGTTTATGCCTGATGAACAAGAGCTTGGCCGGGAAACCGAAGATGAACCGCTTGCTGCCGTGTTGCAGGACGTGGTCCTGGATAGCCAGGACGTCAAGGAGTTCCTGACAGGGCTGACAGAAATCGCGGCTTCGGCGTTCTCCGGGTCTCACGGTGAGGTGTTCTGCGGTATCACTCTGCTTCGCCCCCGATCGAAAGTCACCGTTGCCAGCAGCAGCGAGAGGGCCCGCCAGATGGACGAGGTCCAGTACGGTTTCGATGACGGGCCCTGCCTGCGTGCCGCCCGGGAGGACTACACGGTCCACATCCGGGACTTCCTCACAGAGTCCGAGTTTCCCGAGTACCGCCGGGCTATCGCCTCATTCGGTATTCGCTCTGCGCTGGGAATCCCTGTCCGGCTCGACGACGGCGCAAGTGCCGGCCTGGACTTCTACTCCACGGAACCCAACGCCTTCGATGAGAAGGGAATCTCTGTTGCGGAAGGTATCGCCCGGGACGCCTCGAAGTCGCTGCGCCTGGCAGTACGCATCGCGATACTCACCGACGCCACGAGGAACCTTGAAGCAGCGATGACCTCACGCACCACTATCGATCTGGCCGCCGGGGCGATCATGGCGCAGAACCGGTGCAGCCACGACCAGGCCATGGACATCCTGCGCTCGGCGTCATCGACCCGGAACATGAAACTGCGTGACCTCGCCGCTAGCATTCTGGCATCCATCGGACAACCAGCCCCCGTGACCACGCACTTCAACTACTAATCTTGGCTCCTCGGCTTCCTGCACCGGACACCCTCCCCAGCATCAGGTGACGGCCGAATGAACGCGCGCACCATGATGGGTCCCGGCTGTTAGTCTGGCGCCACCGCAGATCAAGGAGCACAGTGACGCCGAGTATCGACCCGCAGAACCTGACGCCCCAGCAGATCGAGCTGATCAACGAGGGCCGGAAGCTCGAGGGTATCGATCTGAGCCTGTTCGGCTACTTCGGCGGCCCCGAACTGCAGGGCGCGTGCATCGGCCGGATGCAGCTCGACGAGGACGGCCAGCTGCCGGCGTCGAACTACGACTCACCCGAGGACCGCCTGAAAGCTTTGGTACTCGCGCAACTCCTCCGCGGAGCGCTACGGCAGTCGGTACCCATCGTCCTGTCCGGGATCTTCGACGACATCTTCGCCCTGCGCACGATCGAGGCCGCCGGCACGGACGTGCAGGGGTACATCACCTCGGCCGGGGCGAACGTGGTGTCCATGCTGCCCTCGGCGTACCGGCGCCATTACACAGCTGACTTCATGCAGCGATTCGCGGTCGTAGCGGCCGAGGTGGCCGCGGAGTTCGAACTCGGATGGGACAGCCCCCGCACCTTCGCCCATGAACTTGCTGCCTATTGCTTCGCCAGGAAGGGTATTCGGCACGCCGACGCCGAATACGACACGAACCTGGGCGCAGTGAACCTCGACCGGATGACCATCGGTCTGCTTGGCGACGGCACAGTGCTGGAGGAGACATACTTTTCTGCCCCGGACGGTCAGGATCCTGAGGCGCCGGCATGGTTCGTACCCTACGACCCGGCGTCGCGCGTGAACGCGTACCTGTATCCGGAAGGGATGCCCACGACCGAACAGGTCGACCTGCTGGAGCATCAGGTCACCAGCGAGGTGCCGGAGAAGTACGCGGGAGCGCATCGGCGCCAGGCGCTGGAGGACGGGACCCTGGTAGACATCAGCCCCTACGCCTCCAGCAGGTACTTCCTGTGCCCGGTAGCCGTCGAGAAGACCATTATCGACTCCCTGGGGTTCACGGGCCTGCCGGCTGATACCGGGTGGGTGGACCTGCTACTACACATCGCCTGGCACGGCGCCGCCGAACACCCTGCCTGGAAGAGCTACGACTACGTCGCATCCGGTTTCGAGGGAGAGCAGGTCTACGTCGCACTGGTCGCCGGGACCGACGGGACGGACAGTCCGGTTCTGACCATCCAGTACCTCGGTGAGGTCGAGGAGCCGGGCGTCGATTAGACGGCAGTGAGTGCGTAGCGGACCTTCACGCTGAGGCCGCACGCTTCGCCGCGGTCCTGCCGGGGGTCGTTCAGGCGCATGCCACCTGGAGGTGCGCCGCCCGACGCTGGAAGCTGCAGAGTCCCCAATGGGGTAGGTGTACTATCTGGGACATCAGCGGAGGTGGGGGACCTTGGAAAGTTCTGTGGGTATGTTCGCAACCGCACGGCATCTCCTTCCAGCAACGTTGGTCGCCGTGGCTTTAGCGGGATGCTCCAGCGGACCCGGGGTGAACCCGGACCCCTCGTCGATAGCCACGTCCGACTCAATCCAGGTCCCGCTCCCAGCCACTGCCGCAGCACCAACGACATCGCCGTCGGTCGAGTACGTCTCGTCCGACGGACCGTTTCCCACCCTGTGCAGCGATATCTTCGGCGAGTTGATAGCCAATGCGGCAGGTGTCGGTGAATTCGGTGCGGCTGTTTTCGTCGACACACCCGACGCTGCGTCCAATGCAGAGTCATCAGTCTGTGCCTGGAGATTTGAGGACCCCGACGCCAGGACACAACTTGGCCTGGAGCCCCCCTCCAGTCGAACCGACTACGACGTGGAAGTTGAGACGAACAAGTACGCGGGGCTCGACTTCCAGGTGGACGACGCCCAGCCGGACGTCCGGTGGACTGACGCAGATGCAGAGATCCTCATCCGCTCATTCGTAGAAGCGCATGAACGCCTGGACAGTGGGACGGAAGTCCCAAGAATTGTGCCTGACAGTAGATATCCGACTGCGAGGCATGGATCCGATGTTGTCACGGCGGTTACCGGTGATCTGTGGACTCGAATAACCTTCTGTGAATGTTTCTCGGCGGTCTGTGGTCAGGCGGCGGTAAGCATCGCTGCAGCTATAACCCCACGCGTCATGGCGGACTCGCCATCGTCCCGGTGAAGGAAACGGTGGAAGGGTGATGCACCGACTGCAGCTGTGATTGCAGCCCGGTCCATCAGTCCGGCCACTCTGCTCGAGGCTCCCACCACACCGAGGGCTTCACCGCTTGGGTCCTTTCGGACTTCTGGCCGAAATCCTCAGGAAATGAGCACTCGGTACGGTCGGCTCTTCAACGCGCGTGGAGGAGATCATCGTGAGTGACAATTTTGGTCGGGATGCAGCGGAGACCCTGGTCAGTGGTCTTGGCAGGCGCAGGTTCATGGGGGTTGTCGCGGCGTTCGGGACGCTGACGGCGGCGACGGGGTGCACCAGTACGCAGGCGGCGGCGCCCGGCGGTTCGGGGACCGCCTCAGCTGCGGGGACCGCGTCAGGGGCCGCGGGGAGCACGCCGTCGGGCGGGTTCGGGGAGATCCTTCAACCCAACAGTGGAACCATCTCCGGCGACGCGTACCTGGCGTCGACCCCGGAGGACGTCCTGTGGGGGTATGTACCTACGGTGCATGCCACTCCGGTGCTGTCGATCCGCTCAGGGCAGACCGTCACGATCGATGCGTTGTCCCACGAGGGGATCCTCGAAGACCAGGGACGGAACCCGCTCGAGTACTTCGGTGGGCTCGGTGTGCCGGAAAGCAGCATCCTTCAGGACGCCGTGAGCATCGCGGCCGAGTACAACAGGACGCCCAGGAACTTCGACAAGGACGGCCCCCATATCGTCACCGGCCCGGTAGCAGTCGAGGGAGCGGAACCAGGTGATGTCCTGAAGATCGAGACCCTCGAAGCAATTCCACGCGTGCCATACGGCGTGGTATCCAGCAGGCACGGCAAAGGTGGCCTTGCCGTGCAACCGGACGTCCTACCACCGGCGGGCATCACCCTCGAGGAAGTGATGCCTCCCGTCACTACTGACAACAGGGCATCAGGTATCCCCTCGGACTACGGGAACGTTTCGGTGTTCACGGCCATCGAAGACGGCAAGGCAGTGATGACCAGTGGTGACATGAAAGTGAGGTTCGCCCTACGTCCCTTCCTGGGAATGATGGGTGTCGCGTTCGCCGAGTCCGATGGACTGACATCACCGGAAGCCAATTCTGTACCGCCCACGCTCGGCGGAGGCAATATCGACATCCGCCACCTGGGCCCCGGATCCACTTTCTACCTACCCGTGAAGGCAGACGGGGCGCTGTTCTACGTGGGTGACCCGCATATGGGCATGGGTGACGGCGAAGTCGCTCTGACTGCAATGGAAGGTTCACTACGCGGCACGTTCCGGCTCACCGTGTGCAAGCCCGGATCAGGAAATGCTCCTTCGGTTGCCTATACGTACCCCTTCGGCGAGACGAAGGACGCATGGATACCGATCGGGCTCTCCGATCCGGACGGTCTCGCTGGGGGAGGAGTCACCGGGGACCTGAACGTGGCCATGCGGCGGGCCATTATCAATGCCCTGGACTTCCTCCAGAATGATCGAGGGATGGACCGCGCCATCGCGTACGCCTATCTTTCCGCCGCTGCGGACTTCGCAGTATCCCAGGTCGTGGACAGGACCGTGGGCGTCCACGGCCTCATCAACAAAGCCGACTTCGCCTAGCGACATCCTGGTGCTCAGGGTCATCAGGCATAGCGGCCTCCATCCGAGGGGAATGGGAAGTGCCTCAGCCACGCAGCGCCGCTGCTTCGCCGAGCCATCGCGCGTACAGCGCCCACGGATCGTCGACGCCCGCGGAGAGGCACCGAACATGCTCCTCTAGCTCCGTTGTCACGGTGAACCACTCCGACCGATCGAGGCGGGAGGCTGCGAACTGGACGTGCCGACGGTGTTCCACCAGCCGGTCGCCGCGTTCGAACGCCAGGAGCTCGTCGTGCCAGATCTTCGCCAGGCGCTGTCGCGGGTTCGCCGTCGTACCGATCTTGATGCGGTCCCGGAAGCGGAGGTAGTAGACGACGTCGACGCGCGGCGGGGGGAGGCCGTCGTCGAGGATGTCGCCGACGCGCCACTCGCAGGCCGCGCAGGCCCAGCCGGACGGATACCGGACACCGAGCCTCGAGCCGCAGGCCCGACAGGGGCTGGGTAGCAGATCCGTGGTTCCCCAGAGCGCATCCGACCATTCGGCCACCAGGGCCACATGCGCCGCACAGAGCGCGAAGGGGGCGTCACCGAGGACGCGGCCGCACGGCCGCCCGTCGTCCGCCGGCAGGACGCAGCCGGACGGAGGGGTCGGGGAATCGAACACGTCGTCGATCCTTCCGGTCGGTCCGGGTCCGCGCAAGCCGACGGCCTGTCCGGGCGGGCAGGGGGCAAGCTGGCAGAATGGCGGGGTGACTTTCCCCGAGCGTGCTGCAGAGATCGACCTCGACGCCCTGCGGCACAACATCCGGCACCTGCGCGATGTCGCGCACCCTGCCCGCGTCATGGCCGTCGTCAAGGCGGACGCATACGGGCACGGAGCCGTGCCGGTCGCACGCGCCGCCGTCGAGGCCGGAGCGGCCTGGCTCGGGGTCGCCCATGTCAGCGAGGGCGTCGCGTTGAGAAAGGCCGGCATCGAGGCACCCATCCTCGCCTGGCTGCACACCTCGGGCACGGACTTCACGGCCGGCGTCGAGCATGGGCTGGACATTGGCATCTCCGGCTGGGAACTGGAGCACGTCGTCGCCTCCGCGCGCGAGTTGGAGCGGCCCGCCATCGTGCACCTGAAGATCGACACGGGCCTCGGACGGAACGGCTGCACACCGGACAGGTGGGACGCCCTGCTGGCCCGGGCCGTGGAGTACCAGGAGGCGGGGCTGATCCGCGTCGTCGGGATCTTCTCGCACCTGGCCGTCGCCGACGAGCCCGCCCGGCCCGAAACCGACCTGCAGGTGCAGGCCTTCCGCGAAGCGGTCGCCGCCGCGGAGAGCGCGGGGATCGACGTCGAAGTGAGGCACCTCGCGAATACCCCGGCCACCTTCTCCCGCCCCGACTGCCACTTCGACCTCGTGCGCGTGGGACTCGGCATCTACGGACTCTCACCCTTCTCCGACCAGGGCTCTGCCGATTTGGGCCTGCAACCCGTGATGACCTTCAGCACCGTCGTCTCGAACTGCAAGGAGGTGCCCGCGGGGCAAGGCGTGTCCTACGGGTACGCCTACCGGACGCACAAGCCGACGACGCTCGGGCTGATCCCGGTCGGCTACGGTGACGGCGTGCCCCGCATCGCGACGGGAGCGCCGGTCCTCGTCGGCAACCGCATCCATCCCGTGGTCGGGCGGATCGCGATGGACCAGCTCGTGATCGACTTCGGGACCACGGGCCTGGTCGATACCCCGGACAGTCCGCTGGGGAAGCGCGCGGTGCTGTTCGGCGGAACGGACTCGCCTGCCGTCGAGGATTGGGCTGCCGCTGCCCAGACGATCAACTACGAGATCGTCACCCGGATCAGCAACCGCGTGGAGAGGGTGTACCTCGAGGCACCACGGGAGGAATCCGCTGATGGATATGCCTGAGTGGAGCGCCGCGTTCGAGGTCCGCTCGGCCGCGCAGCTGCAGCTTCTCGCCGGGAAGCTGGCGGTGCATCTCCGGCCGGGTGACCTGCTGGTGCTGTCCGGTGAGCTGGGCGCCGGCAAGACGACGTTCACGCAGGGACTCGGGCGGGGGCTCTCCGTCGCGGATCGGATCATCTCGCCCACTTTCGTGCTCGTGCGCCAGCATTCGGCGGTGGGCGGCGGACCGGGCCTCGTCCACGTCGACGCCTACCGGCTGGAGAGCGCTGCCGCCGTGGACGATCTCGACCTCGAGGCAACCATGGCGGCCAACGTCACCGTCGTCGAGTGGGGAAGGGGCCGGGTGGAGCACCTGAGCGAAAGCCGGCTCCACATCGACATAGGGCGCCCCCTCGGTGGCGGTTCAGGGGGTCTCCCCGCTGCCCTGACCACCACGTTCGACGACGACGGCGAGGACGAGGTACGCAGCGTCACCCTCTCAGGCTTCGGTCCGCGCTGGCTCGGACGGCAGCCGGCACTGGCGCTCGACTAGGCTGGACCGGTGCTTCTCCTCGCCCTCGACACCTCCGCCGCGGCAACCGTCGCGCTCCTGCACGACGACGTCGTCGTCGCCCGGTTCAGCAGTGCCGACACCCGCTCGCATGCCGAGGTCCTCGCCCCGGCCGTGCAGCGCATCCTCGCCGATGCCGGTGTCTCGGGCTCCGACCTCGATGCCGTCGTCGCCGGAGTGGGACCGGGTCCGTTCACGGGCCTGCGCGCCGGACTCGTCACGGCGAGGACTCTCAGCTTCGTGTGGGGCGTCCCGCTCCACGGAGTCATGAGCCTCGAAGCGCTGGCGTACGACGCCGTGGCGGGCGGCGTCCTCGCGGACGGGCGCGGTTTCCTCGTCGGCACGGATGCGCGCCGGGGAGAGGTCTACTGGGCGGCGTACCGAGCTCCCGCTTCCTCCGGCCGCCGGCTCCCGGAACTGGTGAGAGGTCCACACGTAGGCGCGGCGAGCACCCTCCCGAAGGGTCAGCCGCTGGTGGGCCGTGCTGCGAGCCTGTACCCGGACGACGTCGAGGGGGTCCAGGCGTTCGCCGCCGCTGACCCTGACGCCGTGTCGCTTGGCCGGGTCGCCCGATCGCGGCTGCTCGCCGGCGAGCCACTGCCGGACACCACGCCGCTGTACCTGCGTGATTCCGATGCCAGGGTCCCCGGTCCACGGAAGCGGGCGACGGCGTGAACTTCACGCTGCGGGACCTCGCGTTCGAGGACATTGAGATGATCGGGCGGCTCGAGAACGAGCTGTTCCCGACCGACGCCTGGCCTCTCGAGATGTTCTACGCCGAGTTCTCCCGGACGGATACGCGACGGTACATCGTGGCGGAGGTCGATGGCCGGGCCGTCGGATACGCGGGTGTCATGGTGATCGACACGACGGCGGACATCCAGACCATCGGCGTGCTTCCCCGCTTCGAGGGTCAGGGCATCGGGCGGGCCATGCTCACCGAACTGCTCGATGAGGCCCGCCGCCGTGGGGCCGACAACGTGATGCTCGAGGTCCGTGCCGACAACCCGCGCGCTCAGCAGCTGTACACGAGGTTCGGCTTCGAGAAGATCCACACGAGGAAGACCTACTACCGCGACGGCGTGGACGCCTGGGTCATGCGACGTGTCCTGTCGGACGGCGGAGGCACCACGCCATGACAGCCATGCAGCCCCTGGTCCTGGGGATCGAGTCCTCCTGTGACGAGACCGGCGTCGGTATCGTCCGCGGTACTCAGCTGCTGACCAATACGGTGTCCTCCTCGATGGACGAGCATGTGCGCTTCGGTGGCGTCATCCCCGAGATCGCCTCGCGTGCCCACCTCGAAGCTTTCGTGCCGACCCTGCAGGCGGCGCTCGACGACGCCGGGGTCACCCTCGATGAGATCGACGCCCTTGCCGTCACCGCGGGTCCGGGTCTCTCGGGAGCCCTGATGGTCGGTGTCTCCGCCGCCAAGGCGCTCGCCGTCGCCACGGGCAAACCGCTGTATGCCATCAACCACCTCGTGGCGCACGTGGGCGTCGGGATGCTCGGCGGGACCTTCGCGAACGGCCTGCCGCCGAACCTGGGCGCGCTCCTCGTCTCAGGCGGGCACACGGAGATCCTCCGCGTCGGTAACATCGCGAGCGACGTCGAGTTGCTGGGATCCACGATCGACGACGCCGCGGGCGAGGCCTATGACAAGACAGCGCGCATTCTCGGCCTCGGCTACCCGGGCGGCCCGGCCATCGATCGTCTGGCCAGGGAGGGCGACCCGAAAGCCATTCGTTTCCCCCGCGGCCTCTCGCAACCCAAGTACATGGGTACGGCGGAGGAGCCCGGACCGCATCGCTACGATTGGTCCTTCAGTGGGCTCAAGACCGCGGTCGCGCGCAGCGTGGAGCAGTACGAGGCCGCCGGACTCGAGATTCCGGTCGCCGATATCGCCGCGTCCTTCCAGGAAGCCGTGGTGGACATCATCACCATGAAGGCCGTCCTCGCCTGTCAGGAGCACGGCATCTCGAACCTGCTGCTCGGGGGAGGGGTGGCGGCGAACCGGCGGTTGCGCGAGGTGGCTGCCGAGCGCTGCGCCGCTGCGGGCATCACCCTGACCGTGCCGGCGCCGTCGCTCTGCACCGACAACGGCGCCATGGTCGCCGCCCTCGGTGCGCAGATCGTGCTGAACGGGGGGCTGCCGAGCGGCATCGCCTTCGGGCCGAACCCCTCGTTGCCCGTCACACGCATCGTGATCACCGGCGAACCGGGGCCCGACGGGCTCTAGACACCCGACGACTGTGACCGCGTCTCCGTCGAGCTCGAACGGTGGGAGGAACAGGAGCGCGAGCGCCCTGCCGGGTCTGCCCGCCGCTCCTCCTTCCGAGACAACACGCTGAAGGATGTCCTGATCCGGAACGTCCTGCTAATGCGCACAAGCGGAGGTTGTCGGCCATGCTCGACTAAGCCGGATTCCCGATGAGATATGCCGACCGGGCTGCGGCTGGGGCTCCGACCCCGATGCCAGCCCTCCGGCTCGGGGTCACGGTGGATGAAACGGCAGTGGGCCGGATCCCCACGGGGGATCCGGCCCACTGCGTTGCACCAGGTGGAGCTAGAGGGAGCCCCTGCGGTCGGTCGCGTTGCCGTCCAGGAACGTGTCGTCCTGGAGCCCCGCGCTGTCCGAAGGGACGCCGGTTCCCGGGACGCCGTCGACGGCGGGAACAGGATCGACATCGATGACGTCGTCGTCCACCATGATCGGCGTGGACTCCGGCACCACCGGTGCGGAGTCGACCACGGGCACCGACTCGACCGGGGCAGATTCGACCGCGGTCTCCTCGTCGTGCTTCTTGCCGGCAGCTGCCGCGGCGACGCCCGCAACCGCGGCCGCCGCTGCGACGCCCACTCCGGCGGCAACCTTGCCGGAGACGCCGGCCTTGCCGCTGTCACCGCGTGATGCCGCAGCATCATCCACAGTCGGGGTTCCCGCCGTGCCGGCGACGGATCCGCGCCACGCACCGGTGGCGTAGCTTTCGGACTCGATAAATTCCTTGAATTTCTGCAGGTCCGCCTTGGCCTGGTTCTCGACGACGTTCAACTTGTCGCCGACCTTCTCGATGAGTCCCTCGGGCTCGTACTCGAGGACGAGATTGACACGGGTGGTCCCGCCGAGGTCCTCGAAGGATACGGTGCCTACGTTGGTTGCACCTTCCGTCGCAGCCCACGAAACCTTGCGGTCGGGCACCTGCTCGAGGACTTTCGCCTCCCACTGGCGCCGGATGCCGCCGATCTCCGCGACCCACTCCAGGCGATCGTCGCTGAGCTGCGTGATCTGTTTGATGCCGCCCATGAACTGGGGGAATTCCTCGAACTGCGTCCACTGGTTGTACACGGTCGTCACTGGAAGATTCACTACAACGGTTTCTTCGACCTTCGTGCTCATCATGCCTCCCTCAGATTGTGCGTACGGTCGCTGACCACATCATCATCAGCATGCTTAGCTTATGGTCTGAGATCGAGTCCCGCCAGTGCCGCACATCGCCAGGAATGCCGTCAGGAAGGCGGATCGCCGACCGTGGCGTATTTCCTGCGCCAGTCGCGGCCTTCCTCGCCGCCGTACATCGTCCAGTACTCGCGGCCAGAGGTGATGACGTCGTCGGCCACGGTCCAGAAGGACACGACGCGGAAGATGCCTACGTCCTCCTGGGGCACCTGGACCTCGGAGACCACGACGTCGCCCGCGTCATGGATGGAGAGGACATCGATGCTCCAACCATTGGGTTGCTCGGAGTTGACGGCGACCATGTTGTCCCGGCCGCGGATGATCTCGCGCGTGACGGGCCAGAAGACCTCCACGTCCTCGGCGAGCGTCTGCCCGACGGCGTGCCAGTCCCTGCTCCACACCGACGACCAGTACCGCCGGACGACCTCGGTAGATTCCATAGGCCGATGCTACCGGCGAGCGCCCGCTTGGAGGAGGTGCGGAGAGACCGCTGACCCGAACCCTTCGATGGTCCTTGCGATGGCCGTACCGGGTGGTGTGTCCCAGATCTCCTGGTTGAAGATCTCCACCTCGATGTCGCCCCGATAGCCGGCCTCCTGCACGTCCGCAGTGATGGCCGCGAAGTCGATGACCCCGTCGCCCGGGTAGTGGCGGGCCAGCAGCACATCGGCAGGCAGGGGAGTCTGCCAGTCACAGACCTGGTAGCTCGCGATGCGGTCCTCCCGCCCTGCGCGGGCTATCTGCTTCGTCAGCTCGGGGTCCCACCAGACGTGGAAGGTGTCGACGACGACGCCGACCACCGCGGGAGCGAAGGGAGCGGCGAGGTCGAGTGCCTGCCCGAGTGTGGAGATGACGGCACGGTCCGACGCATACATGGGGTGCAGTGGTTCGAGGGCGAGCCTGACGCCGGCCGCCTGTGCCTCCGGCGCGAGTTCGGCGAGGGCATCCTCGACCATCGAGCGTGCCCCGACCAGGTCCCTGGAACCCTGCGGGATTCCGCCGGCCACCATGACGAGTACGGCCGCAGAGCCGGGGGCTCCTGCTGCAGCGAGCTGCGCGGTCTCCTCGATGGCCCTCCGGTTGTCGTCCATGGCCACCCGGCGGGCCGGACCCTCCGGGACCGTGAAGAACCCGCCGCGGCACAGGCTCGAGAAGCGGAGCCCCGAGCCGGCGAGGAGTCGTGCAGCCTCGGGTAGTGATGCGGCCTCGACCGAATCCCGCCAGAGGCCGATGCTCGTGATCCCGGCGTCGGCCGTGACCTGCAGGGCCTCGGCGAGGGGTGCGTATTTGATGGTGGCCTGGTTGATGGACAGGCGTGGATCCGGCGTCGTCATGCCGCCACCCCGCTGACCCGCAGGAAACCGTGCCAGCGCTCGCGGGCGAGGTCCGGCCGCTCGAGCCCGCCGCACTCGTTGGCGAGGCGAACGATCTCCGAGAGGTGCGGCAGGCTGCGGGCAGTATGCAGGCCGCCGACCATCCCGACACCGGGCTGATGCCCGTTGAGCCAGCTGAGGAAGGCCACACCCGTCTTGTAGTAGAACGTGGGCCGGGCGAAGATCTGGCGGGACAGCGCCTCGGTGGGGCCGAGGATCCGCTGGTAGGCATCGTGGTCCTCGGCGTCGAGCGCCTGCACCGCTGCCGAGGCGTGCGGTCCGAGGGCGGCGAAGGCGCCGAGCAGGGCGTGGGAGTAGCCCGAGGAGTCGCCGCCGATGAGGGACACGTAGTTGAAGTCGTCTCCGGTGAACATCCTGACGGGCGCATTGAGCTGCGAACGGACTGCACGTTCCGACCCGGCATCCAGCAGGCTCATCTTGACGCCGGCCACCTTGTCGGGGGAGTTGGCGATGATCTTGAGCAGCGTAGACGACGCCGCCTCCGTGTCGGTCGAGCCGAAGTAGGTCCCGAGCTCGGGATCGAAGGCGCTGCCGAGCCAGTGCAGGATCACGGGAGCTCCAGCGGCGGCCAGCACCTCGGAGTAGACGCGCTCGTAGTCCTCCGCCGTCCGGGCGGCACGCGCGAGGTGCCGGCTGGCCATCAGGACGACCGACGCTCCGGCGTCCTCGGTGAGGTGCAGCTGCTCCTTGTAGGCGTCGATGACGGCGTCGAGCGTGATGACGGCGTCATCCACGTGGTCCGTGTTCACTCCGACAACCAGGGCCCCACCGACGGAACGGGCTTCCGCCGCGCTGCGCGAGATCAGCTCCCGCGTCGCGGCGGGATCGAGTCCCATGTTCCGTTGGGCGGTGTCCATGGCATCGGCCACGCCGAGGCCCCAGGACCAGAGGTGGTGGCGGAAGGCGAGCGTCGCGTCCCAGTCGAGGTCGGCGGGGGCGCCCGGCACGTTGTCCGACGTGGTTCGCGGAACTACGTGCGCGGCCGCGTACACTGTCCTGCTGGCGAGCGGCGCGGCCGGCCTGGTGAAGGCGGGTGCGGGATTCAGTTCGACGGCGGAGGTGGACCCCGCCGCATCGACGAGCGTGATCATGCCAGGGTGACCGCGTCCTCGAGGGGGAGTGCAGTGGTGCGCACGTCCTCCAACTCGAGCCGGCGCCCCGAACGCGAGCTCTCGAGGCCCTGCTCGGCGAGGTACATCCCGCGGGCTCCGGCCAGGAAGTCGTAGGGGTGCGGTGCATCCTCGAGGACGTGGCGGAGGAAGTCCTCCCACTGTGTCTTGAAGCCGTTCTCGAACACCTCGTTGGTGGGGACGTCGATCCAGTCGGCGTCGTAGTCGTGTGTGTCCTCGAGGTCGGGGTTCCACACGGGCTTCGGAGTGGCGTTCCTGGGCTGGATCTTGCAGCCGAACAGGCCGACGACGGCGGAGCCGTGCGTGCCGTCGACCTGGAACTGCACGAGCTCCTCGCGGTTCACGCGGACCGTCCAGCTCGAGTTGAGCTGCGCCACGATGCCGCCCTCGAGTTCGAACACGGCGTACGCGGCATCGTCGGCGGTGGCGCGGTAGGGCAGGCCCTGTTCGTCGACGCGCTCGTCGATGTGCGTCACGGCGCGGGCGTACACGGACTCGACCTTGCCGAAGAGGTTCTCCAGTACGTAGCTCCAGTGGGGGAACATGTCGACGACGATCCCGCCACCGTCCTCGGTACGGTAGTTCCAGCTGGGGCGCTGCGCATCCTGCCAGCCGCCCTCGAAGACCCAGTAGCCGAACTCGCCTCGGACGGAGAGGATCCGGCCGAAGAATCCGGAGTCGATCAGTCGCTTGAGCTTCTGCATGCCGGGCAGGTACAGCTTGTCGTGGACCACGCCGTTCTTGATGCCGGCAGCTTCGGCGAGGTTGGCCAGCTCGAGGGCGTCGGACGCCGTCTCGGCGGTGGGCTTCTCGGTGTAGATGGCCTTGCCGGCTGCGATGGCCTTGCGGATCGCGGCCGAGCGCGCCTTGGTCACCAGGAAGTCGGCGTAGATCTCCCAGGTGGGGTCCGCGAGGACGCTGTCCAGGTCTGTCGAGTAATGCTCGATGCCGTGCTTCGCCGCGAGTTCCGCGAGCTTGGCCTCATTGCGGCCCACCAGGATCGGCTCCACCTGGACGCGCGTACCGTCCGAGAGGAGGACCCCGCCCTGGTCGCGGATCGCGAGGATGGAACGGACCAGATGCTGCCGGTATCCCATGCGTCCGGAGACGCCGTTCATGATGATCCCGATTGTCCTCGTTGACATTGATACTCCTTGGTTCCGGCGATTTCGCATAGGTCCTAGCGTTTCGGAAAACGCTTACCGTGAGTGTAGGGGAAGAAGCAGGGAGGGGCAATAACACATACCGGAACGATGGTTCATGAGGTTTCCGTGCCCGTCACGCGTCGGGAGCGGAACGGCGCGGGAGCTCGCGCCGCGTGCACTGGTCCGGACGAACCCACGCCTCGCGGGCGATCGAGAATTCGACCCACTGTGCCAGCACCGCCGTCGATGTCCAGGCCATCGCGAAGCCACGGACCGTCTGGCGGGAGCCCGTCGTGTACTCGAGGTCCACCCACAGGGCCGGGGCAGGGGAGGTCGATTCCGTGATCCCACTCGTCGGCGCTTCGAGCTGGACCGGCGGGACGAACTGGTGTGTCGTCGGCGGTAGGCCGTGCCAGCCGGCGGCCCTAGCCATGAAGGACGTTCCGGGGTGCCACGAGGAGTGCAGTTCCGGTGGGAGCCGGGCGGGCGGACGCGAGGACGGACGAAGCATCAGTGTTCGACGTCGTCCGGTCCATGCCACCACTCTACGAGCGTGGCGGCGGCGGAAGGGCCCGGGTCAGGCGGCGTGCGGCGTCCGGGGAGCCAGCGCCCGACGTCGGCACCGCGCTGCGTCCACCCACGCCTCCCGGGCACGCGAGTATTCGATCCACTGCGCAAGGACCGCGGACCCTGTCCACGCCATGGCGAAACCCTTCATGGTCCTCGTGGAGCCATCGGGATAGTCCAACTCCACCCAGAGCGCAGGGGAACGCACCGCCTCGGTGATGTTGCCCTCGGGGGTACCGAGCTGGAGCGGAGGGATATACCTGTCCGTGCTGGGTGGGATGCCGTGCCACCCCGGTCGTTCTGCCATGCGACGAGGGTATGTCGTCGGTCCGACACCCTGGCCGGAACGGGCACGGCCCGGAGGGGCGTGGCCCGGGCCGGGGACGTCCGGGCCGCCTGCGCCCGCGGCACTACTCCGGTGGACCGTCAGCCGGTCCGGCATGGGCACGGATCATGTCGTCGCAGAACGGGGCGCGCCGCCTGGGCGGGAGGTCGTCGATCAGTTCGTTCACGGCGAGGGCGAGCAGGTCGCATTCGAGCGGCGGCAGGGGTATGAGACCTGCCAGGTACGCCTCGATCTCGTACTCGTCGACCTCGCCACTGAGCGAGAAATAGCGCAACCACACTTCACCGACGGTAAAACCGGACTCAACAATGGCAGCATTGATGAGAGCCCGGTGTTGCTCCGCGAACGGGAAGGTGGTCACCGTGCCTCACTTTCCTCCGAGCCACCATGGCCGTTCACGATATTCGCGGTGAGCTGGCTGAAGGGGACTCGGGTGGCGCGTGCGCGGGCGGTCAGGGCGACGGCCGCCTCGTACTCGGTGAGCCCCTCGCGCTGCATGAGAATTCCCTTCGCTACCCCGACCAGGTCCCGCGAACGCAGGGACGCCCGAAGCTCACTGCTGATGCGCGTCGATGCCTCGGTGGTCTGCACATGCCCGAGGAGGGTAGCGGCGGCCACGGCAAGGTTCTCCAGCCGGGCGCGGTCGGCATCGTCGAAGACCCCTGGCATTGTCGAATACACCTTCATGGCGCCGATGGACTCACGTCCGCGGAGGAGGGGGACACTCAGGCATGACCGCACTCCCGCCTTCGCGGCTTCGGTGCTCCAGCCGGGGAAGCGCTGATCGGAACTGGTGTCCCTGATGGTGATCGGGGACCGCGTGGACCACGCTGTGAGACAGGGGCCCTCACCCAGGGTGTACTGGAGGTCGTCGGCGGTGCGGACGAGCGCGTCGGTCGCGCCGACGCTGACCCGGTCCGATGCGTGAATGAGTGAAACACCGGCACCGAACGCACTCGGCGTGGTCTCCCGCGCGACCTGGGCCAGGAGGTCCACGGCGTGCTGAGCGCTCTCCTGCGTCAGTACCAGACCCCGGATGCGGCCAAGAGTCGCACCCAGCTCGCTGGACAGGGGTAGTGGATCCATCAGTAGCCTCGAACGTCATGCCAGGCTTGATACTGGCGCCACGGGCCTCCTGCTAGACCACGATCGCGCGTTTCCGGCGATCCGCTGTATCCAGTCTAGCGGGGCGGATGACGGTTTCCTCGGTCGAGTGGAAGTCTTCTACAGCGAGGGACAGCTGGTTAGGATTATCGCGACGAAGTCACCGTCGCGGCGCCCAAATCCTGGCTTCGCAACGTGCATGTGGCGGCGGGCAGCCGTCCATCGATCGAGTGAGAGGGACTCCACAGCGATGACGAATGATTATCTGCAGAAGATCCGCGTTGCCGCGGCGGACAAGGAGGACATCGAGTTCGAGCTCGACCGCGCCGAGTTGATGCTGCAGGAGGCTGTCACCGAGGCGCTCAGTCACGGCGAGGACATCGCCGCGGTTGCGGAGGTGGCCGAACTGCCTCCCGAGGACGTCGCGAAACTGCTGGTCCAGAAGGCCGAGCCGGGCCCGGTCCTGCCGTCCTGACCCGCACCTCCCCCTGCCCTGAACCATCAGCGCCGTGGTGTGCTGCCCCGGATGATCGTCTCCGTAGGGATGGCCTCCGGTCCCGCGCCGACCCCGGCCGTCCCGCCGTCGTACGCGGTTCCCGTAGCGAGCTGGAGGGCGCGCCGGCCCACGTCTTCGAGCGGGATCCGGACTGTGGTGAGGGCGGGCGTGATGTCGCGGACGGTAGGGATGTCGTCGTAGCCGGCGACGCCGATTCCCGTACCGGGGACTATCCCGGCGTCACGCAGCGCCGAGACGACGCCGACCGCCATGACGTCATTGACGGCGAAGACGAGGTCCACGGACGCGCCCGATGCGAGCAATTCCTGCGTGCCGCGATAGCCGCCGTCACGCGTGAAGTCGGCGTGGATGATGCGCTCGGGCGGCAGCGTGATGCCGTGCTCCGACAGTCCTTCGGTGAAGCCGTCGAGCCGTTCCTCCGCGGTCCTGATCTCGGGTGGGCCGGCAATGACCGCGACGTCGCGATAACCGAGCCCGGCGAGTGCGACTGCGAGGTCGCGCGCTCCGCCGTAGTTGTCGAGGAGGACCGTCGCGAACGGAGCCGCGTCCTGGCTGATGAAGGCAACCTTGCCGCCCGTGTCCTCGAAGGAGGACAGTTCTAGGCGCAACTGCTCCTCGAAGGCAGATCCCGTGGTCCGGGAACCGGCAAGGATCATCACGCGCGGGCGCTGGCCCCGCAGGGCCCGCACGGTGTCCAGCTCCCGCTGGGCATTGCGACCGGTGACGGCGATGGTCACCACCAGCCCTTCCTCGCTCGCCGCGTTGATGACGCCGGCGGCGATGCTGGAGAAGTAGGGGTCGGCGATGTCGGCGACGAGCAGCGCGACTGTGGTGGTGCTGCCCTTGGCAACGGCTTGCGCGAAGAGATTGGTGGTATAGCCGAGACGCTGGGCGGCTTCCACGACACGCTGCCGGTAGGCTTCGTTGACCTTGCGCGCACTGCCGTTCAGGGACCTCGACGCCGTGGCGAGGGAGACCCCGGCCTCGCGGGCGACGTCGTGCAGCGTTGCGGGACTCTTGCTGGCCGGTGCCGACATCGCTCGTACTCCTGATGGTGCGGGTGCAGGCCGATCCGGCCACGCCCTTCGAATTCCTCGGAAAAGGCCATTGTCGCATGATGGGATGAACCGCTTCAGCCCGCCGTGCCACTCCGGTAAGCGCTTTCTCTGCTAGTGTTCCCGAGATCGCAATCCTGTCCGACGATGGAGGAACCGTGCCCCTGCCGAGTCCGGCCGACGTGTCCGCGCCGTTCGCGGAAGCAGACGGCGAGGCGGACGCCGCCCTGGCCCGTCCGCTTCGCGCGGCCATCCTCGGGACCGGGGGCGTCGCGCACCTCCATGCAGCAGCCCTCGCTGCTTCGACTGCCGTGCACCTGGTGGCCGCTGCCGATCCCTCGGAGACGCATCTCGCGGCGTTCGCCGCCACGTACGACCTGCCGTCCCGCTACTCCTCACTGACCGACATGCTCGCCGCAGAGGAGGTCGACGTCCTCCATATCTGTACCCCGCCAGGGGGGCACGCCGAGCAGGCGTCGGCGGCGTTCGCCGCAGGGGCGCACGTCATCGTCGAGAAGCCGGCGGCCCTCAGCCTGCGCCAACTCGATGACATGATCGACGCCGGCCGGGCAGCGGAGCGTGGACTCGCCGTCGTCTTCCAGCAGCGGTCGGGTTCGGCTGCCGCCTGGGTGAAGGACCTGCTGGATTCCGGCGTGCTGGGCCGGCCCCTGTCCGCACTGTGCCAGACGCACTGGTACCGCACCGCCGACTACTTCGCCGTCCCGTGGCGTGGGACCTGGGCTACCGAGGGCGGTGGCACCACCCTCAGCCATGGCAGCCACCAGATCGACCTGCTGGCCTACCTCCTGGGCGAGTGGCGGTCGGTGAACGCGATGCTGTGGCGACTGCAGCACGACATCGAGACGGAAGACCTCTCGCACGCATCCCTCGTCTTCGAGTCCGGCGCTGTGGCTTCCGTGGTCTCGACGGTCCTCGCTCCACGGCAGTCCAGCCTGATCCGCATCGACACGGAGAACGCGACGATAGAGCTGGAGCACCTGTACGGGCACGGTCATGCGCAGTGGAAGATCAGCCCCGCGCCGCACATCGATGAGGACACCGCCGCGTCCTGGCGCCTGCCCCAGCACGAGATCCCGAGCGGGCACGATGCCCTCCTCGCCGAGATCTACGCATCGCTCGTCGCCGGACACGGGATGCCCGCGGTCGTCGCCCATCCGAGCCGAGCCCTCGAGATCGTGACGGGCATGTATGCCTCCGCCCGCGAGAGCCGGTGGATCTCCCGCGCCGACCTCGCCGAGCCCGCGCTGCGCGGCTCCCTGGCCGGACCCGTCATCGAGGCGCGGACCGGCGAGCATACGGGCGGTGCGACGGCGTGAGTGGAGCCGTCGACGTCCTCACTCAGGATGGGCGCACGGCCGGCGTCCTGCTCGACGGCGGGGGAGAGCCGTCCGCGCATTCCCCGCGCCCCTTCCTGCATCCGGTCCTGACACCCGGGGGACGCACCGTTTCCGACTACCGACCGGCCGACCATCCCTGGCACTGGGGCCTCGGGATCGCAGTCGCGACGATCGACGTCGTCGGGCAGGAACACCCCGTCAACCTGTGGGGCGGCCCCACCTACGTCCGCGGCGAGGGGTACGTGCAGCTGGACAACAACGGCTCCCAGCGGCTGCGTCACGACGCTACTAGCGAGGACGCGATGCGCCAGCAGTTGGCGTGGTGCGCTGCCGACGGTACGGCCTTCCTCTCCGAGGAGCGGACCTGGAGCGTGGAGGCGGTGCCGGTGGACGGCGTCGAGTGGTTCCGCACCACCGTTCGCAGCAGGTGGAGGAACATCAGTGGGGGAGAGCTGGTATTCGGGAGCCCGACGACGTCCGGCCGTCCTGATGCCGGCTACGGTGGGTTCTTCCTGCGCCTGGCACCGACCTTCGACGGCGCCGACGTCGTCGCGGCGGACCCGGACGTCGACCGCCTGCGGGCCCCAGGGACCGGAGTCCGCGTCCATGAGGCGCAGGCCATGGGCAGCACCGGACCCTGGCTGGGTATGAAGTCGGTGGACGCCTCGGTCCTCATGGTGCAGGAGCCCGGCAACCCTGGTGGATACTCGCCCTGGTTCGTCCGGAGCACCGGAACGCCCATGCTGTGTGCGGCGCCGTTCTTCCGGACCGTGATGCGGCTGGAGCCGGCCGGGATCCTCGACTGGTCCTGGTCCCTCCTCGTCGCCGACGGGGCGGTGGGGGAGGAGGCGTTCGCGGAAGCGGCGCGAGTGGCTGTCCTGCCGCGCCGAGGATCAGCCGACACTACCGCCGCTTAGGCTGTGCCCATGGCCCTTATCTACGATGTGACGCTCCGTCCCTCCAAGCTGGATCTGCTCATTCCATGGCTGGCGGAACAACCGTGGGCCGAGGGGCTGGACGGCGCACTCGAACGCTCGGCTTCCTTCCGCTTCGACGACCCCGAGGGCGAGGTCGGTGTCGAGACCCTGCTCATCGGTGCCGGTGGTGCGCTCGTACAGGTCCCCCTGACCTACCGCGGCGCGCCGGTCGAAGGCCTGGAGAAGCATCTCGTCGGGACGCTCGACCATCCTGCCCTCGGCCAGCGGTGGGTATACGACGCCGTCGCCGACCCGGTGTATCTTGCGGCCATGGCGGACGCAGTCCTCGACGGAGCGCCCCAGGCAGGGCAGTTCCACGAGGTCGACGGCGAGCTGGTCGAGATCGAACCGACCGTGTCACTGGAATGGAACAGGCGGAATCGCCGGGCGTCCGCGACGGTTCGTACGGACGTCGTCGAACTCGCCACGCCGCGCGGTCCTGTCCTGCTGTTCCGGGTGCTCGATCCGCGCGCAGCGGCCCTGGGACGGACTGCATTGCTCGCGTCACGCGACGATTGGACTGCGCAGGTGGCCGCTGCCGGCTAGGGTCGGATGCCCGATCAGCTGTTTGTCAATCAGGACCGCGGGTGACCGCAACTGGGCCTATCGTCGGTGCATGGAACTTGCGTCCCTGACTCCGGAGAACCTCGGTAAGGCTGCCAGCATCACGCTTCGGCCCGAACAGGAAGCGTTCGTTGCGCCGGTTGTGCAATTGATCGCCGAAGCCTACGTAAACCCCACGGCCTGGCCACGCCTCGTCGTCGACGGGGACGAGGTACTGGCCTTCATCATGGGAAACTTCGATCCCGACCATGAAATCGAAGCATTCCGTGCCGGAATCTGGCGACTCAATGTAGCCGCATCCGCAGGGTCGCGGGGTGGGACGGTTTGCCGTCCGTGGCTTGGAGGAGGAGGCGCGGGACCGCGGCGTAAAGCGCATCTCTGTGCTGTGGGAACGCGGAGAACATAGTCCGGAAGGGTTTTACCTCAAGCTCGGTTTCGTTCCCACAGGAAAAGAACTCTTCGGAGAGACAGCCGCCTTCAAGGACCTCGGTCCCCGAGGAAAAATGGTCCCTGAGAGATCCACCAGCGCCACAGCTTCTCGACTTACACTTCTGAGGCCGACGCGACGTGCCGGGAGCCGTCCGGTCTGCGAGTCGGAGGCGAGATGGATCCGCCTGGGGCTCCTTTCCATCGAATCTGCGTAGGTCTACGATCTCCCCGTGGGATCCATCGAAGAGGCTCTGGCAGTGCTGCCGTCCCACGACCGCACCTGCCTGCAACATCTCATCGATGTCGCACGAGAAGCTGCGCCCAAGGCTGTGGACGGGGTGAGCTACGGAGTTCCGGCTCTGATCCTTGAAGGAAAGTCACTCCTCGGTGTCGCTGCTACGGCGCGGCACCTCGCGGTCTATCCGTTCTCGCCAGCAGTCATCGAGGCCATTGTGCCCGCGCTTGGCGCTTTCTCGCGATCGAAGGGAACAATACGGTTCTCGGCGGCCCGTCCACTGCCGGATGACGTTGTCACTCGCATGGTCCAGCTTCGCAGCCTCGAGATCACTGAGCCGGAAGCGTACTCGGCCAGCAACAAGCGCTGACGTCCTCCAGCGGCATCTTGCAGTTGCCTTGCCCCATTTGCTCTCGGCAACTCGCTGCTGATGCGCCCGAAACGACGACGCATCCTGGAACTGTTCATCAACCTGCCAGATCAAAGGGTTTCCGGTGACCTTCACCTCGAAGGAAAGGCACCCTTGCTCAGCGCGCGTCAGCTCGATGTGCAGCGGAAGGAACTGGGCAACAACCGCCGCCTGGTCCCGGCCGCCGCCTACAGGCCGAGTGACTCCAGCACGGGCAGCTCGGCGCGCGCCCGGTCCCTGGCCTCCGCGGCCGTCCTGGCGGCGACGGCAAGACCTGCGATGCGCTGGGCCTCGGCGAGGGTCACGCTGTTCAGGACCGCGCCGACGCCGGCAAGGGCCCTCGGGGTCATCGACAGCGTCGAGACCCCGAGCCCGACGAGCACGACGGCGAGGGCAGGATCGGCCGCGGCCTCGCCGCAGACACCCACGGGCTTCTCATGCCCCTCGGCGGCCGAGCCCTCGACGGTCAGTTTGACCATGCGGAGGACGGCCGGCTGCCACGAGTTGTTGAGGGCCGCCAGCGAGCCGAGCTGCCGATCTGCCGCCATGGTGTACTGCGTGAGGTCGTTGGTGCCGAGGCTCGCGAAGGACACCTCACCGAGGATCGCCTCGGCCATGAGGGCCGCCGAGGGAACCTCCACCATGACGCCGGGGGTCTGCAGGCCGGCGTTGCTGCACAGTTTCGCGAAGTCGGCAGCTTCTTCGGCGGTCGAGATCATCGGAGCCATGACCCACACGTCGGCGGTGGCCTGCGACGCAGCGTCGGCGATGGCCTTCAGCTGGCGCTCGAGCACGCCGGGGGACGTGAAATCCGTACGGTAGCCGCGAACGCCGAGTGCGGGATTCGGCTCGGAGGAATCGGTGAGGAAGGGCAGCGGTTTGTCGGCGCCGGCGTCCAGCGTGCGCACCACCACCTTCTTGCCCGGGAAGGCGTCGAAGACACCCTTGTAGGCCTCGATCTGCTCCTCCGACGTCGGCTCCGTCTCCCGCTCCAGGAAGCAGAACTCGGTGCGGAGGAGACCCACGCCCTGGGCCTTCGCCTCGGCGGCCTTGACGGCATCCTTCGCCCCGCCGACGTTGGCGAGCAGGGGGACCGCGTGACCATCGGAGGTGACGCCCACGCCGTCGAAGACGGTCAGTGCTGCTGCTGCAGCCCTATACGCCTCGGCTGCCGCTTCCTCGTCGGAGCCGGGATTCAGTGCGATGGTTCCAGCGGCGCCATCGACGAACACGAGGGTGCCGCTGTCGATGCCCTCCACGCCCGTGGCGGCGACGACGGCGGGAAGGCCGAGCGAGCGGGCGATGATCGCGGTGTGGGACTGCGGTCCGCCGCCCGAGGTGACCAGGGCGAGGACCACGCCCGGGTCCAGCGTGGCGGTGTCGGCCGGGGCGAGGTCCTCGGCAACGAGGATGAAGGGAGTGTCCGACGCCGGTATCCCGGGAGCCGGGAGGCCGCGGAGTTCCGCGACGATCCTTGCCCGCACATCGAGCACGTCGGCGGTGCGCTCGGCCATGTAGCCACCGAGGTTGTGGAGCATCTCTGCGACCGACGCGCCGGCCTCCCAGACCGCGCGCGCCGGGGACATCCCATTGTTGATGAGCTTGGCGGCGGACTTGAGCAGCATGGGGTCGGCCGCCATGAGGGAGGTCGCCTGGAGCACGGCCTTCCCGTCGCCCTTGGCAATCCCGGCGCGACGCTTCAACTCCTCCTGCACAGCCTTCGACGCCACCTTGAGCGCGGCGACGGCCTGCTCCGGGGCGTCGGGAGTGTCATGGCGTTCACCTGCGGGAGGTTCGCTGACGGGCATCGGCATGTGGCGGACGGGGCCGATCACACGACCGGGGCTGACTCCGACCCCTGCGAAATTCTCCATTGAACGTCCTCGTTTCCTTGCCGGTGATGGGTCTCGGTCTAGCACCATTGTGCCGCGTGAAGCAAAAAGTAAATGTGAGCCACTTCATATAACGCTGCTATAGGTGCTACGGTAGCAGGCATGAAAAAAGGAGGCGAACCAGCGCCTAAGACCAGGCTGCTCAGGGCCGCCGCCGCGCTGCTCGCCGAGTCCAACGGCGAGCCCGTCTCGACCCGGCAGATCACCCAGGCGGCCCGGGTCACCGCACCGACGCTCTACCACCACTTCGGAGACAAGGAGGGCCTGTTCGACGCAGTCGTCGCCGAAGGTTTCTCGGAATACCTCGATGCCGAGCGGAACCTCTCGGCATCGGGACAGCCGATCGAGGACCTCCGGATGCACTGGGACAACCACGTGCAGTTCGGGCTCGATCATCCGCACCTCTACCTGGTGATGTTCGGCAACATCCGGCCCGAGCGCCGACCGTCGATGGTGGCCAGCGCGGAAGCCTTCCTGGAGGAGGTCCTGGCCCGTGCGGCCGCGGCAGCCCGCCTCGTGGTCTCTCCACATGAAGCTGCTCGCAGCATGCTCGCGGCCAATGTCGGCGTGACCCTCATGCTCATCGCGGAACCCGCCGCGAAGCGCAATCTCGAACTCTCCGCCATGACGCGGGAAGCCGTGATCTCGGCGGTGGCGACGGATTCCGAAGGTGATCCGACGACGGACACGGAAGGGACCCCCTCCGTGGTCGTGGCGGCGATCGCGCTCAATGCCGCACTGCAGTCATCGCATCCGGACCAGCTCTCCAGCTCCGAACTGAAGCTCTTCCTCGAATGGCTCCAGCGCATCTCCACCAGATCGGGAAGCTGACGCTCCCTGATGACCATCCATCCCTCTCCGCAGAGTTGCGGGGACAACGGTAAGGAAGAAACGTGGCAACACAACTAGAAGCGAGGTCGGGCACCAGTGCCCGGGTCCGCGTCCAGAAGTTCGGGTCGTTCCTCTCGGCGATGATCATGCCGAACATCGGCGCGTTCATCGCCTGGGGTCTCATCACGGCCCTGTTCATCCCGGCTGGATACTTCCCGAACGAGACGATCGGCGCCCTTGTCGGTCCGATGATCACGTTCCTCCTGCCGCTCCTGATCGGTTACACCGGCGGCAAGATGGTGTACGACGTCCGTGGCGGCGTCGTCGGGGCGACGGCGACGATGGGTGTGATCGTGGGAACGGACATCCCCATGTTCATCGGCGCCATGATCATGGGTCCGCTCACCGCCTACCTCATGAAGAAGATCGACTCGATCTGGGATGGCAAGATCCGCCCCGGCTTCGAGATGCTGGTCAACAACTTCTCCGCGGGCATCTTCGCCGGCATCATGGCCATCTTCGGCCTGCTCGCCGTCGGCCCGCTGGTCACGCTCTTCAGCGACGCCGCGGGAAGAGGAGTCGACTTCCTCGTCAGCAACGGTCTGCTGCCGTTCACCAGCATCCTGATCGAGCCCGCCAAGATCCTCTTCCTCAACAACGCGATCAACTACGGCGTACTCACCCCACTCGCCACGCAGGAGGCCACCGAGACCGGCAAGTCGCTGCTGTTCCTGCTCGAAGCGAACCCCGGCCCGGGCCTCGGCCTGCTCCTCGCCTACGCCATCTTCGGTCGCGGCATGGCCAAGGCCTCGGCTCCCGGTGCGATCATCATCCAGTTCCTCGGCGGTATCCACGAGATCTACTTCCCGTACGTCCTGATGAAGCCCCTCATGGTCCTCGCCGTCATCGGTGGCGGCATGGCCGGCATCTTCACCCTCGTCCTCACCGGCGCCGGCCTCCGTTCGCCCGCCGCTCCCGGCAGCATCATCGCCGTCTACGCCGCCACCGCGTCGGACAGCTTCCTCGGCGTCACCCTGTCCGTCCTGATGGCCGCTGCGGTGTCGTTCCTGATCGGTTCGATCATTCTCAAGACCTCCAAATCCACCGACGATGACATCGCCGGTGCGGCCAGCAAGATGGAGGGACTCAAGGGCAAGAAGAGCTCCGTGGCCGGCAACTTCCGCTCCACCTCCGCAGCCGACGGACCCATCCGGAACATCGTGTTCGCCTGCGACGCCGGTATGGGCTCCTCCGCCATGGGCGCCTCGGTCCTCCGCAACAAGATCAAGGCGGCCGGCTTCCCGGACGTCAAGGTCACCAACCTCGCCATCGCCAATCTGAAGGACGACTACGACGTCGTCGTGACGCACCAGGACCTCGCCGCCCGCGCCGAGCCCCTGACGCAGAGCGCGACCCACGTGTCCGTCGACAACTTCATGAACAGCCCACGGTACGACGAGATCGTGGAGCTGGTCCGTGCCAGCGCGTCGGCCGGAAGCGGCGTCGATCCGAAGAACCCGACGCCGGCAGCGGTTGCGGCCGAGGCCGACGCCGACGCCGACGGCGCAACCTCCGGCGCCAATGACGTCCTCGCGGAGGAGAGCGTAGTCCTCAACGGCCGGGCCACCACCCAGGAGGACGCCATCAACGAGGCGGGCCGACTGCTGGTCGAGCGCGGTGCGGTGGACTCCACCTACGTCGCAGCGATGCACGAGCGCGAGAGGTCCGTACCCACCTACATGGGTAACTTCCTGGCGATCCCGCACGGCACCAATGCCGCCAAGGACCTGATCAAGCGGTCGGCCGTATCGATCGTCCGTTACCCCGAGGGCATCGACTGGAACGGCAAGCAGGTGAAGTTCGTCGTGGGCGTCGCCGGAGTCAACAACGAGCACCTGTCCATCCTGTCCGCGATCGCCCGGGTGTTCTCGGACAAGGACCAGGTTGCGAAGCTCGACGAAGCGACGTCGGTCGACGAGGTCCTCGCCCTGTTCGGGAAGGTCAACGCCTAGTGAAGGCAGTACATTTCGGTGCCGGCAACATCGGACGCGGCTTCGTGGGGCTCCTGCTCCACGAAGCCGGGTACGAGGTGGTCTTCGCCGACGTCGCGGACGCCCTCATCGACCAGTTGGCCTCCACGCCCAGCTACGAGGTCCACGAGGTCGGTGAGAAGCCGACGATCAAGACGGTGGACAACTACCGCGCGTTGAACTCGCGGTCGCAGGAACAGGACGTGATCGCGGAGATCTCGACGGCGGACATCGTGACCACGGCGGTGGGCCCGAACGTGCTGAAGTTCCTCGCGCCGGTGATCGCCCAGGCGATCGCCCTGCGGAGTGACGATCTTCGGCCGTTGCAGGTCATGGCCTGCGAGAACGCGATCAACGCGACGGACACCCTGCGCCGTGAAGTGGAGCAGGCGTTCGACGGCCCTGCCTCGGACCTCACGGCGAGGGCGGTCTTCGCCAACACCGCTGTGGACCGCATCGTCCCGAACCAGGCTGCCGGCCAAGGCCTCGACGTGACGGTGGAGACCTTCTTCGAGTGGGTCATCGACCGCACCCCCTTCGAGGGCAACGCTCCCGACATCCCCGGGGCCACCTACGTCGACGATCTCGCACCGTACATCGAGCGGAAGCTCTTCACGGTCAATACCGGCCATGCGTCGGCGGCCTATTTCGGCTACGCCGCGGGAGTCGAGAAGATCGCCGATGCCATGGCGGACGATGCGATAGCGGCGAAGGTGCGTGCCGTGCTGGAGGAAACCAAGCAGCTCTTGGTATCCAAGCATGGTTTCGAGGCTGCGGAGCAGGAGGCCTATGTGCAGAAGATCCTGCGCCGCTTCGAGAACCAGCACCTCCCCGACACCGTGGTGCGTGTGGGACGGGCACCGTTGCGGAAGTTGAGCCGGAAGGAACGTTTCGTCGGCCCGGCTGCCGAATTGGCGGAGACGGGTACGCATCCGGCGGCGCTGCTCGAGGCCATGCAGGCGGCGCTGTCCTTCACCGCTGCGGACGATCCCGAAGTCACCGCCCTGGCCGAGATCCTGGCGACCCAGGAGCCGGGCGAGGCAACGACGTCGATCACCGGCCTGGAGGCGGGGCATCCGCTGCATGCGCCCGTGCGGGAGCTTATCGCGCAGCACTCGCCGGGTCACCACACCGCGTAGAACCACGACGGTGCGACGAGGAAGGGAGTAGCTTCGGCTGCTCCCTTCCTCGTCACCTGCCCTTGACGGATTCACCGGAAGATCCTAGCGTGGGAAGGAAAGCGTTTTCCAACCAGAGGATTCAACGATGAGTTTGGCACAGAAAACAGCAGTTCCCGCGTGCGTTGCCCTAGCCACCGGCGCCCTCCTCGCCTTCGGCGGTCTCTCGGTTCCGGCCGCGGCGCAGGGGCCGGGATCCGACAACGCGGCACCGATCGGGGGAGTGCAGCTCGAATATCTCGACCGCGGCCTCGTTGCCGCGGCAACACCGCAGGGTGTCTTCCTCAGCTGGCGCCTGAGGGCCACCGAGGTCACCGGCGCGACCGCCGCCGGCCTCACAGGCACCGACTTCACGGTCTATCGCGACGGCGTCGCCATCGCCACCGTGACCGACAGCACCAATTTCCTCGACACGGACGCCGGCTCGGATGCCGCACCAGGCGCGCGCTACAGCATCGCCGCCGTCGTGGACGGAGCGGAGGTGGAGGTCAGCGCAGAGGTGACTCCGTGGACCCAGGCCTTCACCGATCTGCCCCTCACCAAACCTGCCGGTGGCGTGACGCCCGTCGGCGAGGCCTACACCTACTCCGCCAGTGACATGAGCGTCGGGGATGTCGACGGTGACGGATCCTACGAGTACTTCGTGAAGTGGGAGCCTTCGAACTCGAAGGACGTCTCGCAGATCGGCTACACGGGCAACACCTACATCGACACCTACACGGCCGCAGGGCGCCTCCTCAGCCGGGTCGATCTTGGCGTCAATATCCGTTCCGGTGCCCACTACACGCAGTTCATGGTGTCCGACTTCGACGGCGACGGCCGCTCCGAGATGATGCTCAAGACCGCACCGGGGACGAAGACCACGACCTACGGGCCCGACGGCGACGTCACGTCCGAGAGCTTCGTGACGATTCCGGCGGCGGACGTCGCCGCCGGGGTCACGGACGCCGATGACTACCGTCTGAGCGACGACGGCTACTACGCACACGTCGTCGGGATGTTCAAGGGCTGGCAGGACCACCCCGAGGTCGTCGCCGGCACCTGGCCCGCCACCCTCGAGGAGGCCTTCGGCATCGCGCCGCGCTACGAGTACCCGCTCTCGGACGCCGACGCCCGCGCCATGACGGACTACTTCATGGACGTCTATGCCCCCTCGCGCAGTGCGAGGAACAATCTCCGCGCCTTCGAGGGCTTCATCGTCGACGGGCCCGAGTACCTGAGTGTCTTCGAGGGAGCCAGCGGTGCCGAGCTCGAGACCGTTCCGTACGAACCGGGCCGCGGCGATGACGGCCTGCTCTGGGGCGACTACGCCATGGCGCGCATCGAGCCCGGGAACCGGGTGGACCGGTTCCTCGCCGGCGTCGCCTACCTCGACGGCGAGAATCCCTCCGCCGTCTTCGCCCGTGGCTACTACACGCGGGCCAACGTCGTCGCCTACAGCTGGGACGGCAAGCGGCTGACGAAGGACTGGACCGTGGACTCGGGTCACGTGCCGATGACCAACCCGTTCAATGACGGCCCGCACGGCGGACGCGGCAGCAGCGAGGAGTTCGGTTCGCTGACAGGGCAGGGGTTCCACTCGCTCAGCGCGGCCGACGTCGACGGCGACGGCCGACAGGAAATCGTCTACGGAAGTGCCACGATCGACGACGACGGATCGCTGCTGTACAGCTCCTCCGACACCCTCCCGGCAGCCAGCGCGGCACCGGGCACGGAGGCGAAGCTGGGACACGGCGATGCCATCCACGTGACCGACATCGACCCGGACCGTCCGGGCCAGGAGATCTTCTCCGTGCACGAGGGAGCAACGGGCGCTCCCTACGGTTGGGCGATGAGGGACGCGGCCGACGGTGAGGTCCTGTTCGGCGGGTACACGGGCAAGGACACCGGGCGCGGCATGATCGGCGACATCGACCCGGCGGTCCGGGGCATCGAGAACTGGGCGGTGGGCGTGCGATCAGCCTCCGGGCAGGTCCTTCCCGGCAACGGGACCGGCACCAACATGAGCATCCGGTGGGCAGCCGACGGCACCACGCAGCTCGTCAACGGGACGGGCAACCAGACCACGACCATCGATGACGCGCGGCGCGGACGGCTCCTGACAGCCACGGACACGCGCACGAACAACGGCACGAAAGGCAATCCCTCGCTGGTGGCCGACGTGTTCGGCGACTGGCGCGAGGAGTTGCTCGTCCGCACCGCAGACAGTTCGGCGATCCGGATCTTCACGAGCACCGAGGTGACGGACCGGAAGCTGTACACGCTGATGCTCGATCCGCAGTACCGGGCCGAGATTGCCCGGCAGAACACGGCGTACAACCAGCCTGCCTACACGAGCTTCTACCTCGCCTCGGACACGGACTTCACCGACGTCCCGGTACCCGACGCCTTCCTGCCCGGGGCGATTCCGGCCCTGCAGCGCCAGTTCGAGCAGTTTGTCGGCGCGGGCGGGATCTCCGGACCAGCGGTACAGCAGCTCCGTGCTTCCCTCGACCAGGCGCAGCGCGCGGTCGAGCGGGACCAGGCGGGCAACGCGGCGCGCGCCGTGGACACCTTCCTCGATCGGCTCGGACAGAAAAGCCCCGGATCGGTCTCCGACGATGCGCGCACCGCGCTCGCCCACTCGGGCGCTGTGGTGCTCTCGATGCTGGCCTGAGCGGCGTCGAGCCAGAAACGTCCGGCAGGACCGCGTGCGGACGGGTACGCGGTCCTGCCGGATCCCGTTGACAAGGGGCAGGGATGCCCGGTTCTCCGGTAGGTTGGCAGGTGTGAGCAACGCTTCCCATGACCTGCTGTCGATCGTCTACTCCAGCAGTGCGGCACATCCCTACGACGCGGAAGACCTGGGGGCGCTGTTGGCCCTCAGTCGTGAGAACAACGCCCGCCACCAGTTGACCGGCATGCTGCTCTACCGCAACGGGCGTTTCCTCCAGGTGCTCGAGGGCCCCGAGGACGTGCTTCGCCGTCGTATGTCCATCATCGCCGCCGATCCGGAGCACACCGACGTCCGGATCCTGCTGCAGGGGACGATTGACGAGCGGCAGTTCCCTGACTGGACCATGGGCTACGAGCCGGTATCCGAGGCCATGGAAGGTGACGTTCCCGGTTACCGCACCACGTTCGCGGATCTCGACCGCGACGAGGATCCGTCCGACTCCCTGCAGGCGCTGCGGGAGCTGATCCGCTGGTTCCAGGATCGGGCCATCCAGCTGCGCTGACCGTGCCACCGGCGTCGACCGCGCCGTCCATCAGGGCCGGCGTGTCCTGCGGTCGGCCTTCCCCGGGAGCGCGTGGCAATCCGGCGTCGGGTGCCCTGCTGATTGGTGGTCACCGTCCGTTGTGCGGGATAGTGCAGGCATGCCTGATCCCGTGATGCGCCCGACCGCCGTTGACCCTGCATCATTCCTCGCTGCTGTCCCGCATCCGGTCCGACGCGGCGACGGGGAGGCCGTGCTCCACCTCATGGAAGACCTGACGGGCCAGCCGGCCCGGATGTGGGGGCCGTCGATCATCGGTTTCGGGTCCTACCACTACAGGTACGCCTCGGGTCACCAGGGCGATGCCGCGGCCGTCGGCTTCTCGCCGCGCAAGGCGCACCTGGTCCTCTACGGACTGACCTACGACAGTCGCTCGGAGGCGCTCCTGCCGGAACTGGGGAAGCACAGGCGCGGCGCGGGCTGCCTGTACGTGAACAGGCTGGCGGATATCGATTCCGCCGTCCTGGAGCGCCTGATCCGCGACGGATACCGGTACGCCACGACGGTCCTGCACAGCCCGTCCGCGTCCTGAGGGCGGACCGGTGGAAGGATCAGTCGCCGATGAGTTCCCGGATGAAGGCGAGGTGCTCGACGTCCTGGAAGGCGCCGCCCTGCTCGTGCCCGTTGTAGGGGTACACCTTCATCCGTGCGGGTCCGGCGTAGTGGTTGTGCGCGGCGAAGACGCACGACGGCGGGCATACGTCGTCGAGCAGTCCGACCGAGAACATGGCGGGCATGGTGCTGCGCGCTGCGAAGTTCACCCCGTCGAAGTAGCTGAGCGTCCGGAAGACCGCCTCGACGTCGTTCCGCCGCGTGCCGAGGTAGTTCACGATCTCGGAGTAGGGGGCGGTCGCCACGATCTCAGTGGCGTGCCGGACATGGGCGAGGAAGGGGACATCGACGATCGCCCCGACCGGCGGAGTGTCATTCACGCGCCGCGTCAGTGCGGCTGCGGCAAGAGTGATGCCGCCGCCCTGGCTGCCGCCGGACAGGACGATGCGCGCCGGATCGACGGCGGGATGCTGCTGGGCGGCCTCGACCGCGTGCACCGCGTCCACGAAGAGCCGCCGATAGTAGTAGGTGTCAGGGTCGGCGATGCCGAGCGTCAGGAATCCGCCGTGGTGCGGACCGGTCAGTGGTCCGTCCCCGGTATCGCCGGTCCGGTGCCCCGACCCCTGCCCGCGGAGGTCCATCACGAAATGCGCGAAGCCCGCGCTCGGAAGCCCCGTCCACTCGCCGAGCAGTCCACGGCCTCCGCCGTAACCGATATAGGTGATGACGGTCGGCAGGGGACCACGGACGTGACGCGGCCGCAGCAACCACGCTTTCACCGGTTGGCCGTCGAAGCCCGCGAAGGTGACGTCCTCGGTGACGAGCTGGGAATAGCCTGCGTCCACCTCCTCGAAGACGGGGGAGGTGGCATGCGCGCGCTGCTCCGAAAGGGTCCTGTCCCAGAAGGCGTCGTAGTCCGCGGGCTCATCGCGCTCCGGCAGGTACCGCCTCAGCTCGGCAAGGGGGAGGTCGAAGTGGGGCATGGCGTGCATCCTTTCATGGCGCGGATGGGCGAGGATAGTGGCCGTGCAGCCTTACCGGCTCGGACTGTTGACCATTGATACGATTCAACCTACGCTGTGGGATAACGCTTTCCCAAAGGCGTCCCACGATGGTGACGAAGAAGTTTTCCAGGAGGACAAAGATGTTCCGCACTCTCTCACGGCGCACCCTGACCGGCGTCGCAGCCTTGGCCGCTAGCGGGCTGGTCCTGACCGGCTGTGGCGGTGGCGGCAATGAGCCGGCCGCCCTCGATACCGAAGAGCAGATCACCCTGAACTACACGTTCTGGGGCAACGATGATCGTGCCGCCCGCTATGACCAGGCCATCACGGCGTTCGAGGAGAAGTTCCCGAACATCACGATCAACGACACGTTCACCGACTATCCCTCCTATTGGGAGAAGCGCCAGACAGAAGCCGCGGGCGGTGGCCTGCCGGACGTGATGCAGTTCGACTACACCTACCTCCGCCAGTACGGCGACAACGGCCTGCTGCTCAACCTCGAGGAATACTTCGACAACGGCGTCACCACCGACGCCATCGACGAAAGCCTCCTCACCACCGGGAAGCTCGAGGACGGCACGTTCGCCATTCCCACCGGCTACAGCGCCTGGTCGGTGTTCCAGAACCCGGGGCTGCTGGCCGAGACCGGCGTCGAGCCCTACGAGGGTGGCACGAGCTGGGAGGACTACAACACCTACATGGCAGCCGTGACGGAAGCGGGCGGCGGCACGGTCTACGGAGGCACGGACACCACCCAGCGTATCCAGGACTTCGAACTGAAGCTGCGCCAGGACGGCCAGGAGCTGTTCACCGAGGAGGGTGAGCTCAACTTCACGCAGGAGGAGCTCGCGGACCACTGGAAGGAAGGCCAGGAGAACCGTGACAAGGTCACCGTGCCGCAGAGCAAGCTCGAGGAGATCAATCCGGTCTCCGGTTTCGGTGGCAACCTGACGACGAGCGAGATGAGCTGGAGCAACTTCCTCGGGGGCTACCTCGGTGACTCCGGTGCCGAGGAGATCACGATCGTCGCACCACCGACCAGCAACCCGGACGAGAAGGACCTGTACCGCAAGGTCGGCCTCATGCAGGCAGCATCCTCCTCGACCGAGCACCCGGAAGCAGCCGCGGCCTTCGTGGACTTCCTCATCAACAGTCCCGAGGTCGGCGAGATCTTCGGCGCCACGCTCGGCATCCCCGCCTCGGAGACGCAGCTCGAGGGCGCGAACCTCGAAGGACCGGACAAGGCGGTCAAGGACTACCTCGACTCGGTCGAGGACCGCATCGGTGATTCGCCCGCGGCTCCTGTCGCAGGATTCGGCGCCATCGAGCAGACCTTCTGGGATCTGGGCAAGTCGATCGGCCTGGGCTCCGTGACGCCCGACGACGCGGCGCAGCAGTTCTTCGACGAAGCATCCGTCACGCTCGGAAACTAGCAGGACAGGGAGTCAGACCGTGACTACGGACTCGGCGCACGCGCCAGCAGCAACCCGCACCGCCGAATCCGGTGCCCGTCCGGCGGACAGCCGCCGGACGGGCGCACCCCGGCCCCGCCGTCGCAACGGCGACACAATAGCGGGGTACGTCTTCCTCTCGCCCTGGCTGCTCGGCTTCGTGGGGTTGACGCTCGGTCCCATGCTGGCGTCGCTTTACCTCGCCTTCACGGACTACAACCTCTTCACCGCTCCCGAGTGGACAGGTCTCGAGAATCTCACGCGCATGGCCGAGGACGACAAGTTCTGGAGCTCGGTGCGGATCACCCTCATCTATGTCCTGGTGGGAACGCCCATCAAGCTCGCGGCCGCACTCGCGGTGGCCATGCTCCTGAACTACAAGGCGCGGGGCACAGGCTTCTTCCGGTCGGCGTTCTACGCCCCCAGCCTCATCGGGGCCAGCGTCAGCATCGCGATCGTCTGGCGGGCCATGTTCTCCACCGACGGTCCCGTCGACGGGACACTGAACCTCTTCGGCATCAACCTCGGCGGCTGGATCGGGAACCCCTCCCTGATCATGCCGATGATGATCCTCCTCGCGGTCTGGCAGTTCGGTGCCCCGATGGTCATCTTCCTGGCCGGCCTCAAGGGAGTACCGGCGGAGCTCTACGAAGCGGCGTCGGTCGACGGCGCGAAGCCCTGGCGCAAGTTCATCAGCGTCACCGTGCCGATGCTCTCGCCCGTCATCTTCTTCAACCTGCTGCTCGAGATGATCAACGCCTTCCAGGTGTTCGCCTCCGCCTACATCATCGGCTCGGGCACCGGCGGACCCGGAGGTGCCACCAACTTCTATACGGTGTACCTCTACACGAGGGCCTTCGCGAACAACCAGATGGGCTACGCCTCGGCGATGGCCTGGGTGCTGCTGCTCGCCGTCGGCGTCCTCGCGTTCATCCTCTTCCGCACCTCCAAGAACTGGGTCCACTATGCAGGAGACTCCAAGTGACCACCATCGAATCGAACCCCGCGGTCCCTGTCCCGTCGGATCCGGGGAGGCTCACGCAGCCTCCGCGACGACGCCGGCCCGCCCGCCGCCACATCCCGACAGCGCTCTGGATCATCGCCATCGTGGCGCTGACAGCGATCGTGCTGTACCCACTGCTCTGGATGTTCTCGGCATCGCTCAAGCCGAACTCCGAGTTCGGCAGCAACCAGGGCTTCCTCCCGGAGAACCCGACCTTCGACAACTTCGTCAAGGTGATGCAGGGTATCGCCGGCATCCCGACGTGGAAGTTCTTCCTGAACTCGCTGCTCCTCGGCGTCGGCGCGGTGATCGGCACCGTCATCTCCTCCTCGATGGCCGCCTACGCCTTCTCGCGCATCACCTTCCGCGGCAGCAAGGTCCTCTTCGCCGCCATGATCGGGACGCTGCTCCTGCCGTTCCACGTGCTGATCATCCCGCAGTACATCATCTTCCGGAACCTCGGACTGATCGACACCTTCTGGCCACTGCTGGCCGGCAAGTTCCTGGCCACCGAGGCATTCTTCGTGTTCCTCATGGTCCAGTTCATCCGGAACCTGCCGCGCGAACTGGACGAGGCCGCGCGCATCGACGG
This sequence comes from Arthrobacter sp. PL16, assembly GCF_035985055.1. Classification (NCBI taxonomy): domain Bacteria; kingdom Bacillati; phylum Actinomycetota; class Actinomycetes; order Micrococcales; family Micrococcaceae; genus Arthrobacter; species Arthrobacter sp. PL16. The sequence goes on from NZ_JAXCIC010000001.1 coordinate 48,649, forward strand.
CTGCGGGCACGGGCGAATCTTCTTCTCCATCACCCTGCCGCTGATCAAGCCCGCCCTCATCACGTCGTCGATCTTCGCCTTCATCTGGAGCTGGAACGACTTCCTCGGCCCGCTGCTCTACCTGAACTCGCCCGACAAGTACCCGCTGCCGCTCGCGCTGCGCATCTTCAACGACCAGACGAGCACCTCGGACTACGGGGCGACGATCGCGATCTCCGTGCTGGCCCTGCTGCCCGTGATGCTCTTCTTCATCATCTTCCAGCGGTTCCTCGTGGACGGGGTCGCCACCCAGGGCCTCAAGGGATGACCCGCCGCCAGCGTGAGGCGGTGCGCGATCGCCACGCAGCGACGCACGACGGCAGCTCCCTGCGCTGGCCCGGGGCGACGGCACGGTTCGCCCTCTTCGGGGAGGTCCTGTGGGTCGGGGTACTGTGCTGCGTGGCCAGCCTCGGGATAGTAACGATCCCCGCGGCCTTCGCGGCGGGATCCGCCCATCTGCACCGCTTCCTCCGTGCCGAGGACTCCCCGCTGAGGCAGTTCGCCGCCGACTTCACGGCGGCCCTGAGGACGGGATGGCTGGCGGGCCTGGGCGTCGTGCTGGCCGTCGGGTTACTCCTGCTGGACATCATCGTCGCGAGCTCACGATTGCTGCCCGGGTGGCAGGTCATCCTCGCCGCCGGCGTCGTGCTGCTTGCCGGTGTGCTGGCCGCTCTGGCAGGAACGACGGCGCGCTGGCCGGCCTCACGATCCTGGCGTGCTGCAGGGCGTCTGTGGCTGAGGGACGCCCGGAAGGATCCGGCGGGGGTCCTGTGGCTCGTCGCCGCCGTCGTCCTGACGCTGATGGTCACCTGGCAGCTGCCGCCACTGGTGGTGCCCGGGGTGGGGTGCCTGGTGTTCGCAGCACTCGCGACCTCGGTCCGCCCGCGGCGCTAGTTTTTCCCCCTGTTCATCCCGACAACTCCTGGAGATCCCTTGCACTACGGCGGAGACTACAACCCCGAACAGTGGCCGGAGGATATCTGGCCCGAGGACGTGGCTCGGATGCGTGAGGCAGGGGTCACCATGGTGAGCCTCGGCATCTTCTCGTGGGCGCGGATCCAGCCGTCCGAGCACGAGTTCGACGTCGAGTGGCTCGACCGCATCATCGGCCTCCTGCACGACGGCGGGATCGCCGTGGATCTTGCGACGGCGACGGCGTCACCGCCGCCCTGGGCGACCGTCGCCTACCCGGAGATGCTGGCCGCCGACGAGTCCGGAGCAACCTACTGGCACGGGAGCCGCCAGCACTACGCTCCGTCGTCGCCCGTGTACCGGAGACTGGCCGCCGGCCTCGTCTCGCGGTTGGCCGAGCGGTACGCCCAGCACCCCGCCGTCGTGCTCTGGCACGTGAACAACGAGTACGGGTGCCACCTGAACGTCGACTATTCCGACGCGGCCAGGGATGCCTTCCGGAACTGGCTGAAGAAGCGTTACGGATCGGTCGAAGCCCTCAATGAAGCGTGGGGCACCATGTTCTGGTCGCAGCGCTACGGCTCCTTCATTGAGGTCTTTCCACCACGCCGAGCGCCCTACAGCCACAATCCCGGCCAGCTGCTCGATTACCGTCGCTTCACCTCGGACATGCTGCTCGAGTGCTACCTGATGGAGCGGGACATCATCCGGGCCGCGGGTGCCACCCAGCCGATCACCACCAACTTCATGGGGGCGTTCAAACCGGTGAACTATGCGCAGTGGGCCCCCGAACTCGACGTCATCAGCGACGATCTCTACCCGGATCCCAATGACCCGGAGGGCTTCAGGGAGGGTGCGTTCCACGGCGACCTCATGCGCTCCCTCAAGCCCGGGACGCCGTGGCTGCTCATGGAGCAGGCCTCCAGCGCCGTGAACTGGCGGCCCTCGAATGCGCCGAAGGCACCCGGCCAGCTCGCGGCCCAGAGCATGCAGGCGGTGGCCCGCGGAGCCGACGGCGTCCTCTTCTTCCAGTGGCGGCAGTCGCGAGCGGGATCGGAGAAGTTCCACTCCGGCATGCTCCCGCACGCGGGGACCGACACCCGCACGTGGCGTGAGGTGGTGGCCCTGGGCGCCGAGCTCGGCTCACTGCCCGGACTGCCCGCCGACGAAGGCTCGGCCCGCGTCGCGATCCTGCTCGACTGGGAGAACTGGTGGGCGATCGAGAACCCCGACCACCCCGCCGCGCTGGACTACCTGTCCCTGGTGCGCGGCTGGTACGACGCCGCGCACCGGCTGCACGTGCAGGTCGACCTCCTGCCGCCGACCGCCCGCCTCGAGCAGTACGACGTCGTCATCGCTCCCCAGCTCTACCTCCTGACCGAGCAGGCCGCCGCGAACCTCGCTGCGTTCGTCGGACAGGGCGGGCACCTGCTCGTCACGGCCTTCAGCGACGTCGTGGACGAGAACGACCGCTTCCGGTCGGGCGGCTTCGGCACGCAGCTGCGGGACCTTCTGGGCGTCGTCATCGAGGACTTCGGTGCGCTCGTGCCGCCGGGATCCACGGGCCCCGGCCAGCAGCACGCCAGGGTGGCGGGGAACGGCATCGCCTTCGCAGGTTCCCTGCTGGCGGAGGAGGCGCGTGTCGTCGACGCCGAGGTCCTGGCCCGGTTCGTCGGTGGCCGGGAGGACGGCCGGCCCGCCTTCACGGTCAGTAACCGGGGATCGGGGAGCGCGTACTACGTCGCCACGGTGCCCGACGACGACGGCGCCGGGCTCGTGCTCCGGACCCTGTTCGCGGCGGCGGGAGTGGAGCCGGTCCTGCCGGGACTTCCGCCCACGGTCGAGGCCATCCGGCGAGGCAGGCTGCTGACGGTCATCAACCACGGCACCGAAGCGGTCGACGTCGAGGTGCGGGGCGAGGACGCCCTCGGGGGTGGTGCCGTCGACGGCGTGGTGCTGCAGCCCTTCGGGTACGCCCTGGTCTTGATGGAAGGCTGAACCAGCCACCGGGCATCGCTCGTGCAGGTCCGGTACACCTCATCGATGTCGGAGGCAACGCGGCCATCCGCCCTGAATCTCATCGCTGGTGCAGCAAGGCGCGGCCTAGGCTCGGGAGTATGGAACAGCCGAGCGAGAACCACCACCTGAAGGACCTGGGCAGCACCGAGGGGATCGATCCGACCGACGTCGGCCAGATCCAGGACGGTCCGCTCACCGCTGCCGACGAGGTCGACCTCATCGCGAACCAGGCCGTACCGGACGGCAACCCGTCGGTCGAGACCATCGCCGGCAATATCGGCCTCGAGGACACCCCGGCGGACAACCCGACGACCGACGACCGCTTCACGGGCGGTCAGCGCTGACCGGTTGCGGCTAGGCGCGCAGCTGCTCCACCATGTCGAGCACGACGGCGCGCAGATCGCCGTCGTTCTCGTTCGCTATGCGCCGCTGGCGCTGGTAGCCGGCGCCTCGGCGCAGGATGCCCTCCACGTCGGCAAGCTCGCTGCTGCAGCCGAGTTTCGCGGCGATGGGCTCGAGCCGGTTGAGGACCTCGACGAGGTGTTCGGTGACGAGCTGCTCCTTCCCGTCGGCGTCGAGGATGATGATCGCGTCGAGGCCGTAGCGGGCTGCCCGCCACTTGTTCTCCTGGATGTGCCACGGCTGCATGGTGGGGATGCTCCCTCCGGCGTCGAGCGTCTCCGAGAACTCGTGGACGAGGCATTGGGTGAGGGCGGCGACTGCCCCGACGTCCTGCAGGGTGGACAGGCCGTCGCAGACGCGCATCTCGACCGTGCCGAGGTTCCCGACCGGCCGGATATCCCAGCGGATCTCGCTGACGGCGTCGATCACCCCGGTGGTGAACATGTCCTGCACGTAGGACTCGTACGCGGCCCAGTCGTCGAAGTGGAAGGGCAATCCGGCGGTGGGCAGCTGCTGGAACATGAGCGAGCGCTGCGAGGCGTACCCCGTGTCCTCCCCGCCCCAGAAGGGCGACGACGCCGAGAGCGCCTGGAAGTGCGGGAAGTAGTTCACCAGGCCGTCGACCACCGGGAGGGCCTTGTCGCGCGAATCGAGACCCACGTGGACGTGCACGCCGTAGATGACCATCTGCTGGCCCCACCACTGCGTGCGATCTATCAGCTTGGCGTAGCGCTCCCTGTCCGTGACCTGCTGCAACCGGGGAGCGCTGAAGGGATGCGATCCGGCGCAGAAGAGCTCGACGCCCATGGGATCGGTGACCTCCCGCACGGCCGCGAGGGAGCGTGACAGGTCTTCCTTCGCCTCTGCCACGGTGGTGCAGACCCCGGTGACGAGCTCCACGGTGTTGAGGAGCAGCTCCTGCTTGATATGCGGGTGCTCGTCGTCGTCCTGCAGTTCGGGATGATTCGCGCTGACGCCCCGGAGAACCTGGTTGGCCACGGAGACCAGCTCGCCGTTGTAGCGGTCCACGAGCGCCAGTTCCCACTCGACCCCGAGCGTTGACTGGGCTGACTGGGCGAAATCGATCTTCAAGAAGACACTCCTGGAACGGAACGGACGAAGGTGCTGGATGAGGCCCCGGTAGTGCGCCGTCGCGGGGAGGACCGTCCTCAAGTGTAATAACGACGGCCTGCTACGGGCATCCCGCGACCGCATGTGTCATGGCGGTATGAAGGACGCCGGTCGCGGTTCGCGGTGGGGTGGGTAGTTCTCCCCATCGCCGACGCCACCCCGGCCGCATAGAGTGCAGGAAGACGTGGGAGGCCGAGGCCTCACCAGCACGTGAACTTACTGGGGGACGATCATGGCGATACCGGGGTACGACATCAGCGTGGGAGCATGCCGCGGCGTGCTGTCCACGGTGCAGGCGGACAGCGAGGCGATCGGCACTGCCCGTACCAAGCTCAGTTCGGCTGTCGACGCGGCGATCGGAGCGTCGAGGAGCCAGCAGATCGGTGACGCCCTGATCGGACTCTGGAACGACGTCCTGGTGCTGCAGTGCGAAGCGGCGACCACGCGCATCGAGAACGCCGTGAATGGCGTCAGCGCTGCGGTGAACGCGTACGTCGAGGGTGACGCTGCTATGGCGGACACCGCCCGCAGCCAGGTCACCCAGATGCCGTCCCTCGCCATCGACGACGCGAAGGAGTAGCCATGGCTTTCGATACCAGCGGCCTGCAGCAGTGGGCGTCACCGGGGGAGCTGGAAGCGGCCGCCGGTGACATCGCCTCCGCAGGCACCGACGTCTCGACCACCGTCGATGGGCTCTCCTCCACATGGTCCGGACTCTCGGGAAGCTATCAAGCCCCGGAACAGGTGGAGGTGCTGGCCGTCTTCACCTCGATCACCCCCCACGGTGATGTTGTCGATCTGGCGGCCGGACAGGCGAGGACCGCCCTCGCCGCCTTCGCCGGCACGGTCCGGGAGCTCGAGGCCGAGCGGACCGCTCTGCTCGCCGAAATATCCTCCTTCGAGGCCGACCCGCCGACGGTGGACCCCACCGATCCGGATTCGCCCGTGGACGCTGCCCAGCAGGGCTGGCTCCAGGGTGATATCGACCGGCTGGCCGGACGCTACGACGACGCGGTGACGACCTGCGTGGCTGCCCTCAAGGGCATCGACGGGACGGCGGACGATGCCCTGACCGTTCTGAGCGGACCCGAGGTCGGCCTGATGATCGCTGCGGGCACCAACTACGCCAGCACCCACACCTTCAAGCGTGTGGACGTCATCGCGTCCCGCCGGGTCCCGATGCCCTGGCAGCAGTTCCGCTTCACGCCGCTGAACCCGGCCGGTCCGCTGACTGCTGCGGAGATCGCCGGTGACAGGTACCTGATCGTCGACGGGCGCGAGGTCCACATCAGCAATCCGCGGCATCCCGACCACGCGCTGACCGTGGCGGAGCGCTATACGCGCAACGGCTTCGCGAACGCTGTGGACTGGCGTCCGGAGGTCAACGAGCGCTTCTACGAATCGTCGTCCGCCTACCGGGCCCGGGTGGATGCGAACCCGGGCGACTGGAAGCCCGCCCCCACGTCGTCGACTCCCCGACCGACGTTCGGCGAGCTGCCCGACCGCGTCAAGGCCCTCAAGGTCGGTGGAGGCGCCGTCGCGGTCATCATGGCCGGCGTGACGATATCCGCCGAGCGTGACCAGGCCTACGACCGCCTCCTCGTCGAGTCCCCGAGGATGAGCGAAGCCGACCGCAAGGCCCGGGCCATTGAGCTCGGTGTGGTGCGCGGCGGCGCGAAGACCACCTTCGACGTCGGTGCGGGGATGGCCGGTGCCGCCGTCGGAACGATGATCGGCGGTCCTGTGGGAACCGTGATCGGATTCGGCGTCGGCATGGGCATCTCCTACCTCGCAGACCAGGACCTGCCGGAGTGGCTGGGTGGCGGCAGCGTGAAGGACGGGTTCGCGGATTTCGCCGAGAATGTTTACGACGGCGGGAAGGAGGCACTCTCGGATGCCGGGGATGCCATCTCGGAGGGCTGGAACTCGGTGTTCGGTTAGGCTGGCGTCACTGTGGACGGCCGCTGCATTCCCGACCACCATGCCCTCCAGGCAACCGCCTGTACCTGCCTGCAACGGAGTCCGATGTCCTGATGTCCCCGATACTCCTGATCACGATCCTGCCGTTGGGTCTCTTCCTCGCCTGGGCGAGCATCTCGATGATCCGCCAGAAGTGGATGTACCTGCTGGTCGGGGACAGCTTCCTGCCCGGCAAACCGAGCCTGGCGATGCTGCCGATCGGCATCGTGATGGCCTGCGCACCCTTCAATGACCTCATTTACAGCCTGCCGCAGGCTGTGACCGGTTCCATCAGCCTGTTCCTCATGGCCTGCCTGGTGTCGGGCCTCGTCGGCTGCTTCTACGTCCCGCGCTTCCTCCAGCCCCGCTGGATGAAGGACTCGGATGATGAGATCAAGCGCGGCGGCGGCCTGTACGCCGCGAAGTACCGGAGCCGTGTGCTGCGCCCGGGTCCCACCGGTGAGCCCCTCGACCCGACGGAACAACGGAAGGCGCCATGACGACGCACACCGACCAGCAATGGCATTGGGAGACCGCGGGGCCCGTGACCCTGCCGCGACTGGCCGCCTGGGAATGCCTGGACGAGGCCGGGGCCGCCCTGGTGCTCGCACATCCCCAGGTTCCGGAGGGTACCTTCCGGCCCAACCTCGTGGTGCGCCTGGGCTCTACGGGCGGACTTTCCCTGGCTGCGCTGTCCACCAGGGCTGTGATCGCGACTCTGCAGTCCTTCCCGCAGGCGCACATCGTCGGCCACGAGGAAGCGACCGTGGCCGATGTCCCTGCACGCCGCCAGACGTTCACCTATCTCCAGGCCGGACAGGCCGTGTGCGTCCTCCGGTGGTTCTGCGTTCTCGGGGACCTGTCCGTCGAGATCATCGGCAGCTTCGCCCCGGATCAGTCGGTCGGGATGGAGACCCTCCTGCACCGCATGGTCGCGCTGGCGAGGGTGGACAATGCTTCCGTGGCCACCCGACCGGGGCAGCCGGCGTCGGCCGAGCCCGCACTCGATCCCGTCGCCTCCGAGCACCTCGGACGCCCGCTGGAAGATCTCTCCCGCATCGCCGCGGTCCAGCCGTTCGTGTCCGGCGGGCCCGTGATCAGTAACGAGGCGCTCGACCTGCTGATGGAGTGCGCGGACGGCAAGGGGGTCGGGATGGCTGACCGGTTCCGTCGTCGCGCCCAGATCGAGGAGTTGTCCGCCGCGGGCCTCATGGAGGCATCGGGGAAGCTGGCGGCGGCGGGCCTGAGCCTGGTCGCACCGCTACGCGGACCCACCTTCTCCTTCGCGGTCGGCGCCCAGCGCGCAGATCTCGCGACGTCGGTCACGGCATGGGTGGGTGCGGACGGCGCCTTCCTGGTGTCCGGACCCGCGCCGGCGGCTGCGCGTGATGCAGGAACGCCCGCGCTCGGGCAGGTGCAGGTGGCGCTGGTGAGTGCTGCGCACCTGCCGTCCGTCGTCGTCGCCTGGCTCGGGGTCGGACCCGCATGGAGTTACATCGGGGAGAACGTGGCCGTCACCCGGGAGGCGTTCGCGCGCCGGCTGGAAACCGGAGCGCTGACCAGCGCGCCGGGACGTGATCCTGCGCTCGTCAGGTTGTGGGAGCAGCCGTGGCTCGCCTGGTCCCTGCAGGAGTCCGGCGCCGCTGCCCCCCAGAACACGTGGTTGTCGGCCGGAACAGCGGGGCAGCACCTGGCCTTCGTCAACCAGGGCGGCAGCATGGAGCTCGAACCGTTCGCGTCGTCGGCGGTGTGGAGCGTGATGGCCCGCTTCGTGCACGACGGACTGGTTCGGGCGGGCGTCCGCTAGAAGTACCGTGGCAGGGCAGGCACAATGGCGGTGTGCCCATCCTGAATAAAGACATGACCCTGTGCATCTCCCTCGCGTCGCGCCCGAGCAACGTCGGGACGCGCTTCCACAACTACCTCTATGAGGAGTTGGGGCTCAACTACATCTACAAGGCGTTCGCGCCGACGGACCTGCCATCCGCCATCGCCGGTATGCGGGGACTCGGCATCCGGGGCGCCGCGATCTCGATGCCGTTCAAGGAGGAGGTCATCGCGCTCGTCGACCACCTCGACGAGTCCGCGAAGGCGATCGATTCCGTCAACACCATCGTCAACGACGACGGCGTCCTCACCGCCTACAACACCGACTACGCGGCGGTGGCCCGGCTGCTCCGCGAGCACGCGGTCCCCACCACCCACTCGGTCCTCGTGCGGGGCTCCGGTGGCATGGCGAAGGCCGTCGTCGCTGCCCTGCGGGACTCCGGTTTCACGAACGTGACGGTCGTCGCGCGCAACGAGCGGACGGGCAGGGCGCTCGCGGACCTGTACGGATTCGGCTGGCAGCAGGATGTGGGGGAGTCGACCGCCGACCTGATCCTCAACGTGACGCCGCTCGGCATGGCCGGTACGGATGCCGACGCCGTCGCCTTCCCGCAGTCCGCCATCGAGGCCGCCGAAGTGGTGTTCGACGTCGTCGCCGTGCCCTCCGAGACACCCCTGATCCGCGCTGCCCGGGCCGTGGGCACACCGGTCATCACGGGCGCCGAGGTGGTCGCACTGCAGGCGGAGGAGCAGTTCGTGCTCTACACCGGCATCCGCCCTACTCCCGAGCAGGTCCGGGCCGCGGGGGAGTTCTCCCGTCAGCAGGCCTGACTGCCGGGCCGGCAGATGGACCGGCTAGACCCTGAACCACCGGACGCCATGGGGTTCGAGGGTCACCCCGGTGTGCAGAAGCGTACTGTCGCCGCTGATGAGTTCCCGTGCCATGGGGGGTAGGCCGGACAGGGTCTGGGCCGTGACATCCTGCGGGGTGTCGGCGACGTTGACGAGCACGACGACGGTGGATTCCTCGCCGTCGAGCAGTCCCGGGCGCTGGTACCCGAGGACGTGCGGGTTGTTCGTGATGAAGGCAACGAGCTGTCCGCCGGCGAACTCGGGGGTCTGCTTCCGGACCTCGATGAGCCGGCTGAAACCGGCGAAGATGGCTCCGGCGTTCGTGGTAGCGGTGTGTCTGGCCTCGTAGCGGTCCGCGGGGTAGCCGGGCCGGCCCACCCACCGGCTGTCGCCTGCCCGGGCCGGGTCGCCGAGGTAGGAGTAGTCGTTGAGCTGGCCTACTTCGTCGCCGAGGTAGAGCAGTGGTATGCCGCCGGTGCTGAGGATGATCGAGTGGGCCAGGAGGATCCGGGCGACGGCGGCGCCATCGTCCTCGGCGGCTTCCCTGGCTGCTTCGAGACCGGCGAGGGACGCCGTCGTGCCGGAGATCCTGCAGTCGCCCGTGCGCGGGTTGTCCTGGAAGGGCACGCCGCGGGCGAAGCTGTCGGGGAACCGGTTGACGAAGAACGCGTTGAGGAAGCGGCGGTGGTCGTGCCCGTTGATGCCGAGTTCGGCGGCGTCCTCGTCGGAGAACGTCCAGCCGATGTCGTCATGGCTGCGCACGTAGTTGACCCAGGAAGTGCCGTCGGGGATGGCGTGCCGGCGTTCGAGGGCCTGGGCGAGCAGGGAGGCGTCCCGGGTGGCCAGTGAGTTCCAGATCAGGGCCATCTGCAGGGGGTTGTAGCTGAGCTGGCACTCGCCCGGGTCGATGTACTGCACCACCTCGTCGGGGTGCACGATCGCTTCGGACTTGAAGAGCAGCGAGGGAGCTGCGAGCCGGTACACCGCGTTGAAGGCCTGCAGGAGGAGGTGGGCTTCGGGCAGGCTCTCGCAGCTGGTGCCGAGCTGTTTCCAGATGAACGCGACGGCGTCCATGCGGATGATGTCCACGCCCTGGTTGGCGAGGTACAGCATCTCGCCGGCCATGGCCCGGAACACCCGGGGGTTGCGGTAGTTGAGGTCCCACTGGAACGAATGGAACGTCGCCCAGACCCACCGTCCGTCGTCGAGCTGCACGAAGGAGCCGGGGTGGTCGTCGGGGAAGATCTCCCGGACGGTCTGCTCGTAGGCGTCGGGTACCTGCCGGTCGGGATAGATCAGGTAGAAGTCCTGGTACTCGGGGTCACCGGCGACGGCACGCTTCGCCCAGTCGTGTTCGTCCGAGGTGTGGTTGAAGATGAAGTCGACCACCAGGGCGATGCCGTCCTCCCGGAGTTCACGGGCCAACTCGGCGAGTTCGTCCATGGTGCCGAGGGAGGGGTCGACGTCGCGGTAGCTGGAGACCGCGTACCCGCCATCCGAGTTCGCCGCCGGGGCCAGGAACAGGGGCATCAGGTGCAGGTAGGTGAGGCCGAGTTCCCGGAAGTAGGGGATGCGCTCACGCATGCCCGCGAGGTTCCCTGCGTACAGGTCGACGTAGCAGACCCCTCCGAGCATCCGATTGGACTGGAACCAGTCCGGGGCCATGGCGCGGGAGGCGTCAAGGGCCTTGAGATCCGCGGGGCGATCCTGCCAGGACGCCGCGGCGTCGAGGACCACCTGCAGCAGTTCGCCGTCCGCCCCCGGTCCGTAGATGCGGTGGAACAGTGACTGCAGCCGGGGGAACTCGGTATCGAAGCGGACCATGAAGGACTGCCAATTCGCGTCCGACGTCGCGTCGAGGCGCGCGGACTGGACTTCTGCCCGGATGCGGTCTTCGGGCAGGCTGGACGTCGAACTCATCCAGCAAGCCTATTCCAGCAGAAGGACGCCCGACGCGGTTCAGTTCTCCACGCGGGTGATGCGTTCGCGGAGCAGCGCCACGCCGGGTCCCTCCAGCTCTTCGAGATAGGCGGGCCGCCCGGCCAGGCACATCACCAGCCCGAGCAGGCTGCCGCGTACCTCCGGACCGGCTCCGACCTCGAACGGAGCATCCGCCGCCACCAGCCGCAGCCCCGCACCGTTGTCCCGGCTCGGAACGGTGAAGTTCCTCGCGGCGAAGAACTCCGCCACCGGGAGCAACGCCTCCAGGCCCGGCCGTGCCGGGAGGTGGAGGGGATACCGGATGTCCTGGGCGTGCACCACCACCTCGCCGAGGTAGGCGGCAATGTGCGACGACGGAGCCACGGTCGAGCCGATAACGGCCCGGAACTCCTGGAGCGTCCCGGCGGGCGTCGACCCCAGACACTCCTCGAGCCGTCGCTGATTGTGCACACCCGGCCGGAAGCCTGCCAGCACCATGCTCCGGATCCATCGCCACTGACCGACCGATGCAGCCGCCGTGAGATGCGCCGTGACCTCCTCGACGTTCCAGTTCCCGCACAGGGTAGGACCCCGCCATGCCTCGCCGGGGAGGGAGGCGAGGTCCCGGGCCAGGGCAGCGCGTTCCGCATGGGCGCAGTTCCAGAGTGCCTCGGTGTCGCGTTCCATCCGTTGTCCTGTCCTGTCCGCGATCAGGCGAACTGCTGTTCCCCGTACTTGGCCTGCACGGCCGCCCAGTCTCCCGTCCGGGCGATCGGGTCCATCCACATGATCTCCCACGTGTGCCCATCGGGATCGGCGAAGGTGCGCGAGCGCATGAAGCCGAACTCCTGCGCCTTGCCCTCGGTCGCGCCGGCGGCCCTGGCCTGATCGACCATGGTGTCGATCTGGCGGGGGTCTTCGACACTGATCGCGTTGATGACCGCGGAGGTGGTAGTTGCGTCTGCCACCTGCTTGTCCGTGAACTGCGCCCAGTGGCTGTGCGTCAGGATCATCAGGTGGATAGTGTCGCTGATGGTGACGGCTCCGGCGTCGTCGTTGGAGAAGTTGGGATCGAGTGTCCAGCCGAAGCTGGTGTAGAACTGCTTCGACCTCGCCAGATCGCTGACGGGAAGGTTGATGAAGACGTTGGTGGCCATGACGGTTCTCCTGTTCCGGATTGTTCTCTTGGGTGCTGCTCGGGCCCCTCGTGGGCCGTTGTAGCTGTTGGACGTCACATCCCTCGAAAAATCATCGGTGGGTGGAGACCTCGGCCAACGCGTCGAGGCGGAGTTCCTGTAATCCGACCCTTGCCAAGCACACCGAAGAGGGCCACAGTGAGGTGGAAAACCACAGGGGAGGCTGACCATGAGTACTTCTGCCGAGCACGTGTCACATGCACCCGCCACTACCGACGAACCCCAGCTCAAGCGGGTCCTCGGGCCGAAACTGCTCCTGCTGTTCATCGTCGGGGACATTCTCGGAGCCGGCGTCTATGCCGTCACCGGGACCATGGCGGGCACGGTCGGCGGGCTGGTCTGGCTCCCGTTCCTGCTGGCCTTCATCGTCGCGACCATGACCGCGTTCTCCTACCTCGAACTCGTGACGCAGTATCCCCAGGCAGCCGGGGCGGCCCTCTATACGCACAAGGCGTTCGGCATCCACTTCGTCACGTTCCTGGTGGCGTTCGCCGTCGTCTGCTCGGGGATCACCAGCGCCGCGACGTCGGCCAATGTGCTCGCGCAGAACTTCTTCGGCGGGTTGGAGATCAACGGGTGGCTGGCCATGCCGGGCCAGGGTGTGATCACCCTCGTAGCCCTGGCATTCATGCTGCTGCTGGCGGTGATCAACCTCCGCGGTGTGGGGGAGAGCGTGAAGTTCAACGTGGTCCTGACGCTCGTGGAGATGGCCGCGCTGTGCATCGTGATCGGCGTGGGCTTCCTTGCCATGGCCCAGGGCAACGGCAACGTGGGTGAGGTCTTCGTCTTCACCGATTACCAGGACAAGGGCCTCTTCCTCGCGGTGACCGCTGCTACGTCCATCGCCTTCTTCGCCATGGTGGGTTTCGAGGACTCCGTGAACATGGTCGAGGAGACGCAGAACCCTGAGCGGATCTTCCCGCGCACCATGCTGACAGGCCTCGGGATCGCGGTCATCTTCTACATGCTGGTTGCCATCTCCGTGGTCACGGTCCTGAGCCCCACCGAGCTGGAAGGCATTCGCGAGGCCGAAGGCGCAGCCCTCCTCGAAGTGGTCCACAAGGGATCGCCGGACTTCCCGATCGACAGGATCTTCCCCTTCCTCGCCGTCTTCGCGGTTGCCAACACCGCCCTCATCAACATGCTGATGGCGAGCCGGTTGATCTACGGGATGGCACGGCAGGGTGTGCTTCCCCGGCAGCTCGGCAAGGTCCTGCCGGTGCGCTGCACTCCCTGGGCAGGCATCGCGTTCTCGACGATCCTCGCCCTCGGCCTGATCGTCTACGTGACGAGCGACCCCGACAGCAACATCGTCGCGAACCTCTCCGGGACCACAGCCTTCCTGCTCCTGTGCGTCTTCACCGTGGTGAACGTCGCCTGCGTGGTCCTACGCCGCAAGCGGGACGTCCACCGCAAGGTCTTCTTCACCTCTCCCGGTCCACTTCCGATCGTGGCCGCGCTCCTCTGTGCGTTCCTTGCCGGCCCCTGGGTGGGGCGCGATGTCGTGCAGTACCAGATCGCCGGTGGTCTGATGGCGATCGGCGTCGTGCTCTGGCTCATCACCTGGCTGATCAACAGGAAGACCAATACCGAGGTCGGGGACCCGACGGCGATCGACGGCTGAGCCGCCGAGGACCGGACGCCGGCATCGCTGTATGGAGATCCTCCGCTACGCGGCTTTCACGCACACGCCCGACGGCGGTAATCCCGCCGGCGTAGTGCTCGACGCCGATCACCTCGACGCGACGGACATGCAGGCCATTGCTGCCAGGATCGGCTACGCCGAAACCGCCTTCATCGTCCGGCGAACGCCTGGTGCCGCGACGATCCGCTACTTCGCCCCGGAGGCGGAGGTGCCCTTTTGCGGCCATGCGACGATCGCCACCGGGATCGCGCTCGCCGAGCGCGAAGGTACAGGGAGGCTCCTGCTCTCCACGCCGGTGGGTCGGATCGATCTCGTCACGGACCGGGTGGGTGATCGCCTGATGGCGTCCCTCGTGACCGTCGAGCCGCGGGTGGAGGGTATCGACGGCGCAGTCCGCGGCCGGCTCCTGCAGCATCTCCGCCTGGCCGAGGGGGACCTGGACGCGGACCTTCCCGTTCTGCTGTCCTACGCCGGCAACGTGCATCCGATCGTGGCCGTCCGCGACGCTGCTGTCCTCCGGAACCTCGACTACGACTACGAGGGACTGAAGGCCCTCATGGCCGCGCAGGGCTGGGGCGCGACGGTCGCCGTCGTGCATCGCACGAGCCCGCTCGTCTTCGAAGCGCGGAATCCCTTCCCGCCCGGCGGAGTGCGGGAGGACCCGGCAACCGGCTCGGCGGCAGCGTCCCTCGGCGCGTACCTCCGGGAACGTGCCGAGGTGGCTCCGCCCGCGACACTGACCGTGCATCAGGGCGGCGACGTCGGCCGGCCCTCCGTGATCACCGTCGGCATACCTGCAACGGGCGGCATGACCGTATCGGGCGGAGCAGTCCGGATTCCACCCTGAACGCCGGTGACCGCCGTCCTGGTCCGGTGGCGGACGTGGCTCCCGGTGGGTCCGTCAGGGCGCTGCGATCGAGGCAACCAGCGCCGTGGTCACCGCGATGAGGTCGGCGGGTGCGAGCTCGACATCGAGCCCGCGCCGGCCGCCGGAGACGAAGACCGTGGAGTGGTCGAGGGCGGATGTGTCGATGACCACGGGAGAGGGCTGACGCTGCCCGATGGGCGAGATGCCACCGACGACATAGCCGGTGCGCCGCTGGGCGGCGGCTGGATCCGCCAGGACCGCCTTGCGTCTGCCCAGCGCAGCGGCCAGCGCCTTGAGGTCGAGCGACCCGCTGACCGGGACGACGGCGGCGACGAGAAGGTGGTCGACACCCACCATCAGGGTCTTGAGGACCCGTGCGGGGTCGACGCCCAGCGCCTCGGCGGCTTCGAGTCCGTAGGAGGACACGCCGTCGTCATGGTGGTACGGCCGGGCGGTGAAGGCGATCCCGGCAGCCGAGAGGGCGGCGAGAGCGGGGGTGCCGCGGGAACCGGTCCAGGTCCTGCCCACGGCGCCTCCTTCGGATAGTGGAAAGCCGTTGCTGGGTAATCTACGCGGTCCTAGGTGGCGGCGCCCCCGCCCGGCGCGGCGAGCGTGTGCAGCGGGCCGTCGTCGAACGCCTCGAGCAGTGCCCGGATGTCCTTGTAGACCTCGACCGCTCCGGCGTCCCGCAATTCCGCCTCGCTCGTACCGCCCGACGCCAGTCCGATCGTGGGGATCTTCAGCTCGGACGCCGCCAGCACGTCCCACACCGAGTCGCCGACGAAGACGGCGTTCCGCGCTTCCAGCCCGCCGGCGTCGAGCGCTGCCTGCAGGATGTCGGGGGACGGCTTGCTGTTCTCGGCGTCGGAGGAGCTGGTGGCCGCGGTGATGGCGTCGTCCGCGTCGATGATGCCGCGGAGGACGCCGAGTTCCTGCTGGGAGGCGGAGGAGGCGAGGACCACGGTCAGGCCGTCCTCGGCACAGCGACGGACCAGCTCACCGGCGCCCTGGAAGGGCCGGAGCGCAGGCCAGTAGGCCGAAAAGATCGCGCCGTGCGTCGAGTCGAGCTCGGTGTCCTGGTCCGGGTCACGGTCCTCCCCGAGCAGGTGCTCGACCAGCTTGTCCCCGCCCATCCCGATGGCCCTGTGGATCTCGGCCAGCGGGACGTCGTGCCCGAAGCGGCGGAAAGCCTGCCACCAGGCGACGGTGTGCTGGTAATTGGAGTCCACGAGTGTCCCGTCCACATCGAACAGGACCCCGTGCCGTTCCGTCGCTGATTCCGTGCCGTCTGCCATGTGTCCGCCTTCCACCCGTCGAAATTGGTTTCCCCACGAGTGTAGGAAGGCAGGGGGAGACCATGCGGTGCATTGTGGTGCTTGCGATGGGCGGCGAGATGTGGCCTCGCCAGGGGCATGGCTAGGCGGACGGAACGGGCTCGACGACGATCGCCACGCGGTCGTCGCCGATGCGCGTCAGGACGAGGGTGGCCTTCTTCCGGCCCTTGCCCGAACCTGTCAGCAGCTGCTTGCGGACCTCCTCGGGAGTGACGGAGGTGCCCCGCTTCTTGATGTCGAGCACGCCGATACCCTCGGAGCGGACCCAGGCCTTGAGCGCCTTCACGTTGTAGGGCCGCACCTCGAGTACGCGGTAGGCGCGGGCGAACGGGGTGTCCGTGTACGTCGGCGCGCAGATGTAGGCGATCATCGGATCCAGGAGGTGACCGCCCAGCTGCCCGGCGAGGTCGGCGACGAGTTCGGCGCGGATGACGGCGCCGTCGGGCTCGTAGAGGTAGCCGCCGGGCTTCCCGACGCCGGCGGTGGGGCCCTCACCGAAATCGGCCGCCGACGCCATTTCCGCCGAACCCCGCGGCCCGATGACGAGGGCAGCCCGGCGCACGCCTTCGCGGCGCAGGGCGTTGAACCATAGCGCCACTTCGGTGACGTCGCCGTCCACCGACACCCACTGTGCCTCGCAGGTGCCCGGGATGGACTCGTGCGGCATGCCCGGCCCCATCTTCACGCCCACCGGCTTCCCGCTGTCGGCAAGTCCCTGCGCGAAGGACAGCGGAGGCGAGAAGGCCTCGGGATCGAAGAGTCGGGACATACCCGACGACGTCGTCGTCCTGCGCGCCGGGTCGAGCCAGACGCCGTCGTACTCCGCCGTGTCGACGAAGGAGGCGTCGGCGTTGACCACGCGCGCGTTCGGGAACGGCATGAGGTTCATCGTCGCCGCGGCGGCTGTCGTCTCGTCGAGCTCGACGGCGGTCACCTCGCGGTCGAGGGTGGCCAGGGCCATGCTGTCCGCGCCCAGCCCGCACCCGAGGTCCGCGACCGTCACGAGGCCGGCGTCGACGAAGCGCTGTGCGTGGCGTGCAGCGACCGTCAGGCGGGTGGCCTGCTCCAGCCCCGCCGTCGTGAACACCATGTGGTCGGCGAACGGACCGAACTTCGCCGAGGCCTTCGCCCGCAGCCGCGACTGGGTGAGGGCGGCGGCAACCACTTCGGGGGAGTGCCCGGCCTTCCGCAGTTGCTCCGTGAGGCGGAGGCTGTCGGCTTCGGTGTAGGGGCCGAGGGAGTTCAGCAGCTCCCAGCCCCCAGGAGTCAGGATGTCTGCGATGTTGTCCGGGGCCATGCGGCCAGCCTAGGCGAAGTACACGCCGATCCTGTTGCCGCGGATCAGCTCCACCTGGATGTCCACGTCGTAGACGTCGCGCAGCACCTCCGGCGTCATGATCTCCTCGGCCGTGCCCTGGTGGATGAGGGCGCCGTCGCGCATCGCGATGATCGTGTCGGAGTAGCAGGACGCGAAGTTGATGTCATGGATGACCAGCACCACGGTCTTCCCGAGGTCGTCGACGAGCCGTCGGAGCAGGCGCATCATGTCTACCGAGTGCTTCATGTCGAGGTTGTTCAGCGGCTCGTCCAGCAGGATGAAGTCCGTGTCCTGCGCCAGCACCATCGCGATGAAGGCGCGTTGCCGCTGTCCTCCCGAGAGCTCGTCGACGAACCGGTCTGCCAGCTCGGTCATGTCGAGGTACTCGAGCGCACGTTCGATGTGCTCGCGGTCCACCACCGTGGGTCTGCCGCCGTTGTGGGGGAAGCGGCCGAACCCCACGAGGTCGCGCACCGAGAGCCGGACGGTCAGCTGGTTCTCCTGGCGGAGGATGGACAGCGTGCGGGCGAGGGTCTGGCCGGAGGTCGTGCTGACGTCCAGTCCGTCGACATGGACCGTACCGGCGTCCAGCGGCAGCAGCCTGCTCATCATCGACAGCAGGGTGGATTTGCCGGCACCGTTCGGCCCGATGATCGAGGTGACGCCGCCCCGCGGGATGGTGGCGCTGACGCCGTCCACCACCGTGATGGCGCCATAGCGCTTGGTGGCGTTGTCGAGGGTGATCACCGGACACGGCCTTTCAGGAGGAGGGCGAGGAAGACGAGGCCGCCGGTGAACTCGATGACGATGCTGAGCGCGGTGTCGAAGGCGAACACCTGCTCGAGGACCAACTGGCCTCCGACGAGGGCGATCACGCCGAGCAGGACCGCGATCGGCAGGACGACGACGTGGCGGAACTGGCTGCACAGCTGGTAGGCGAGCGCCGAGACGAGGAGCCCGAAGAACGTCGTCGGACCGACGAGGGCGGTGGAGACGGCGACCAGCACGGAGCAGATCACGAGCACGAGGGTCACGGTGCGCCGGTAGTCGACGCCGAGACCGACGGCCGTGTCGCGCCCCAGCGCCAGGACATCGAGGCGGTGCCGCAGGCGCCACGCCGGTACGCAGAGTCCTCCGACGGCGACCGCAGAGATCAGCAGCAGGGTGGGGTCCACGCGGTTGAAGCTTGCGAAGAACAGGTCCTGCAGGATGATGTACTCGCTCGGATCCATGAGGCGCTGGAGCAGCGACGAGGCGCCGCGGAAGAACACGCCGAAGACGATGCCCACCAGCAGGAGCAGGTGCAGGCTGCGTCCACCTCCCGTGAAGAGCCACCGGTAGAGCATCGAGGAGAAAGCGACCATGAGGGTGACTTCCACGGCGAAGCGGATCGGCGGGCCGAGCGTCAGCAGCGTGGAGGCGCCGAGGGCGAAGGCCAGTGAAGTCTGGATGAGGATGTAGAGGGCATCGAGCCCCATGATCGACGGCGTCAGGATCCGGTTGCCGGTCACCGTCTGGAACAACACCGTCGACACCCCCACGGCGACGGCGACGAGCACCATGGCGCCGATCCGGTTGAGTCGCCGCGGCAGGACGTAGGCGAGGTTTCCCTCGAGGCCGACGAGCAGGAAAGCCGCCACGAGGGCCGCGGCGGTGACGCCGAGGACCACCAGCCAGACTCGCGGAGGAAGCGTCCGCACGGGTCTCCGTGCCGTCTGCACGACGGCGGCGGGAAGGGCCCCTGTCCTACCGCGCACCGGCGGTCCTCCTCACGAGGAGCGTGATGAACAGCGCGCTGCCGACCACGGAGACGATGACGCCCACGGGCACTTCGTAGGGCAGGCGGATGACCCGGCCGAGGATGTCGCACAGCAGGACGAAACCGGCGCCGAACACGGCGATCCAGGGCACGGCCCTGCGCACGTTGTCGCCGATGAGCAGGGACACCAGGTTGGGGACGATCAGCCCGAGGAAGGGGATGGAACCGACCACCACGACCACCACGGCGCTGATCAGACTCACCAGCACCAGTCCGAGGTTCATGGTGCGGCGGTAGTTCAGGCCGAGGTTGGTCGTGAACTCCTCGCCCATCCCGGCCACGGTGAACCGGTCCGCGCAGATGTAGCCCACGACGGCGAGGGCGGCGACGATCCACAGGAGCTCGTAGCGGCCGCGGATGACGCCGGAGAAATCGCCGATCATCCAGGTGTTCAGGGTCTGCAGGAGATCGAAGCGGTAGGCGAAGAAGGTGGTCACAGCCGAGATGACACCGCCGAGCATGATGCCGACCAAGGGGACGATCAGGGTGTTGCGCAGCGGGATGCGGCGGAGCACGACCAGGAACAGGGCGGTCCCCGCCATGGCGAAGAGGGCGGCGACGACCATTTTTCCGACGATCGGAATGGCGGGCAGGAGCAGAGTCGCCACGAGGATGCCGGCCGTGGCGGACTCCACCGTGCCGACGGTGGACGGCTCCACGAACCGGTTGCGCGCCATGAGCTGAAGGATGAATCCCGCGATACTGAGCGCGACACCGGCCAGGATCACGGCCAGGGTGCGCGGGATCCGGCTCACGAGGAAGGTCTGCCAAACCGCGGCGTCTCCCGCGAGGAGATCGGCCGGTGAGACGTCGGACACCCCGACGAAGAGGCTGATGAGGGCAAGCAGCAGCACGGCTCCGGCGGCCAGCCACAGGGCGGGCGGTCGGACGGAGCCGTGCTGCTGTGCCGGTTGCTTCGACCGGAACATGAGTGTTGCCAAGAGGTACCTGCCGAGGGGGAGCAGTGTGCCGATCAGGCCGCGACGGCCTCGTTGACCGCGGACACCATCGCGTCGAGGTTGTTCAGGCCATAGCCGATCAGGTACCAGCTCGCGGAATCGAGGTAGGTGACGGCGTCGTTCTTCACGGCGTCGGTGCCGTTCACGAGTTCGTTGTCCAGGACGGCTGCACCCGCCGCGCCGGCCTCGCCGACGGCGGCGTCGCGGTCGATGACGAACAGGTGCGCGGGATTGACATCGGCGATGTACTCGAACGAGACGGCCTCACCGTGGGTGCCCTCGGACTTCACGTCCGCGGCGGGCTCGACGCCCAGGACATCGTGGATGAGCCCGAAGCGCGACCCGGACCCGTAGGCCGTTACCTCGCCCGCACTGGTCAGCAGGACCAGGCCGTTCCCGGCGGATGCAGCGGCCTCCTTCGTCTCGCTGATCCCGGTCTGGAGGTTCGCAAGGCGCTCGGTCACTTCGTCCTCGAGGTCGAAGATGCGGCCGAGTGCTTCGGTGTGCTCGGTGAAGCTGGCGATCGGGTCGGCGGCATCGACACTGAGGTCGATCGTCGGTGCGATCTCCGACAATTGGTCATAGGAGTCGGCCACGCGGCCCGAGATGATGATCAGGTCGGGCTCGGCGGCGGCGATCGCCTCGAAATCCGGTTCCTTCATGGAGCCGATGTTCGCGGTGTCGCCCCCCTCGTAGTCCGACAGCTGGGCGGGCAGGGTTCCCTGCGGTACGCCGGCGACGTCGACCCCGAGTGCATCGAGCGTATCGAGAGCGCCGAGGTCGAAGGTGAAGACGTTCTGGGGGTCCACGGGTACTTCGGTGGTTCCCTGCGCGTGGTCGATGGTGACCGAAGCGGCTGTTGTGGGCTCACCTGCCGCTTCGGAGGATCCACCGCATCCCGAGAGGGCAAGGGTGGCCGCGGCGGCGGCGGAGAGGACGGCGAGTCGCACATGTGCCATGGATTGGCTCCGGAAGGTAAGGGCCGGGCAGGGCCGGCGGTGGAAGTAAGGAGTGCCTTACCTTCTCGAATGTAGAGGGAAGCCGGTGAATTACGCAAACGAAGCGTGACCTATTTGATGGATGGCAGCCGCCCGCGGTGGCGGAATCCGCAACGGCTGGCACTCGCCTTGACCGAGTGCCAGCCGTTGCATACAGTCAGGACTGGCACTCACTCCCTGTGGGTGCTAATCCCGAGGGAAGCGTTCGCCGGCACCGCGACGACGGTTCACGCCCAGCCCGACGGCCTATATTCCATTGGTATCGAACGCAAAGGAGAGCCCGAGTGTCGGTCTCTATTAAGCCCCTTGAGGATCGTATTGTTGTCCGCCCCCTCGAAGCCGAGCAGACCACTGCTTCCGGCCTCGTCATCCCGGATACGGCCAAGGAGAAGCCCCAGGAGGGCGAGGTCGTAGCAGTTGGACCGGGTCGCGTCGACGACAACGGTAACCGCGTCCCCGTCGATGTCGCCGAGGGCGATATCGTCATCTACTCGAAGTACGGCGGAACCGAGGTCAAGCACGGCGGCCAGGAGTACCTGGTGCTCTCCGCCCGCGACGTCCTCGCAGTCGTCGTCAAGTAGTACCCCGAACGGAGAAGCCCCGGCCCGCGATGGCCGGGGTTTTTTCTCGCTGCACAAGCCTGAAAGGAATCAACAATGGCAAAGCAGTTGGAATTCAACGACGCCGCCCGCCGTGCCCTCGAGGCCGGCGTGGACAAGCTCGCGAACACCGTCAAGGTGACGCTGGGCCCCCGTGGACGCAACGTCGTGCTCGACAAGAAGTGGGGCGCTCCCACCATCACGAACGACGGCGTCACGATCGCCCGCGAGATCGAACTCGATGACCCGTACGAGAACCTCGGCGCTCAGCTGGCCAAGGAAGTAGCCACCAAGACCAACGACGTCGCCGGTGACGGAACCACCACCGCGACGGTCCTCGCCCAGGCTCTCGTCAAGGAGGGCCTCCGCAACGTGGCCGCCGGGGCCGCACCAGGACAGCTCAAGCACGGCATCGAGGTCGCGGTCGAGGCCGTCGCCAAGCGCCTGCTGGAGAACGCCCGCGAGGTCGTCGGCCAGCAGACCGCGAACGTCGCGTCCATCTCCGCCCAGAGCACCGAGGTCGGAGACCTCCTCGCCGAGGCTTTCGAGAAGGTCGGCAAGGATGGTGTGATCACCATCGAGGAGTCCTCCTCCACGCAGACCGAACTGGTCCTCACCGAGGGCATGCAGTTCGACAAGGGTTACCTCTCGCCGTACTTCGTGACCGACGCGGAGCGGCAGGAAGCCATCCTCGAGGACGCGCTCATCCTGATCAACTCGGGCAAGATCTCGTCACTGCAGGAGTTCCTGCCGCTGCTGGAGAAGGCCCTGCAGGCAGGTAAGCCGCTGTTCATCATCGCCGAGGACATCGAGGGCGAAGCGCTCTCGACGCTCGTCGTCAACAAGATCCGCGGAACCCTGAACGTCGTCGCCGTCAAGGCTCCCGGCTTCGGTGACCGCCGCAAGGCCATGATGCAGGACATCGCCACCCTCACGGGCGCGCAGGTCGTCTCGCCGGATCTCGGCCTCAAGCTGGACCAGGTGGGCCTCGAGGTGCTCGGTTCCGCTCGCCGGATCACCGTCACCAAGGATGCGACCACGATCGTCGACGGCACCGGCAGCGCGTCCGACGTCGCCGACCGCGTGGCGCAGATCCGCGCAGAGGTCGAGCGCACCGACTCCGACTGGGACCGCGAGAAGCTCCAGGAGCGCCTCGCGAAGCTCGCCGGCGGAATCGGCGTCATCAAGGTCGGCGCAGCTACCGAGGTCGAGCTCAAGGAGAAGAAGCACCGCATCGAGGACGCCGTGTCCTCGACGCGTGCGGCTCTCGAAGAGGGCATCGTCGCCGGTGGCGGCTCGGCCCTGGTCCATGCCGGCAAGGCACTGGACACGGATCCCGACGTGCTGGCACTCGAGGGCGACGCGGCCACCGCTATCGGCCTCGTCCGCCGCGCCCTGGCCCAGCCGCTGCGCTGGATCGCCGAGAACGCCGGACACGAGGGCTATGTCGTCGTCGCCAAGGTCTCGGACCTCGAGGTGGGTCACGGCTTCAACGCCGCGACCGGCGAGTACGAGAACCTCGTGGACGCCGGCATCATCGACCCGGTGAAGGTGACGCGCTCCGCACTGCGCAACGCTGCCTCCATCGCCGCGCTGGTACTCACCACGGAGACCCTCGTGGTCGAGAAGCCCGAGGAGTCCGACGGCGCAGAAGGCCACGGCCACTCGCACTAGGACACGGGGGCTTCTGGCCCCATCGGCAGTTTCAGAAGCACCCCGGCGCATACCCGCGCCGGGGTGCTTCTGTGTCCGAAGCTTCCAGTGTCGGGCCCGGCGTCCGTGACGGCCCACAGCCCTGTGCCGGCTGCCGATGTACTCCCTAGCATTGTGGAACGACGACGCTCAGAAGGAGGGGGAGGCGTGGCACGACGACTGTTCGGCGAGATATCGCCGCTGACCTACCGCATCGCGACCGAGCGGATGATCCTGCTCAGGCATGTACGGAACCTGCGGCAGAAGGGCACCCTTGCGATGACGCGGCCGCAGGAGGAACTACCCGTCACGGTCTACCGGCATTCCTCGTTGATCCGGCGAAGGCTCGGCAACGTCGACACGGAGTTGCAGGACAACAAGGCGATGAGCCTCGGTCTGACAGCACCGAAGATCGACGGCATCCTGATCGCCCCTGGTGAGCGCTTCTCGTTCTGGAACCTGGCGGGCCGCTGTTCGGCCAAGGAGGGCTACAGGGAAGGGCTCACCATCAGCAACGGTGAACCGACCCGCGGGATGGGTGGCGGGATGTGCCAGTTCACGAACCTGCTGCACTGGATGGTGCTGCACAGTCCGCTCACCGTCGTGGAGCACCACCACCACAACGGGCTGGACCTGTTCCCGGACTACAATCGGCAGATCCCCTGGGGCACCGGCACCTCGATAGCGTTCAACTATCTTGACTACCAGGTCGAGAACCGCACGCCGTACCTGTTCCAGTTCCGCACATGGACGACGGACGAGTATTTGCGGGGCGAGCTCCGCGCCGACCGGGAGTTGCCGACCAAGTTCCACATCAGGGAGCGCGACGCGTATTTCTACGAGCAGGAGGGTGAGGTGTACCGCCACAACAGGGTGTTCCGGTCCGAGCGCGACAAGCGCACGGGGCTCGAGCTGTCGGATGAACTGATCCTCGAGAACGAGGGCCGGATCGCCTACGACCGTTCACTGGTCCGTGCAACGATCCTTCCTGCGCGACCCGCCCCAAGGGATACCACCCCCTGATCGACGACGGAGCCCGGTACTCCTTCGAGTACCGGGCTCCGTGGTGCTACCCATCGTGTGGGGTGGCGCTGGTCAGGCGTCGACGACGATCGCGGTGACGACGGGCTGGCGGTTGTAGAACCGGCGCATCCAGTTGGCCGTGGCCCGCTCGATGATCTCTTCCGGATCCTGGCGACGTCCGCCCTGTCGGTTCGACGCGGCGTCGCGCAGGGCCTTCTCGACGGCTGCACCGGCCTTGTCGAGGTCCTCGTCGGAGCAGGAGAAGCCCTTGGTGAAGAACTCCGGGACCTCGACGAGGTCGCCGTTGTCGGGGTCGATGATCGCGAGGACCGTGACGACACCCTCCTCGGCCAGGCGGCGGCGCTCCACGAGGTCCTCCTCGGTGATGCCCCCGACGCTGTCCCCATCGACGAAGACCAGGCCCGCCTCGACCTTGCCCGAGATCGTGGCGCGACCGCGGACGAGGTCCACGGTCACCCCGTCCTGGGCGAGGACGACGTTGCGGGGATCGACGCCGGTAGCGACGGCGATCTCCGAGTTGGCGCGCAGGTGGCGCCATTCGCCGTGTACCGGCATGACGTTGCGGGGCTTGACGATGTTGTAGCAGTACGCGAGTTCACCGGCACTGGCGTGCCCGGAGACGTGCACCTTGGCGTTGCCCTTGTGGACGACGTTCGCGCCGATCTCGGTCAGGGCGTTGATGATGCCGTAGATCGCGTTCTCGTTGCCCGGGATGAGTGAGCTGGCCAGCAGGACGGTGTCGCCCTCGCTGATGCGGATCGCATGGTCCTTGTTGGCCATGCGCGAGAGCGCGGCCATGGGCTCGCCCTGGGAACCGGTGCAGATCAGCACCACCTTGTGGTCGTCGCTGCGCTCGAGCTTCTTGAAGTCGACGAGCAGTCCCTGCGGGATGTTCAGGTAACCGAGGTCCGCGGCGATGGTCATGTTGCGGACCATCGAACGTCCCACGAACGCCACCTTGCGGCGGTGGCGGTGGGCGGTGTCGATGATCTGCTGGATGCGGTGGATGTGGCTCGCGAAGCTGGAGACAATGATCCGGCGCGGTGCGGTGCGGAACACGGCGTCGATGGCGGGCGCGAGGTCCTTCTCCGACGTCGTGAAGCCGGGGACGTCCGCGTTCGTCGAATCCGTGAGGAAGAGGTCCACGCCCTCGGCGCCCAGGCGGGCGAAGCCCGCGAGGTCGGTGATGCGGCGGTCGAGGGGGAACTGGTCCATCTTGAAGTCGCCCGTGTGCAGGACCATGCCGGCCGCGGTGCGGATGGCGACGGCGAGGCTGTCCGGGATGGAGTGGTTCACGGCGACGAACTCGAGGTCGAACCCGCCCATGGTGCGGCGGTCGCCCTCCTTGACCTGGATGGTCTTCGGCGTGATGCGGTGTTCCTTCAGTTTCGCCTCGATGAAGGCGAGCGTCAGGCGCGAGCCGACCAGGGGGATGTCCGCCCGTTCCTTGAGCAGGTACGGGACGCCACCGATGTGGTCCTCGTGTCCGTGCGTCAGGACGACGGCCACGACGTCGTCGAGCCTGTCCCTGATGTAGGAGAAGTCCGGCAGGATCACGTTGATGCCCGGCTGGTGTTCCTCGGGGAACAGGACACCGCAGTCCACGATCAGCAGCTTGCCGTCGAACTCGAAGACGGTCATGTTTCTGCCGATCTCACCGATGCCACCGAGAGCGACGATGCGCATGGCTCCCTTGGCCAGTTCCCGTGGTGCTGTCAGTGCGGCAGGTCTTTTATTCACAGATTAGGTTTCTCTCAGTGGTGGCGGGGGCAGGGGAGAGGCCACTGGACGTACGTCGTCGAGGCCGGCAATCCCGGCGGATCCCTGAAGTGGTCCCGGTCGAGCCGGGAAGATACTCCTTCTAGGATACGTCGTCGGGCGCCGCATCGAAGGACCGGGGGCCGCAGGTGGCTGGGCAGGACCCGGGGAAAGGTCACGCAACGATAAACTGACGGTTTGCGATCGTCCAGCAGCACCCGCACCCCGAGGAGGGACACCATGACCGCCGTCCTGCCCGCCGCACCGTCGGAGCGTGCCGCCGACGCGTCGTCGGGCCCCGGGGACCGCCGGTTCCGCCCCGAAGTGCAGGGACTCCGCGCGCTCGCCGTCGCCATGGTGGTGGTGTACCACGTGTGGCTCGGGCGGGTATCGGGTGGCGTGGATGTCTTCCTGCTCGTCTCGGCGTTCCTGCTCACGCTCACGTTCACGCGGCGCCTCGAGGCGGGGAAGCCGCTGGCCCTCGCGGCCCACTGGCTCGGCCTGCTGAAGCGCCTGCTGCCCGCCGCCGCCGTCGTGCTCCTCGCAGTCCTCGCGGCGACTGCCGTCTTCATCCCGAGTTCGCGCTGGAGGTCGGTCTTCGACCAGACCTGGGCGGCCCTGACCTATCGGCAGAACTGGGAGATGGCAGGCAACGCCGTCGACTATTACGCACTGGACCACAGCGCCGCGAGCCCGCTGCAGCACTTCTGGTCACTGTCCATCCAGGGACAGGTGTTCCTCCTCTGGCCGCTGCTGTTCGCGGCCTGCGCCGTGATCGTGAAAATGACGCGGGCCCGGCCGAGGCCGGTGCTGATCGCGCTGTTCGGTGCGGTCTTCCTGCTGTCCCTCGCGTTCTCCGTCCGGCAGACCGGTGCCGACCAGGCTGCTGCTTATTTCGATACGCGCTCGAGGCTGTGGGAATTCGCGCTCGAACGTGCGCGTCTACATGGACCATGACCACCTGTCGAAGACCTACGTCGAGACGACCATCCCTGTCTTCGAGGAGCGACTGAAGGCCGTGCTCGGCTGGTGACGTGAGGCCTGTCACCGGAATAGGGCACCCCCGCGATCCGTTCTAGACTGAAAGAGCCCGCCGGCGCATCGTAGCCGAAGGTCCCTTCCCCACCCGGTGACACCGAAAGAGGCGCAGCAGTGAGCCAGCAGTCCGGCCAGAACGAAACCCACGACCCCTTCGGATTCATCGGCCTGACGTACGACGACGTGCTCCTGCTCCCCGGCCACACCGACGTCATCCCCTCGGAGGCGGACACGTCCTCGCTCATCTCCAAGCGCATCACGGTCAAGACCCCGCTGCTCTCCTCAGCCATGGACACCGTGACCGAAGCGCGCATGGCGATCGCCATGGCCCGCCAGGGCGGCCTCGGCGTCATCCATCGCAACCTGTCCGTCTCCGACCAGGCGGAACAGGTGGACCGCGTGAAGCGCAGCGAGTCCGGCATGATCACCAATCCGCTGACCATCGGACCGAAGGCCACGCTGCAGGAACTCGACGAGCTCTGCGGCCACTACCGGGTGTCCGGCCTGCCCGTGGTTGACGACGGCGGCCACCTCCTCGGCATCGTCACGAACCGTGACACCCGCTTCGTGCTCGAGCGGGACTTCCCGAGCATGCTCGTGCACGAGGTCATGACGAAGATGCCGCTCGTCACCGGGCGGGTCGGCATCAGCGGGGACGACGCTATCAACCTCCTCGCGGCCAACAAGATCGAGAAGCTCCCCCTCGTCGATGACGAGGGGGTCCTCCGCGGGCTGATCACCGTCAAGGACTTCACTAAGGCCGAGCAGTACCCGCTGTCCACGAAGGACGACGACGGCCGCCTCCGCGTCGGTGCGGCGATCGGCTTCTTCGGCGACGGCTGGGAGCGCGCCATGGCGCTCGTCGACGCCGGCGTGGACGCCCTCTTCGTCGACACCGCCAACGGGCACAGCGCCGGCGTGCTCGAGATGATCGCCCGGCTCAAGGCCGAGAAGTCGCTGGCCCACGTGGACATCATCGGCGGCCAGGCCGCGACCCGCGAGGGCGCCCAGGCACTGATCGACGCCGGAGCGGACGGCATCAAGGTGGGTGTGGGCCCCGGCTCCATCTGCACCACGCGCGTCGTCGCCGGCGTCGGCGTCCCGCAGGTCACCGCCATCTACGAGTCCGCGAAGGCAGCCATTCCCGCCGGCGTCCCCGTGATCGCCGACGGGGGTCTCCAGTACTCGGGCGATATCGGCAAGGCTCTCGTCGCCGGTGCCGACACCGTGATGCTCGGATCGCTGCTCGCCGGGTCCGCGGAAGCCCCCGGGGAGCTGATCTTCGTCAACGGCAAGCAGTTCAAGACCTACCGCGGCATGGGCTCCCTCGGCGCCATGCAGACGCGCGGCAAGAACACCTCGTACTCGAAGGACCGCTACTTCCAGGCGGATGTCACGGGCGACGACAAGTTGATCCCCGAGGGTATCGAGGGACGCGTCGCCTACCGCGGGCCCCTCGCCTCCGTGGCCTACCAACTCGTCGGCGGCCTGCGGCAGACCATGTTCTACACGGGCGCCCGCACCATCCCCGAGCTGAAGGCCAAGGGCAAGTTCGTGCGCATCACGGCTGCCGGCCTCAAGGAATCCCACCCGCATGACATCCAGATGACGGTCGAGGCACCCAACTACGGCTCCAAGTAGCAGCTCCGCACCGGTTCTTCCCGGGCAGCACGGCTGGCGGGTTGATCCGGCATGAGCGGACTTCCGCAGCCGGAAGTCACCGCGCGCCGCAAACTCCGCCTCGGCCCCTACGCACGCGCCGTCGGGCAGGTCCTGGTGGTGAGCGCGAAGGCCTCACCCGGCGCCGTCGCCATGAAGGTCGCCGGGTCGCTCATCTCGGCGGTCCTGCCGCTGGTCACGACGTATTTCGCGTCCCTGACGACGACGGCGCTGGCAGCCGCCTACTCCGGCGATCCGACCGCGGGGCGGTCTGCCATCACCTACGTGGTCGTCACCGCCGTCCTCGGTCTGCTGTGGGGGGCCTTCACGAGCGTCGACCGCTACATCCAGCAGGTCCTGAGCTTCCGTGTCGGCGCCATCGTGGGCGACCGCATGTACGAGCGCTTCCTGGCGCTCGAGTTCTGGCGGTACGACGACAAGGAGACGGTGGATCTCTACGACCGGGCGCGCCGGTTCTCCGACTCGTACGCGCGGGTACTCGACCGCATCGCGGCGATCTTCACCCAGCTGGTCTCCGTGGTCCTCGCGATCGTCGCGCTGCTCCTGGTCAGCTGGTGGATCGCGCTGATCGTCCTCGTGGCGATCATCCCGAGCGTGTACCTGCAGTTCCGGCTCTCACGGGAGCAGATGGCGCACTGGAACACGCAGGTGGACTCGAGGCGGCAACGGCGCATGATCGAGAACAACCTCATGAAGCCGCAGCACATCGCCGAGATGCGCCTGTACGGGATCGTCCGATACCTCATGGACCTGCGTTCCACGCTGCGTGACGCCGACGAGAAGCGGCGGCTCGACTTCCAGAAGCGGTACATCCCCAAGCAACTGCTCGCCGACGCGCTGCAGTACGGCGCCGAACTGCTCGCACTGGTGTGGATCGTGGGTCAGATCATCGCCCGGGCGCAGCCCGTGGGCCAGTTCCTGTATGTCCAGCAGATCGTCAGCAGGGCGCTGAGCACGGCGAACAACCTCGTGTCCTCCCTGAGCTCCATCGACGAGGACCTCGCCAACCTCAAGGACTACGAGCAGTTCATGGACTTCCCGCTGTCCGCCGACGCCGACGGCCGACTGGAAGCCGCACCGACCGTCGTCGACCTCCGCGACATCCACTTCACCTACGCGGGAAGCGAGGACGAGGTGCTGCGGGGCATCTCCATGACCTTCGAGCGCGGTACGCACGTCGCCATCGTCGGGGAGAACGGCGCGGGGAAGTCGACGCTGATCCGGGTCCTCGCAGGCCTCTACCAGCCGAGCAGGGGAGAGGTACTGCTCGACGGGCGGAACCTGCGGGACATCGGTATCGACGACTGGCACCGGCACCTGGCTGTCATGTCGCAGGATTTCCTCCGGTACGAATTCGCGACGGCCGCCAACAATATCTACTTCGGCGATGTCCTCCACCCGCGGAACGACGACCTTGTGCGCCGGGCCGCTGCGGATGCGGAGGCAGCCGACTTCATCGAGAAGATGCCGAGCGGGTTCGACAACTACGTCAGCAACTGGATGGAGGATCCCCGCGGACGGAAGGGGAGCGGACTCTCCGGCGGGCAGTGGCAGCGGCTCGCGATGGCGCGCAACTTCTACCGGGACGCTTCCTTCATCGTCATGGACGAGCCGACGTCGGCCATCGACGCCCTGGCGGAGCACCGCATCTTCACGCGACTCTTCGCGGACCGCTCCCGGACGATCATCGCGATCAGCCATCGGCTCGCCACCATCGAGAAGGCCGACGTGGTGTACATGCTGGAGGACGGGCGGGTCGTCGAGTCGGGCACGCACCGCGAACTCGTCGCCCTGCGCGGCCGGTATTTCCGGATGTTCGAGAGCCAGTTGCCAGAGGAGTGACCAGGGGCGGCGACCATCGGGCTGTCCCGCCAACACGCGGTCCGACACCCGGCTTACTACCCGGTGTGCCACCCGGTCGGAGAGGCTGTCATTCGTGGCCCTCCGGTTCCCTGAACTCCGCGGGGACATCGTCAGGATCCCCGGACGGGGCCAGGAAGAGGTGCACATGCCCTCTGTCCGAGTCGAGGGTCAGGGTGTCCAGTTGCGCCGCTCCGGCCTGCCACAGGCGCACGGATGCATCGCGCCGCTCCGCCACGGTTGCGGCAAGAGCGGTCTGCTCGTCGGGGGACGCCGCCAGGTAGTCCCCGTAACCAGAAGCCGCCGAGTCCAACAGGTGAGCGGCACCGATGAAGGCCTCCCGTGCAACGGTCTGCTCACTCGTGCCGTCCTGCACCTCGCCCAGGGCTTCCGATGCAAGCTTCACGTTTCGCTTCCACCCGTCCACCTCCTCGACGCCGGCCGGATCCGGACCGGCGGAACCATCAAGCTGCACAGCGGGCGCGAGTTCCTGCAGAACCTGCGCCAGATGCCCCTGCGCCTCTTCGGCTGCCGCAGCCAGATCGGCAGTGAGCTCGGTCTTCTCCTCGGCCTGTCCCGTCGCGAGTTCTTCCGCAATTGCTTCGATCGAGCCCGCCTCGGGAGTAAGGGGTTCGTTTCCAGCCCGCCCCGCGATGAGGGCGCCGGCCACGGCGATCAGTAGTGCGACCACGGCGGTCAAGGTGAGCAACCGCGTTGTCCGGGGATGGCGTGGCGAGCGTTTCAAGAGGATGTACTACCTTCGTTGACGGCGGCGGTGTCCGCCGCACCGGCGTGTCGAGCAGTAGCCGGTGCGGCAGACGCCATTCCTACTGCTGTTCGCTCTGCCAGGTCTGCAGGTCGCGTACCTTCCCGAGCAGCAGGTCGTGTGCCGGTGAATCACGGTCGACGTGCGCACGGACCTGCCCCGCGGCCGCGTTCAGCTTGTCCGCCGAATCGGCATGGAGGCCGGCATCCGCGAGCTCCTGGGCCTTGTCCAGCTGCTTCGCCAGCTGCGTGGAGGCCTGCGATGAGATCTGGCCGTCGGCCAGCAGGTCCGCTGTCAATGACTCGACCTCGTACCAGGTGACGCAGTCGCCGCCGCCACTCACAGCACCGGCGGACCACTCGATGCCGCCCAGGAGGTGCTTCAGGAACACGGGATCGACGTACGATGCCTCCGTATGTCCTCCGCCTGTGTACCAGGAGCGGGCGGACTCGAAGTTCTGACACCAGGACAGCGGGTGGTCGGCACCCATGCTGCCGCCGCCGGCGTTGTACGTGGTTTCATCGAGGTTCGTGAGTACCCGCACAGAATCGCGAGGGCTTTGCGTGAAGTTGTACCACTCATCGAAGCGAGCCCAGGTACCTGGCAGGTGTTCTGTCGAAGGATGGGTTCCGTCTTCGACCACCTGCACGGCATTCTGCTGCTGTGGATGGCTGACGAAGCGGGCTCCGCCACCGGTCAGCTGGCTGTACCAAGGGATTGTGTGCATGGAATCTGTTGCTGCATGGACGCCGGCGAATCCGCCCCCGTCCCGGATGTAACCCTGGAAAGCGTCGAGTTCGGTCTTGTTCAGCAACGTCGGTTTCGCGGGATCGAGATTATTGGTGCCATCGACGGTGGAGACGAACACGATGGTTTCGTACTTGTCTAGGTCGGAGGCGCTGGTGAATGGAGTGCTGGGCAGCGTGCGATCGGGCTGCCCCTTGTTACTCGGTGACGTCGCGGGGTCCCAGACCTCGACGCTGAACCCGTTCGCCTTGCCCAGCGCCATGATCGCCGTTGTGGCCTCGTCGATGCTGCTGTGGCGGAAACCGGTCGTCTTGCCGACGACGAGTACGTCGTAGTCCTGCACGATCTCAGCCTGAGCCGGCAGGGAGCCGGCCTGGGCCTGAGCCGCGAGTGCGGGGACGACCAGCGCTGCTCCAAGTACGCCGAGGACTGCCTGACAGATGTATCGCTTCATTGCGCTCCTTCTTCGGTGACGGTGTCTCTCGGCAGGCTTGGCTGGGCCAGGCACATCTAGAGAAGGCCGTGGATCCAATACTTCGATCTTTCATCGATGAAAGATCGACGGGCCGACGACTTAACCCTCAGTAAACACAGGATCCGCCTGACAAGCCATGGATTTGTCGACATTGGCAACATATTCTTTCGCCCTCGTTCAGGGGAGGAGGGCAGCCGATGCGGTGTCCGCGAGGAAAGCCATCTCGCATCGGAAGATCGAGAGGGCTGCTTACCGCACACGCGATCCGAGACCGCCGAGCTCACCGCGACGGCAACACTGTCCGGACGCTCGTCGTGAGCCGCCGCCCGATCCACGGCCGGAGCCGCCGCCCGATCCTCCGCCTGCGCCGCCGCCCGATCCTCCGCCTGCGCCGCCGCCTGTGGGTGACCCGCGCTGGGCTAACCTAGAGCAGTGACTTACGAGATCGAGATCGGCCGAGGCAAGCGCGGACGCAGGGCTTATTCGCTGGATGACGTCGCGGTGGTGCCCTCCCGGCGCACCAGGGATCCGCTCGACGTCTCGGTGAGCTGGCAGATCGACGCCTACCAGTTCGAGATGCCCGTCGTCGCCGCGCCCATGGACTCGGCGATGTCCCCGGCCACCGTCATCGCCATGGGCCGGCTCGGGGGTCTGGGCGTCCTCAACCTCGAAGGGCTGTGGACGCGCTACGAGGATCCGCAGCCGGTCCTTGACGAGATCGCGGACCTCAGCACGGAGAACTTCAGCCCGGCCGTGACGCGGCGCATGCAGGAGCTTTACGACGCACCGATCCAGGCGGGGCTCATCACCAGCCGCCTCGCCGAGATCCGCGAGGCCGGAGTGACGGTCGCAGGATCCCTGACACCGCAGCGCACCCAGCAGTTCTACAAGACCGTGCTCGCGGCCGGCGTGGACATCTTCGTCATCCGCGGCACCACGGTGTCCGCCGAGCACGTATCCAAGAACGAGCAGCCGCTCGACCTCAAGAAGTTCATCTACGAGCTCGACGTCCCCGTGATCGTCGGCGGAGCCGCCGGCTACACGCCCGCCCTGCACCTCATGCGGACGGGCGCCGCAGGCGTGCTCGTCGGCTTCGGCGGAGGGGCGACGACGACGACGCGCCGCGCACTCGGCATTCATTCGCCGCTCGCTTCGGCGATCTCCGACGTCGCCGGGGCCAGGCGCGACTACATGGACGAGTCCGGCGGCCGGTATGTCCATGTCATCGCCGACGGTGGCATGGGCGCCAGCGGCGACATCGTCAAGGCGATTGCCATGGGCGCCGACGCCGTCATGCTGGGGTCCGCGCTGGCCCGCGCCGAGGAGGCGCCCGGCAAGGGGTGGCACTGGGGCCAGGAGGCGCACCACCAGGAGCTGCCGCGCGGGGACAGGGTCAACATCGGCACTGTCGGACCGCTCCGGGAAGTGCTGTGGGGTCCCTCCCACCACACCGACGGCACGTCCAACCTCATCGGTGCGCTGCGCCGTGCCATGGCCACCACCGGCTACTCGGACCTCAAGGAATTCCAGCGGGTGGAAGTGGTTCTCTCGCCCTACGTGACCACCGACTGATCAGCGTTCAGTCGCGGTAACTCCCTCCGGTCGCCCGACCGGACCGCGGCGCATGCAGCGCGCGGACGGGAGTGCCCGGCGCTGTCCCGGTAAGCTGGGAGGGCCGGGGGAGGCCGCGTCCAGCGGCCGTCATCGGCGCGCAGCGGCCGCTACCCCGGCCACCTCGGCCGGTGGGAACTTCGAAAGGCACATTGTGAGCGAACGGTCCCCCGAGCTGTACGACGCCGAACTCACCACCCCCGATCTCGTGATCCTCGAGATGGAGGCGTCCTCGAAGGACGACGCCGCAGCCCAACTCGCAGGCAGGCTCCACGAGGCCGGCCGCATCTCCGACCTCCAGGGGTTCCTCGACCAGGTCAACTCCCGCGAGCACCAGATGGCCACGGGCTTGCCCGGCGGCATCGGTCTGCCGCACGCGCGGAGCGAGTACGTGAACCAGACGTCCATAGCCGTCGGCGTCACGCGCTTCGGCTACAGCCTGGACTTCGGGGCCGTCGACGGCCCGGCGACGCTCGTGCTGCTCATGGCAACCCCGGCGCAGTCCTTCTCGGAGCACCTCGAGGTGCTCGCGACCATTGCCCGCAGCCTCTTCAAGGAGAACTTCCGGGAGTCGCTGCGCAGGGCACACGACGCCGAGGTCATCGCGGAGCTGATCAACTCGTCGCTGGTCTTCTTCGACCACTAGCGCCCGCTCGGTCCCAGGCAGCGCCCTATTCGCTCCGCCACGAGTTCCACAGCGACGCGTAGGCACCGTCCAGCGCCAGCAGTTCGTCGTGCGATCCGAGTTCGGCGATCCGACCCTCCTCGACGACGGCCACGCGGTCGGCGTCGTGCGCGGTGTGCAGCCGGTGCGCGATGGCGATGACGGTGCGGCCATCGAGGACGGCGTTGAGCGAGCGCTCGAGGTCCCGCGCAGCCTGGGGATCGATCAGCGACGTCGCCTCGTCCAGCACCAGGGTGTGCGGATCGGCGAGGATCAGCCGGGCCAGCGCAAGCTCCTGGGCCTGCGCGGGCGTCAGCTCGTGTGCACCCGAGCCGACCTCCGTCTCCATCCCCGCCGGCAGCTGCTGGACCCAGTCGAGCGCGCCGACGCTGCGCAGGGCGTCCTTGATCTCACCGTCCACCGCATCGGCACGGCCGAGGCGGACGTTGTCGGACACGGAGCCCACGAAGACGTGGTGCTCCTGCGTCACGAGGGCCACTTCGCGCCGCAGGTCGTCGAGCGGCCGGTCCACGAGGGGCACGCCGCCCACGGTGACGGAGCCCGACGTCGGCGGGTGGATGCCGGCGATCAGGCGCCCCAGCGTTGATTTGCCGGCGCCTGAGGGCCCGACGACGGCGAGCCGCTCGCCGCGCACCAGTACGAGGTCGATGGAGTGCAGCACGTTGTGCCCCGGGCGGTAGGCGTAGCTCGCTGCCGACACGACGATGTCCTCGTTGACGGGCTCCGCCGTCGTCGCCTGCCGGTCCGGTTCGACGTCCTTGATACCGACGATGCGTGCCAGCGACGCCGCCCCCACCTGGATCTCGTCCGTCCACATGATGAGCAGGTCCACGGGGTCGATCAGCCGCACCGCGAACAGGGCGACGGCGGCGACCGCCCCCGGCGTCACGATGTCCTGGCCTGCGAGCCAGCCGCCCCAGAGCAGGACGGCGGCGGCGGGCAGCCAGAAGGCGATGTCGGCCGCGGGGAACAGGATGGACCTCAGCCACAGCGTGTAGCGCTCCGCCTGGAAGCTCGTGCCCAGGGCGTCGTCCAGGTCCTTCCTGCGCAGCGCACCGAGGCTCAGCGCGTCCACGGTACGTGCGCCCTCGATGGTCTCGGTGATCGTCCCGTTCACGACGGCGTAGGTCTCGCGCTCGCGCATGTACCCGCCCGCGCTGCGCTTGAGGTACCAGCGCGTCACGGGCCAGAGCAGCGGCAACCCCACGAGGAGTGCGAGCGACAGGACGGGGGAGGTGACGACGGCGGCGCCGAGGGTCAGGATGATGGTCACCACGGACACGACGACCTGCGGCACGCCGAAGCGCACGGTGTGGGACACCGCGTCGATGTCGTTCGTGGTGCGGGCCACGAGGTCGCCCGTCCCCGCCTTCTCGACCGTGGACAGCGGAAGCGCGGTGACGTCCGCTAGGAAGTCCTCGCGCAGTTCGGCGAACACGCGCTCGCCGAACACCATGCCCGACCGCACGGCGTACCGGCGCAGCACGGACTGCACCGCGAGGAATCCGAGCATGGCGAGGGACAGGCCGGCAACGAAGCCGGCCGATGTCCCCCCTGCGAGCGCATCGATGAGGAGGCCGAGCAGGAGCGGCCCGGCGAGCCCCGCGATGGAGGAGCCGACGTAGAGGGCGATCACTGCGCCGAGGCCCCGGCGGTGGTGGCGGATCAACCGTGAGGCCTCGTTCCGCACCGATCTCGGCCCGGCGACGGGAAGCTTGGCCGTGCTACTCACTGCGGATCACCACATTCCGATAGGCGGTACTGCCGGCCATGAGGTCCTTGTGGCTGCCTTGGGCGGTCACGCGGCCGTCCTCGAGGAAAAGGACGCGGTCCATCGTCCGCAGCATCAGCGGGCTCGCCGTCACGATGACGGTCGTCATCCCGTCCCGTCGTCGGGCTCCACCGAGCCGTGCCGCGATCCGCTGTTCCGTGTGGGCGTCGACGGCGCTGGTCGGTTCCACCAGGACGAGGGTCTCGGCCCCGGTGAGGTAGGCGCGCGCGAGCACGAGGCGTTGGCGCTGCCCGCCCGAGAAACCCCTGCCGCGTTCGGTGACCTCGTGGCCGAGACCGCCGTCGAGGCCGTCCAGGATGTCGAGCGCGCTGGCGGCTTCCAGTGCTGTGAGGAGGGTCTCGTCGTCGTGCCTGCCGGAGGGGTCCAGCTGACGGCGGAGCGGCCCGCTGAAGAGCTGCGGGCTCGCCTCGCTGACCACGACCCGGGCGCGGATGTCCGGCAGCGGCACGTGCCGCAGGTCGGCGGCACCCCATCGGACGGTCGCTTCTTCGAGGACGGCGTCCTCGAAGCGGCCGAGGCGGGTGACGGCCTCTGTGGCCTCCGCGGGCTCGCGTGAGACGACGGCGGTGAGGAGCCCGGGTTCGACGACGACGCCGGATCGCTCATCGACCAGCATCGAGCCGGCAGGGGGAGCGGGCACAGGGGATCCGCTCTCGGAGACGTTCGCGTCGACCGACAGCACCGCGATGATCTTCCGGGCGCCGACGTGCGCGCGGATGAAACGGGCCACCGAATCGGCGGCTGCCCGGATGGGTGTCATCAGGAAGATGGAGAACCCGTAGAGGGCCACGAGTTCGCCGGGGGTGATGTCGCCGGACAGGACCAGGGACGCGCCGACCCAGGTGAGAACCACGCTGAAGGACCCGGCGATGAAGACCTGGGAAGCCTCGAGGTCCGCGAGGGAGCGGGCTACCCGGATGCCCGAGTCGCGGGTCGCGGCGGACTTCACGCGGTAGCGGTCCACGAAGATGTGCTCGCCGCCGATCCCGCGCAGGACGCGGAGCCCGGCGACGGTGTCCGCACCCACGGCCGTCATCTTCCCCGAGGCCTCACGCTGTTCACGCTGCCGCGCCTGCATGGGCTTCACCACGAACAGGAGGAGGCCGCAGCAGACGGGCACGCCCGCGAGCACGACGACGCCGAGCATGGGTGAGGTCTGCCAGATCAGGACCGTCACGACCAGCCAGGCAGCGGCTGCTCCCGCGAGGCGCGTCAGTACCTCGTACACCTCGCCGAGCCGGAACGCGTCCGACGCGGCGGTCGACACCACCTCGCCCGTCGAGAGCGCCGTCGGCAGGGCGTCACCGGTCCGGCTGATCTTGTCGCCGACCAGGCGGACGGACCGGAAAGCCGCCTGCATCCAGTTGCTGACTCCCGCTCGGTGGGTCGCGGTATCGGACACGGCCTGGACCACCATGAGTCCGAGAAGTGCCCCGGCCCAGCCCACCAGGGCTCCTGTGTCTCCGCCGATCACGCCGTCGTCGATCGCCCTGCCGAGCACGAAGGGCATCACGGCCTGCGACGCCATCCACACGGTCCCGAGGAGGATTCCCGCGGCGAGCGTCGCCTTCTGGAAGCCCCCGAGCCACCGCAGGTACCGCGCGGGAGAGCGCAGGTCCGGCGCAGGGGTCAGGGGATAGGGAAAGGAACGCACGAGGGTCAAGCGTAGACTGCGACGGGCCAAAGTGATAGGGATGTCCCAATCAGTGAGTCGGCTGCCCGCTCCTGTCCAGCACCACCATCAGCATTCGCTGTTCTACAAAGGCACGAAGTACCGTTGAGGAGTGTTGAAGACCGCGCTCAGGCCCCGATGGATCCTCATGCTGATCCTCGCGATGGCGATCGCCGCGGTCTTCGTGCTCCTCAGCCAGTGGCAGTTCAATTCCTCCCGCGAAGAGCCTCCACCCGCGCCCGGTTCGACGGAGGACGTGCGGCCGCTGACCGACGTCCTTCAGCCCCTCACCCCGCTCTACGCCACCACCGCCGACCAGATGGTCTCGCTCGACGGCGAGTTCCTGCCGGACACGCGTGTCCTGGTGCAGGACCGACTTCGCGACGGCGACGAGGGGCTCTGGGTCGTGCAGGCGTTCGCCGTCGACCGCGCTGCCGCGGCAGAAACAGCCGACGCTCCTGAGGACGCCGTCATCCCCCTGGTGCTCGGCTGGGTGCCCGAGGCGGACAACGCGTCGTCCGTACCCGAGCAGCAGGGCCGGGCATCCGTCGTCGGACGATTGCTGCCGCCCGAAGCCCCGGTGGTGCAGCGGCCCGTCGAGGGACAGGTGCCCACCCTCTCGACCGCGGAGCTGTCGAACCTGTGGGATGCGCCCATGTACTCGGCCTTCGTCGTCGCCTCGGACGTGACGGCCGGTGGCTCGGCAGTGCCCCTCGCCGCCGACATGGAGCGCGTCGTGGTCGGGCCGCAGCCCCAGGAGACGCCCGTCAACTGGCTGAACATCTTCTACGCCGTCGAATGGGTCGTGTTCGCCGGTTTCGCCTTCTTCCTCTGGTGGCGCCTCGTCGCTGATGACCACCGGCGGACGCTCGAGGACGCGGCGGACGCCGCCGAGGAGGCGCAGGCAGGGGAGATCCCGACCGGCACCGATGCACCCGTCACTCCCGATTCGTCCGGGGGGTTGCCGCTCGCCGGCACCAGCCCGACATCCCTGACGCCCTCCCCTAGTGAAAGCGGTGCACACCGTGACTGAGCCAGCCCCCCGCCCGACCGCAGGAAGAGGCGGGACGACCTCCACGGGGAAGCCGAAGCGGCGGTTCGGCGGCACGCACGCGCAGATCCGGTCGGCACTCACGTTCTACAAGGTGCTCGCCTACGCCACCGGAGTCATGCTGCTCCTCGTGGTCGTCGAGATGATTGCGAAGTACGGTTTCGGCTCGGAGATCATCGCAGGCGGGGGAGCACCCCTCCAGCTCCTGCCCGAGGTCGTCGCCGAGACGGCGGGGGGATTCAACCTCTCGACGGCGGTCCTGATCGTGCATGGATGGCTCTACGTGGTCTACCTGATCGCCGACTTCCGCCTCTGGCAGTTCATGCGCTGGCCGTTCGGCCGCTTCGTCCTCATCGCGCTCGGCGGCGTCGTTCCGCTGCTGTCCTTCTTCGTGGAGAGAAGGATCCACAACCAGGCCGAGGAAGACCTCGCCGCACATCCCGAGGCGGCACCGCGCTACTGATCGCTGCCGCCAGGGCGGGCACGCCGCCTCCACCACCCGCCCGAGCCCGTCTGCCGCTTCCGCTGCCCGCCCGCTGATGTGCGACGCCGGAGTACGCAGACTATTGTTGACGGGTGACTACCCCCGACAACAGCTCCGAACACCGCCCTGTCCTCGTCGTGGACTACGGCGCGCAGTACGCCCAGCTGATTGCGCGGCGGGTACGCGAAGCCGATGTCTACTCCGAGATCGTGCCGCACACGCTGAGCACTCAGGAGATCCTCGCCAAGAACCCTTCGGCGATCATCCTGTCCGGCGGTCCCTCCAGCGTCTACGCGGAGGGAGCGCCCGCGGTGCAGGCCGATCTGTTCGACGCCGGAGTGCCGGTCCTCGGTATCTGCTACGGCTTCCAGGCCATGGCCAACGCACTCGGCGGCACCGTCGCGAAGACGGGTCTGAGGGAGTACGGGTCCACGGATATCCGCTCCGAC
Source organism: Arthrobacter sp. PL16 (assembly GCF_035985055.1). Lineage (NCBI taxonomy): Bacteria > Bacillati > Actinomycetota > Actinomycetes > Micrococcales > Micrococcaceae > Arthrobacter > Arthrobacter sp. PL16. The sequence goes on from NZ_JAXCIC010000001.1 coordinate 89,250, forward strand.
GGCGCATCCCGCTCCATCCTCGCCGGAACCCCTGAGCACCAGAACGCCTGGATGAGCCACGGCGACAGCGTGCAGTCCGCTCCGAAGGGTTTCGACGTCCTCGCCAGCACTGCCGGCGCTCCCGTCGCCGCCTTCGCGAACGAGGAGAAGGGGCTCTACGGAGTCCAGTGGCACCCCGAGGTCAAGCACTCCCAGCACGGCCAGGCGGTCATCGAGAACTTCCTCTTCCGAGGCGCACGCCTGAACCCGAACTGGACCACGCGCAACATCCTCGAGGAGCAGGTCGAGCGCATCCGCGAGCAGATCGGTGACGCGCGGGTGATCTGCGGATTGTCCGGTGGTGTCGATTCGGCTGTTGCAGCCGCGCTCGTGCAGCGCGCGGTGGGGGAGCAGCTCACCTGCGTCTTCGTCGATCACGGGCTGCTGCGCGAGGGTGAGGCAGAGCAGGTGGAGCGCGACTTCGTCGCGGCCACGGGCGTCAGGCTGTACGTCGCCAACGAGCAGAAACGCTTCCTCGAAGCGCTCCGCGGCGTCTCCGATCCGGAGACGAAGCGCAAGATCATCGGCCGGGAGTTCATCCGCGCCTTCGAGGAAGCCGAGCGCGCCATCATGCGCGAGGCCGAGGCCGAAGGCGAGCCCATCCGGTTCCTGGTGCAGGGAACCCTCTACCCCGACGTCGTCGAGTCCGGCGGCAGCCAGGGAGCGGCTACCATCAAGAGCCACCACAACGTGGGCGGACTGCCCGAGGATCTGCAGTTCGAGCTCGTCGAGCCGCTCCGCGCGCTGTTCAAGGACGAGGTGCGTGCCGTCGGCGCCCAGCTCGGCCTGCCCGCGGAGATCGTGGGGCGCCAGCCGTTCCCCGGACCCGGACTCGGCATCCGCATCGTCGGGGACGTCACGGAGGAGCGCCTGGAACTCCTGCGCAAGGCCGACGCCATCGCGCGCGCCGAGCTCACTGCTGCCGGTCTCGACAACGAGGTCTGGCAGATGCCGGTGGTCCTGCTCGCCGATGTGCGCAGCGTAGGTGTCCAGGGTGATGGACGCACGTACGGACACCCGATCGTCCTGCGGCCCGTCTCGAGCGAGGACGCGATGACCGCCGACTGGTCGCGACTGCCGTACGACCTCCTTGCACGCATCTCCAACCGGATCACCAACGAGGTGGACGGCGTCAACCGCGTGGTGCTCGACGTGACGAGCAAGCCACCGGGAACCATCGAATGGGAGTAAGCGGACACCGGAGGAGGAGCAATCCCACTCCGGTCCGCCCGGGCCGCGTTGCTATCCGCGGGGTCCGTTCGCTTTTCGGATAGCTTGGAAGATATGCCCATCTGGTCAAGATCAGCACGTGACAATGCAGGAAAGAAGGCGGTCGTGCCGGAGCAGGACCAGCGGGACGCGGAAGGAACGCCGTCGGAACGCCAGCAGGAGGGCACTCACGGCGCCGTGGTTGGGCCTCGACCGACGCAGTCCACCGATGATTCGTCGGCCCAGGACTTCCTTCTGCCCTGGCTCGAGGGGCTCGGCCCGCAGGCCACCGGCGATACGCTGCTGCACTTCCGGCCATCCGCCGGTACGAGTATCGACCTGACGCACGCACACCCCTCCGGCCTGGCTCAGCTCCTCGCCGGACGCCGCACGCGCCTGTCGACGCTCCTTCGTGATCCCGTGCAGTACAGCGCGGCCAAGGCCGCTGCCCGTGCCCTGCGTGCCAAGATCTTCGAACTGGGCACAGAGCGCGGGATCGACGTCGGTTACCTCGCCGCCGGCACGGCGTCCTGGCGATCCGTCGATGGCTCCGGGCGCTCCGAGACGCTGAACGCTCCCGTGCTCCTGACCGCGGTCTCACTGACGGTCCATGCCTCGCAGGACGACTACGAGCTGCAGATCACCGAGCAGGCCCGCATGAATCCGGCGCTCGTGCGCCACCTGCGGAACCAGCAGGGCCTCGAGGTGGATCCGGCCGGTATCGCGCGGCTGGCCTACGGAACGGCACGCTTCGATCCCCACCCCGTCCTCGAGCGCATGCGCGCCCTGGCCGATGGCGTACGCGGCATGTCGGTGGAGCACCGTGTCCTGGTGTCCACCTTTGCCGACCTCGCCGGGGTCAAGGGCGATCCCGCCCTGCGCCCGGACCACCCGGTCCTCGCGGCCCTGATGGGAGCGGCGCGCGGTGACGCGGAAGCGGCCTCGGCCCTCACCGCATCGGCGGACGGGCTGCATTTCCCGCCGGCGGACGAGCGCGATCCCGGCAGTGAACTGCTGATCCTCGACGCCGACAGGGCGCAGCAGGACGTCCTCGACCTCGTCGATGCCGGCGTGAGCCTTGCTGTCGCAACCCCGCCCGGAACCGGTCAGACCCAGACGGCCCTCAACGTCGCGGCAAGGGCCGCGGTCGCCGGCAAGCGGGTGGTCGTCGCCGCGGAGCGCCGAGGCACCCTGAACGAGTTCGTCCAGGACCTCGATGGGCTCAACCTCGGCTCGCTCGTCCTGCAGCTGGGAAGCCAGACCGGTCCGGCGCAGCTCCGGGAGTCCGTCATCCGCGCCCTCGTGCGGAACGAGAAGGCCGTCGAGCCTCAGCTCGACTCCTTGCATTCCACCCTGACGGGGCACCGATACCAGCTCATGGAGCACGTCCGGAGCCTTCATAACGTCCGCACGCGGTGGGGCTGTTCGCCCTACCAGGCGATGCAGGCCCTGGCCGGCCTCACCGCGCTCGATCCGGCGCCGTCGACGACCGTCCGGCTCAAGCGCAGCGTGCTCGATTCGATCGCGGATCGCAAGGAGCTCACGGAACGCCTGCAGCGTGCGGCCGAACTGGGTAGCTTCAGCAAGGCCTCCACGGAGAGTCCCTGGTACGGGGCGCAGTTGCTCAACCGCAAGGAAACCGAACACGCACATGGCCTTGCCGAGCAGGTGGCCACCGAGATCCCGGATCTGCGCAGCAAGGTGCAGCGCGTCGCGGAGCACTCCCACATCACGCTCGGCGAAACCTTCAGGGAGTGGGGCGAGCAGCTCGAACTCCTCGTCGCCGTGCGGGAGAGCCTCGACAAGTTCACCCCCGACATCTTCGACCGACCGGTCACGGACCTCATCTCGGCGACGGCTCCTTCGTCGTGGCGCAAGGAGCGCGAGATCGAGATGAGTTCGATGACCCGCTCCCGGCTGCGTCGCGTGGCCAAGGAGTACATCCGGCCGGGCGTACACATCTCGGACCTCCATACCTCCCTGCTCGAGGTGCAGCAGCAGCGCACCCTGTGGACGCGCTATGCACTGACCGAACGGCACCCCTCGGTGCCCACGGGACTCGCCGAGATCCATGCGTCCTACCGTGCGGTGGAGGCCCGTCTCGAAGAGCTGACCACGATCCTCCGGCCCACGTCCGGACGGCCCGACCTCGCCTCCCTCGACCTCGATGGTCTCGAAGGAATCCTGCGGGACCTTGCAGCCGACAGGGAGACGCTCGAGACGCTGCCCGAACGGACGCTGCTCCTCGACGAGATGCGCGAGCAGGGCCTGGCCGAGCTGCTCGACGATCTCGCCGCGCGCGAGATAGCCGCCGAGCGTGTGGGATTCGAGCTCGAGCTTGCATGGTGGCAATCGGCCCTCGAGGCGATGATCAGTGGGGACGACTACCTCGCCATGTCCGACGGCGACAGTCTCCGGAAGCTCGAGGCCGAGTTCCGGCTTGCCGACAACGCGCACATCGCCGCCGGACCGGCAAGGATCCGCTGGAGCCTCGCCGAGCGGTGGCGAGCAGCGGTGGAGAGTCACCCGGAAGACGCCGGGCGCCTCCGGCAGGAGCTCAAGGACGGGACGCTGACGCTCGAGGTCTTCGCCGGTCTGCACCAGGACATCGTCGCGTCGCTCCTGCCCGTCTGGGCCGTGAGCCCGTTGACCATCAGGGGTGCGGTACCCGAGGGTCACCGCTTCGACCTCGCCGTAATCCTGGACGGCGAATCGATGTCGCTGCAGAGCGCTGTCCCTTGCGTCGCCCGGTCCGGGCAGGTCGTGGTCCTCGGGGACGATCGCCTCGCCGGGCCGACGCGCTTCAGCATCGAGGTGCAGCCGGCCGACCGGGCATCGGCACTGGAGCCCCTGCCCAGCGCTTTCGATTCCCTGCGCGATGTCCTGCCCGTCCGCGGTCTCACGCAGATCTACCGGGGTGTCGACCGCGGCCTCGACACGTACCTGAGCGAGACCTTCTACGACGGGAAGCTCTCGAGACTCCCGCAGGCCTCCGAAGTCACCGGGGAGGGCCGCGGACTCATGGTCGAATACCTGCCCAACGGCACCGGTATGCCCAGTTCGGAGCACGACGGCGTCGAGAGCGTCGCCGTCGAGGTGAACCGGGTCGTCGAACTCGTGTTCGAGCACATTCGCCACCGTCCGAGTTTCTCGCTCGCCGTCGTGACGGCGAGTCCGCGGCATGCTGCGCGCGTGGGGGAGGCAATTCGCCTGCAGATGGCGCAGTTCCCGTGGGCCGCGGACTTCTTCACCCCAGGAAGGGAGGCCTTCCGCGTGGTCCCCGTCGAGCGGGCCGGAGGGCTCGTGCGTGATGACATCATCTTCTCGCTCGGCTATGGACGGACGCCCCACGGACGCGCCCTGCACTCGTTCGGACCGCTGTCGGCGCCCGACGGACGCCGCAACTTCGTCATGGCGATGACGCGCGCACGCCGGCTGCAGCACGTGCTGACCTGCTTCGAGCCCTCGGACCTCGATCCGGAAAGGCTCACGGCGGGCGCCCTGGACTTCTTCGAGCTCCTGCAGCGTGAGCTCGGTTCGGACGGCGTGCAGCATCCGACCGCATCCAGCGGTAACGAGGACCCGCTCGTGGCGGATCTCGTGGACCGGTTGCGGTATCGCGGGGCCGACGTGTGGGACCACTACGCCGGAGTCCTCGACATCGTCGCGGTCAGACCCGCCGACATCAGTGCCGACGGCAGTGCTGCGACCGTGAACGACGAAAGGCCGGCTCCGCTGGCGATCGAATCGGATGGAACAGGTCGTTATGGGGCGATGTCCGTCCGGGAGCGCAGCCGGCTCCGCCCCCAGGTTCTCGAGCGGATGGGCTGGCGGTACATGCCGCTGTGGACCATCGAGGTCTTCACCGACCCGGACGGTTGCGCCGAGCGCGCCTCTTCGGTGATCGGTCTGCCACCCCGCGAAAGTGCCGATCAGCCGAAGACACGGAAGGACGCCGCCAGGATGCGGAAGGACGAGCAGCACCCGGGTCGCGGGATCGTCGTAGGACGTGAGGCCGAAAGTCCGGACCAGGCTTCCAGCGCACTGCCGAAGACTGCGGGCGAGGACGATGCCCGGTCGTGGGGAGACGTTGAGGACAACCAGGATGAATGGCTCAAGGAGCAGCGGCCCCCGCACTGGGGCTGACCCCGCCTCCGGATCGGCGTGGATCGCGCCCTGCGCACGGGTGTCATCGGCGAGCGGTTGTTGACCCGTGCCCGGCTCGTCCGGGTGCGCCCCGGACTTCACGGCGCCGTCAGGACAAGGTGGACGTCCCCCGAACTCGAAGATCCTGCGAGGGCGGCGGCGTCCTCCGGGCTCGCCGCGATCACCACCAGTCCGCCCTCGCCGCCGCCGGGCCAGGCGCCGGGGTCGCCCGGGTCGGTCCACAGGATGGCGACGGATTGGGCGAGGACGCTGGAGTCCGCGGCGACGTCGTAGCCGTTGCCGGTCCTCAGGATGACATCCACGAGCTGCCCGGGCGCCAGGAGTTGCACCGTCGCTGGGTCGGCGGGGCGAAGGGGCACCGCCACGGTTCCCGGCGGCGTGCCTGTCAGCAGGCTGTCGCCCACCAGGGATGTCGCCGATACCGGTGCGCCCTCCGGCAGGGGGGTGGCTACCTGCTGGCCCACCACGTCGGCAGGACTATCGGCAGCGCCGACCGCCACTGCTTGCTCGGGCAGGCGGACCACGGTGACGTCCGATTCCTGCAGGATTGTCCCGACGGCGAGGTCCCGGGTGGCGCTGACCACCGTCGTCGTCGCATAGTCGTCTCCCACGGCCGCCTCCACGGCTACCCCTGCGGCGGCACTGAAGAGCAGGGCGGCGATGAGCCTCTTGCGTCGATGGACCGTCCTGCGTAGGCGGTGTCGAAGGGGAGGACCGTGGGGTTTGCCGGTCGGGTTCATGGCTCGACCCTAGGCGGGTGCGTTCCCTCGCCCGCCGGGGGCTTCGGCTATGTGGACATCAGCGAGAGCAGCCCGTTCGATCAGCCCGTCTACCCGACGGGGTCCTCAGGACCCGGCAGCAGTCCCGCCGCCCGCCGAGGACGAAGCGCCGGCCTTGGATTTGGCGGAGCTCGACGAGGACTCGGAGGATGAACTGCTCGACGGCCCGGAGCCCGAAGCAGCAGGCGCCGAGGGGGAGGAGGAGACCGAGGACGATCCGGCGTCCGTGCTCGTCGTCGTGGCTCGTGAGTCGTTGCGGTAGAAACCCGACCCTTTGAACACCACGCCCACACTGTTGAACTTCTTGCGGAGCGTGCCGCCGCATACGGGACAGTCCTTCAGGGAATCGTCCGAGAACGACTGCTGGATGTCGAAGGCGTGGCCGCAGTCCTTGCAGGCATAGGCGTACATGGGCATGGAATTCCTCCTGGACGAGCTTCGTGGTCCCCGGATGGCACATTCCTGCGACTGTTGTTGGCACTCTCCGGGGTCGAGTGCCAGTCTACACCGGGAGATCGTCGGTTCGGAGCCGGATGAGGCCATCGGCCGTCATAACTGCATCGAGGGGCTGATCGTGCGGTTCGGCCGGTATGGCGCCCTCGGGCAGCACCTCGGACCGGTACATCATGCCGATCCGCGGCACCGCGTCCGCCCGGTTCCGCGGATGGCGTGCGAGGAACCGGTCGTAGTAGCCGCCTCCCTGGCCGATGCGCTGCCCTGAGCGGTCCACCCCGAGTGCGGGAACGAGGATCAGACGCACGCCCGACAGTTCCTCGAAGGATCGCCGGGGGCCGACGGGCTCATCCACCGGGGCGCGCACCGAACGCTGCAGTGCGACGCCGGGCGTCCAGACGGTCCAGGACAACCGGTACTGCGGCTCGCAGACGGGCAGGACGACGTCGACGCCGAGTGCGTGCAGCCGGGCCAGGAGTGGCGCGGTGTCGGGCTCAGGGTCGACCCCCAGATAGGCGGTGACGACGGCGTGCCGCGTCGCGGATCCGCCGGAGGATCCCAGCAGGCCACTGACGTACTCCGCGACCATCCCGGCCATCGCGTGCGACTGCTCGTGCCGCTCGATCGGGTCCAGCCCGGCGCGGTTCGAGCGGAGCACCGAGCGTAGGCGGGCCTTCTCCATGACATGTTCGGGCGGGGTCATACCCCCATTGTGGTCATGCGGGGGGAATACCTCACCCGTTATGTAATGTGGAGCCATGACTTTGCGATCACGCGTGACGAAGGCCGTTATCCCCGCGGCCGGCCTGGGGACCCGCTTCCTTCCTGCCACCAAGGCGATGCCGAAGGAAATGCTTCCCGTCGTGGACAAGCCCGCCATCCAGTACGTGGTCCAGGAGGCCGTCGACGCCGGTCTGTCCGATGTCCTGATGATCACGGGGCGTAACAAGCGGGCGCTCGAGGATCACTTCGACCGCGTTCCCTTCATCGAGCAGACCCTCGAGGCCAAGGGCGACCTCGACAAGCTGGCAGCCGTACGCCGCCCGTCCGAGCTCGGAGACATCCACTACCTCCGTCAGGGCGACCCCAAGGGCCTTGGTCACGCCGTCCTCCGCGCCAAGCTGCACGTCGGCAACGAACCGTTCGCCGTCCTTCTCGGCGATGACCTGATTGACGAGCGCGACCCCCTCCTGGAGACCATGATCGCGGTCCAGGCGAAGACGGGCGGCTCCGTCATCGCCCTGATCGAGGTCGATCCCCGGCAGATCAGTGCCTACGGCTGCGCCGACATCACGGGGATCGACGGTGAGGACCACGTCCGCGTGAACCAGTTGGTCGAAAAGCCCGCCGTCGAGGATGCGCCGTCGAACCTCGCAGTGATAGGTCGGTATGTGCTCCACCCCCGCGTGTTCGAGGTCCTCGAGACGACGGCGCCGGGTCGTGGTGGCGAGATCCAGCTGACCGATGCGCTGCAGACCCTTGCAGCCGCCGAGGGCGAGGGGTCAGGCGTGTACGGAGTCGTGTTCCGGGGGCGCCGCTATGACACGGGCGACAAGCTCAGCTACCTGAAGGCCGTCGTGACACTGGCATCGGAGCGTGAGGACCTCGGTCCGGACCTCCGGGCGTGGATCAAGGACTTCAGCAAGAACATCTCGGACTAGACCGCCATGTGGTCGGCACTCAGCTGGCCCGTGACCCTCAGGACCGGTTCGCTGGTCCTGAGGCCCATCCGTCACAGGGACAAGGCGGCGTGGACCGCACTGCGCCACCGCAATGCCGGCTGGCTGGCCCCCTGGGAGGCATCCAATCCCGATCCGGAGGGCTTCCTCCCGACGTACCACCAGATGGTGCGCTCCCTGACCGCCCAGGCGCGCCAGGGTTCGGCTCTCCCCTTCCTCATCACGGAACAGGACCCGGGTTCGCGGGACGCCCGGCTCGTCGGCCAGCTGACGGTGTCCGGTATCACCTGGGGTTCTGCGATGACGGCGACCCTGGGCTACTGGATCGATTCCGAGCGTGCGGGTCGCGGCCTTGCTCCGACGGCGGTGGCCCTCGTCACCGACTACTGCTTCCGCGAACTCGGCCTGCACCGTATGGAGATCAACATCCGTCCGGAGAACAGTGCCAGCCTCCGCGTGGTGGAGAAGCTGCGCTTCCGCGACGAGGGGCTGCGCCCGAGGTACCTGCACATCGCCGGACAGTGGGCTGATCACAGGAGTTTCGCGCTGACGTCCGAGGATGTTCCGCGCGGTCTCTTGGCTCCCTGGCTCGAGAGCCTGCAGCCCCGCCAGGAGTGACACGGGGGTCGAATGCCGTGAGCAGCATATTAGCTCCCGACACACCGGGAACAATGCGGGATGCCGGGCCGAAGTGCTCCTACGGTTTTGAGTGTGGTCTTCTCCCTGGATAGCTCGTTGGTGCTCGTCGCAATCGTCGGTCTCTGGCTGGTTTGGGTGGCACCCTCCGTCCTCCGGAGGACCACGCCGGACCTCGCCGGAGCCTCACACCAATCGCCCATCGCCGGGACACGCCGTTCCATGGAGAGCATGATGACAATGACCGCGCCGCAGGACGATCACGCCCGCTCGGGAAACACCCACGAACCGCACCCCGCGACGACCGACAAGGCCATAGCGCATGCCACCGGTGCATCGTGGCGGCCGGACAGCTCGGGACTGTCGATGCTGCATCGAGGTCGCATCGGTGTGGCGCTCCTGGGACTGCTCGCGCTGCTCGCACTCCCGGTGACCCTCATCCTGAGTGCGTTCGGTGTCGTCTCCCTCCTCGTCCCTCTGGTGAGCCTCGGTGTCGCCGTCGCCGCGGTTCTCTCGTTGCGCGCCATGGCCATCCGGAGTCGGCGTGCCCGGGTGGAGCGTGCCTTCGCGGAGGCCATGGCACCCGTCCGGATCGATGCTCCTGTCGAGGACTACCCTCCGGTCCACGACGTCCCGACGGCGCCTCGCCGCCCCACGACCCTTTTCGACGCCGAGGAAACTCCAGTGCGTCCCTTGACCCCCATGGAGCTGCGGACGGCCGCACTCGCCGTCGCGCACGGTTCATCGATCGTGGATGTTCGCAGCTCGGTTCCGCCCGCGCCGTCCGAGAGCGCCGGTCAGTCTGCCGGTACCACCGCGTGGGCGCCTGTCGAGGTACCGCGCCCCACCTATGTCGACGCAGCCAAGGCCGAACGCCAGGCGCCGGCTCCGCTGGACCTGCCCGAGGCTCCGAAGCCCTTGTCGAAGACGCCCATCAAGGCATCCGAGGCAGCAGCCCGGGTTGCGGCAGCGACGGAGGAGGCCGAGGCGCTCGACGGCAGTGCGGCGCCGGCGACAGGACGGATCAACCTCGATGACGTGCTGCAGCGTCGGCGCGCCTGAGCGATCGGTCGTGGCGGGGGAACCGGCACCACGGCGTGCGCCCCTAGGTATCTCCTAGGCGTCGGATGAGGGTGAGGGACGCACGCATCATGCGTGAGCAGGGCACCATCGCGCTCCTGGCCTCGGACGCTCCACGCGAGCTGCTGAGCCGGGCGCTCGGCGCCGCGGGCTGGGAGTTGGTGTCATGGCAACCGGCCTCGATCCATCACCGGCCGGGAGCCGGAGTGACCGGTGTCTTCCCGATCGAGGTACGGGCCGTGTCAGGTATGCCCGCACGCCGGCGGCCGACGGCCGGGGAACCACCTCCCAGGTACGCCTGCATCACCTCCTGCGCCCTTCAGCACCCATCCGACGGCGTCGTGGTCGTCCCCGGGTACGGCGCCGATGTCCTCTCGGTGTGGATGCATCCGAAGGATCCACTGCTGCCGGGGCTTCCCCTGGCCCTCGATCCCGAACGCGTCACGGCGTTCGCTTTCGGGCCCGGGCATGAGCCGGGGGATACCGTGCTGGACCTGCTCAGTTACCGCCCCCTGCGGCGCGCCGTCGTCCTTGCCCGCAACGGCGAGGACCACCGCTACCTGAAGGTCCTGAGGCCTGATGCCGCGGTGTCGCTGGCGGAACGCCACCGCCTCCTGGAGGCTGCCGGCGTCCCGGCGCCGGTCCTCGACGGCGATCCCGTCCAGGACGTCGTCGCGATGCGTCCGGCACGTGGAAAACCGCTCGCCGAACTCCTGATGGCCGACGGCGCGGCCGACGTCGATCCCCGTGATGTGGTGCGCGTGCTCACCTCGCTCCCGTCCGCCGTCCTCGCTCTCCCCGTCCGGCCGCCATGGTCCGCAAGGGTGCGGGACTACGGCGAGGCTGCGGTCGCGGCGCTCCCGGCCGAGGCCGACCACATCCGGCGGCTCGCTGCCGAGATCGACGACGCCGTCCGCTCGAGCGATGCCGGACCGCTCGTGCCCACGCACGGCGATTTCTACGAAGGTAACCTGCTCATCCAGGACGGAGCGGTCTCGGGACTGCTCGACGTCGATGCGCTGGGTCCGGGACATCTCGTCGACGACCTCGCCTGCTTTCTGGGACACCTGGCGGTCCTGCCCGGACTCCACGCGGGCTACAAGCACGTACCGGAGGCATTGCGGCGCTTCACCGCGGGGTTCGACCACTTCGTCGACCCTGTGGCCCTCCGGAGCCGTGCGGCAGCGGTGAGCCTGACGCTGATCGCGGGGGCCCGACGCCGGGCGGAGCACGACGGCGGAGACAACGAGGCGATCTCGCGGCTGCAGGTCGCAGAGCGTTTCCTCGCGGAGGCACGGGTACTCGGCGGGCTCGGCCGGAAGGGCATCATCCAGGGCTGGTCAGGAGCCTAGGACCGATCAGGACGGGCCGGGCACCACGACCCGCGTGTCCATCTGCAGGACCGGTGTCCCGTCGGCGTCGTCCAGTTCCAGCCGGACGGCGACGTCGATCCCGGCCAGTGACGTGAGGTGCGTTCCGCCGCAGGGGATCTCGGCGCGCTCGCCGGGGAGCTCGCAGACCCATCGGCGGCGGTCGGTCAGCCCCGGACCGTCGGCCTCGATGCTGATGGAGGCACCCGTCGCGGTCCACTCCGCGAGGGTGGCGTCGACCTCAGCAGCGATCGCGTCGGTGTCCAGATCCTCGACGACGAAGCCCTTCCGGCGGAGGGACTTGCCCAGCCGGTACCGGTCCACCGAACCGAACTCACCGATGACCGTGGTGTCGATCGCCAGCGCGTCGAAGTTCGGAGCGCCCAGGGCGTCCGGCGCCACGTCCTTCTTCCAGCGGCCCGACAGCGCGCGGTTGAGGGCCAGGGACGCGAGGTGACAGCCGGTGTGCCCGGCGGACACCGCCGCACGATGCGCTGCATCGACACGGACGACCACCTCGTCGCCCTCCGCGGGTCCGCCGTCGGGCTCGCTCCAGGAGCCCTCGATGACATGCACGACGACGAACGCCCAGCCGTCGGTGCCCTTGCGGACCGGCACCCCGGCGCCCAGGTGGAGGGTGGTGCCATCGGTGGCGCCGACCACGCAGTCCGTGACCGGCCAGGTGCGCGTGCCCGCTACGAGTACCCCGCGGTCGGGTCCCTGGTCCGGCCAGGCGGAGTCGACCGGGTGGAAAGCGGTGGTGTCGAGCAGGACCACCCGCCGGCCGTCGTCGCGCATCTCGACATGGAGTACCCGCGAGACCGCTTCCACGGCTCCTGCGGGGTAGGTGACGGTGGTGTCGGACGCGGGCAGGGTCATCATGGTCTCCTCGGGTGATGCAGCGGCGGTCTGGCGGTCCGGGTACGGGCCGTGCACGATCAGGCGTCGGCGGGCAGCTGTGCCAGCCGCTCGAGCAGCGGTTCGGTGCGGTAGGGGATGTGCTCGTGCAGTGCGAGCACCGTCTCGGTGCGGATGACGCCCTTCAGCCGGAGCACGGAGCGGAGCGCTGCCTGCAGGTTGTGGGTGTCCGTAGCGGCGACGCGGCACCACACATCACCGCGGCCGGAGATCTCGTGGACCTCGAGAACCTGGTTGAGGGTGCGCAACCCGGCGATCACGCCATCGAGCTCACGGTGCGCCACCTCGATGGTGACGAACGCGACGACGTCGTACCCGAGCGCCTCGAGGTCGAGCTCGCGTCCGCTATGGCGCAGGATCCCGGTCCGCAGCAGGCGGCGGATGCGGCTCTGCGCGGTATTGCGTGCGACGCCGAGCAGTTCCCCCAGCTCGCTCACCTGGGCGCGGGGATCACGCACCAACTCGAGCAGCAGTCGCAGGTCGAGGTTGTCCAGCTTGCTCATCAAGCGCACTTCCCGTCAGTTCTTCGTGCCTCTGTTGCGCACGGCGCTCAAAAGCAGCTCCTGTGACGCTGCAGGGCGGGCAGTCTGCTCCATCCTATAGAGGTCCGGGCGCCGCTGCGCCCGAAAGAAGCGCCTACTCTGGGCGCGTGGGTGCGAGGAGGAGTGCGATGAGCGTCATCAACGAGCTACGGATGAGACCCGGCAGTGCCGGACAGCGCAGTTGGGACGCATCCCTGGCCATCCGCCTCGCGCTCGCCGTGACCGTGATCTCCGCCCTTCTCGTCGGGGCCAACCTCGCTACCCCGATCTACCCGCTCATCCAGGCCGACCTCGGCCTGACCCCCTTCGCCATCACGGTCGCCTTCGCCTCCTACGTCCTGGCGCTGGTCGGCGGGCTCATCCTTGCCGGCCACTGGTCGGACCACATCGGGCGGCGGGCCGCCCTCGTCCTCGCCGTCCTCCTCGGACTCCTGGGAGCGGCGCTCTTCGCCGTCGCCACGTCGCTACCCATGCTGGCGGCCGGCCGCGCGCTCCAGGGCGGCGCCGTCGCCCTCGCCACCGGAGCAAGTGCCGCAGCCCTCCGCGACCTGCTCCCGTCCCGCCCCGACTGGGCCTCGCGCTTCACCCTGATGGCCTCGGCCGGGGGAGTGGCCGCGGGTCCCGTCATCGGAGGGCTCCTGTCCCTCCTGCCCGCACCGACCAGGACCCCGTTCATCGTCTACCTTCTGCTGTTGGCGGGCCTCCTGATCCCCCTGGTGCTGCTCCGCGCACGTCCCGCTATCAAGCCCGCCGCCGGGGACCGTCCGCTGGCAGCGCTCCGCCCTCGCCGCCCGGCCGTCTCACGGGAGGCGCGGCGGTCCTTCTGGACCGCGTCCCTGGTGGGGTTCCTCAGCTTCGCCGTCTTCGGCTTCACGCTGAGTCTGGCCCCCACCTGGTTCGCGGGCATAGCAGGGACGTCGTCACGGCCGCTGATCGGACTCCTCGCCGCCCTCGTCCTCGCCTCGTCCGCACTCAGCCAGCTCCTCTCTCCCCGCGGCCGGCTCGTGGTTCCGATCGGGCTTGCAGGGATGGCGGTGGGCGTCGGCCTGCTGCCCGTCGCGGCGGGGACCGGCAGCCTCCCCTTGCTCGTCGGAGCCTGCGTCCTGGCCGGTTTCGGCCAGGGCATGGCCTTCCGGGTGGTGTTCAACGAGGTGTCCATCCGGGTGGATCCCGCGCTGCACGCCCAGACGGTGAGCGCCGTGTACGTCCTCACCTACCTCGGCAGCGCCGTCCCCGTGCTGGGCCTCGGGGCCGCGGCCGGAATCTGGGGCCTCAATGCCTCCGTCACGGTCTTCGCGCTCGTGGTCGCGGGCGCCTGTGCGGTCCTCGCGTCGGCTTCGCTGGTCCTGCGCCTCCGCGCAGCCCCCTAGCACCGAAGGCGCCTCCGCGCAGCCCCCTGGCACGGAAGGGGCCTCCGCGCAGCCCGCCAGGGCGGACGGGGTCCGGGCGCTTTGTAGGCTGTAGCCATGCCCGACACTCCCGCTCCAGCCTCGCTTCCCCTGACAGGTGACAGCGGTGACGGCGGTGACGGCTCGCTGGAGGGGTCCCTGGTCGTCGGGCTGGACATCGGCGGATCCAAGACCCACGGAGCGCTGTGGCGGGACGGCGTCCTCGTCACCGAAGCCAGGGCGGGAAGCGCCAACGTCCAGAACGTGACCCCGGAAGACGCCGTGCAGAGCCTCGCCGAGCTCTTCCACGAGCTCCTTCCCGATGGGCAGGCGGATGTTACGCGCGTCGTCGCCGGTTCCGGGGGAGTGGACACCGCGGCCGACGCCGACCGGCTGCGAGCGCTGATCGCACCGCACGCGCACGGAGCCCCCATCGACGTCGTGCATGACACACGGCTCATCCTCGCGGCTGGAGGGGCCCGCACGGGCGTCGCTGTCATCGCAGGCACCGGCTCGGTCGCCTGGGGCGTCGCGGCGGACGGCCGGGAAGCGCGCTCGGGTGGCTGGGGCTACCTGCTCGGCGACGAGGGTAGCGGCTACTGGGTGGCACGTGAGGCGGTGCGTCGCGCGCTGCACCGTCACGACATCGGGCAGCTGCCCGACGATCTCGACTCCGCCGTCCTCGCCCTCAACCGCGTCTCCACGCCGACCGAGCTGATCGGACTCTTCCACTCGGGCGCGGGACGCACCTACTGGGCCGCCCAGTCCCGTGCCGTGTTCGACGCGGTGCGGAACGGGCACCAGGAGGCCATCGGCATCATCGAGCGGGCAGCAACCGACCTCACACGCCTCGTGCTCGACGTCGTCGGCGTCGTCGGCCTCCCCGGTCCGGTGGTCGTCGGAGGTGGTCTCGCGATGAACCAGCCGGATCTTCAGGCGCGGCTGAGGGCGCGGCTGGGAAACGAGGGCATCACCGACGTCGTGTTCCTCGAGCAGGACCCCGTGAGGGGTGTCCGCTTCCTCGTGGCGGGTGGGACGTAGACCGCCGGCCGAGGCTCGACCAGGTCGCGGATCCCTCCGGCAGGGGGTCCTGCGACCGAATTGATGTATCCGTGACCCATATGCTGCCCTGTCCGCTTCGAAGTTCTGGTTAGACTCAGAACTTCCGACAGCTTGGACTGACCGCTGTGCGCCCCGCCCAGCAGACAACCAGACGGCACGCCGGAATCGCACCTCGTGCGGACCCGCGGGCGCAGCCCGGCCGAGAAGCTCCTGCCCGGAAAGGCACAGCTGCCATGACATCGCTACAGCGCTCCCCCAGCGGGCTCCCGATGATCCAGTTCCGCCGGGTCACCAAGACCTACGACGGCGGACGCCCCGCGGTCGATGAGCTGACCATGGACATCGACCGCGGAAAGATCACCGTCCTCGTCGGCCCGTCCGGCTGCGGCAAGACCACCTCCCTGCGGATGATCAACCGGATGGTGGAGCCGACGTCGGGCACCATCCTCCTCGACGGTCAGGACGTGTCGCGGCAGAAGGCCGCGGACCTCCGCCGCTCCATGGGCTACGTCATGCAATCCTCCGGACTCATGCCACACCGCTCCGTGATCGACAACATCGCCACCGTCCCGAGGCTCAACGGGGTGAAGAAAGACGAGGCCCGCAGGCGCGCGCAGGAACTGCTCGACGTCGTCGGCCTCGCCCCGGAACTGGGCCGCCGCTACCCCGGGCAGCTCTCGGGGGGCCAGCAGCAGCGCGTCGGCGTGGCGCGGGCCCTTGCAGCGGACCCTCCCGTCCTCCTGATGGACGAGCCGTTCAGCGCCGTGGATCCCGTGGTCCGTGCCGAGTTGCAGGAGGAACTGCTGCGCCTGCAGCGGGACCTCGCCAAGACCATCGTCTTCGTCACCCACGACATCGATGAGGCGACGATCCTCGGCGACAAGGTCGCCGTCTTCGCCGTCGGTGGTCGCCTCGCACAGTTCGCCGCCCCGGAGGAGATCCTCCGGGCGCCCGTGGACGACTTCGTCGCAGGCTTCGTGGGGCGCGACCGCGGATTCCGCCACCTCTCCTTCCAGGAGGGGAACCACATCACCATCCACCCCGTGGAAACCATCGAGGAGGACCGGCTGGCCGACCCCACGGTGTCGGTCCGCTCTCCCTGGACGCTGCTCGTCGACGCTGACGGACGACCGCACGGCTGGGTGCCGCAGGCTATGCGCGGCAGCATCACGAAGCAGGCCGAAGCGGTGCCGGGCGGGTCCCTCTACACGCGGGGCGACACGCTCCGGCGCGCGCTCGATGCAGCGCTGTCCTCCCCCTCCGGACTCGGCGTGACGGTCGACGACGATGGACGCGCACTGGGCGTCGTTCGTGCAGCCGAGGTCTTCGACCTCATCGAATCAGCACGGCTGGACCGCGGCCGCGCAGACCACAACACGGCGGTCTAGGCGTGGACTCGATCCAGGGCATCATCGACTACGTCCCCGCGAACGCGGCGCTCCTCCGCGAGCTCACCGGCAACCACCTCGTCCAGTCGATCCTCCCGATCGTGTTCGGCGTCCTCATCGCCGTCCCCCTCGCCCAGGTCGCGCGCCTCAACCGGTCCGCCGGGGCGGTTCTGCTGACGGTGTCGTCGCTGCTCTACACGATCCCCTCCCTGGCCATGTTCGTCTTCCTCCCACTGGTGCTCGGAACAAGCATCCTCAGCATGGTCAACGTCGTCGTCGCCCTGACGATCTACGCCGTCGCCCTGCTGATGCGGTCGACCGTCGACGCGCTGAACTCGATCGACGACGGCGTCCGCCAGGCTGCCGTCGCGATGGGCTACACGCCCCTGCGCCGTTTCCTCACCGTCGACCTGCCGCTGTCCATACCGGTGCTCATCGCGGGCATCCGGGTCATCTCGGTCACGAACATCTCGATGGTCAGCGTCGGCGCGCTGATCGGGGTACCTAGCCTCGGCCGGCTCTTCACCGACGGGCTGACGCGCAACTACCCGGAGCAGATCGCCGTCGGGATCCTTGCGACGCTGCTGCTCGCCCTGCTGCTCGACCTCGTCCTCGTCGTCCTCGAGCGCCTCCTGACGCCGTGGACCCGGGCGACGCCGGTGCGCACCGCACGGACCGCTGCCCCCGACGTGCGGACGGTGGCTGCCTGATGGACTACTCCAGCAACAACCTGTTCGTCCAGATGGGCGAGTGGCTGTCCGATCCCGTCAACTGGAGCGGACCGCGCGGCATACCGATGCGGATCCTGGAACATCTCGGCTACGTCGGTCTGACCATGCTCATCGCCATGGCGATCGCCATTCCCCTCGGGATGTTCGTCGGACACACCGGACGGGGACGGGTACTCATCGTGTCGGGCCTCGGCATCCTCCGCGCCCTCCCGACCCTCGGCATGGTCTTCCTCTTCGCCCTGCTTTTCTCCCGCGGAGTGCTGCCCTCGGTCTGGGCACTGGTGCTGCTCGCGGTGCCGCCCGTGCTCAGCGGCGTCTATGCGGGCATCTCCTCCGTCAACCGCACGGTGGTCGATGCGGCGCGCAGCATGGGGCTCACCGAGTGGCAGATCCTCCTCCGGGTGGAAGTGCCCAACGGACTGCAGGTCATGATCGGTGGTGTGCGGGCCGGCATCCTGCAGGTCGTCGCGACCGCCACCGTGGTTGCCTACGCCAAGGCGGACGGGCTGGGCGTGTTCCTCGTGGAGGGCACGCAGATCAACGACAACGGTCGGCTGTTCGGCGGCGCCGTCGTGATCGCGGTCCTGGCTGTCGCCGTCGACGGGCTGATGGCGCTGATCCAAAAGTTTGCGATCCCTGCGGGACTGCGTGCCACGCGGCCGGGTGCGGGATCACTGAAGGAATCTGGCCGGCAAGAGGCCGTTGCCAGTGCACAAGGAGGAACAACATGAAGAACCTGTCACAACCGCGCGCCGCTCGGCGCGCCATGATGGGACTGGCCGGCGGCCTGACGGCCGTGCTGGCGTTGACTGCCTGCGGTGCCAACAGCGACCCTCAGGGGGAAACGGAGAGCACCGGGCCCACTGGGTCCATCGTTGTCGGTTCAGCTGATTTCCCGGAGAGCCAGATCATTGCCGAGATCTACGCAGGCGCGCTCAATGCCGCCGGCGTGGAAGCCACGACGAAACCGAACATCGGCTCGCGTGAGATCTACTACCAGGCCATGGAGGACGGCTCCATCAACGTCATCCCCGAGTACAGCGGCAATCTCCTGCTCCTGGCGGATCCGGCCGCGACGGCTGCCTCCGCCGAAGAGATCCTGGCGGCCCTGCCCGATGCGCTTGCAGCCAAGTCCCCGGATGCGAACCTCGGTGTCCTCGAGCCGAGCGAGGCCGAGGACAAGGATGCGCTCGTCGTCACTGCTGCGACCGCGGAGAAATACGGCCTCACGTCGATCGCCGACCTCGCCGAAGTATGCGGCGAGATCACGATCGGTGCGCCGAGCACGTTCCAGGAGCGCGCCTACGGCCTGCCCGGACTCAAGGAGAAGTACAACTGCGAGCCCGGCGGCTTCGAGGCCCTCAACGACGGCGGTGGAGAGTTGACGCTCCAGGCCCTGCTCAACGACGACGTGCAGGTCGCTGACATCTACACGACGACGCCGTCCATCGCGGACAACGACCTGGTGGTCCTCGAGGATCCCGAGAACAACTTCATCGCCCAGCAGGTGCTGCCGCTCATTAACATGGACACCGTGGGCGATGAGGCGCAGAACGTCCTCAACGAGGTGTCGGCGCAGCTGACCACCGAGGATCTGCTCTCGCTGAACCGCGAGGTCAGCGGTGACGAGAAGCGCAACCCTGCAGACGCAGCCGCAGACTGGCTGGCCGAGAAGGGACTGGCAGGCTAGTCCTGCACAACCCCGAAGCATCCAGCAGGGGCCCGGTGCACGGCATTGCTATGCCGCGTGCCGGGCCCCTGCTGTGGCATCCTGATCCAATGGCCACCTACAAACAGTCGGATAAGCTCCGTAACGTCCTCTACGACATCAGGGGACCGTTGCTCGAACACGCCATGACCATGGAGGCCCAGGGCCACCGGATCCTCAAGCTCAACATCGGCAACCCGGCGCCCTTCGGCTTCGAGGCCCCCGAGGCAATCCTCGTGGACATGATCCGCAACCTGCCCAAATCCCAGGGCTACAGCGATTCCCGTGGCATCTTCTCGGCGCGCACCGCCGTCGTGCAGTACTACCAGAGCCGGGGCATCAAATCGATCGACGTCGACGACGTCTACCTCGGCAACGGGGTCAGTGAACTCATCACGCTCTCGATGCAGGCCCTGCTCAATGCGGGCGACGAGATCCTGATCCCCACTCCCGACTACCCGCTGTGGACGGCATCCGTGGCGCTGGCCAGCGGCACCCCCGTCCACTACCTGTGCGACGAGGACAACCACTGGTGGCCGGACCTCGAGGACATGGCCTCGAAGATCACGCCGAACACCAAGGGCATCGTCCTCATCAATCCCAACAACCCGACCGGATCGGTGTACCCGAAGCCCATCCTCGAGGGCATCGTCCGCCTGGCCCGCGAGCACGGCTTGATCCTGTTCGCCGACGAGATCTACGAGAAGATCCTGTACGACGACGCAGTGCACATCAACGCGGCATCGGTAACCGGGGAGGACGTCCTGTGCCTCACGTTCAGCGGGCTGTCGAAGGCCTACCGGATCGCCGGCTTCCGCAGTGGCTGGATGGCCATCTCCGGACCGAAGCGCGACGCCGCGAACTACATCGAGGGCATCAACCTGCTCGCCAACATGCGCCTGTGCGCGAATGTCCCCGCGCAGCACGCCATCCAGACGGCGCTCGGCGGATACCAGAGCATCAACGACCTGATCCTGCCCGGCGGCCGCCTGAAACAGCAACGTGACAAGGCAGCGCAGATGCTGAACGCGATCGACGGCGTGAGCTGCGAGGTGGCGCAGGGCGCGCTGTACCTGTTCCCCAGGCTCGATCCCGAGGTGTACCCCATCAAGGACGACGAGAAGTTCGCCCTCGACCTCCTCAAGCAGCAGAAGATCCTGATCTCCCATGGCAGCGCATTCAACTGGATCAACACGGACCATTTCCGCATGGTGACGCTGCCGAGCGTCGAGGTCATCGAGGATGCAATCAATCGGCTGGCCGACTTCCTGTCCACCTACAAGCCCTGAGCATCGCACCACGATGACACCGACCTCACCAGGAGGAATCATGGCCACGACGACCGACAGCACGGCAGAGATACGCCGTCTCCTGATGGCAGGGCCGGACTTCACCCTGGCCGCCGTCGATCCGCGGTCCACTCCGGGCTTCGACGGCGGGAAGAGCAAGGGTACGGCGGCACTCGCCGCCGGCGCGAAGGCACTATCGGGGCTGCAGGAGAAACTGTTCGCCGAGAGCCGGTCCGGAAGCGGCATCTCGGTCCTCCTCGTCCTGCAGGGAATGGACACCTCCGGCAAGGGCGGGATCGTCCGCCACGTCGTCGGGCTGGTGGACCCGCAAGGTGTGCAGCACCATGCGTTCAAGGCGCCCACCGAGGAGGAGCGGAACCACGATTTCCTCTGGCGTATCCGCCGTGAGCTCCCCACGCCGGGAATGATCGGCGTCTTCGACCGCTCGCACTACGAGGATGTCCTGGTCCAGCGGGTCCGCGGCCTCTCCTCTGCCGACGAGGTCGAGGAGCGGTACGGCGCTATCCGGACGTTCGAGAACGAGGTGGCAGCGTCGGGCACGCGGTTGCTCAAGGTCATGCTGCATATCGGCAAGGACGAGCAGAAAACCCGGCTCGCGGAGCGGCTCGAGCGGAACGACAAGTATTGGAAGTACAACCCCGGGGACGTCGACGAGCGCGGGTACTGGGAGCAGTACCAGGAGGCGTACCAGCTCGCGGTCGAGCGGACGAGCACGCCCGACACCCCGTGGTACGTCGTTCCGGCTGACCGTAAGTGGTACGCCCGGCTCGCCGTCCAGCACCTGCTCACCGGGACGCTCGAGGACATGCAGTTGAGCTGGCCGCGTGCGACGTTCGACGTCGAGACGGAGAAGCAACGGCTGCAGGCCTCGTAACGGCTTGGAGGGTGTAGCGCGTCGGGAGGGGGGCTACTGGCCCTCGGCCTTGTCCCGGGCGGCTGCAAGCCGCGCTTTGGCGCCTTCGAGCCAGGCTTCGCAGCGATCCGCCAGGGCTTCGCCGCGCTCCCACAGCGCCAGGGATTCCTCGAGGCTCACGCCTCCCGCTTCGAGGCGAGAGACGACGGCGACAAGCTCCTCGCGGGCCTGCTCGTAGGACAGTGTGTCTACTCCGGCCGGCTGGGGCTCCGGCGGGGTGCTGGCGGTCATGGCATGTTCCTTAGCTGCTCGATGGTCCGTCTCCGGACCCCTTTTGACTTCTCATCTGGTGCGTGGCCGACGCCGACGCCGACGCCGGCCTCCGGTCCGGGGCGGGACCGGACCGAGGTACGAGCGACGGCATGGTTCATGATGCTGCGCCCGGCACCGGTTCGTCCTCGGCAACCACTCCGAACTGACCTCCTGCAACCCGCACCCGCAGGGCTCCACCGGCCTCCACCTCGGATGGGTCCCGGACCACGTGCCCGTCCGGCGTCTGGACGACGGCGTAGCCGCGGTCGAGTGTCTTCTGGGGTGACAGGGACCGGACGCGCTCCCGGAGATGGAGGACGGCATCAGCCTCCCGATCCACGGCGGCGGAAGTGGATCTTCGTGCCCTCGAACGCAGTCGTTCGACGTCGGCTTCCCGCACGTCGATCATGCCCTCCGGTCTGGCGAGGGAAGGGCGCGAGCGCAGATTCGCCAAACTCTCACTCTCGCGGTGCACCAGCACCCGGATCGACCGCTCCAGCGCAGCGCGCGCCTGGGCGATCCGCCCCAGTTCCTCGCTGACGTCCGGCACCACGCGCTTGGCCGCGTCGGTCGGGGTCGACGCACGGAGGTCGGCGACCTCATCGAGCAGTGGCCGGTCGGCCTCGTGGCCGATGGCGCTGACGACGGGAGTAGCAGCTCTCGCCACGGCACGTACCAGGGACTCGTCGCTGAAGGGCAGGAGGTCCTCGAGGGCTCCACCGCCCCGAGCGATGATGATGACGTCGACGAGCGGATGTGCGTCCAGCTCGGCCAGGGCTGCGGACACCTGCGCCACGCTGCTGACACCCTGGACGGCAACCTCCCGCACTTCGAACTCGACCGCCGGCCACCGAAGTGCGGCATTGCGCATCACGTCCTTCATCGCGTCCGAATTACGGCCGGTGATGAGTCCGATCCGATGCGGGAGGAGCGGTAGCGGCTTCTTGCGTGCAGCCGAGAAGAGACCTTCGGCTGCCAGCGCCTGCCGCAGGCGTTCGATGCGGGCGAGGAGGTCACCGATACCGACCGGTCGGATGTCGATCGTCTGCATCGAGAGCCGACCCGTCTTGATCCAGAAATCGGGCTTGAGGCGGGCCACGACCCGCGAGCCGCGCTCCAGGGGTGAGGACACGCGGTCCATCACGGTCCCATAGACGGACAGGGAGAGGGACACCTCCGAGTCGACGTCGCGCAGGGTGATGTAGCACATGCTCGAGCGGCGATTCAGTTCGATCACCTGACCTTCGACCCAGGCGGCCGGAGCCCGCTCGATATGGGCTTTCAGCTTCTCCGACAGGAGGTGCAGCGGCCAGGGCGAGTCAGGGGACGTCTCGGCCGCCGTCGCCGGGACAGTGGACGCCGGCCGCGCTTCGTCAGCAGGCGCTCGCAATCCCTCGCTCGTCATCAGTGTCCTGTCCTCGGGCCTGTCGGTGGTGCTGCCTCCGCGTCGGAGGACTGCACTGTTCATCTGTACCATCCCCGACCCCCAGGGGTCGTCATGGTCACGGGCATGTGCGTTTCGAGGGTACCCGCCACCGCCCGGCGTGCTGTGCCGACTGCGGGCGGAACGGGCATAATCGGACGTTGTACCTCAAGTTTAAGGACTTCATGCGGACCTTCCTCTCTGCCCTCCTGGCTCTCCTGTCGCTCGTGGTCACTGCCGGAGGTCTCCCGTCGGCGTGGATCGACGGAAACCTCGTGCAGGAGTCGGGGTTCGTGGCGCTGGCGGCTCCACTGGCGGACGACGCCGATTTCCAGGCGGCGCTCTCGGACTCGCTGGTGAAGGAAGTCACAGGGAACACGGGGCTTCCCGAGCAGCTCGACTCCTTCGTGGAGCCGCTCATTCGCGATGCCGCAGGAGCGGTCATGGGATCACCCGGCTATTCCACGGCGTGGACGGAGACCCTCCGCCTGTCCCACGCGTTCACCTTCGCCCGGGCACCCGAGCCTGCGGAGTCCGCGCCGGCTGTCCTGACCCTGGATATCGGCCCGGTGGTACGCCTCGTGGCGGAGAGCCTCGGGGGAGGCCTCGGCCTCGACATCCCGCTTCCGTCGGACACCACGATCGATATCGGATCCATCGAGCGTGGAGGTGTGCTTAGCGGTGTCGCCGAGGCGGTGCAGGCCTGGAAGCTGTACCTTGCCGGTGCGGGGATCCTGGCGCTGCTGGCGCTCGTGATCGCACGGCGGCGTGGCACCACTCTCGCGTTGCTCGGGCTCGGGGTCGCGGGGATCGGAGTGGTGGGACTGCTGGCTCGGATCTGGGTGCCGGGAACCGCGGCACGTGCCCCGGGGAGCGGGACAAGTGCCATCGCTGACGTCTTCGTCACCGGTCTCGCTGAGCGGGCCGGTGCGGACCTCGCCGCTTCCAGCATGCCGGTGGTCGTCGGGGGAGTCCTCGCGCTCATAATCGGCGTCGTCGGGCAGTTGGCCTTCGGGCGCAGGCGTCGGGCTCAGCCCACAGCGCAGCCGTAGGGGGGGTCAGCCTGTCGCCGGGCATCGACCCGGTAGAATCGCCGTATGACCAGCACCACCGTTCAGGTCCCCATGCCCACCATCCCGCGCAGGCGCCGCTCCCCGGGTGACGTCCTTGCAGCCGCACCGGTGGCAGGGGAGAAGAAGGTGCTGCTCGCGGCGCCCCGGGGTTATTGCGCGGGCGTGGACCGCGCCGTCATCGCTGTCGAAAAAGCCCTGGAGCACTACGGCCCCCCGGTGTACGTACGTAAGCAGATTGTGCACAACCTGCACGTCGTGGCGACGCTCGAGGCGAAGGGTGCCATTTTCGTCGACGAGACGGACCAGGTCCCCGAGGGTGCGCTCGTCGTCTTCTCCGCTCACGGAGTCTCGCCCGCCGTCGTCAAGTCCGCGGAGGACCGCGGCCTTCGCACCATCGACGCCACCTGCCCCCTCGTGACCAAGGTGCACAAGGAGGCCCAGCGCTTCGCCCGCGATGATTTCGACATCCTCCTGATCGGTCATGAGGGTCATGAGGAAGTGGAGGGCACCGCAGGGGAAGCACCGGACCACATCCAGATCGTGAACGGACCGGAGGACGTGGACAAGGTCCAAGTGCGTGATCCCGATCGGCTCATCTGGCTCTCGCAGACCACGCTCAGCGTCGATGAGACCATGCTGACGGTGAACCTGCTCAGGGAACGTTTCCCCACGCTTCAGGATCCGCCGAGTGATGATATCTGCTATGCGACCTCGAACCGCCAGGCGGCCATCAAGAAGATCGCACCGCAGACGGATCTCGTGATCGTGGTGGGGTCCGCCAATTCGTCCAACTCCATCCGCCTCGTGGAGGTCGCGCTCGAATACGGCGCGAAGGCGTCGTACCGGGTCGATTTCGCCAACGAGGTCGACGAATCCTGGTTCGAGGGCGTGACGACCGTAGGCGTCTCCTCCGGTGCTTCCGTTCCCGAGAACCTCGTGCAGGACGTGCTGCGGCTGCTCGCGGAGTACGGCTACGGCGACGTCGAGGAAGTCGTGACGGCCGAGGAGGACATCATCTTCTCGCTGCCCAAGGAAATCCGTGCCGCACTGAAGGCGATGGGAGATCCGTCCAAGGGCCGCGGCGGACGTGGCCAACGGCAGGACCGTACCTCGCTCAACTGAATCACACCTCGCTCAGCCGACCGGAACGGCGGCTCTTCCTCTGGGAGGGCCGCCGTCCTCGCGCCAGGTCGGCTCCGCCTCCGTCCGGGGCAACTGCCGGTGCCTAGCCCGCTGTCCCGTCGAGAAGTTCGTGCGCAGTGAGTGAGCGTGGCGTGGCGTCGATCGTCGCCGCGGCCTGGCTCGCGCCTGCACGCTGCGCGCGGGCAGCGCCCAGCACGCTCACGTCGGCGCCCTCTCCGCCGGACCGCGCTCCCTCCGCACCGTCGACCGCTGCATCGATGGCGTCGAGGGACGCCGAATCGAAGGCGCCGATGCGGCGAGCGGTCGGCAGCACCCTCGATTCGAGAGCGCCGACGAAGGAGTTGTAGCGCTCCACCGACGTCTTCAGTGAGGCCCCGAGGCGGGTCACATGGCCGCCCATCGTGCCGAGGCGTTCGTAGAGCTGCTTGGAGAGGTCGAACAACTCACGGGCGTTGTCCGTGAGGACGGCCTGTCGCCAGCTGAACGCCGCACCCTTCAGGATGCCGAGCAGGGAGACCGGGGAGGCGAGGGCCACGTTGCGGGAGAAGGCGTAGTCGAGGAGTTCGGGATCGGCCCGCAGAGCCTCGGACAGAACTGATTCGACCGGGATGAAGCAGATGACCAGCTCGGGGGAGTTGGCTGCACCCTCCCAGTACTTCTTCCGGGCCAGCGCGTCGATGTGCGCGCGGAGGGCCTTGCCGTGCTGCCGGAGCAATTCGGCCCTGCGCACTTCGAGGGCACCTCCCTCCGCGTCCGCAGGACCATTCGCCGCGCTGCTCAGCTCCTGTGCCGCGAGGAAGGCGCTGAGCGGCACCTTCGCATCGATGACGAGCTGTTTGTCGCCGGGTAGCTGGACCACCATGTCCGGCCGCGCCCTCTCGCCGTCGTCGCCCGCGCTGAAGGAGACCTGCTCCAGGAAATCGACGCGGGAGAGCATGCCCGCCGCCTCGACGACGCGGCGCAGCTGCACCTCTCCCCACTGGCCGCGGGCGCTGTTGCTGCGCAGGGCTCCTGCCAGGGAGTGCGTCGTCGAGAGGAGCCGTGCGTCCACCTCACGCGCCTCCTCGAGCTGCCGGGCGAGCTGCCCGTACTGCTCCACACGATCACGTTCCAGCAGGCCTACCTGCTGCTGGACCTGCGTGAGCTTCTCCGCAACCGGGGCAAGGGCCCGCAGTACGTCATGGTCGGTGGACGTCCTCCCGGACAGCTCACGGTTGTGCTGCTGCAGCAGGTCGCGCTGCGCCGCTGCCGCTGCCAGCTCCGTCGTCGTGCTGCCCAGGCGTTCGATCGCGTCGTCGAGCTCCGCACGTAGCTCACCCGTACGGAGCCGGAGTACGCGGCCGACGAGGAAGGCTCCGACGGCACAACCGAGGACGAAGGCGAGGACGACGAGGAGTGCGGCGGTGGTGCTCATGCCCACACTGTCGCAGGAACCTCCGACATTCAGGGTTGCGACACCGCCGGGCGGCCCTTCGATGGCCGGTAGACTTGTCTCCCGTGGCTCTTACTATCGGCATCGTCGGACTGCCCAACGTCGGCAAATCAACACTTTTCAATGCGCTGACACGCAACAACGTTCTGGCGGCGAACTATCCGTTCGCCACCATCGAACCGAATGTCGGCGTGGTCAGCCTTCCCGACCCGCGCCTTGCGCAGCTCGCCGAGGTCTTCGGGTCGAAGCAGATCCTGCCGGCCACAGTCTCCTTCGTCGACATCGCGGGGATCGTCAAGGGTGCCTCGGAGGGCGAGGGCCTGGGCAACAAGTTCCTTGCAAACATCCGTGAGGCCGAGGCCATCGCCCAGGTCATCCGCGTCTTCGATGATCCCGACGTCATCCACGTGGACGGCAAGGTCGATCCCCGCTCCGACATGGAGACCATCAACACCGAGCTGATCCTGGCCGACCTGCAGACCCTCGAGAAGGCGATCCCGCGCGTCGAGAAGGAAGTGAAAATCAAGAAGCGCGAGGCCGCGCAGCTCACCGCGATGCAGGCGGCCGAGAACGTTCTGGAGCGCGGCGACACGATCTTTTCCTCTGTGAAGAGCGACAAGCTCGAGATGGAGCACCTGCGTGAGCTGAGCCTGCTTACCGCCAAGCCCTTCATCTACGTGTTCAACGTCGACGACGCCGTGCTCGGGAGCCCGGAGCGCCAGGAGGAGTTGCGCCAACTCGTGGCTCCCGCCGACGCCATCTTCCTCGACGCCAAGCTCGAAGCCGACCTCGTGGAGCTCGACGAGGCCGAGGCCCGCGAGATGCTCGAGATGAACGGCCAGGAGGAGTCGGGGCTGGATCAGCTGGCACGCGTCGGCTTCCATACCCTCGGCCTGCAGACCTACCTCACCGCCGGTCCCAAGGAAACCCGTGCCTGGACGATCAAGAAGGGTGCCACGGCCCCGGAGGCCGCAGGGGTCATCCACTCCGATTTCCAGCGAGGCTTCATCAAGGCCGAGGTTGTCCACTTCGAGGACCTCATGGACGCCCGGACCATGGCTGAAGCCAAGTCCCGCGGCAAGGTGCGCATCGAAGGCAAGGAATACGTGATGTCCGACGGCGACGTGGTCGAATTCAGATTCAATGTCTGAGGTTTGATTTTTCGGGACGAGGTTGCTTAAGGATTTCCGGGTGAATTAAGCGACCTGCACAGCGACCGGCTCCGCCTGCCTCGGCAGGTTCAGGGCCGGTCGTCGTTGTATCGGCTGTGAGCCCCTTTGCCGATGGTTTGTGAACGTGCCCGTGCCGAGCCACTCTGGATCCACGGACACCAGTCGAACAGAAGAATACCTTGAGACCATCAAAGCTGTCCGACGATTTGCAAGACATGGCATGCCGCCGTGGTCATTCTTTATCGTCTGAAAGGAAATTTCCGTCCGAGAGCGGATCGACGAGGAAGCCGGCGGTTCAAGAAAGGCTTTTTCGCGAGGATAGGTCAGCACACCGTCGCAGGGAGAGGCTCTGGTTGGAGGCTCAATCGGTCTCGCGCTCACCGGGAAGAAAACGGTCCTCTCGAGATGGTCCTCTCGAGATGGACCCCTCGTGGTGGGCGTGCTCCTTCATGGTGGACGGACGCTGGCGTGTGTACCGGCTACCCGCCGCTGTAGGTCAGGACCTGTTGCAGGACGATCGCGACGATAACCGCGATCATCACCTCTACGCCCGACATCAGGACGATGATGGCTTTGCTCCAGGCGCCTCGGCCGAATCGGTACCTGTACCGCGTCCTCAGCCAACGATCAGGTAGATCAGCGCGATCAGGTACATGACCGGCATGGCGAACAAGGAGAACATATGGAAGGCGCTGGTGCAACCGAAGCTGTTATCCGTGATCACGTACGCGACGCCAGGACGTTGCTTAATCGCCGCGCGTTCCATAACTCACTGGGTCGAACGCTGCGATCCAGGGTTCCGCCCCAAGCCGACAACCAGACCGTGTACGAAGGCCCTCAATTCATTCTGGTCGACCGAGGATCGCATTGGAGTCAGGGCGATGAGTAGGCCCAGGCGTTGCGGCAGGGATGTCTTGACCGGAGAAGAGCTTCCGCTTCGGGTTCTCGGTTTTCTCGACCTCGGCAAACACTGCCATGTCTCGCACGTTCTTCTGAACGGTGATAGCTCCGAAGAGAGACATCAGCATGGCCAAACCGTAGAAGCCCTTCTCGGACAGAAGCATGTCGGCATTCCAAAGACCGATGATCAGGAGCGAAAGTGACGCAATAACGGAGAACCATGCCACCCCGTAGTAGATGTTCGTGACCGGAATATCCTCAGCTCGATCTCGAATCGTCTTCTGAATGGAGATTACCGCGAACAGTCCGAAGAGTAGGATCGTGAAGTAGTATCCCTTCTCGTTGAGCTCCATGTTCGTTGCGTTCCAAAGACCGACGAGATAGGACGACACTCCGACGAGCAATGCAACCCAGCTAGCTCCGATGAATGCTCCCGTGGGCCTCTGCGGAACAAGTTTGGACTCAGCCATGTGTTTTTCCTTCGATTGGATTGAGCAGATTGCGATTGTATATCAGGTGTGTGTTCAATCGTTCGAATTGATCGACACCATGTTCAATCCGCTCCACTACATCGGGCGAATTGCTGTGTCCTTCGCTCGAGGCGATGATTTCGGCTACTTAGAGGTGGCGTAATCGTCCCGGCGCATGGAGATGATCGTCCGGGCGACAAAGAGAGCTGCTGCGATGAGCATCATGCACGAGCCCATGATCAGGTACCAAGCATCAGCCTTGGTGAGCGACGTGGCCCCGGCAAAAGCAAGAGCACTCCTCCGAGCGCCCAGATGATGGTGTCTCGTCCCGCTTTGCGTGAGCGTGGCTGTAGTTGTCCGTTCGTCCCCATTGTCATGCTCGTGAGTCTAGCGAGGCTTGTGGTGGCTGACTGGTCAGCGGCGTACGGCACGGTACGGCTCAGTGCTCCTAACCCATGAAGACGCTTTCAGAATCAGTAGCGATTGATCACGATCTGCACCGTGGTGTTGTCATCCTTCGGTCCGAAGTCATTGACGGTGATGCGAACGTCCCAGCCGTCGACGACGCCGGAGGCATGGCAACTCAGTCCTCCAGCGTTGATCCGCTGGTTCCATTCGCAGTCTTCTAGTTCCTCGGGTACCAACCCGACCTGCTGAACATACTTCTTCAGGTCGCCCTGCACATACGTCTCACGAGTCGCCCACCGGTACGAATACTGGGAGCAGGGCCCGTCAAACCGGATGCACACTGCAGCACCGACCGGCGGCTGTGCGCTCAGGACCTCCCACTCCGGCCCGGGTTCCAAGCGATCCGCAATCGACTTGAGCTCGAAAATGGTCTGGTTGCTCTTCCATGATGATCAGAGAGAGAAGGCGGCGGCAGTAGCGACCATACCGGTCAGCAGACCGAGCCATATTTTGCGGCTCTTGCTCATTCTCTTCCTGCTCTGCACGGTGTACCCATTCGATGCGGCGAGTAAGCGGCCTCGACCTGCAGGTCCGACATGGTGCCAATTTATTGTCTGCGCCGCGACCATCGATTGCCCTGCATCCGACTGGCTCCAGAGGGAGGGATAGACGCCAGACGGACACCGTCACCTGCGTGCAGAAGTACGCTCGTTCGCGGGTGTGACTGGATTCCCAGACACTTGACCGCACCGCTGGCGGCGAAACGTTCATGCATTGCCGAACATGGTGGAGTTCAGTCGATGTCCAGTGATGTATTTTTGCAGTGGAGTGAGACGTCTCAGTCGACTCATGTCCGCTGGGTCGCTATTTTTTGCCCGCACAACGATGTCTGATGAGGCTGGTCATCAACGAGCCGCATAACCGCTCACCGCGCTTCGACTCGGGCGCCGGTTCGGGATTCACTGCCGAATTTGGATCGATCTTCAGAACAATCATTTCCAGTCCGGAGGATCAACCTTCCGGAACGGTGCCCACCTGCTTTGCTGGCACACCAACGACCACTGCCCCCGCGGCCACGTCCTTTGTAACGACTGCACCCGCGCCCACCACGGCCCGATCGCCAATCGTCACGCCTGGCAACACCGTTACGTTGGCTCCCAACCACACGCCCAGCCCGATGATCACCCGGGCCGGGTGCATATCGGCCCGTCGGCTCGGCAACATGTCGTGGTTCAGGGTCGTGATAACAGCGTTGTGGCCGATGAGGGATCCATCGCCGATTTCGATGCCGCCCTGGTCCTGAAACCGGCAGCCGCTGTTGACGAACACATCCGTGCCGAAGCTGATGTTCTTGCCGAAATCAGCGCTGAACGGCGGGAAGAGTTG
This sequence comes from Arthrobacter sp. PL16, assembly GCF_035985055.1. Lineage (NCBI taxonomy): Bacteria > Bacillati > Actinomycetota > Actinomycetes > Micrococcales > Micrococcaceae > Arthrobacter > Arthrobacter sp. PL16. The sequence goes on from NZ_JAXCIC010000001.1 coordinate 120,281, forward strand.
GAGGGACTCGGGGACCTTGCGTCCGGTCAGTTCGCTCATCAGGGCCCGCACCTCTCCGGGCGGGTGGTACCGTCCGTTGAGCTCGGCGGTGATGCGCAGCGACTCCTGGCTTGCGGCGTGCATCGCCTCATGGTGGGTTGAAGCTCCGGGGATCGTCTCCCCGGCGTTCAGTGCGGTCAGGAGCTCCTCGAGACCTTGAATTTCGGCCATGCATCCAACGATATCGTTCCCTGCCGCACTTGAGGACGAAGTCAAATGTTGCGGGATGCCGAGCCCATTGAACTCGATTCTGCGGATTGAACGGCATGAGCGAGGCGGTGCTGGAGCGGCAACTCATGCGGCGCTGAAACAGGCATCGCTTGATGGGTGGTACCTCCAAACTCCGGGGGTTATTTGGGCACTGAACGAAGCGGAGTTCAGATTCGATGTGTAGTTCGGCTCAAGGTAAGAAGTAGAAGCCCAGGGCACCTGTACTGACCTGCCGGGCTTCAGGCACTCTCGCCGTTCAAGGACCTTCGCCTGCCGTCACTTGGCTACGAACCTGGTGGATGTCGTCCGACCTTTGATTCATACCGGCATGACGCCTCCTCGATTGGAGCGCATGCAGCCGACTGCAGTGCAGTCAGAACAATGTCGGCGACGAAGCCTAGGGATCGGTGTGGGCCGGGTTGAGAACGGCCGCGAAGCATACGGTAGCGATTGAACGTGCTTGCGCTTCAATGAGGTGGGTGTTTCCTGCAAGTGATTCTGGTGGGAGTTCAAATGGAGAGAGACGAGTCCGGCACTGGTCGCGGGACCGACGGCGAAGTCGGTCCCGGCAACTACACCAGGACCGCCAGTTCTTCGAGGATGGCTATCTGGGGTTGCGTCATCCTCAGCGTCACCGGTGTACTCATCACGCTGAGCTGCCTGCTCGCCATCTACTTGGAGTCAACCGGGCTAGGTTCCCCGCGGGACGCAGGTTTACGCCCCGGGTACACCGCGCTGCTTGTCGTTGGCGCCGGGGCTGGGGTTCTGGTGCCCGTGGGGGCCTGCTTCGCTCTTCTCCGCACCTCTCATCGCCTCACCGTCGTTGTGGGAGCACTGGCGGCGGTAGTTGTCGCCGCAGCTATCCTGGGCATGATGGGCTCCTGATACCAGCAGCCATAGGTGATGTCCTGCTCCTGAGTCACCCGCTGAATATTCGGTCAGGGGTGGATATTCGTTCGGTTCTCATCAGCACTGCCGTGTCCTTTGCGCGAGGCGATGGTTGCAGCTGCAGGACAGTGGCGTAGTCGTCTCGGCGCAGTGAGACGATCGCCCGGGCGACAAAGACAACTGCCGCGATGAGCATGATGCAAGAGCCTGCAATCAGGTACCAGGCATCGGCCTCTTGGGGGAGCGCCAGCGAACAGCCGATCGGCTCTTCAGGGACGGCCCAAGTGCGGACTGGGTAGAGTACGGAACCGCCGTGGTGGTTGCGGGTGGGTGAGGCTCCCTCGGTTCGAGCAGTGTTTCGACGACGGTGAACGAAAATCCTGTGCCAGTTGCGTGCCGGGTTTCCTGAAGCTCGGAACATGGTGGAGCTCCACTTCAACGTCCGGTCGGCAGGTCACCCGACGGGACATCCGCCGCGACCAGCTCCGTATCCTGCGGTCGCCTCGGTCAGCGTCCGTAGAAGATGTCGCCTCTCCCGTGGCGGATCGGTGCGCTATAAGAGCACTGTGGGGCACATCCGGCCCGCCGTCACCAGAGTGGGACGGACTGTTAGCCTCTCATCATGCGCAAGACGTCGGTACGAGGCCCCGGCACCGCTGGCGGGGAGCGCGTACTGATCCTGTCCGCAGGGGTGGGATCGGGGCACAACAGCGCTGCGGCGGCGGTCCAGCAGGCGTGTGCCGAGCGCGACGACATCGCCGAGGTGCAGGTTCTGGACGTGCTGCAGGTGAGTAGCGTCCTCTACCGTGCACTGCTGGGGAAGGGTTACTTCGTCCTGGTCGAGGGTGCGCCCTGGCTGGTCGAGTGGGGGTACGACCTCAGCGATCCACCGTTCCGGCGCCGCGGTCCGATCGACCCCTGGACACGGGTGAACGCCCTTCCGGTCATCGCTGCGATCAAGCAATTCCGTCCGACGTCGATCGTGTGCACGCACTTCCTGCCGGCCCAGCTGGTGGCGTCGCTGCTCCTTCGTGGCGTGATCGACGCGAGGACCGCTGTCGTGACCACGGATTACGACTTCCAGGGGCTGTGGCTTCCGGGCGCGTTCCACGCGCTTTTCGTGGCCAGGGAGGAGGCAAGGGTGGAGTTGATGGCGCTCGGCCTTCCTCCCGATCGAGTCGCGGCCACGGGCATCCCGATCGCAGAGCAGCTCGATGCTGCACCTTCGCGCAATGCCGGTGAGCCCCCGATGCTGCTGATCTCGGCGGGCGCATCCGGTGGCGACTATGCGGTCTCGGTGGTGCGGCAGACGATGCACATGCGCTCGCCGTTCACGGCCACGGTCGTGTGCGGACGCAACGATGCGCTGCGGCAACGCATGGAGCGGCTGGTGGCACCCGCCGGCGACCGTTACAGCGTGCTCGGCTTCACGGCGGAGATGCCGCAGTTGCTGCGCCGCGCCGACTTGTTCGTGGGCAAGCCCGGTGGGCTGTCGGCGTCGGAGTGCATGGCTGCAGGGCTGCCCATGGTGCTGGTGAATCCCATTCCGGGGCAGGAGGTTCGCAATGGCGACTACCTGATGGAGCAGGGGGCAGCCGTCCGCTGCAACACCGCCGCGACGATCGGCTGGAAGATCGATCAGGTGCTGCGCGAGCCGGGCCGCCTGCAGCGGATGCAGGCAGCGGCTAGGAGAACAGGCCGCCCTGACGCCGCGGCGGACGTGCTGACCGGCCTGCTGGAGGGGCCGTCGCGTCCGCTTGTCGTGACCCGCGCGGCGCAGAAGACCATTCTCGGTGCGAGCGAGCAGCGCCTCGTCGCGTCCGATCTGAAGGGACCCTCCTCCTTGGTCCGGCTGGTCGACTCGGGTGCGGGTAGCACCGTCGCAGTGCTGCAGGCCGAGGAGGTCGGCGATCTTCAGAATCGGTACGGGACGCCGGACGGGGAGCTGGTGCTCCGGCGCGGCCAGGCGCCCGTGTCGCTCCGGTGGGAGGCGCGGCGGTTGCTGCGCGCCATGCTGCAGGGTGACGACGCGCTGCCCGTGCGCGTCGAAGGGCTTTCGGCACCCCCTCACCTCGTCGCCGGGTGACCGACGGGACGCGTCCCCTATCAACCTCAGGTCGGCCGACCGTCCGTGTCACCTTCCTCGTCGATCGGTCCCACCGGCCGCCGCAATCGGGCCGCGTCTGCCCAGCTGGCCGGGCTGTGCTGGGCTGCGAGCAGGGCCCAGTCGCCCGCGCGGGGGGACCAGCGCCGTGTGACCGGATCGCGCTGCAGGGTGGGCCCCGCGTCCAGGGGAACCCGCACTGTCGTCTCCTCGCCGGGCTGCAGCGTCACCTTCCGGAAACCCAGGAGCTGAGCCACGGGCCTCGAGACGGACACGTCCGCGGCGTAGACCTGAACGACGGTCGAGCCCTCGCGGCCGCCGGTGTTCGTTACGAGCACGTCCGCGTTGCCGCCCGTGTCGTCGAATCCGTGGCTGAGAAGCCGGTGCTCGATGGTCGTGTAGCCCAGACCGAATCCGAACGGGAACGCGGGCGTGTGTCCCTCGCCGTCGAGCCGGCGTTGACCCCACCTGTCGTCGTAGACGACGGACTTCGCCGCGCGGTCGAACGGTGGCAGATGCGCGGCGTCCGTCGGCAGCACGAAGGGCAGCCGCCCGCCGGGCTCCGCACTGCCGGTCAGCACGCTCGCGAGCGCGCGGCCGCCCTCCATACCGCCGTACCAGGCGACGAGGATCCCCGGCACGCGCTCCCGCCACGCCTCCATGAGGATCGCGCTGCCGCCGATCAGCACGACGACGGTCCGGGGGTTCGCGGCGACGACCGCGTGGATGAGGCGCACATCGGCGGGGCGCAGGTCGAGTGAGGTGCGGTCGCCTCCACGGACGAAACGCGACGCCACGTGAGCGAGACCGATGAGCAACCGACGGAGGGGACCTGAGCCGAAGGCCCGACCGAGCACGCCTACGTCGACGCCGCCGGTCACCACGGATTCGCCCTCGTCGTGCTGGTCCAGGCCGACGACGACGATCGCCGTCTCCGCTGCGGCTGCGAGCGCCGCCGCGGCGTGCTCGTTCCTCCCGGAAGTGGTCGTGATCCGCACCCGGGGAAGCGCCTCGCGCAGCCCCTGCAACGGCGAGACCGTTGCGGGTGGCCGAACGCGTGACGAGCCATGATCGCCGAGGTTCGCCTGTGCCGCGAGCCGTCCGATCACCGCGACATGCCGGGTGGCGGAAGACAATGGCAGGAGCGGTGCTGCGCCGACGGTCTCGTTCTTGAGCAGCACGATCGACTCCGCAGCGACCTGACGGGCGAGCGCCCGGTGCGCCGGGGAGGCGACGAGGGTGGGGGTCGGGCTCGCCGCCTCCCGGGTCGCGGCATGCAGCACGCACGTGCGCAGGACGCGGTGCGCGGACCGCAGCACAGTCGCGCGGGCGAGGTCACCGCTGCGCAGCGCGGCCGGCAGGTCACGGGCGCGCAGCAGCCGCAGCGGCATCTCCACATCCATCCCGGCCTCCAGGCTGACGACCGCGTCGTGGGTGCCGAATACCCAGTCGCTCGTCACGAACCCAGTGAAGCCCCACTCATGCCGCAACACATCGGTCAGGAGGGCGCGATTGACGTCCATGTACTCGCCCCGCACCCGGTTGTAGGAGCTCATCACGGAGTCGGCGCCGGCGTCCACGACGGCCTTGAAGTGCGGCAGGTACACCTCGTGCAGGGCGTGGTCGTCGACCGACACGTCGACCTCGAAGCGCTCGTCCTCCATGGAGTTGAGCGCGAAGTGCTTCACACACGCCATCACGTGCACCCGGACGCCCCGGGTGAGGGCCGAGCCCATCCGGCCGGTGAGCACCGGATCCTCCCCGTAGCACTCCTGCGCCCGGCCCCACGCCGGGTGGCGAAGCAGGTTCACGCAGGCGGAGGCGGAGTAGTTCGCTCCTCGCGCCCTGGTCTCGAGACCGATCGCGACCCCCACCCGTTCTTCCAGCAGCGGATCCCAGGTCGCGGCCCGTGCCATCGTCACGGGGAAGGCCGTGGAGGCGCCGATCACGACGCCGCGGCCACCGTCGCTGAACCGGATGCCTGGGATGCCGAGCCGCGAGACCGCCCCCGCCACGAACGGCCGACGACCGAGCAGCATCGGGATGAGCGGGAGCAGCAGCCCGGGGGAGTCACCGTCGAGCAATCCGAGAATCTCCCCATCCGTCATCAGGTCGATCAGTTGCTCCGCTGCCTCATCCGCGTCGAGTTCACCCGCCCGGACTGCTCGCACGGCCTTGCCGTACGCTCTGCGCTCCGCCGGCACCGTGCCCATCGATACCGGCTCTTGCGCCGGCGATCCCCAACGCCCTGCAGCCATCTTCATGCTCTAGATTCTGCACCCTGTGCGTATGCGAGCGCGCAAGCGTCCGCCGAGCGGCGAGGTCCGGTACCAACGTCCGACCGGCGCGGGCTTCGCCGACGACCGGGAGTTATGTGTGTCGGTCCGCACAGATTCCGCAGAACTGCCTGAAGCCTTTGTTATTGAGGAGATATTTTGGTTGCGCCTTATTTCACTGCTGGTCTACGCTGCGGAATAGCCTGCATTTGACCGTCGTTGTTTCTGGATCGACACCTTCTCGACCCGGCTGAATACTCCAATTCCACATGAGAAACAGCGATGAATATGAAAGCTACGTCCGCTGGTTCAATAAGCACCTCCTCTTCGGCACAAGCGTTGCTCCACGTCCGCCCGGTAACTCCTGCGGTGCCTGGGTCGACGGCTGTCAGAGCATCAGGGATGTCGTTCTGGCGTAAGTGCGTAGCCGTTGCATCGACCCTTCTGATCGGGTTCGCACTCATCACTCCGACCACGGCAAGCGCCGCAGCGACGGTCTCGCTGACCATGGACAGTTACGTCCAGGCAGACAGGGCGACGACCAACTTCGGGTCCAGTATCCGTCTGTCCACGGAGGGACGTGCGAATATCTGGCGGAACGCACTCCTACGCTTCAATATCCGGGTTCCCGCCGGAGAACGTGTCGTTTCGGCCAAACTGCGGGTGTATTCGGAGACATCCACGACGTCCACCCAGTTCGTGGATGTGTTCACCACGTCCGGCGGCTGGACCGAGGGGGGAGTTACCTGGAACAACGCTCCGGTACGCGGAGCGTGGCTGGGGAAGGCCGGCGGGTTCGCTGCCAACTCCTGGGTCGAATGGGATGTCACCAAGGGCGTGAGCGCAACGGGTGGTGAGCAGAACTTCAAGCTGGAGAGCAACGCGCAGAAGTGGATCGGGTTCACGTCGAAGGAAGCTTCGAATCCCGCCCTGCGTCCCCAACTGGTCGTGACGACCGCCCCTGGCACGGGAACACCTACCGAGGCGGCGGTAGTCCATGGTTGGGGCACACGGACAGCTGGCGACGAGTTCAACTACGCAGGTGCGCCGGATGCTACGAAGTGGATTGTCTACAACAGCGTCGGGCACGCCGGCAACGGTATTCGGAGTCCCCAGCAGGTCACCGTGGACGGTTCCAAGATGGTCATGACGGGAACTCCGGACGGCACGACCGCCGGCATCAGCGCGAAGTTCGCAAACCAGAAGTACGGGCGATGGGAAGTCCGTGCGGCCGGGTCCGGTGACGATGAATATCACCTCGTGTCCATCCTGTGGCCGGACAGTGGAAATTGGCCATGCGACGGCGAAGTCGACTTCGCGGAGACCACCGGTGATTGGAACGTCATCAAGTTCTTCCATCACTATGCGTGTTCGAACTCACAGACGTCGGCGTTCAAGGCCCTGGACGTTTCCCAGTTCCACAACTACGCGGTCGACTGGTCTCCGAAGGGAATCGTGGGGTACATCGATGGGGTGAAGTGGTTCGAGGACACCGATCCCGCGCACCAGCCCCCCGGTTCGATGCACCAGACGCTACAACTGGACTGGTTCCCGGACAGCACTCCCAACGGCGCCGGCGAGATGCGAGTGGATTGGGTCCGCGTGTATGCGGCGGCCCCATCGCCCTGACGCACACGCCCTAATCGACGTCGTGCCCCGTTCCACCCGGGGTCCATCCGAGGGCGGGACCCAGGGTGGTGGCAATGTCGGTCAGGATCTGGACGTAGTCCTCGTGGTCGAAGCTGAAGGGCAGCGCGAACGCCACCTCGTCGACCTCCTGGAACCCCGCGTGCGCGTGCAGTTGCTCGGCGATCTCATCGCTGGTGCCGACGAGATCCGGGGCGAACAGCATGCCTCGCGGCCCCTGCGGCGCCTTGGTGCGGGGCAAGCGCTCCTCGACGTATCGTCTGTACCTTTCCCGCTGGTCCGCCGACGCTGAATCGGTCGGGATCACCACCAGGCCCTGCGAGACCCGCCCTGGTCCGTGCGTTCCGGCTGAAGTGGTGGCAGCCTCACGGAAGGCGCGGATTTGTGCCTGCTGGATCCGGTCGAAGACCGGTTCCTGGTCGTCCTCGGGAAAGATCACACTGCTGGAGAGCAGATTGAAGCCGTTCGCCCCAGCCCAGATGGCGGATTTCCTGCTGCCGGCCCCGTACCACAGCCGTTGACGCAGCCCGGGGGAGTGGGGCTCCACACGGTTGGAGAATTCTTCGACGACACCCTGTCTGCCGGACAGTGCGCGGAGCGGTTCCCCTGAGATCAGACGGGCGAGTCGCTCCACGCGCGCGTAGCTGAAGTCCTCGAGCTCCGAAGAGTTCGGATACAGCTCATCCTTGACGGTGTCGTAGTGCATCGGTTCGCCCACACTGAGGCCCGGGTTGATCCGTCCGCCGGCGAGGAGATCGACGGTGGCCAGGTCTTCGGCCAGGCGCAGGGGATTCTCCCAGCCCAGCGGGGTGACCGCGGTTCCGATCTCGATCCGGGACGTTCGCTGGCTCGCAGCGGCCATCATCGCAATAGGAGAGGAGATTCCGAACTGCAGGTGGCGGTGGCGCAGCCAGGCGCTGTCGAATCCGAGCTGCTCGCCGAGTTCGATGATCTGCAGGGTCGATTCGTGCCCCGCGGCCGGGTCCGCCGGATCGAACAGGCCGATGGTGAGGAATCCGAGCTTGCGTAGCGGACGCTGTGGGTCGGGCATGGGTTTCCTTCGAGGAAGCGGTGCAGTGCTGATCCTCACACTATGCGTCGGTCACCACATCCGGCTGTTCGTCTCCGAGACGAACCCGCGTCCGTCGGAGAACCAGTGGATGGTCGGGCTGTTACGCGCCGTCGGTGTCGTGAGCTCGGCGAACAGGTCCGCGTTGAAGCGGTTGTTCAGCTCGGGGGAACTGAGCACCGTGTCTCTCGTGATGACGAAGACCGGACCCTTGAGTCCCCTGCTCTGGATCGACAGGTGCACCTCGGCATGCTGGTCCAACCGCGCCTTCAGCGCGCCGATCGCTGCCTGGATATTGGCGTCGTCGTCCCAGACGGCGGCGTGCTTGTCGACGAACAACCAGGCCATGCTCCTCCTTCTGCGTCATGTCGCTCCGCGCCCTGCCGGACGGGCACCTGCGGTGCCACCGATGACACTGTGCAAGCGTGGGTCCGTCAAGCAGAACACCGGGTCGAGCGCCTGATCAAGCCACGCGGATCGCCGTCGTCGTGCGTTGCAAAGAGGGGTACCTGTGCGTAGCCCGTGGGACGTCGCCACAGGTTCAGCACCCGGCCCGGCATCGAGAGGCGGCGCCTCGGTCGGCTGGAACCATTTGGTTGCAGCTCGATAACAACCGTTAGGGACCACCCACATGGATACCTGCTGGTAACAATGTGCACTTAGGCTTTTGCTCACGTGAGTAGCGTCACCCTCTCGGGTCGCGTGTCCGCTGTCATGCAACACCGCGTGAAGCTGGGATCACACTAAGAAAGAGGAGGCGGAATGCGTTTCGGACGTACTTCCAAAGCTTTGGGGGTCGCTGCCGTGGCAGCACTCGCATTGAGCGCCTGCGCTGCCAATACGGGAACTGAAACTCCCGAGGAGAGCGCCGAGGGCGAAGCAACGGGCGGAAACATCCGCGTCGTAGAAGTAAATGCTTTCAGCTCGTTCAACTCGAACAGCTCCGAAGGCAATGTGGACATCAACGGCAAGATCGCCTACGCGACCCACTCCGGGTTCAACTACATCAACAACGATCTCGAGGTCGTCCCCAACGAAGACTTCGGCAGCATGGAGGTCCTCTCCGAGGATCCCCTGAGCGTGAAGTACACGGTCAACGAGGGAGTCAACTGGTCCGATGGCGAACCGGTCGACGGCGGAGACCTGCTGCTCTCCTGGGCCATCGGCTCCGGGTACTTCAACGACTCGAAACTGGACGACGCAGGTGAGGTCGTTTCCGGCGCCACCTACTTCGACTACGCGGGAGACACTGCGGGACTCGCCCTCACCGAACTTCCCGAGATCGGCGAGGACGGGCGCTCCATCACCCTGAACTACTCGGAGCCCTTCGCGGACTACGAGGTCGCGTTCGGCCTGATGACCGAGGGTGGCATCTCCACCCCGGCGCACGTGCTGGCGGAAAAGGGTGGGCTTGCCGACGAGGATGCACTCATCGAGCTCATTCAGACCACACCTGCGGGAGACCCGGAGAGCCCGGTAGAGCGTCCCGAGGTCCAGGCTCTCGCCGACTTCTGGAACACCGGCTTCGACACCAAGTCGCTGCCGACGGATCCGTCGCTCTTCCTCTCCAACGGTCCGTTCGTCGCCTCGGCCATCACGCCGGACCAGTCGATGACCCTGACCCGCAACGAGGACTACAACTGGGGCCCGGAGCCGAAGGTGGATGAGATCACCGTCCGCTACATCGGCGAGGCCCCCGCGCAGGTCCAGGCACTGCAGAACGGTGAGGTCGACATCATCGCCCCGCAGGCCTCGGCCGATACGGTCGAGCAGCTCGAAGGGCTCGAGGGCGTAACGGTCGAGCAGGGCAACCAGCTGTCCTACGACCACCTCGATCTCAACTTCAGCGGCGTGTTCGAAGATGAGGCAGTCCGCGAGGCCTTCATGAAGACGGTGCCGCGACAGCAGCTCGTCGACACCATCACCAAGAAGATCAACCCTGATGCAGAGCCTCTCGACTCGCAGCTGTTCCTGACCGACCAGGAGCCGTATGAAGAGGCAGCGTCGACCAATGGGTCGGAAGCCTACGCAGAGGTCGACATCGAAGGCGCCAAGGAGCTGCTCGATGGAGCGACTCCCGAGGTCCGAATCATGTACAACCGGGACAATCCGAACCGCCTCAACTCGTACACGCTCATTGCGGAGTCCGCGGCGCAGGCCGGCTTCAAGATCGTCGACGGCGGCCTCGGTTCCTCGGACTGGGGATCCGCCCTGGGCAACGGCACCTACGACGCCACGATCTTCGGTTGGATCAACTCGGGCGTCGGCGTATCCGGCGTGCCACAGATCTTCAAGTCCGGCAACGGCTCGAACTTCAACGGCTTCTCCAGCCCTGAAGCCGACAAGCTGATGGACGAGTTGATCGTCACCACGGATCCTGCCGAGCAGGATGCCCTGCAGGTGCAGATCGACAAGCTGATCTGGGATTCCAAGTACGGACTGCCGCTGTTCCAGGTGCCCGGCGTCGACGCCTTCAGCGACAACGTCAGCGGCATCGAGTACATGCCGAACCAGACCGGTGTCTGGTGGAACTTCTGGGATTGGCAGGTCGTCCAGTAGCTCGACCGCTGGAACGAGTACATCTGTAGGAGGAAGACGCCGGGACGGGGGAACTCAGCCGTCCCGGCGTCTTTTTCTCTGCCAAGGGCCACGTCGCCCCATCCCCGCAGCGGTGGCCTCCTGGTGGGGCCAGTGGCACCGGAGTGATTGGGAGACGCTACATTTCGTCCCTCCGGGCCCTGCACTACACTTTCGCGAAGCACGGGAACACCCACCCGCACTCAACATTGAGGCTTGAAATACATGGTGACCTACATCGTTCGGCGTCTGGTGACGGCCGTCCTCATCCTGTTCGGCGCTTCCTTCGTGGTCTATCAGCTCACTGCCCTGTCGGGTGATCCGCTCGAGGACCTTCGGGCCAGCAACGCCCCTAACCGGGAGCAGCTGATCCAGGCGCGCACAGAACTCCTCGACCTCAATACGCCGGCGCCACTGCGCTACTTCGGTTGGCTCGCGGGAGCAGCCAAGTGCCTGGTGCCGTTCGCCGCCAGCTGTGACCTCGGCGCAAGCATCCAGGGTGAGGCCGTCACGACGTCGCTGGCCCGGGCCATGGGCAACACCATCACCCTCGTCACCACGGCCACCGTCCTGGCCATCATCATCGGCATCTCACTGGGCATCATCACCGCCCTGCGCCAGTACAGCGGGCTGGACTACGGCGTGACCTTCATGTCGTTCCTGTTCTTCTCGCTGCCGATCTTCTGGCTCGCGGTGCTCCTCAAGGAGTTCGGGGCCATCGGTTTCAACAACTTCCTGGCGGATCCCGACATACCCACGTCCACGATCCTCGTCGTGGCGATTGCCAGCGGACTCATCTGGGCGCTGTTCGCCAGCCGGTCATGGAAACGCAGGGCCATCGCCTTCGTCGTCGGCGCCATCGTCGCAGCGGCGTTGCTGACAGTCCTCGACCTCGTCGACTGGTTCTCGACGCCGGGCCTCGGCCCGATCGTCATCCTCGTCACAGGGGTCGGCATCGCCTTCGGCATCGTGCTCCTGACGGCCGGCCTCCGCAACCGCAAGGCGCTCTTCTCGTCCCTGATCATGGTCGCGGTAGGGCTCGTCGCCTACTACGTCGTCAACCCGATCCTGAACTCAGCGACCGTCTGGATGATCGTCATCCTCGCGATCGTCACCGTGCTGCTGGGTATGGGGGTCGGTTACGCCATGGGCGGCTACGACCGCGCCCAGAGCATGCGCGCCGCGGCGCTCACGGGGCTCCTCATGGGGTTCCTCATCGTCGTGGACCGCTTCATGGTCACGTGGCCGTCCTACGTCAGCAACCCGCGCGTCCGGGGAAGGCCGATCGCTACGGTCGGAGCAGAGACGCCCGGCCTCGACGGCACCTTCTGGGTCAACGGGCTCGACACGTTCACCCACCTGCTGCTGCCGACGCTCGCACTGCTGCTCGCATCCCTCGCCAGTTACAGCCGGTACTCGCGCGCCTCGATGCTCGAGATCATGAACATGGACTACATCCGCACGGCCCGGGCCAAAGGCCTCAGCGATCGCACCGTGGTCATGCGGCACGCGTTCCGCAACGCCCTGATCCCGCTCGCGACCCTCGTGGCCTTCGACATCGGAGCGCTGATCGGCGGTGCCATCATCACCGAGCAGGTGTTCGCGTTCTCCGGCATGGGCCAGCTCTTCGTCCAGGCGCTTCAGCGCACCGACCCCGATCCCATCATGGGCTTCTTCCTGGTGGCCGGAATCCTCGCGCTGGTCTTCAACCTCGTGGCCGACATCGTGTACTCGTTCCTCGATCCTCGCGTAAGGGTGAAAGCATGAGCATCCAGACCCCCTCAGACCTTCCGGGCGGGGATGCGGCCACGGTCACCGGACCGACCCATCCCGCACCCGAGCCGGAAGCGAAGGGCCTCTCACAGGGCCAGATCGTGCGGCGGAAGTTCTTCGACAACACGGCGGCGATCGTCAGCCTCGTCGTTTTCGCCATCATCTTCCTCCTGGCGTTCACGTCCGTGGGCTTCGCCGGGGTCCCCGGGTGGTGGAAGTACAACCACACGGAATTCCTGCCGTTGCTCAATGGCGGTGCACCGACCGTCACCGGCCCCTTCAGCTGGGGGGACCACCCGTTCGGCCAGGACTCCATCGGCCGCGACTACTTCGCCATGACGATGCGCGGGACGCAGAACTCGATCATCATCATGTTCATCATCGGCTCCCTCGCCGGCGTCGTCGGCGTGATCGTCGGTGCCTGCTCGGGATACTTCCGCGGCTGGACCGAGGCAGTGCTGATGCGCTTCACCGACATCATCATCATCATTCCCGTGGTCCTCGCAGCCGCGACCCTCGGTCAGGCCGTGAATCGGTACGTCGGGCCTGGAGCGCAGATCTGGCTCCTGGGCCTGTTCCTCGGGCTCGTACTCTGGACGGGTCTCGCGCGCCTCGTCCGCGGTGAATTCCTGACCCTGCGCGAACGCGAGTTCGTGGACGCCGCGAAGATCGCCGGAGCATCCAATGTCCGCATCATCTTCAAGCACATCCTGCCGAACGCCGTCGGCGTGATCATCGTGAACACCACACTGCTGATGTCCTCGGCCATCCTGCTCGAGACGGCGCTGAGCTACATCGGTTTCGGCGTGAAGGCTCCGGACGTATCCCTCGGGCTCATCATCAGCCAGAACCAGGAAGCCTTCCAGACGCGGCCGTGGCTGTTCTGGTTCCCGGGCCTGTTCATCGTCCTGATCTGCCTCTGCATCAACTTCATCGGCGACGGCTTGCGCGATGCCTTCGATCCGCGGCAGAAGAAGTTCAACGCCGGCCGGGCAAAGGACGCAGAGAAGCCCGCGGCCACGTGAGACGTCGTCTAGGAGCCGACGTTCTGGACGGCGCCCGCGCCGATCAGCAGCACCGCGACCGCGATGTGCCGCCAGTTCCAGGAGCGGCGCACACTATCCGGATGATCGACGTCGAGCGTGCCGTTCTCCACCAGCTCCTGCCAGCGGGAGCGGACGAGGTAGGCGGCGTAGCCCGAATCGGTGTTCTTGAGATCGCCCGGACGGACGGACCCGCCGGGACCGTAGCTTGTGGACGGCAGGTTGGTGACATGCTCGACCTTCCCGGCGTGGGTTCCCCACACGCCGGGAGCGGGAGCGGCCCACGCGGTGTACGCACCCGAGGGCGTGACGAGCTTCAGCGCGTACTTGGTGTCGACGTCGATCAGTGCGGCCCACGGTACCCGGATGGTGGCCAGGGGGTTGCGCAGGGTGACGGCTTCGTCGGCAAAAATGACGGCCGGATACCAGAACAGCCACCAGCCGAGATAGGCGACGCCGACGAGCGGCGCGGCCGCCGAAAGGCCGGCGGTCCCGTCCGTCACCAGCACCGACACGAGCCCACCCACCGCGATCAGGACGGCGATGCCCGTGAACCAGATACTGGTACGCGGCTTGAAGACGGTGGCTCCGGCCACGCTCGAGCTTTCCATGGCTCAATAGTCCCAGCACTGCAGCCGCACGCGGCAATCCAGGAGGACACGCTGACCCGCGTACCCTCCGTCACGAAGGAGAATCCCTCATGAGCACTCAGGTAATCGGCGGCACGGGAGACTCCGGCATGGACCGGCCGGCGTCCCAGGGGCCCGTGCTCGAAGTCCGGAACCTCTGCGTCGACTTCGGCGTGGACAAGAAGTGGGTGCCGGCCGCGATAGACCTCAACTACCAGGTCAACGCCGGTGAAGTACTGGCAATCGTGGGGGAGTCCGGCTCCGGCAAGAGCGCCAGCTCCATGTCCCTGCTCGGGCTCCTGCCCTCGAACAGCCGCGTGACCGGTGACGTGCTGCTCAACGGCAAGTCGGTCCTCACCATGTCGCCCGCCAAGCTGCGGCAGATCCGCGGCAACGACGTCGCCGTCATCTTCCAGGAGCCCATGACCGCCCTCAACCCGGTGTACACCGTCGGGTTCCAGATCGTCGAGACGCTCCGCCTGCACAATGAGATCTCGCCGGATGAGGCGAAGCAGCGCGCACTGCGCCTGCTGCAGATGGTCGAGCTGCCGGACCCGGACAAGGCGTTCCGGTCCTACCCGCACCAATTGTCCGGTGGCCAGCGCCAGCGTGCCATGATCGCGCAGTCCCTCTCCTGTGATCCGAAGCTGCTGATCGCCGATGAGCCGACCACGGCGCTCGACGTCACCGTCCAGGCCGAGATCCTCGACCTCATGCGCAACCTGCGGAACCAGCTCAACAGCGCGATCGTCCTCATCACGCACGACATGGGTGTGGTGGCGGACCTCGCGGACCGGATCGCGGTGATGCGCCAGGGGCGCATCGTCGAGACCGGAACGGCCGATGAGATCTTCAATAATCCGCAGCACGAGTACACCAAGGCGCTCCTCGCCGCCGTGCCGCACCTCGGGCAGGGCGACGGGAACGACGACGTCGATATCACCGCCGCGCTCGCCGCGGCCACCCGGACCGAGCTGCAGTCGGTGGACCACGATGAGCTGGAGAGGCGGGAGCAGGAGGTCCTCGCGCAGCTCGCCGAGGACCGGTCCGTCGCGCCACCGACCGCCGAGCCCGTCCTCGAACTCATCGACGTCGCCATCGAATACCCGAAACAGGGGCGCGTGCCCGCGTTCCGAGCGGTGGAGGCCGCCAACCTCACGGTGTACCCGGGACAGGTGATCGGCCTCGTGGGGGAGTCCGGCTCCGGCAAGACGACGATCGGTCGGGCCGCCGTCGGGCTCCTGCCCGTCGCCGCGGGATCGCTGAAGGTCGTCGGCACCGACATCTCCGGATTCCGTCCCTCATCGAAGGAGCTCGGCGCCGTCCGTCGGCACGTCGGCATGGTGTTCCAGGACCCGTCCTCATCGCTCAATCCACGGCTCCCGATCGGCGAGAGCATCGGCGAGCCGATGTTCCTCGCCGGCGAGGCCAAGGGCGGGGAGCTGCAGAAGCGCATCGAGACACTCCTCGACCAGGTCGAGCTTCCACGCTCCTACCGCAACAGGTACCCGCATGAACTCTCCGGCGGGCAGAAGCAACGCGTCGGTATCGCCAGGGCCCTGTCGCTCAGGCCCAAGCTGATGGTCGCGGACGAGCCGACCTCCGCACTGGACGTGTCCGTGCAGGCCAAGGTGCTGGAATTGTTCCAGAACCTGCAGCGGGAGCTCGGATTCGCGTGCCTGTTCGTCACGCATGACCTCGCCGTCGTCGATGTGCTCGCGGACTACATCTGCGTCATGAAGCGCGGGCGGATCGTCGAGCAGGGCAGTCGCGACCAGATCCTGCGCAGCCCCCGGGACCCGTACACGCAGCGGCTGCTGGCAGCAGTTCCGCTCCCTGACCCGACGAAACAGCGGGAGCGTCGCGAGTTGCGCGCAAAGCTCATGGCGACGACCGACTGATCTCCCCGTAGAGCGGTGTCGGCACAGCCGGCATGCCCGAACCGGGGAGGTAGCCCGTCCTGCGCGGCAGGACGGGCTTCTCCGGGTCCGACGGACAGGGAGGAACCCGCTGCCCCGGGCCTCCTCCACGCCCTGTGTAGGGCTGAAGACCGATGGCAGCAGTCGTTACTGAAGCGTGATCAAGCCGCTGAGGTATCGCTGGCGGGCGGAAAGACGGGCGTCGACCCGCGTGGAGTCCCGCCCGGGACGGGCACCCGCCGGCCGGTTGTTCAGGGAAGCAACAAATCGGGCATATGATTCTGCGGTGTGAGTTGGCCCTCGCTATTCGCGGGGCAACCGAACCGGCCACATCAGCGCCGGAAAGACCTAAACCTAGGAGGCGGAATGCGTTTCACGCGCAATTCCAAAATGCTCAGCGTCGCGGCCATCGCCGTCCTGTCGCTGAGTGCATGCGGCGGCGGAAGCACTGAATCCAGCACGGGCGGCGGCACCACAGACGCCGTCATCGTGGTGGACGGATCCGAGCCCCAGAACCCGCTGATCCCCACCAGCACCAACGAGGTGGGCGGCGGGGCAATCCTCGACCTCATCTTCGCGGGCCTCGTCAGCTACGACGCAGACGGCAAGCCCGAGAACGAGATGGCCGAGTCCATCGAGACCGAGGACGCGCAGAACTACACGATCACGCTGAAGGAAGGCAAGACCTTCACCAACGGCGACCCCGTCACCGCGAGCTCGTTCGTCGATGCCTGGAACTACGGTGCCGCCGCGAAGAACGCGCAGCTCTCCAGCTACTTCTTCGAGAGCATCGAGGGCTACGACGAGGCCAGCGCCGAGGGCTCCACCGTGGAGACCATGAGCGGCCTCACCGTCGTCGACGACCGCACGTTCACCGTGAAGCTCGCCCAGCCCGAGTCCGACTGGCCGCTGCGCCTGGGCTACAGCGCGTTCTTCCCGCTGCCCGCTGCCGCACTGCAGGATCCCGCCGCCTTCGGCGAGAACCCGATCGGCAACGGCCCGTACAAGTTCGCCTCCGAGGGCGCCTGGCAGCACAACCAGCAGATCGAACTCGTCCCCAACGACGAGTACGAGGGCACGCAGGCGGCGCAGAACGCGGGCGTGACGTTCAAGATCTACCAGAACGACACGACCGCCTACCAGGATCTCATCTCGGACAACCTCGACGTCCTGAAGACGATCCCCACGAGCGATATCAAGAACTTCAAGAACGACCTCGGTGAGCGCTCCATCGAATCGCCGTACGCGGGCAACCAGACCATCGCGATCCCGTACTACCTCCCCAACTGGGACGGCGAGGCCGGCAAGCTCCGCCGCCAGGCGATCTCCATGGCGATCAACCGCGAGGAGATCACGTCCGTGATCTTCAACAACGGCCGCACGCCCGCCAAGGACTTCACCGCACCCGTGCTCGACGGCTACAGCGAGGACCTGCCGGGCAGCGAGAACCTCGAGTACAACCCGGAGAAGGCGAAGCAGCTCTGGGAGGACGCCGAGGAAATCTCGCCGTACGACGAGTCGCAGCCCCTCACCATCGGCTACAACGCCGACAAGGGCGACCACAAGACGTGGGTCGAGGCCGTGGTGAACAACATCAAGAACGACCTCGGCATCGAGGTTGCGGGCAAGCCATACGCGACGTTCAAGGAAGCCCGCACCGAGGCCACGGAGGAAACCCTCACAGGTTCCCTGCGTGCCGGGTGGCAGGCGGACTACCCGTCGCTGTACAACTTCCTCGGACCCATCTACGCAACAGGCGCGGGATCCAACGATGCCCGCTACAGCAATGCCGAGTTCGATCAGGAACTGACCGACGGACTGGCGGCCAGCACCGTCGAGGAGGGCAACGAGGCCATGAACAAGGCCCAGGAGCAGCTCCTCGAGGACCTCCCGGCCATCCCGCTGTGGTACCAGGTCGCCCAGGGCGGCTGGAGCAACAACGTGGACAACGTCGAGTTCGGCTGGAACGGCGTTCCGCTCTACTACGCCATCACCGGCAAGTAACCCCCAGCGGTCGCGGGGCCCGCCCGGCACAGGGCGGGCCCCTTTTCCGTGTTCCAACGAAAAGGTCCAACACCTCATGAGCAACCCCCACTCGCGTCCCGACCGGACGCCCGCAGCACCGGGAGGTAGGCGCTGATGGTCTGGTACATCGTCCGACGCTTCCTGCAGCTGATCCCCGTCTTCCTCGGCGCCACCCTGCTGGTGTACTTCCTCGTCTTCAGCCTTCCCGGTGATGCCACCGCCGCCATCTGCGGTGAGCGCGGCTGCACTCCCGCCGTCGTCGCAGGACTGCGTGAGCAGTACAACCTCGACCAGCCCTTCTGGATCCAGTACCTGCTCTACCTCAAGGGCGTCCTCACCTTCGATCTCGGCACCAACTTCTCCGGGCGGCCCATCGCCACGATCATCGCCGAGGTCTTCCCGACCACGGCGAAGCTCGCCATCATGGCCCTCGTCATAGAAGCCTTCTTCGGGATCGTCTTCGGCCTGATCGCAGGCCTCCGCAAGGGGAAGATCTTCGACTCCTCGGTCCTGGTCCTGTCCCTGGTCGTCATCGCCGTACCCATCTTCGTGCTCGGCTTCCTGATGCAGTTCCTGATCGGCGTGAAGCTCCAGTGGACCAACCCCACCGTCAGCGGGGATGCGACCTTCTCGGAGCTGCTCCTGCCGGCCGTGGTCCTCGGACTGGTGTCCTTCGCCTACGTGCTGCGCCTCACCCGCACGAGCATCATCGAGAACGTCAACGCGGACTACGTCCGCACGGCGACGGCCAAGGGCCTCAGCCGCAGGCGTGTGGTCGTCGTGCACGTCCTCCGCAACTCCCTGATCCCCGTCGTCACCTTCCTCGGAGCCGACCTCGGTGCCCTCATGGGCGGCGCGATCGTCACCGAGGGGATCTTCAACGTCAACGGGGTAGGCAACACGCTCTACCGGGCCGTGCTCAACGGTGACGGACCGATGGTCGTCTCGATCGTCACGTTCCTGATCCTCATCTTCTGCCTCGCGAACCTGCTGGTGGATCTCCTGTACGCGTGGCTGGACCCAAGGATTCGATATGCCTGAACCAACATCCCTACCCGCCCCCACCGAGGCGCCAACCCCCATGGCCCGCACCAAGACGTCCGCCTACCCCATCGAGCACTTCGTCGCCGATCCCGACGAGACGCCCGTGCGGGCCACGGACAGCACGGTGTCCGACGCCGCTCCCCGCAGCCTGTGGAGCGAGGCATGGCGCAGCCTGAGGCGCCAGCCGCTGTTCATCATCAGCGCGGTCCTGATCCTCGCGGTCATCTTCGTGGCGCTGTTCCCGGGCCTCTTCACGAACGAGCCGCCCAACGAGAACTGCCTGCTCGCGAACTCCGACGGCGGGCCCGCCCCCGGGCACCCGCTCGGCTTCACGGTGCAGGGCTGCGACATCCTGTCCCGCGTGGTCCACGGCACGCAGTCATCACTGACCGTCGGACTCTTCGCGACGATCGGTGTCGTCCTGATCGGCGGCCTCATCGGTGCCCTCGCCGGCTTCTTCGGCGGCTGGGTCGATGCCATCCTCGCCCGGGTGGGTGACATCTTCTTCGCGCTGCCGCTGATCCTCGGCGCGATCGTCGTCGTGCAGCTCCCCGTCTTCCAGCAGAACCGAAACGTGTGGACGCTGGTGGTCATCCTCGTCACGTTCGGCTGGCCGCAGATAGCCCGCATCACGCGGGCTGCCGTCATGGAGGTGCGCAACGCGGACTTCGTGACGGCAGCCCGATCACTCGGGGTGTCGCCGCTGGGCGCCCTGGTGAAGCACGTCATCCCGAACGCGCTCGCACCGGTCATCGTCATCGCGACGATCTCCCTCGGCACCTTCATCGTGGCGGAGTCGACGCTGTCGTTCCTGGGGATCGGACTGCCGCCGGACGTCATGTCCTGGGGGAACGACATCTTCTCGGCGAAGCCGTCGCTCCGCAGCAATCCGATGGCCATCTTCTGGCCGGGCCTCGCCCTGTCGATCACCGTTCTGAGCTTCATCATGCTGGGCGATGCCCTGCGTGACGCTCTCGATCCGAAGGCGCGTAAGCGATGAGCAGCAGCATGAGAGATGACACGACCCCGTCCTCGGCGACGCCGGCCACGTCCGACCTGCCGACGCCGCTGCTGGAGCTCCGCGATCTCGCCATCACCTTCTCGACGTCGAACGGGGAGGTCGAGGCGGTGCGGAACGCACATCTCACGGTGATGCCCGGTGAGACCGTCGCGATCGTGGGTGAGTCGGGTTCGGGCAAGTCGACGACGGCGCTGGCTGCCATCGGACTGCTGCCCGCCAACGGGCGCGTCTCGAACGGCAGCATCATCTTCGACGGCGAGGACATTACCTCCGCCTCGGAGAAGCGCATCGTCGAGCTTCGCGGTTCGTCGATCGGCATGGTGCCCCAGGATCCGATGTCCAACTTGAATCCGGTGTGGAAGATCGGATTCCAGGTGAAGGAGACCCTGAAGGCCAACGGCCTGCCCAGCGGCACCCAGGACGTGGCGAAGGTGCTCTCGGAAGCGGGACTGCCGGACGCCGAGTCCCGCGCCAACCAGTACCCGCACGAATTCTCGGGCGGTATGCGCCAGCGTGCCCTGATCGCCATAGGGCTGTCCTGCCGCCCCCGCCTGCTCATTGCCGACGAGCCGACATCGGCCCTCGACGTGACCGTGCAGCGGCAGATCCTGGACCACCTCGACACCATGACGGAGGAGCTCGGCACCGCAGTCCTGCTCATCACGCATGACCTCGGGCTCGCTGCCGAGCGCGCCCACAAGGTGATCGTCATGTACAAGGGCCAGGTCGTCGAGGCCGGTCCGGCGCTCGAGCTGCTGACCAACCCGCGCCACCCGTACACGCAGAAGCTCGTGGCGTCCGCGCCGTCGATCGCGTCACGGCGCATCGAATCGGCGAAGAGGGCCGGCATCGAGACGATGGACCTGCTGGCGCCGGCCGCAGTGAAGGCAGCGTCCCTGGACACGGTGATCGAGGTCGAGGACCTGACCAAGGTCTTCAAGATCCGCGGAAGCTGGGGCAGGTCGACCGACTTCACCGCCGTGGACAAAGTGTCCTTCTCGATCGCACGCGGCACCACCACCGCGGTGGTCGGCGAGTCCGGTTCGGGCAAGTCGACCGTCGCGAAGTTGGTCCTCGGACTGGACGGCGCGACGTCGGGCAGCATCCGCTTCGACGGCGTGGATATCACCACGCTCGGACGGAAGGAGATGTTCGACTTCCGGCGCCGCGTGCAACCGATCTTCCAGGATCCCTATGGCTCGCTGGATCCGATGTACAACATCTACCGGACCATCGAGGAGCCGTTGCGCGTGCACGGCATCGGCAACGCGAAGAGTCGCGAGAAGAAGGTCCGCGAGCTGCTCGACCAGGTGGCTCTGCCATCCGCCATGATGCAGCGCTTCCCGAACGAGCTCTCCGGGGGACAGCGCCAGCGGGTGGCCATCGCCAGGGCCCTGGCCCTCGATCCGGAGGTGGTCATCTGCGACGAGGCGGTCTCGGCGCTCGATGTGCTGGTGCAGGCGCAGATCCTGAACCTGCTCGCCGACCTGCAGTCCGACCTCGGTCTGAGCTACCTCTTCATCACGCACGACCTGGCGGTGGTCCGCCAGATCGCCGACCACGTGGCCGTCATGGAGAAGGGGAAGCTCGTGGAGCAGGGGACCACCGACGAGGTGTTCGACAACCCTGGAACCGCCTATACGCAGGCCCTGCTGGCAGCGATCCCCGGAGCGGGACTCGTCCTGCCGCCCGAGGTCGCCTGACGCGCGGCCGTCCCTCATCCGGGCGGTGAACCCATAGCCGACGACGGCGGCCCACCTCGCGGAGGGCCGCCGTCGTTGTGCGCCCACAGCGGATTCCGGGCGCCGTCGACAGGTCGCATTAGGTCTGTTTTTATCCAACGTTTAGACTGGAGACAGGGCGTGCAGTGCAGCCGCCGCCACTTTCCCCGCAGCAGATACCGAATTGAGTAATAACGCATGTCTGAAACCACAGGCAATACCGCTGTCCGCAGCGATCTCCGCAACGTAGCCATCGTGGCTCACGTTGACCACGGAAAAACCACCCTGGTCGACGCCATGCTGAAGCAGACCAACTCGTTCGCGGCTCACGGCGATGTAGCCGACCGCGTCATGGACTCCGGTGACCTCGAGCGCGAGAAGGGCATCACCATCCTCGCGAAGAACACCACCGTGTTCTACGACGGCCCCGCAGCCAAGGGCGAGACCATCACCATCAACGTCATCGACACCCCGGGCCACGCCGACTTCGGTGGTGAGGTCGAGCGCGGCCTGTCCATGGTCGATGGCGTCGTGCTGCTCGTCGACGCGTCCGAGGGCCCGCTGCCCCAGACCCGTTTCGTGCTCCGCAAGGCCCTCGCGGCCAAGCTCCCCGTCATCCTGCTGGTCAACAAGACCGACCGCCCGGACTCCCGCATCGAGGAGGTCGTCAGCGAGTCGATGGACCTGCTCCTGGGCCTCGCCTCGGACCTCGCGGACGAGGTTCCCGACCTCGACCTGGACCTGATCCTGAACGTGCCCGTGGTCTACGCCGCAGCGCGCGCCGGTGCCGCGTCGATCGAGCAGCCCGAAGATGGCACCATCCCCGCGAACGACAACCTGGAGCCCCTGTTCCAGACGATCATCGATCACATCCCGGCGCCCCGGTACAACCCGAACGGGGTCCTTCAGGCTCACGTCACCAACCTGGATGCATCACCGTTCCTCGGCCGGCTCGCCCTCCTGCGCATCTTCAACGGCACCCTCCGCAAGGGCCAGACCGTCGCCTGGGCACGCCAGAACGGCGAGCTGAAGACCGTCAAGATCACCGAGCTCCTCGCCACGAGGGCGCTCGACCGTGTTCCTACCGATTCCGCCGGACCCGGCGAGATCGTCGCGGTCGCCGGTATCGAGGGCATCACCATCGGTGAGACCCTGACCGACGTCGACAATCCCCAGCCCCTGCCCCTGATCACCGTCGACGACCCCGCGATCTCCGTCACCATCGGTATCAACACCTCGCCGCTCGCGGGCAAGGTCAAGGGCGCCAAGGTCACAGCGCGCCAGGTCAAGGACCGCCTCGACAAGGAGCTGGTCGGCAATGTGTCGCTTCGCGTCCTTCCCACCGCCCGCCCCGACGCCTGGGAGGTCCAGGGCCGCGGCGAGCTCGCCCTCGCCATCCTCGTCGAGCAGATGCGCCGCGAAGGATTCGAGCTCACGGTCGGCAAGCCGCAGGTGGTCACCAAGACCATCGACGGCAAGCTCCACGAGCCCATGGAGCACATGACCATCGACGTGCCCGAGGAGTACCTCGGCGGCGTCACCCAGCTCATGGCCGCCCGCAAGGGCCGCATGACCAACATGGCCAACCACGGTACCGGCTGGGTCCGCATGGAATTCATCGTTCCCGCGCGAGGCCTGATCGGTTTCCGCACCCGCTTCCTGACGGACACCCGCGGTGCCGGCATCGCGGCATCGATCTCCGAGGGCTACGAGCCCTGGGCCGGTGACATCGAGTACCGCACCAACGGTTCGATGATCGCAGACCGCGCTGGTGTCGTGACCCCGTTCGCCATGATCAACCTGCAGGAGCGCGGCTCGTTCTTCGTGCAGGCCACCTCCGAGGTGTACGAGGGCATGATCGTCGGCGAGAACTCCCGCGCCGACGACATGGAGGTCAACATCACGAAGGAAAAGAAGCTCACCAACATGCGTGCGGCCTCCTCCGACACCTTCGAGAACCTGACCCCGCCGCGCAACCTGACGCTCGAGGAATCCCTCGAGTTCGCCCGCGAGGACGAATGCGTCGAGGTCACGCCGGAGACCATCCGCATCCGCAAGGTCATCCTGGACGCGAACGAGCGCATGCGCGCCTCCCGTTCACGCGCCCGCGTGTAACGCCAGCACCACCGTGGCAAACGACGACGCCGGCACCTTCCCTGCAGGGAAGGGCCGGCGTTCGGCGTTCCCGGCATCGGACGGTCCCGGGAATGGCGGCGGCGCTTCGGCGGGTGCCGCCGTCGCCCAGGAGATGGTGGGTGACGCTGCTCCCGATGGGGCAGGTAAGGTCCCAAGCGGCCATCGCACCGCGCGCGGCGCCTCTGCGCCCGGTCGCACGGCGGCGGTGCTCGCCGCCGTGGCCGGAGGCATCGCGGCGGCGATCCTGGGCACCCTGCTGCACGGCCAGTTGCTGCACGTGGGAGTTACGGACGTTCCCGCCGGGGCCCTGGCTGCACTGGTGCTTGCCGGAAGCGTGTTCCTGCTGTGCGGGCTATGGGCGCGGAACGTCACCATCACCGCTGTTGCCGGGGCGGTCGCCTACGGCGTCGTGGCACTGCTCTCGACGTCGTCGAAGACCCTCATCCTCACCGGGTCGTCGGAAGCGGCCCCGGGAACGGCCCTGGCCGGGAACATCTGGCTGTTCGGGGTGCTCGTGGTGACGCTCGGCGCCGTGGTGGTCGGGAGCATCCTGCTGCGTCCGCGGCGGCCTTAGGCCGACCACTCAGTGTCAGTCGGCCGTGCGGTCCAGATGGTGCGCGAGCATGATCGACGTCGCCGTCCCGTCCTCATCGGGACCACGCCCGGCGTAGTCCTCGAAAACGGCCCGTATGCGGCCCATCATCTCCTCGCGGTTTGCATCATTCAGCCGGACGCCGAGGCGCCACACATCGATGTCCGACGGCTGCAGGCCCTCGATCTCCTGCAGGAACGTCTCGACCAGGACGGGCGCAGAATTGGGGATCCGGCTGTGCCAGGACAATCCGGTGGCACGGTAGGGAATCTCCTTGGCGCCGCGGTTGCCTGTCCTGGCGTCTTCGGCGGCGAGGAAGCCGGTGGACAGCAGGGTCCGCACGTGGTGGAGGGCTGTCGCCGGGTTCAGGTCGAGCGTCTCCGCGATCTCCTTGTTGGTCCTCGCCTTGTGGAGGCACAGGCGCAGGATGCGGAGCCGGACAGGGGAGCTGAGCGCCCGTCCGCGGGCCTGGAGGTCCTCGTCTAAGTCCATCCCCCGATTGTACGTGAGCACGACCGATTGATTGACAGGTCCCAACCACTGTGACGGGCAAGGGTGGCACGCCTGATGCGAAGCCTTCGGGCGCCGGCCCTAAGGCGGAGAACGGCGCGGAGTGCGGCGCGGAGGCGCAGGTGGGACCGCCTTCGCAGCCGTGATCTCGGTGAGCAGGACGACGTCGTCGCCCCTGCGCGTCCGAACCGTGCACGTGGTCGCATCGAGGGCGATCAGGTTCCCGAGGGAGTCCGTGTAACCGTCGTCGAGGCGACGACGGACCACGACCCTCGTGGTCAGGGGGAGGGACGCGAGGAGGTCGGCGGGGGTCTGCACCCATCAAGGGTAGGCCCGCCGGGCTTCCGGTGGCCGCCCGGCCGACGGTCCTGCTGGGGTGGGCCGTTGCGTTAAGCTGGAGACCGCACCGAGGGTGCGTCAGCGACCCAGTTCCAAGGAAAGGCGTGGGAAGTGACCTACGTAATTGCGCAGCCGTGCGTGGATGTCAAGGACAAGGCCTGTATCGAGGAGTGCCCTGTCGACTGCATCTACGAGGGTGAACGGTCGCTCTACATCCACCCCGATGAGTGCGTGGACTGCGGGGCGTGCGAGCCCGTGTGCCCCGTCGAGGCGATCTACTACGAGGACGACACCCCCGAGCAGTGGGCCGAGTACTACAAGGCCAACGTGGAGTTCTTCGACGTGCCCGCCCCCACCGGCCCGGCCCTCGGATCACCCGGCGGAGCGGCGAAGGTCGGCAACACGGGCTTCGACCACCCGATCATCGCGGTCCTCCCGCCCCAGAACCAGCCCGCCTAAGTGGCGTCCGGGGAGCCGATGTCCTTCGGCCTGCATCTGCCGGACTACCCGTGGGACGCGATGGCTCCCTACCAGGAGGTTGCCGCCCGGCACGCGGACGGCATCGTCAACCTGTCCATCGGCACACCCGTCGATCCCACGCCCACTCTTGTCCAGGACGCGCTCGCCGCAGCCGCGGACGCCCACGGCTACCCGACGACGCACGGCACCCTCGGGCTGCGCAGGGCGATCAGTGACTGGTTCGCGCGCCGCAGGGGAGTGGCCGGACTGGACCCGGACGACATCCTGCCGACTGTCGGGTCCAAGGAACTTGTGGCCTGGCTGCCCCTCCTGCTCGGCCTGGGGAAGGGCGACGTCGTCGTGCGCCCGACGGTCGCGTACCCCACCTACGACATCGGTGCCCACCTCGCCGGAGCCACACCCGTACCCGCCGATTCCCTTGCAGACCTCCCCGAGGACGTCCGCAGCAGGGTGAAGCTGGTCTGGATCAACTCACCGGGCAACCCGACGGGCGAGGTGCTCGACGTCGACAGCCTGCGCGGCATCGTCGACGACGCCCGCGCGCTCGGCGCCGTCGTCGCATCGGATGAGTGCTACGGCGAGCTCGGCTGGGATTCCTGGGATCCCGCGCAGGGCGGACGGCCGGTCCCGAGCGTCCTGGACCCCCGGGTCTGCGGAGGTGCGCACCATCTCCTGCTCGCGGTCTACTCGCTGAGCAAGCAGTCCAACCTCGCCGGCTACCGTGCTGCCTTCACGGCAGGAGACCCTGCGATCATCGCCAGTCTCGTCAACTCGCGCAAGCACGCCGGGATGATCGTCCCGTACCCGGTGCAGGAAGCCATGCGCGTGGCCCTCGGGGACGACGCACACGTCGCGGACCAGAAGGACCTGTACCGCCGTCGTCGTGCCCTGCTCATCCCGGCCCTCGAAGCTGCGGGTTTCACGATTCGAGGCTCGGCCGCAGGACTGTATCTCTGGGCGTCGAACGGGCGGCCGACCTGGGACACGATCGGCTGGCTCGCGGATCTCGGGATCCTTGCCGGGCCCGGGGTGTTCTACGGTGACGCCGGTGAGGGCTTCATCCGGGTCGCACTCACGGGCAGCGACGAGAGGATCGAGGCGGCCGTCAGCCGTCTTGCACACGCAGTCCGCTGAAGGGCACTGGTTTCCTTCCACGGCGAGGGTCAGCAGGATTAGTGGTGGAGGGCTGCCTGACGGTAGCGTTTGACGCTGTATGTGCGATCGCCGGAGTGACGTCTGTCCTCCTGTGTAGCGATGATTCGTGGTGACACCCTCGCTCCAGCTCCTGAAGGAGAATCAATGACAGAGCAGAAAGCTGCCTCCCTGCATTACGACGGCGGGAAGCTCAGCCTGCCGCTGGTGCCCGCTGTCGAAGGCAACAACGGCTACGACGTGTCGAAGCTGCTGAAGCAGACGGGCCAGGTCACCTATGATCCCGGCTTCATGAACACCGCGGCCACCTCGTCCGCGATCACCTATATCGACGGCGATGCCGGCATCCTGCGCTACCGCGGGTACCCGATCGAGGAACTGGCGAAGCACTCCAGCTTCCTCGAGGTCTCCTACCTCCTCATCTACGGGAACCTGCCGACTCCCGAGGAACTCACCGGGTTCGACGGGCGCATCCGCCGCCATACGCTGCTGCACGAGGAGCTCAAGGGTTTCTTCGGTGGCTTCCCCCGCGACGCGCACCCGATGCCCGTGCTGTCCTCGGCCGTCTCGGCGCTGTCCACGTTCTACCAGGACTCGCTCGACCCGTTCGACGACGAGCAGGTGGAGCTGTCGACGTTCCGCCTCATGGCCAAGCTGCCCGTGATCGCGGCCTATGCCCACAAGAAGTCCATCGGCCAGCCGATGCTCTACCCGGACAACTCCATGAACCTCGTGGAGAACTTCCTGCGGCTGTCCTTCGGCCTGCCTGCGGAGCCCTACGACCTCGACCCGATGATGGTCAAGGCCCTGGACCTGCTGCTCATCCTGCACGCGGACCACGAGCAGAACTGCTCGACGTCGACCGTCCGTCTCGTCGGCAGCTCCAACGCGAACATGTTCGCGTCCGTCTCCGCCGGCATCAATGCACTCTTCGGTCCGCTGCACGGCGGCGCCAACGAGGCCGTGCTGAACATGCTGCGCGACATCCAGACCAAGGGCATGCAGCCCGAGGACTTCATGGAGAAGGTCAAGAACAAGGAAGACGGCGTGAAGCTCATGGGCTTCGGGCACCGCGTCTACAAGAACTACGACCCGCGCGCGAAGATCGTCAAGGCCACCGCCCACGACATCCTCAACAAGCTCGGTGGGAACGACGAACTGCTCGACATCGCGATGCGGCTCGAGGAGAAGGCGCTCGCCGATGATTACTTCATCGAGCGGAAGCTGTACCCGAACGTGGACTTCTACACGGGCCTCATCTACAAGGCGATGGGCTTCCCGGAGAAGATGTTCACCGTGCTGTTCGCCATCGGTCGGCTGCCGGGCTGGATCGCCCAGTGGCGCGAGATGATGCAGGATCCGCAGACGAAGATCGGCCGTCCGCGCCAGTTGTACACGGGTGAGGGAGAACGTCACTACCCCGCCAGCTGATCATCCTGCTGATTCCCGTGCTCGAACGACGGCGGCTGCCCACCTTCCCAGGTGGGCGGCCGCCGTCGTCGTGAGGGTGCTAGCTGCTCTGCTCCGTCGCGTACCCCTGCGGGTTGTGCTTCTGCCAGCGCCAGTGGTCCTCGCACATCTCGGCGAGCGTGCGGGTCGCAGACCAGCCGAGGTCGGCGAGGGCCGAGGACGGGTCCGCGTAGCTGACGGCGGCGTCACCCGGCCGGCGGGGAGCGAATGCGTAGGGGATGTCCCGGCCGACGGCCGCGGAGAAGGCGGCGAGGACCTCGAGGACAGAGGAGCCGTTGCCGGTTCCGAGGTTCCAGGTGTGCACGCCGCCCTGCCGGACGAGGTAGTCGAGCGCGGCGAGATGGCCTGCGGCGAGGTCGACGACGTGGATGTAGTCGCGGATGCCCGTACCGTCCGGCGTCGGGTAGTCGTTGCCGAACACCATCACCTTCTCGCGCCGGCCCACGGCCACCTGCGCCACGAAGGGCAGGAGATTGTTCGGGGTGCCGGTGGGATCCTCACCGATGGTGCCCGAGGAATGGGCGCCCACGGGATTGAAGTAGCGCAGCAGGGCGATGCTCCAGCGCGGATCCGCCGCTCCGAGGTCGGTCAGGATGTCCTCGATCTGTTCCTTGGTGCGGCCGTAGGGATTGACGGCGTCGAGCGGGAGCTTCTCGGTGAGGGGGACCTCCTCCGACGCCCCGTAGACGGTGGCGGAGGAGCTGAAGACGAGGGTGCGGACATCGGCATCGTCCATCACGCGCAGCAGGTTCAGGGTGCCGCCGACATTGTTGTGGTAGTAGTACAGCGGCTTCTCGACGGATTCTCCGACCGCCTTGAGGCCGGCGAAGTGGATGACGGCGTCCACCTTCTCCTCGGCGAAGATCTCCCGGAGCCGGGCCTCGTCGAGGAGGTCGGCCTTGTGGAACGTCGGCGTGCGGCCCGCGAGTGTCGCAACGCGCTGCAACGACGTCTCGGTGGAGTTCAGCAGGTTGTCGACGACGACGACGTCATGGCCGCTGTCGAGGAGGGTGAGGACGGTATGGGAGCCGATGTAGCCACTGCCACCGGTAACGAGGATCTTCATGGTCCCATCCTAGGCGGGGCCCTTCCTGCCCCGCAGAACGACGCATCGAATCGCTGTCCGACCTCTGGAGCGCCGTCGGTCCGAGGTCTAAAGTAGGAGCAGCCTGACTGGTGCGAAGGAGGCCCATGTCGTACTCCGAATCCCGCTACAGCGCGTACTTCACCGTCGATACTTCGGAAGTACTGCTCGTGGCGCTCTACCTGCGGGACTGCGCGGGATTACGGGGAATCGGCAGGCCGGCACTGCCGCCCGTCATCCCCGCGGTCCGCACCGTCGACACGCGGCGCCTCACGGATCCCTTCGGTGGATCGGCAGCCTTGCGGGTCGAGTGGGAAGCCTGGTGGCACGGTCTCATCGGTCGCCGGATCAGCGAGGCCGTCCTTCCCGTTCCGCCGCTGTTCGAGGCGCTCGACGGCATGGAGGCCCTCAAGGCACTGCTGAGGGCGCATTTCGGGGCGGCCATGGACTGGGCGGAGGAGAGGTGCGCCGAGTATGCCCTGCACGCCGGGGCCCGCGGCGTCGGCAGCATGGAGTATCTCCTGGCACGCATCATCGAGGAACGGGAGCTGGAACTGGGCCGCGCGGCACGCCGCTTCAGCCTGCAGGTCGTCGAACTGCCGCTCGGTGTCCGCCGTGCCTGGTGGGTCGAACCGGGAACACTCCTGATGTGCCAGGAACTGTTCGACGACGAGCGCTCCTTCCGCAGCTATGTGGAGCCCGTCATCAAAATGCTGGCGTGACAGTCGACGCCAGGTGGTATCAGGGCGTTGCGCCCGCGACGGCGATCGTCAGGGTGCCGGGTTCGGTCGTCGTCGAGGTCCAGCCGCCGTCCGACCGCGTCCATTCCAACCCGGAGTAGGACACGGTGGTGATGTGCAGCGCGGAGGCGTTCGCCACGGCCCACTGGGCGGCCGCCCATCCGAGCGTCCCCGTGACGTCCACGGTCAGTCGGGTACCGTCGGCAGCGCCCCCCAGCGGTCCGAAGACCTCGTCGGCGGCGATCGAAACGGCCAACGCGTCGCCCGTGCCTGTCGGTTCACGGAGTGTGCAGTCGAGCGCAGCGGGAGAATTACCCGTCAGCGCGGACGCGAAGGCGCGGCCCTCCGGCTCGTGATCGGCGTAGGCCTGCGGGAACGCCGACCGCTGGACGGTCTGCGCCGCCTCCGTGATAGGGAGCGACTCATAGTCCGGGACCTCGACCAGCGCGTCGTAGAAGGCGCCCGTGGCATACAGGGGTGTCATGATCTGCTCCTGCGTGCCCCATCCCTGGGATGGACGCTGCTGGAACAGGCCGCGGGAGTCCGGACCGGCGTCGTCGCCGTAGTCGATGTTCTCCAGCCGCGATTCCTGGAAAGCGGTCGCTATGGCGATCGACGCGGCGCGGGCAGGCAATCCGCGGTTGACGGCGACACCCGAGATGAGTGCCGCGTTGCCCGCCTGCGTCGGGGTGAGCTCGAACGTGTCGGCGCCCACGGTGGCGCTGCAGCGTTCGCGCACCAGCACCTCGCTCTGGTCGAGTTGGTGCACGGCGACGACGGACCCACCCACGACCACGACGCCCAGCGCTGCGAGCATGGCTGCTGTCCGGACGCGGCGGCGGCGACGGACTGCAACGGAAGGACGGGTCGGTGCCATGCGCTAGTTGGCGTGCAGGGCCGGATTCAGGGAGATGCCCTCACCCGTCCGCGGACGTGCTTCAACAGCCCCGGTGGTCGAATTGCGGAGGAACAGGATGCCGGACTCACCCGAGAGGTCCTTGGCCTTGAGGACCGAGCCGTCCTTCAGGGTCACCTTCGTCCCCGCGGTCAGGTACAGGCCCGCCTCGACCACGCAGTCGTCACCGAGGGAGATGCCGACGCCGGACTCGGCGCCGAGGAGGCAGCGCTCGCCGATGGTGATGCGTTCCTTCCCACCGCCCGACAGTGTGCCCATGATCGAGGCACCGCCGCCGACGTCGGAACCGTTTCCGACGACGACGCCTGCCGAGATGCGGCCCTCGACCATCGAGTGGCCGAGGGTGCCTGCATTGAAGTTGACGAAACCCTCGTGCATGACTGTGGTGCCATCGGCGAGGTGGGCGCCGAGGCGAACGCGGTCGGCGTCGGCGATGCGCACTCCGGCCGGAACCACATAGTCCACCATGCGGGGGAACTTGTCGACGCCGTGGACGGCAACCGGTCCACGGGCGCGCAGCGCTGCGCGGACGGTCTCGAAGCCCTCGACCGGCGTCGGTCCGAAGTTCGTCCAGACGACATTGGCGAGGAGGCCGAAGACGCCGTCGAGGTTGATGGTGTTGGGCTGCACGAGCCTGTGGGAGAGGAGGTGGAGCCTGAGGTAGGCATCCTCCGTGCCGGCCGGCGCTTCGTCGGGGTCGATGGTCAGGTCCACGACCCGCTGGGTGACCTTCCGGTACTCGTCCGCTCCGGAGGCGGCGAGGCCGTCCAGGGTTTTGCGGAGCCCATCACGGCCGTCGGGGCCCAGCGTATCCTCGCCGAGCCATGGCGCAGGGAACCAGGTGTCCAGGACCGCTCCGGTGGAAGACACCGTGGCGAGGCCCAGGCCACCGGCCGTCCGCTGGGAGTCGCCGGGCATGGATGAACTGGGCGTGGGAGAAGTCATGGGTAGCAGTCTACCGAGCGATAGTGTTGCAGCATGATTCAGACACCCGCCCCTGCTCTCGATCTGACATCCGACGTGGCCCACCTGACGGCCCGGCTCCTCGACCTCGAGAGCGTCTCAGGGCACGAGGCGGGAATAGCCGACGCCATCGAAAAGGCCCTTCGGCGCCTCGACCATCTCGAGGTGGTCCGCAACGGCGACTGCGTCATGGCGCGGACGATGCTGGGTCGGAGCGAGCGCGTCATCCTGGCCGGACACATCGACACCGTCCCGTTGCCGACGGCCGCCGGATCCCGCGGCACCGTCCCGTCGACGTGGGAGGGCGAGACCCTGTTCGGCAGGGGTGCAACCGACATGAAGGGCGGCGTCGCGGTCCAGCTCGCGCTCGCGGCTGCTCTGACCGAGCCGACCCGGGACATCACGTTCATCTTCTACGACCACGAGGAGGTCGAGGCGTCGCTCAGCGGCCTCGGGCGCGTTGCCCACTCCCACCCTGAATGGCTGGAAGCGGACTTCGCCGTGCTGCTGGAGCCGACGGACGGGACAGTGGAGGGCGGATGCAACGGAACGGCCCGCTTCGACGTGCGCGTCACCGGCAAGGCGTCCCACTCCGCCCGTGCCTGGATGGGCGTGAATGCCATCCACGCAGCAGCCGACGTGCTGGTCCGGCTGCGCGACCACCAGCCGGCCACCGTCCACGTCGACGGCCTGGACTACCGTGAGAGCCTCAACGCCGTGAAGGTCACCGGCGGAACGGCCGGGAACGTGATCCCGGACAGCACCGTCATCGAGGTCAACTACCGCTTCGCCCCCGACAAGACCCCCGAGCAGGCCGAGGTGTACGTGCGGGCGCTGCTCGAAGGATTCGACGTCGAGCGGACCGATGCCGCCGCCGGTGCCCGGCCGGGCCTCCAGCACCCTGCGGCCGCCGCCTTCGTCGCGGCCGTCGGCGCGGAGCCGAAGCCCAAGTACGGCTGGACCGACGTCGCGCGCTTCAGTGCCCTCGGCGTTCCTGCGGTCAATTTCGGCCCGGGCGATGCGCTGCTCGCCCACACCGACAACGAGCATGTCCACGCCGACGCCGTCCGTGCCTGCCTCCAGGCGCTCGTGACCTGGCTGTCCTGACGTTGCTGTCCTGACGTTGCTGTCCTGACGCTGCTGTCCTGACGCCGCTGTCCTGATCAGGCGGATCCCCGGACGTGGCGGCGCTGGTCCGGCGATCCTGGCCCGGCGATCCTGACCCGCACGGCCGGCCTCCGTCCAACGGCGAAGGGACCCGGCGATCTGCCGGGCCCCTTCGTCGTCTTCGTCGTCGTGCTGTGCCGTGCCGTGCCGTGCCGTGCCGTGCCGGAACTCAGGTAGCGGCCGGGTTCAGGACGATGGGGTCCTTGGGTGATGGCCTGCGGCCCTTCGTCCTGAAGCTCAGGAGGACCGACAGTCGCGTCGCGAGCGTGGACAGGGCGAAGTTGATGATGATGAAGATCGCCGCGGCGACGAACAGAGACGGGATGACATTGCCCTCGCCCACGCCGAGGCGCCGCGTGAACTGCAGCAGCTCAGGATAGGTGATGATGAAGCCGAGCGCAGAGTCCTTGAGGATGACCACGAACTGGCTGATCAGGGCCGGCAGCATCGCGATCAGAGCCTGCGGTACCTCGATGTTGCGTAACGACTGGTTCCTCGTGAGGCCGATGGCCATGCCGGCCTCTCGCTGGCCCTTGGGGAGGCCGTGGACGCCGGAGCGCACGAGCTCGGCGATCACCGATCCGTTGTAGAGCGTCAGCGCGATGACGACGGCGATCAGCGGAGCATTCTGCGGCTGCACGGCACCCGAACTGCCGAGGGCCAGCCAGAAGAAGATCATCATGAGCAGCACCGGAACGGCCCTCAGTACCTCGACGACCAGGCCGGACACGTAGCGGATGGGTGCCGAGTGGGACAGCCGCCCCACGCCGAAGATGAGGCCGAACACGACGGCCGTGACGATGGAGATGCCGGCAGCCTTCAGCGTGTTGAGCAGTCCGGGCAGGATGAAGAACTGCCAGGTCCGGGACTCGAGGAAGGGCGTCCACATGCTGGCCGCGAGCTGGCCCTTGCCTGCCAGCGCCGAGATGATCCAGGCGAGGATGGCTAGGACGATCAGGACGCCGACGATGTTGCTGATCAGGATGATTCGCCGGGCTTTGGGGCCCGGAGCGTCGAAGAGGACCTGCTGCGCGCTCATCGTGCCACCGCCAGTCTGCGTGAGGCCCACGTGGTGAGCAGTCCGATGGGGATCACCAGGATGACGAAACCGAGGGCGAAGGTGAGGAAGATGGGAACCACGAGGTCCGAGCGGAACTCGATCATGGTCTTCATGAGGCCTGAGGATTCCGTGGCAACGGACCCTGCCGCGGCCACGGTCGAATTCTTGATGAGGGCGATCAGCACGTTTCCGAGTGGCGCGATCGCGCCGCGGAAAGCCTGGGGCAGGATGATCAGGCGGGCAGCCGGCAGGAAGCTCAGGCCGATCGCCCGGGCCGCTTCCGCCTGGCCGAGTGGGACGGTGTTGACGCCGCTGCGGATGGCTTCGCAGACGAAGGCCGCGTGGTAGAGCGCGAGCCCGACGATGGCGATCCTGAACAGGCTGACCGTGAGATCACTCGCGAGGCTGATCTGCATCACGGAGAACAATCCGAGGAAGCCGAACGCGAGGATGATGGTCAGTGGCGTGTTGCGGAAGATGTTGACATAGGCGGCCCCGAAGAGCTGCAGGCTCGGGATCGGGGAGATGCGGAACAGCGCCAGCACCGTGCCGATGACGAGCGCGAAGATCGCCGCCCAGAATGACAGCTGGATATTGACCCAGAACGCGGCGGGCACGTCATAGGTCTGGAACAGCGACAGGTAGTTCTCCACGGTTCACCTCTTTCCTGGTGGGGAACATGGCATTGGTGGGGTGGTCCGCGCGGACCACCCCACCAATGAGGGCGATGCTAGGCGCAGGGCGCGGGTGTCGGCGGGTTCAGTTCCGCGTTGAAGGTGTAGTCGGCACCCTCGGTGTTGCTGGTGATCGCCTCGTCCCACGCGCCGTCGTCGATCATCTTGGTGATGGCTTCGTTGACGGCTTCGCAGCGGTCGCTGCCCTTGGGCAGGCCGACGCCGTAGTTCTCCTCCGAGAAGGTGTTGCCGACGACCTTGAACTTGCCGGCATTGGCTTCCTGGGCAGCGAGACCGGCCAGGATGATGTCATCGGTGGTGACGGCGTCGATCTGGCCGCCGCCCATGGCGGTGACGCACTCGGCGTAGCCGGGCTGCTCGACGAGCTGCACACCCGGGTACTGGTCCTTGATCTTCTGTGCGGAGGTGGAGCCGGTGACCGAGCAGAGGTTCTTGCCCTCGAGGTCCTCGGGGCCGGCGATGTCACTGTCGGTGGGGACGAGTAGGTCCTGGCCGGCGACGAAGTACGGCCCCGCGAAGTCGACGACCTCCTTGCGGGTATCGGTGATGGAGTAGGTGGCGAAAATCATGTCGACCTGGTTGTTCGACAGCAGGTTCTCACGGTTCGCGGAAGGGGCCTCGACCCACTCGATGTTCTCCTCGGTGACTCCGAGTTCATTGGCAACGTACTTGGCGACGTCGACGTCGAAGCCGGAATAGGACCCGCCCTCGTCGTAGCCGAGTCCCGGCTGGTCGAACTTGATGCCGATGCGGAGGCTCTCGCCGCCGGCTTCGGCGCTGCTTCCGCTTTCGCTTTCGGCGCTGTCTCCGCCACCACAGGCGGACAGTGTCAGTGCGGCCACTGCGGCCAGTGCGGCTGCTGCGTATCGGGTCTTCTGCATTGGTTCTCCTTGTGTTGCGGCCTCGCGAAGGCCTCTTGGAGGCGAGTCGTGAAGCGGGGTGGTGAGTGGGGGTCAGTGCGAGAGGATCTTGCCGAGGAAGTCCTTGGCGCGGTCGCTTCGAGGGTTCGTGAAGAATTCCTCGGGCGTGGCCTGTTCCATGATCTGGCCGTCCGCCATGAAGATCACCCGGTCGGCCGCACGGCGGGCGAAGCCCATCTCATGGGTGACCACGATCATGGTCATTCCCTCCTTGGCGAGAGCCACCATGGCGTCGAGGACCTCGTTGATCATCTCCGGGTCCAGCGCCGACGTGGGTTCGTCGAACAGCATGACCTTCGGCTGCATCGCCAACGCCCGCGCGATCGCCACGCGCTGCTGCTGGCCACCCGAGAGCTGGGCAGGGAGCTTCTGGGCCTGGTTGTCGACGCCGACGCGCTTGAGCAGGGACATCGCGAGGTCCTTCGCGGCGCCGCCCTTCATCCCCTTGACCTTGATGGGGCCGAGCGTCACGTTCTCGAGGATCGACTTGTGGGCGAAGAGGTTGAAGGACTGGAACACCATGCCGACGTCGGCCCGTAGCTTTGCGAGCGCCTTGCCCTCCGCGGGGAGCACCTTGCCGTCGATGGTGATCTCACCGTCGTCGATGGTCTCGAGCCTGTTGATGGCCCGGCAGAGGGTCGACTTCCCGGAGCCGGATGGTCCGATGACGACGACCACCTCACCACGGGCGACATCGAGATTGATGTTCCGGAGCACGTGCAGATCACCGAAATGCTTGTTGACGTTCTTGAGTGAGACGAGGGGACGTGCCGAGGACGCAGGCGAAGTCGGTTGCGGTTCACTTGTCATGGGAGAAATCTAGCGAACTATTCCTTCTGAGCAATACGAAGCACCGCAAAGGTGTTGATTGTGATTCAAGAGCAACCAAAAATCTGCGCCTGAGATCGTGTTGGTTAGCCTAGGGATATGTCTCCTTACCCGCGCTTCTCCGCCGCCGATGATGCCCGGCGCTCCACAGCCCCCGACGACGACGCCGTGTCCCCGCTCCGCCCCCCGACGCTGCCCTCCAATGGCAGTCGCCCGCAGGCCGGCCTTCCGGGCGAGGCCACGCGGCGCAGGGGCTCGGTGGAGTTGCGGCGCGGCCAGGCAACGGGACCACAGTCGGACAACATGCTCCTCGATTCTCCCGATTCCGGGGGATTCACCCGCACGGACCCCTGGCGGGTGCTGCGCATCCAGAGTGAGTTCGTCGAGGGTTTCGGCACCCTGGCGGACCTCGGTCCGGCGATCAGCGTCTTCGGATCCGCGCGGACCGCTCGCGATTCGGCCTTCTACTCCATCGGGGAAGAGGTCGGACGGCGGCTTGTCGCGTCGGGCTTCGCCGTCATTACCGGGGGAGGCCCGGGCGCCATGGAGGCCGCCAACAAGGGGGCCTGCGAGGCCGGCGGTGTCTCCGTAGGGCTCGGTATCGAACTGCCCTTCGAACAGGGCATGAACGAGTGGGTCGATCTCGGCATCAACTTCCGGTACTTCTTCGCCCGCAAGACGATGTTCGTCAAGTACGCGAGCGGTTTCGTGGTGTTGCCCGGAGGTTTCGGCACCCTCGACGAACTGTTCGAGGCGATGACCCTGGTCCAGACGGGCAAGGTGACGTCCTTTCCCATCGTGCTGATCGGCGTCGACTACTGGCAGCCGCTGCTCGACTGGGTCGAGGGCACGCTCGTCACCGCGGGCACAGTCTCGGAAAAGGATCTCTCGCTGCTGCAGCTCGTGGATACGGCCGAGGAGGCCGTGCGGATCGTGGCGGCGTCCGCAGGTCACGAGCACCACGCCTCCTGACCTTCCCCGGAGGTGACTCTGGCACCATTGCGGTGTGACTATCTTCCTGCTGATCCTCGCCATCCTGCTGGTAGGAGGGACCGCGCTCGTCGCCTCGGGACGGCGGATGCCTGCGCCGCTCGGGCGGCGTGCGCCCGAAGCGCCGGCAGGGCGCGACGGGCTCGGCCTGGTGGAGCCGGTGGCGAGCCTGCCACCCGTGCTGCTGCCGGATGATCCCTCAGCGAGGGATATCGACGCCGTGCGGTTCGGTCTCGGTCTCCGCGGCTACCGCATGGACCAGGTGGACGAGGTCCTCGATCGGCTCGCCCTGGCCCTGGACGCGCGGGATGCCACGATAGCGGACCTGCGGGCGCGGCTGGCCGGACAGGACGCCGAACGGTGAGCGGAGCCGTCGCAGGCTCGGACGGCCGCCTCCGCTGCGGCTGGGCCGTGTCCAGCACGACCTACGAGCAGTACCACGACACGGAGTGGGGCCGACCCGTCGTCGGCGAGGCAGCGCTCTTCGAGCGCCTGAGCCTGGAAGCCTTCCAATCAGGCCTCAGCTGGATCACCATCCTGCGTAAACGGGAGGCCTTCCGACGGGCCTTCGCCGGGTTCGACCCCGAAGCGGTGGCAACCTTCGGTGAGCAGGACGTCGACCGACTCCTGGCTGACGCGGGCATCATCCGGAACCGGCAGAAGATCCGGGCGACCATCGCCAACGCGCAGGCACTGCTCTCACTCCCGGACGGCACCACTTTGGGCTCGGTGCTCGCCCGGCATCGTCCGAAGCAGGGTCCTGCTCCGGCCACGCTGATCGACGTTCCCGCAATCACACCGGAGAGTACCGCCCTGGCACGCGAGCTGCGCGGACTCGGCTTCCGGTTCGTCGGTCCGACGACGGCGTACGCGATGCTGCAGGCGACGGGATATGTCAACGACCACCTCCGGGACTGCTGGGTGCGGGATGCGCCGCCGATGCCGGGGGAGGATCCAGGCCACGCTGGTCCCGTTCCGACGGCGTCGATTCCATGAGCCGTTGGGCCGGACGTTCGGCCAGCCGCGCGGGATCCGACGGAACGGGAACGGGAACGGCAGCACCGGCTGCCGGGTCGCGACGTTCCCGGCTGTTCTCGCACTGGTCCATCCAGGTTCTGGCCATCTTCGCCCTCGGGCGACTCGTCAGCACCGCCATACTCCTCCTCGCCGCTGCCCGCCAGGGTGCCAGCCCCTGGTCGGGGCCCGCGCCCGCCTACGGGACGTTCATCAACTACTGGGACAGCGGGTGGTACGAGCGCATCTTCCGGGAGGGATACCCGACGGAACTGCCCACGGACGAGTTCGGCATCGTGAGCCACAACCAGTGGGCCTTTTACCCGCTCTACCCGGGTACCGTCCGCCTGCTCGACGCCATCACCGGCCTGGGGTGGGGCATTCTCGCCCCCGTCTCGGCATGCCTCGCCGCGGCGGCCGCCTCACTCGTGATCTACCGCCTCTTCCTCCTGCGGGCGAGGCATCGGACCGCCCTCGCGGGTGTCGCCGTCGTCTCCTTCGCTCCCGTCGCGGCGATCATGCAGGTGCCCTACGCGGAGTCCCTGCACCTCCTGCTCCTCGCGTCCGCCCTCTATCTGGTGGCGACGCGTCGCTACTACGCGGCGATGCCCGTCGTCGTCCTCATGTGCCTGGCCCGTCCGGCAGGCGTGCCGTTCGCCATCGCCCTGGGCGTCCTGTTCCTCCACGCCGTGTGGGCGTGGCGCGGGCCGGACAGGGACGCCTCCCGTCGGCAGGAGGCGGCACGACAGGTGCTTCCCCTTCTGCTGCTCGGAGCGGTCGCCTCCCTCGCCGCGGTGGCCTGGCCGCTCGTCGCCTGGGCTGTCACGGGCCGGCGCGATGCGTATGTCGCGACGGAGACCGCCTGGCGAGGCGAGGCCCTCACCCCGTTTCTGCCCTGGTTCGAGGCACCGGCGGCCCTCGTGGGTCCGGCGGCGGGCATCCTCGTGGTCGCGGCGCTGGTCCTCGGCTCAGGAGCGCTGTTCCTCGCGCCGTCCGTGCGTTCGCTCGGCCTGGTCCTGTGCGCCTGGTGCGCCGGTTACCTGCTCTACCTCGCGGCCTTCTGGGATCCCCAATCGAGTACCTGGCGGATCCTGGTGCCACTGTTCCCGTTGGCGCTTTCTGCCGCGTCGCTTCGCGGCGGACGCCTCCTCTGGGTGCTCCTGCCGGTGTCGGTGGTGCTGCAGTTCCTCTGGGTGGATTGGCTGTGGGGATGGACGCCAACCGGCTCGGAGGGGGATTATCCACCCTGACTGTGATCCACGCCGCACCTGAATTAGCAGGTGCAGGGCTTGTGCTGAATAATGAAGGTGATGACGTGCACCGCCGGGCCTTTCATCGGGTCGACGGGACGGAGCACTGTTTACTGTCGCGCTGCCGCTCT
Source organism: Arthrobacter sp. PL16 (assembly GCF_035985055.1). Classification (NCBI taxonomy): domain Bacteria; kingdom Bacillati; phylum Actinomycetota; class Actinomycetes; order Micrococcales; family Micrococcaceae; genus Arthrobacter; species Arthrobacter sp. PL16. Next base: position 160,703 of record NZ_JAXCIC010000001.1, read on the forward strand.
CCGCGGTTGCGCCCTGTTGAAAGGGACCCCCATTATGGCTGCCATGAAACCGCGTACCGGCGATGGACCGATGGAAGTCACCAAGGAAGGGCGCAGCCTCATCATGCGGGTACCGATCGATGGTGGCGGCCGCCTCGTCGTCGAACTGAATGCGGAGGAGGCAGGCAACCTCAAGGACTGCCTGCTCACCGTCACCGGCTAGTAGGGCCCCGGCCTCCTGCCGGTGCCCCGCGCCTCGCGGTCATGCCCGTTGCTTGACCGCCAGCAGGAGACCGGTCCCTGTCGGCAGGAGAGCCGACACGAGGGACTCGTCATCGCGGATCATCCGGCCGACCTGACGAAGGGTATTGGTCGACTGCTCCCGCACGGCCGGCTCCGCGACGCGGTCCTGGTCGAGGGCATCGTTGACGATCAGGATGCCGCCTTCCTTGAGGAGTCGCGTCGCCTGCTCGACGTAGGCGGGCAGACCGGCCTTGTCGGCATCGATGAAGACGAGGTCGTACGCGCGATCGGTGAGACGGGGGAGCACATCGGCCGCCCGCCCCGAGATGGTGCGCGTCCGGTTCGACGGGATGCCGGCTTCGGCGAAGGCCTCGCGAGCTGCGCGGAGGTGGTCGACGTCGGAATCGATCGTCGTCAGCACGGCGTTCCGCCCCAGCCCCCTCAGCAGGCAGACACCCGAGACTCCTGCTCCTGCTCCCACTTCCACCGCCGTCGTGGCCTTCGAAGCCGCGGCCAGGACGGTGAGGGCCGCCCCGACGGCCGGTGTCACGGGAGCTACTCCGAGTTCGTGCGACCTGTCGCGCGCCCTGAGCAGGATGTCGTCCTCGTCGGGGAGTCCTTCTGTGTAGGACCAGCTGCTGTGTTTGTCGGCGGCCATGGACGTCCGTTCTGTGGTTCGCGGGAAAAGGGAGCTTTCGGGAGGCCGTAGCCCCGCCCCAACACTACTGTCTGGGGTGCTCGGACTTCCATGCGGACGGAGGGCGGGAGCCGCACGTCCGACGGGCGCGAAGAATAACCGATCGGGCGGCGAAAGGAAGATGCACCACGCATCCAGCTGCCAGCTACTTCACAGCTTCGTGCGAAAGACTTTTCCTTCGGGACATCCAGCATGAAGACAGCTTCGAATCCCTGCTATTACTGCCCCGGCGATGCCGACGGCAGGGCATGATCGGGATCCGTGGCAAGAAGGGGTAGATGATGTCTAGCGTGAAGGCGGCACAGACCGCCGTGGAGGCTGTCGCAGGACCGGACGGGCCCATCCTCGATGAGCACGGCAACCCGTGGGTCGCGCCCTCCTGGGAAGAAGTCGTCACCACCTACTCACCCAAGGTCTACCGACTCGCATACCGGCTCACGGGCAACAAGTTCGACGCGGAGGACCTCACACAGGAGGTCTTCGTCAGGGTGTTCCGGTCCCTCGCCAACTTCAAGCCGGGCACCCTCGATGGCTGGCTGCACCGCATTACCACGAATCTCTTCCTCGATCAGGCGAGACGCAAGACCCGTATCCGTTTCGACGGACTGACGGAAGAGGCCGAGAGCCGCCTTCCCAGCAAGCATCCGGGCCCGGAACGGAGCTTCGAGTTCAATAACCTCGACATCGACGTGCAGGCCGCCCTCGAGGAACTGCCGCCGGACTTCCGCGCCGCCGTCGTCCTCTGTGACCTGGAAGGGCTGGCGTACGACGAAGTGGCCCAGGTGCTCGGCGTGAAGCTCGGCACGGTCCGCTCCCGCATACACCGCGGCCGCACGATGCTGCGGCAGAAGCTCGCCCACCGCGATCCCCGGACGTCCGGTGGAGGTGCCGCCCTGGGCGTCGCACGGGTTGCCGGTCTGGGTTAGGAACAATGCTGCATCCCCATCGCTTCCTGCAGGACCTCGTGGACGGTGAGTTGTCCGACCGGCGTCGGATCACCGTTGAACGCCACGTGTCCCGCTGCACACCCTGCGCTGCCACCGTAGCCCGGCTGCGCAGCCTCAAGAGTGCGCTACTGGGGCTTCGCCGACCTTCACCCGACCCGGACTTCCAGCGCAGCCTCCTCTCTTCCGGGCCTCCGAGTGACGTCCGATCGAGGCTGCACAGGCACGAGGAACGCACCGGGTCTAGTGCTGCGTTCGTCCGCGACCACCACGAGCGCGTCACACCGCCCCGGCGTCGTCGCACCGTCCTCGCGGCGGCCGGCGGCTCAGCTGTCGTCGCCACGGCGATCCTCGGAAGCGCCTACATCGTGGGTTCCGAGGCGCAATCCGTTCCGGTCGAGGCAGCGAGCGGATCCACCGCACTCCGCGCGGGGTGGGAATCGGTTGCGCCACAGACCCCCACCTACCTGGATAACGACCAGTTGGACACCTTGAGGGCCGGAGGCTGGTACTGCCCCGAACTCGAATCCCTCGGGTACACGCTGCAGAGCGCCGAGGGCATCACCGTCGGCGGCAGGCCCACGCTGGAACTGGTCCTCGAGAACGACGGCCACACCGTCACCGTGTACGAGCAGAGGAAGGTCAGCGAGATCCAGGAGGCGGAGGCGGCGCCCCTGAGTGCGGTGTCGGGCAGGACGGTCACTGCGGACGGCTTCGAACATGTCGGGGGAGCGGACAGGGATCTCTGGGTGCGGTCGGGCAATCCCTGGCAGGTGGTGCTCGACTCACCCACGGTGACCTACACGGTCGTGTCCCGCATGCCGGCTGCCGCCATGCCGAAGACACTCAGCCAGTTGGTGACCACGGAGCATGCCCAGTTGTCCCTCGCTCCGCAGGGCCAGGACGACTCCATGGTGGAGCGCATCATCCGTGGCCTCTCGATGATCACGCATCCCCGCGACAATGCCGGATAGGTTCGGCGAGCGGGCGGGAACACCTGTCGAGTATGGCCGGCCGAAGCCGGGAGGGTAGTCTTCTCAGGTGTTGGGAATCAACGGTCTCGAACTCGTGGTCCTGGCGATCATCGCCGTCGTGGTGCTCGGCCCGGAGCGACTTCCGGAGTACGCTGCCCAGCTCGCCCGGCTCGTCAAGGGCCTGCGCCGCATGGCCACGGGAGCGCGCGAGCAGCTCAGGGAGGAAGTCGGCCCCGAGCTCGACGACGTCGACTGGCGCAAGCTCGACCCTCGCCAGTACGACCCCCGCCGCATCATCAAGGAAGCCCTCCTCGACGATTTCGAGGATGTCCTGAAGCCGGTGAGCCAGGGCGCCCCGAAGCCGTCCGCGGCCGCAGCGCCCGCCGCAGCCACTGCCGCTGCCGCCGGGAGCAGCGCCATCCGGTCAGGCCCGTCCGTTCCCGTCGGGTCCCGTCTCGGTGCCGGACAGGCCGCGCCGTACGACCGCGAAGCGACGTAGTCCGCCGCGTTCCCACCTTCCGCCCGGTCAGCGAGGGCTGACGTTCAGCCTCAGTCCCTCGAGGCCGCGGGGACGGCGGGTCAGCGCTGAGGCGATCGCCAGCAGTTCTCCCCGTGACCTCGATGCCCCGGCACCGAGGACGAGGGGGGTGCCGGTGTCGCCGCCCTCCCTCAACGCGATGTCCAGCGGGATGCTGCCGAGGAGCGGGATGTCGAGGCCCAGAGTGGCCGACAACCTGTCGGCAAGCGCTGCGCCGCCCCCGGCGCCGAAGAGCTCGAGCCGACCGCCGTCGGGAAGCTCGAGCCAGGACATGTTCTCGATGACTCCCGCTACACCCTGCCCTGTCTGGGCCGCCATGGCGCCCGCCCTCTCGGCGACGTCTGCAGCCGCGCTCTGAGGGGTCGTGACGACCAGGAGTTCCGAGGAGGGCAGCAGCTGGGCCACGGAGATCGCGATGTCACCCGTGCCCGGCGGCAGGTCGAGGAACAGGACATCCAGGTCACCGAAATAGACCTCGGTCAGGAATTGTTCGAGCGCCCGGTGCAGCATCGGACCGCGCCAGGAGATGGGCTGGTTGCCTTCCACGAACATCCCGATCGAGATCACCTTCACGCCGTGGGCGACGGGCGGGAGGATGAGCTCGTCGACCCGTGTCGGCTGCTGGGTGATGCCCATGAGTGCCGGAACGGAAAAGCCGTAGACGTCCGCGTCCACGATGCCCACGCGGAGTCCCTGCGCGGCCATCGCGACCGCCAGGTTCACGGTCACGCTGGACTTGCCGACTCCGCCCTTGCCACTGGCGACCGCGTAGACGCGGGTCAGGGACCCGGGATCGTTGAACGGGATTCCACGGCGCCCCCCTTCACCCTTCAGCTGGTCCTTCAGCGCATCGCGCTGCTGCTGGTCCATGACGCCGAGCTCCACCTCCACCCGGTCGACGCCGTCGACTGCGGACACGGCGGCGTCGGCGTCCTGCATGATCGTGTCGCGGAGGGGGCACCCCGCGATGGTCAGCAGGACCCGGATGTGGACGGCGCGGTCCCTGATGGACACGGTGTCCAGCATGCCGAGTTCGGTGATGGGTCGGCGCAACTCGGGGTCGATCACCGTGGCGAGGGCCGAGCGCACGGCCTCCTCGGTGGGGATAGGCCTGCTCAACGGACGGGTTTCCTCCCGGCGGGCGGGACCTTCGGCAGCGCCACGGTGCTGTCGGACGGCTTGCGGGGCTTGCGCTTCTGCAGGGTCAGTTCCTGGCCGTCGGTCGTCTCGAGGAGTTCCTCGAGGATGGAGCGCAGCTCGGACCGAACGTAGTCGCGGGTCGCCACCTCGCGGAGGGCGATGCGCAGCTCCGCGATCTCCCGCGTCAGGTACTCGGTGTCGGACAGGTTCCGCTCCGCCCGCTGGCGGTCTTCGCGCATGGAGACGCGGTCCCGGTCGTCCTGGCGGTTTTGCGCGAGCAGCAGCAGGGGTGCTGCATAGGAGGCCTGCAGGGAGAGCATCAGCGTCAGTGCCGTGAACCCGAGTGCCGCGCTGTCGAAGCGCAGGTTCTCCGGGGCGATCGTGTTGAAGGTCAGCCAGACCACGACGAAGACCGTCATGTAGAACAGGAACTGCGGGGTGCCCATGAAGCGGGCGATGTTCTCCGTGCCGCTGCCGAAGCGGTCCGGATTCGGGCGCAGACGCGGGAGGATTCGCTTGCGTGCCTCACGCGGCGTATCGAGTCCGCGTGAATTCGATCGGATCTTCTCAACCACGGCGGTCACCTCGTTTCGGTACGGATGTGTCGTCCTGTGCGCGCCAGTCGTCGGGCAGCAGGTGGTCCAGCACATCGTCGACGGTTACGGCACCCACCAGCCTGCCGTCGGCGTTCACCACTGGCAGCGAGTTCAGGTTGTAGGTGGCGAGGATCCTCGACACCTCGCTCACATTCGCCTGGTCGCCCACGGCTTCGAGATCCGTGTCGATGATGTTGCCGAGCGGCTCGGGCGGCGGATATCGCAGCAGCTGCTGGATGTGCACCACGCCGAGGTAGCGCCCGGTCGGGGTCTCGAGCGGAGGCCGGCACACGAAGATGGACGAAGCGAGGGCAGGTGTCAGCTCCTCACGCCGGACGTGCGCGAGGGCCTCGGCGACGGTCGCCTCGGGCGGGAGGATGACCGGCACCGTGGTCATGAGGGAACCTGCGGTGTCCTCCTCGTACTCGAGCAGCCGCCGTACGTCCTCGGCGTCGTCGGGTTCCATGAGCTGGAGGAGCTCCTCCTTCTGCGCCTCGGGGAGCTCGTTCAGGAGGTCGGCCGCGTCATCGGGGTCCATCTCCTCGAGGACGTCGGCCGCACGCTCACGCGTCAGGGACTGGAGAATCTGCACCTGGTCGTCGTCGGGCAGTTCCTGCAGGACGTCCGCGAGGCGGTCGTCCTGCAGCTCACCGGCCACCTCGATGCGCCGCTTGTCGTTCATCTCGTGCAGCGCGTCGGCGAAGTCCGCGGGCTTGAGATCGTCGTGCTGGGCGACGAACTGCGTTGCGCCCTGCGGCTCGTCCGTCGTCCCGTGGAAGGCGTCGAGCCAGTCGATGATGAGGCGCTCGCCGCCGCGCCGGAGTCCGCGCAGGGGCGACGTCGAGCCCCCGCGGCGCACGAACAGCTGCGAGACGTGCCAGTCGCCGGCGCGGTTCCGTTCCATCGCGATGTCCTCGACGACGGCGCTCCCGCTGCCGTCCCGAAGCGTGAGGCGCCGGTCGAAGAGTTCGGCGACCACGAGCATCTCGGCGCCGCGCTGCTCGAAGCGGCGCAGGTTCACGAGGCCGGTACAGATGATCTGCGAGGGGTCCATGGAGGTGATGCGGGTCATGGGTACGAAGACGCGTTTCTTGCCCGGTACCTCCACCACGAGGCCGATGGCCTGCGGGTGTTTGGTGGGACCACGGTCCAGTACGACGGCGTCCCGCAGGCGGCCGAGGCGGTCACCCAGGGGGTCGAAGACATCGAGGCCCAGCAGCCGGGCGACGAAGACGCGGGTCGGATTGATAGTCACGGCTCTAGGCTATCCGGCGTGGCATAGCGGGACGGAATCGGACCGACCTGCGGCGTCCCGATAGCAGTCGCCGCTTCGCCCTGCTCCCAGCATCCACCCAGCTGCCGTCGAGCGAACTGGTAGTCCGCTCCCGGCGATACGCCTCCCATCCGCACGGGCGGTAGGCAAGAATGGGTGCATGTCGACACCTTCACTTGGAACCACTGCCTCCCGCGACCCGGGCCGGGTGCTACCCACCGGCGAGACCATCGGCCGGTACACCAGCTACCTCGATGCCCAGAAGGCCGTCGACTACCTCGCTGACAACAAGTTCGCCGTGCAGCAAATCGCCATCATCGGGAACGACCTCAAGGCCGTGGAGCGCGTCACGGGTCGTCTCAGCTACCCGCGGGTCGCCCTGAGCAGTGCCCTGTCGGGAGCCTGGTTCGGCCTGTTCGTAGGGTTGATCCTGGGTCTGTTCGCGGGCAGCGACATGGTGAGCACCGTGCCTTCCTCGATAGCGCTCGGCGCCATCTTCTGGTTGCTCTTCGGTGTCCTCACCTATGCCTTCCAGCGCGGAAAGCGCGATTTCACCTCGACGAGCCAGGTCATCGCGACCAGCTACGACGTCCTCGTGGAGCCGAGCCTCGCGGGGGAGGCGCGTCGGCTGCTGCAGCAGCTGCCCATGAACGGGCAGGCGCAGCACCCGGGGGCGAACTCCTCGGCCTGGGCCCAGGGACAGCAGGCCCAGCAGCCGCCTCACCAGCAGCAGGCGCCCGAACGGCCCGCATCCTGGAACGATCCGTTCCCCGGCCAGCAGGAACCCCAGCAGCAGCCCCAGCAGCAGCCCCAGCAGCATCCTGCCGGGGCCGAGGAGAGCCAGACAGCCGGTCCCGGCACGACCGGACCGCGCCGGGGACAATTCCCGGACCTGCCCGATGGCCGGCCGCAGTACGGCATCCGCGTGGAGGACCAGCTTCCGGGCAACGCTCCGGCGGACGGCGCAGCAGGCGCTAGCGGCACCCCGGGCGCCGACGGAGAGATTGCAGCGCCGGCTGCAACTGATCCGCCTGCGAATGGCGGGAGCCCGGGCGGCACGGGCTCGTCGGCAGCGGGACAGCGCTAGCGCTCAGCGGGACGCCGGCAGTACGTCGGCAGTACATCGGTACGACGGGAAGAGGCGGGGACCAGTGCACTGAGTGCACTGGTCCCCGCCTCTTCCCGTCTCCGTCGGGCTACTCGCCGGTGCTGCCCCAGATGCCGGCGATCCAGTCCTCAACGTCCTCCGGGTGGCGTGGTAGGGCGGCGCTCAGGTTGACCGGTCCGTCGGCGGTCATAAGGACGTCATCCTCGATACGGACGCCGATGCCGCGGTACTCCTCCGGCACGGAGAGGTCTTCCGCCTTGAAGTAGAGGCCCGGCTCGATGGTGAAGACCATGCCCTCGGTGAGCACGCCATCCAGGTACAGGTCCCGTTTGGCCTGCGCGCAGTCGTGCACGTCCATGCCCAGGTGGTGACTCGTCCCGTGCGGCATCCAGCGGCGGTGGTGCTGCCCCTCGGGTGACAGTGCCTCCTCGAGCGAGACGGGCAGGAGCCCCCAGGCATCGAGGTTTTCGGCCAGGACGGTGACGGCCGCGAGGTGGATCTCGCGGAATTTGCGGCCGGGCAGGGCCGCTGCGAAGCCGGCGTCCGCGGCGTCGAGCACGGCCTGGTAGATCTTCCGCTGCACATCCGTGTACCGACCGTTGACGGGGAGGGTCCTGGTGATGTCGGCTGTGTACAGGCTCTCGGCCTCGACGCCGGCATCCAGCAGCAGGAGCTCGCCGGCCTTGACATGCCCGGTGTTGCGGATCCAGTGGAGGGTGGTCGCGTTGTTGCCGGACGCGGCGATGGTGTCGTAGCCGAGGTCGTTGCCCTCCTCGCGCGCCCGGGTGAAGAAAGCACCTTCGACGACGCGCTCGCCGCGCGGATGGCTGATGGCACGGGGGAGTGCGCGGACCACTTCGTGGAAACCGCTGACGGTCGCTGCGACGGCGGACTCCATCTGCTCGATCTCCCACGGATCCTTGATGAGCCTGAGCTCGGACAGCACCTCGGCGAGCACGGCGTCGAGGGCGTCGGCCTTCTCGAGGTCGACGCCGGTGTTGATGCGGGAGGTGTCCACCAGCGCGTCGGCATTGAAGTCGACCTCGCGGAGCAGGCGGATGCTCACGCCACCGATCTCGAAGACGCCTGCGTCCTTCGTGATGGCGACCTCGAGTTCGCCGAGGTCGGCCGTCCGGAGGGACAGCTGCGCCTTGATCTGGGCCATCGAGAGTCGCTGGCCGATCCAGAATTCGCCGAGCCGGGCATTGGCGTAGAACTCCGCGCTTTCACGCCCTGCGAGTTCGCGGAAGTACAGGGTGGCCACGTGGTTCCCGCCGTCGTCGCCCGTTCCGGGGTCGACAGGCTCGAGCACCAGCACGGCGTCCGGCTCGTGATCGAGGCCGAGCCCCGTGAGGTGCGCGAAACCGGAGTGGGGACGGTATCGGTAGTCGGTGTCGTTCGAGCGGACCTTGAAGGGTCCGGCCGGCACGACGATCCGTTCCCCCGGGAAACGATCGGAGACGGCCCGACGGCGGCGCGCTGCATGGGCGGCGACGGGTGCCTCGGCCGGGAGCTCCTCCGAGGCCTGCGCCCAGTCACGGGCCATGAACGCCTTGAAGGCGTCGGAGTCGGGCCGCTGCGAGCGGTTCTCGTTGCGGTCGGACAGGGGCTGGCCCTGCCCTGTGTGTGTGGAGTTCTGGGCTGCGGATGCGGTGTCGTCGGTGCTCACCCTGTCATCGTCTCACCGTGGCCGCGCAGCGGGAAAGTCCGGCCACGGGTCGCATCATCGGGCCCGCCGCTGCGAGGCCCCGGTTCCGGGTGGTCCGGGCAGCGGGATGAGCGGAAATGCCTGATGACGCTGAGCCGCTGGCCGGAGATGCAACGCATGGCGCGTACATTGAATCCGGTGAGAATCGATCTGCACACGCACTCCAATGTCTCGGACGGCACCGAGGATCCCGACGTCCTGATTGCCTCCGCCGCCGCGGCAGGGCTCGACGCCGTCGCGCTCACCGACCATGACTCCACTGCCGGTTGGGACAGGGCGAGGACGGCGGCGAAGGCACATAACATCACATTCGTCCCCGGGATGGAGGTCTCCTGCCGGACGGACACCGGCATCAGCGTGCACGTGCTGTCCTACCTCCACGACCCGCTGCATGCCGGTCTGCGCCACGAGATCGAGAAGTCACGGTCGGCCCGGCTCACCCGAGCCCGCCGCATGGTCGAACTGATGTCCGAGGACTACCCGATCACCTGGGCCCTGGTGCAGGAGCACGTGACGGAGGGCGCCACCGTGGGACGGCCGCACATCGCGGACGCGCTGATCGCCCTCGGCATCGTCAGCACGCGCTCGGAAGCCTTCGAGCGCGTGCTGACCGCGCGCTCGCCGTACTGGGTGAGCCACTACGCACCGCATCCCGCTCACGCCGTCGCCCTTATCCGGGATGCCGGCGGTGTGCCCGTCTTCGCGCATCCATCGGCTTTCAACCGGGGAGCGGTGGTGGGCGGTGCCGTGATCAACGAGATGATCGACGCCGGACTGGTGGGCCTCGAGGTGGAGCACCGGGACAATCCCGACGGCGCCCGGGTCGAGCTGCGGAGGATCGCCCGGGACAACGGCCTGCTCGTCACCGGTTCCAGCGACTACCACGGGACCGGCAAGCCGAACCTGCTCGGTGAGAACGTCACGACGAGCGAGACGTTCGAGGCCATCATCGGGCTCGCCACGGGGACGCCGGTCAGCTGAACGGTCCGCAGGGGTGTTCCTGGCGTGCAGACTCAGGGCTCGGGCCCGGGCTCACGTCCAGGGAGCGAGGCGGGCACGCATGACGTCGATGGCCTGCGGATTGCTGTCCACGCAGACGAAGCGACGGCCGAGCTTGCCCGCCACCGCACCGAGGGTCCCTGATCCGGCGAAGAAGTCCAGGACCCAGTCGCCTTCGCTGCTGCTGGCAGCAACGGCGCGGCGCAGCAGGCCCTCCGGTTTCTGGGTGGGGTAACCGGTCTTCTCACGGCCGGTCGGGGACACGATGGTGTGCCACCACACGTCGGTGGGCAGTTTGCCGAGCGCAGCCTTCTCGGCCGTCACGAGTCCGGGTGCCATGTAGGGTTCCCGGTCCACCTCGTCGCTGTTGAAGTAGTAGCCGGAGGGGTCCTTCACGTAGACGAGGATGTTGTCGTGCTTCGCGGGCCACTTGCGCTTGGCCCGGGCGCCGTAGTCGTACGCCCAGATGATCTCGTTCAGGAAGCACTCGCGCCCGAACAGGGCGTCCAGCATGACCTTGGCGTAGTGCACCTCGCGGTAGTCCAGGTGCACGTACAGCGTCCCGTCGTCCGTCAGGAGGCGCCAGGCCTCTGCGAGCCGCGGAGCGAGGAAGTCCCAGTAGTCCTCGAAGGCGTCGTCATAGCTCGAGAGGATTCCCTTGACGGTCGAGTAGGACTGGCCCTTGAAGCCCACGCGGTCACCGGAGCCTTCGACCGCCCGCACCATCGTCGTCGGCTGCCGTCGCTGCACCCGGCCGGTGTTGAACGGCGGGTCCACGTAGATCATGCGGAAAGACGAATCCGGAAGTTTCGCCAGGTACTCGGCGTTGTCGGCGTGCACCACGAGGTTGCGGCCCTCCGCGCTCCAGGACGGAGGCGCGGAAGGCACGGAGAGTTCGGTCACCGAGAGCTAGTCCTCTGAGCCGCCGGCGGGGTTCGCGACGACCTCGCCGTTGCGGCGACGGGTGCGGCTGCGGCGCGGGCGGTCGCCCGCGGGTGCCTCGGCCTCCCCGCCGGCGCGACGACGGCGCCCGCTACCCTCGGCCGTATCTCCTGCCGCCGACGCGGTCGCGGGTGCGGCAGCCGACTCTGCTGGTCCGGTGGTGTCACCGGAACGGTTCCCGCCACGGCCACGACCGCGCGACCCGCGGGAGCCCTGGCCGGACTCGCTGCTGTCCGCGGACGAGCCGCCGTCGCGGCGCTGACCTCCGCGACCGCCCGAGCGTCCGTGTCCGCCGTCGTTCCCGCTGCCGGCGGAGCGGGTGCTGTCCGCGTGGGCTCCGCCGCCGCGCTTGCCGGTCTCGCCGAGGTCCTCGAGGACCTCCGCGCCGATACCCGCGAGCTTCCGGTCCTTGCGGGGGAGGCGGCCCTTGGTCCCCTCCGGGATGTCGAGATCCGTGTAGAGGTGCGGCGATGACGAGTAGGTCTCCACCGGCTCCGGCGCGTTCAGGCCGAGGGCCTTGTTGATGAGGCCCCAGCGTGGGAGGTCGTCCCAGTCGACGAAGGTCACGGCGGTGCCCTTCTTGCCTGCACGGCCCGTACGGCCTACACGGTGCAGGAAGGCTTTCTCGTCCTCGGGGCACTGGTAGTTGATGACGTGGGTGATGTCCTCGACGTCGATGCCGCGGGCAGCGACCTCGGTGGCGACGAGTACGTCGATCTTGTCTCCGCGGAAGGCGCGCAGGGCCTGCTCGCGCGCACCCTGGCCCAGGTCACCGTGGATGGCGCCGGCCGCGAAACCGCGGTCGATCAATTCCTCGGAGAGCTTCGCCGCGGTGCGCTTCGTCTTGCAGAAGACGAGGGTGCGGCCCCGGTTGCGGGACTGCAGGATCCGGGCGACGACCTCGGCCTTGTCCAGGTTGTGTGCCCGGTAGATGACCTGGCGGATGTCCTTCTTAGTGATGCCCTCGTCCTCGGGATCCGCTGCGCGGATGTGCGTGGGCTGCGTCATGTAGCGGCGGGCCATCGCGATGACGGGGCCGGGCATGGTTGCGGAGAACAGCAGTGTCTGGCGCACCGGTGGCGTCGCGGCTATGAGGGTCTCGACGTCGGGCAGGAAGCCGAGATCCAGCATCTCGTCGGCCTCGTCGAGCACCACGATCTTCACGTTCTTGAGGACCAGCAGCTTCTGCCGGTACAGGTCGATCAGGCGACCGGGCGTCCCGACCACGATCTCGACGCCGCGCTTGATGGCCTCGATCTGGGGCTCGTAGGCGCGGCCGCCGTAGATGGTGACGATGCGCGCGTTGCGCTTCTTCGCCGCCGTCGTCAGGTCGCTGGCCACCTGGACGGCGAGCTCGCGTGTGGGGACGATGACGAGGGCCTGCGGTGCGCCGGGCACCGGGAGCTTGTCGTAGCCCGCGTCGTCGGGCCCGACGACGCGCTGGATGGCCGGGATGCCGAAGCCGAGGGTCTTGCCGGTACCGGTCTTCGCCTGGCCGATGATGTCATGGCCGCCGAGGGCGATCGACAGTGTCATCGCCTGGATGGGGAACGGGTGGATGATGCCCGCATCCGCGAGGGACTCCACGATATCCGGGCGGACGTTGAAGTCGGCGAAGGTCTCCGCGACAGGAGCGTGCGGCTCCTCGGTGGTGATCAGGGTCTCTTCGACGTCGATGGCGTCCGTGGAGTTGTCGGCGACGAGGTGGTGTGTGTCGGTCGTCGTGGCGATATCTGCTATAGCGCCGTGGTTCGTGTCGTGATCTGTATTGTGCACGTTCTACCGTTCATTCAGGCCGTGCGGCCGCCGAGGCTCGACGCCCGGATGATGACCATCCGGTGCGGAGCGTATCGGCGGGCGCAGAGCGTCCAGTGGAAGCCGATCGCGGGCTTGCGACTGCGTGCGGGCTGCGGAGGGAGACCTGCGCCCGCGGGAAAACTCGGGATCGAGTAGGTACTGCGGGTTATCGAAGAGTGATAACGACCGGGCATCCATTACTACGCATCAAGACTACCCTGCCTGTCCCTGCGCGGCGTCATCGCGGGCTTGCGGAAGCGTGTCCGTCGGTTTCACCTCGAATCGGAGGAGGCGGCGGGCGATATCCGCTTCGAGCAGGACCACGGTCACCCGCTCGCCGGCCACGAGCTCGCCGTAGCACTTCGCCTCCAGCGGTGGTTCGGTGACCTGGACCGTGCCGGACAGCCGCGGTGCCTGCCTGCCGGGCGCGTCCTCGACGGCGGGCGGCGAGCCCTGCAGGACGATGGCGGAGAACGCCTCGCCGATGCGGTTGCTCAAAAGAGCGGCCTGCACGGCGTCCATCGCTCCCGCGTCCAGCCGGGACGCCGTCTGGTTGGAGGAGGCCATGAGGGCATTGAGGTGCGGGAGCGCCGAGCGGACCCACCCGGGTACTTCCTCGCCCGCGCAGAGGGACGCGCAGGTCACCAGCACGAAGCGGTCCACGAGGCGCCGGAGGGGGGCGGTGGTGTGGGCGTAGGGTGCGGCGATGGCCGACTGCACCAGGGAGTCCGGCACCTCGCCGTCGAACGCGGTGTAGCCCGCACCGCGGAAGAGCGATGCCGCCGAGTGCATCAGCGCCAGTTGCCGGGGATCGGTGACGTCGAGCGTGCGGAGGAAGGCGCCGTAGGGCATGTCCCTGGGCCATGGGTGCTCCAGCGCTTCGGACTGGCGCCGGAACTTGCCCAGTGCGCCCTCGTCCGGAGACGGCAGGGTCCGCAGGATGCCGATGCCGCCGTCGATCATGATCCGTGCCGCCGCCATACCCGTCATGAGCGAGATCTGGGCATTCCAGTCCTCGCAGGGCAGCGGCGGTTCCGTGACGATGGCGTAGCTCTCGCCGTCGTGGGTGATGTCCTGGCGGGGGAGGTTGAGGCTGGCGCCGCCCCGGTCGAGCTCCTGCCGGATGCGGAGCACTCCGATCTCCCGGAGGAGCATCAGTTGCTCGTCCGCCGTGCCGGCGTCGATGTCCGCCTGTACCTGTGCGTAGGTCAGCTGGCGCCGGCTGCGGACCGTCGCGCGGCTGACGTCGACAGAGAGGACCACCGCCTCGGCGTCGAGCTCGAAATGCCAGACGAAGGCCGGCCGGTCCTGCTCGGGAAGAAGGCTCGCTGCGTCCTCGGAGATGACCTCCGGATGGAGGGAGATGCGGCCGTCCGGGGCGTACATGGTCTGCCCGCGGAGCCTCGCCTCGGTATCGATGGCTCCGCCGGGCGCAACGAAGAGTGGAACATCGGCGATGGCGTACCAGACCTCGTAGCCCTCGCCGGCGTCGCCTATACGGCGGGCGAGGTGCACGGCCTGGTCGAGGTCCGTCGAGCCGGGCGGATCGATGGTGAGGAAGGGCAGGTCCCGCCGGTCCGCCGGAGGAAGGCGATGCAGCGCCACCGATGCGTCCGCTTCCCGCAGGACGTCATCGGAGAAACCCTCACGAATATCGAGTTCCTCGCGCAGAATTCGCAGCGACTCCGTCAGCCGCTGCTGGGACTCACGGTCCCTGAGGTCCATATGCTGTGCTGGCACGCACCTTACGGTAATGCACGTCACAGACAACGGGGCAGTCCGGCGAGGACCGCCTCGGGCTTGCCGGACCCTCCTGAGTGCGTACTCTTAGCAGAATGAACAAGGGCTCCTCCGACAGCACCGCCGTCTCCGCCACGGGCACGGACGGGACGCAGGACCGGTCGGCGCCGGTGGCGCAGTTGCCGGTGGCCGCTCCGGCTGGTCCGTCCCCGGTCGCGCAGACCCCACCCGCAGGCCCGGCGAGCGCCGCCGAGGACGCCCTCGCGAACCCTCGCTATGCCCGCTTCGTCACGGACCTCCTCGGCGTCATCGCGTACGGCGAGCTGTCGGGGTTCGAGCGGCTGTCCTCCGATGCGCGCTTCTCTCCGAGCCTCGCGGACAGGGCGAGCCTCGGTCGCCTCGCAGTCCTCGAGTTCGAGCATTTCGAGATGGTGGGCCGCTTCGTCGGCGGGCTCGGGACCACGATCGAGGATGCCATGGCGCCGTTCCAGGCCTCCATCGACGCCTTCCACGAGCGCACCCGCCCCGGTGACTGGTACGAATCGCTGATGAAGGCCTACGTGATCGACGCCTTCTCCGGGGATTTCTACCGTGCCCTGGCAGACAGCCTCGACCCTCGGACCCGCGACCTCATCAGCGCGATCGACTCGGGCGACGGCGCAGCCCACCTGCAGCGCCGCCTCACGGAAGCGCTCTCGGACGACCCCCGCCTCGCCTCGCGCCTGGCGCTGTGGGGCAGGAGGCTCGTGGGTGAGGCGCTCACCCAGGCACAGCGGGTCGGCATCGAACGCGAATACCTCGCGGGGCTGCTGTTCGCCAATGAGGCCGACCACACGCAGCACACGACGGCGCTGTTCTCGAAGCTGACCCGCAACCATTCCCGGCGGATGAGTGCCCTGGGACTCACGGCGTAGTCCGCTCGGACGAAAAAAGAACCCGCGGCCGACGGCGCATGCCGTGGACCGCGGGTCCTGCCTGCAGTGCTGAAGCTGCAGGGGTGAAGCTAGAGCGCTCCGAACCCCACGCGTCGGGACTCTTCGGCGCCGATCTCGACGTAGCCGAGGACGGACGTCGGCACGATCACCTGACGGCCCTTGGAATCCTTGAGGCGCAGTTCCGAACCGCCGCTCATGGCTGAGGAAACGAGTTCGGCGAGGGCGTCCGCGCTCTCGGCGGAATCGAGGATGATCTCCCGGTTGACGTTCTGGATACCGATCTTGACTTCCACGGCGGGTGCCTCCTGTGTAGTGAGCGTTGTGCTGCTCCGAACCTACTCTAGATCTCCTTGGGGAAACGGCTGATTCCGCGCCAAGCTAAACGGTAGATGAGCTCAGCGGCGGCGTCGATGTCGAGGCTCCCGTCCGTCTCCAGCCAGTAGCGCGCGCTGATCTGGGCCATGCCCGCGAGGCCGCGACCCAGCAAAGTCGCTTCCACCATCGAGAGCTGCGTGTCCCCGGCGATGACGCCGGCGATGGCACTGGCGAACTGCGCGTTGAACTCCTCGAGACGGCTGCTCACGTCGGGCTCGTTGCTGATGTCCGACTCGAACACGAGCCGGTGCGCCTTGCTGTCCTGCGCGATGAACTGGAAGTAGGCCCGCATGGTCGCGTGCACGCGCAGCTTGTTGTCGTCCGTCGACTTCAGGGCGTCGTGCAGCAGCAAGGTCAGTTCGGCGAGGTGGCTGTCGAGCAGTGCGAGGTAGAGGTCCCGCTTGCCGGGGAAGTGCTGGTACAGCACCGGCTTGCTGACCTTGGCCGCGACGGCGATGTCATCCATCGCCGCACCGTGGTAACCGTTGCCCACGAAGACTTCCTGTGCTGCCGCCAGGAGCTGCCGCCTGCGTTCGTCCCGCGGCAACCGGACGGCTTTTCCTGCGGCGGTCGGTTCAGCAATCACGTAGGGCGATCCTCGGGTTCTTCGGGCGGCTGGCGTCCGATCAGTGTACCCACGAGCGACACCGCGGCATCAGCGTTCGTGCCCGCCACCTCCCCGTGACTCGGCGATGGGCGCGAGCACACTGGCCCGGCGCGCCGGGGGCGGAATACCCTTGGGCATGACCGCTTTGTCGCCCGCACCCAAGGCCCCCGTCGGGGCCGCAACCCTCGCTGACCCGGCGCAGGCCGGTGCTCCGCTGCCTCCGCTCGTCGAGCCCGCGGGCAGCCTGACGCGGGACGAGACCCTGCGCTACTCCCGGCACCTCATCATCCCGGGCTTCGGTACGGAGGCGCAGCTGCGCCTGAAGAACGCCCGCGTGCTCGTGGTGGGAGCGGGAGGCCTCGGTTCTCCGACACTGCTGTACCTGGCGGCGGCGGGCGTCGGCACGCTCGGTATCGTCGAGGACGACGACGTCGAGCTGTCCAATCTGCAGCGCCAGGTGATCCATGGCATGACGGACCTCGGCCGGTCGAAGGCGGAATCGGCGCGCGACAGCATCCTCGAACTGAACCCCCTGGTGGAGGTGGTGCTGCATGAGGAGCGGCTCGACCGCTGGAACGCGCTCGGGCTCTTCGCGGACTACGACCTGATCGTGGACGGCACGGACAACTTTGCCACGCGCTACCTCGTGAATGACGCCGCCGCTCTACTCGGCAAACCCTATGTCTGGGGTTCCATCCTCCGCTTCGACGGCCAGGTCAGTGTCTTCTGGCAGGACCACGGCCCCACCTACCGTGACCTCTACCCGGAAGCACCGCCGCCCGGGGCCGTGCCGTCCTGCGCGGAGGGCGGTGTGCTCGGCGTGCTCTGCGCGCAGATCGGGTCCGTCATGGTCAACGAGGCCATCAAGCTGATCACCGGACTGGGCACGACGCTCCTCGGTCGGGTGCTGGTGTTCAACGCCCTCGACATGACCTGGCGCGAACTGCGCGTGCGGCCGGACCCCACCGCGCAACGGGTCACGGAGCTCATCGACTACGAGCAGTTCTGCGGCCTGCCCGCACAGGGAGCGGCCGACGTTGGGGCGACGGACGGCACCGCGCCCGAGGAACCGGTGCCGACAGTCAGCGTGGAGGAACTGGCCGCCCTCCTCGTCGAGCGTGCCGCCGGAACGGCCGACTTCGATCTGCTCGACGTGCGCAACCCGGAGGAGTACGCCATCGTCAGCATCGACGGCGCGCAGCTCGTTCCGAAGAACCTGATCCTCGACGGCGACGTCCTGGTGGACAGCGCCAGGACCGTGCTCGTCCACTGCAAGTCCGGGGTTCGATCGGCCGACGTCGTGCGTTTCCTGCGGGCGCAGGGACATCCGG
Organism: Arthrobacter sp. PL16; assembly: GCF_035985055.1. Classification (NCBI taxonomy): domain Bacteria; kingdom Bacillati; phylum Actinomycetota; class Actinomycetes; order Micrococcales; family Micrococcaceae; genus Arthrobacter; species Arthrobacter sp. PL16. The sequence continues at coordinate 178,629 of NZ_JAXCIC010000001.1, forward strand.
ATGCGCGGTCGGTCGGCGGGGGGATCATCGAGTGGGTGCGCAGGGTGGAACCGGAGAAGATGACGTACTGAGGGGATGAGCGAGCCGCGCCCCGAGGCTCGGAACCGGTCAGGCGCTCTGTGCGGGCCGTTCGTGGTCCACGGGGCAGACGGCACCATCGGCGTGCGCGTGGGTCGCGTGCAGGCGGGCGCCCGTAACGGCGGCGTCGGACACCACGGCTGTGTCGGCATCCTTCGTGTCCGCAGCTTTGTCGGCGGCAGCCTTGTCCGCGGCAGGCGCGACGTCGATCCCGTACAGCGCCTGGAGGCCCGCGGTGTACTCGTCCTGGCGTCCCTCGGCGGCGAGCTCGCGAGCACGCACGGTCGGTACGTGCAGGAGTTGGCGGACCATCCGGCGGAGCGCGAACTCGACCTCCTCGGCGGCGGCCGTGCAGCCGTGCTGGGCGCGGACACGTTCCATCTCGGAATCGAGGACGGACTGCGTGTGGCGGCGCAGGGCCACGATGGCCGCGTTCATCGCCCGGGTGGTCTGCTGCTCCTCGAAGCTCCGTGCGGCATCGCGTACCAGGTCGCTGGCCTGGGCGAGGGCATCCGACTGCTCCCCGGGTGCTGCGGCCCGGACGGACTCGAGGGTGATGAGCTCCACGTCGTCGAGCATGCCCACGGCGGGATCGAAGTCGTGGCTGAGGGCGAGGTCGATGACGACGAGCGGGCTGGTGCTGCCCTCGCGGATCCGCTCGAGATCGCCTGCATCGATGCGTGCGTCGCTGCCGCTGCAGCCGATGACGACGTCGGCCCGGCGCATGGCGCCCGGCAGTTCTGCTGCGCTCACGGCGGTTCCGCCGCGCGTGGCGACGAAGGCTTCGGCGCGTCCGGAGGAGGAGAACACGGAGATGTCGGTGCAGCCCCGGTCCTTCAGCGCGGCCACCGTGGCGCCCGCGTAGGCACCGGTTCCGAACAGGACGACGGTCTTGCCGGACCAGTCGGCGTCCTCGGACAGGTCACCGGCCAGTTCGAGGGCCACGGAGACGATGGAGCGGCCGCGGCTGCCGAGCGCCGTCTGCGCACCGACGTCCTTCGCTGTCCGTGACGCAGCCTGGAACAGGCGGACCAGGCCGCCACTGGCGGCTCCGGAGCCCTGTGCGTCGATGAGGGCGCGGCGGACCTGGCCTGCGATCTCCCGCTCGCCGATGACGGCGGAGTCGAGGCCGGCACCGACGGCGAAGAGATGTTCGGCGACGTCCTGCCCTGTGTGCGTCTCGAAGGACGAGGAGACGGAGTGTTCGGGGATGCCTGAGTACGCACTGATCGTCGAGACGATCGCGGAGCGGGCGGCCTCGATATCGTCCTCCGAGGGGGCCTCGGCATAGATCTCGAAGCGGTTGCAGGTGGCGAGGACGACGGCGCCGGCGACCGCCCTGTCCTCGGCAAGCACGGCGGAAGGGACCTGGGGTGCCCCGACGCTGAGTCGGGCAACGGTTTCCAGGTCCACATTCGAGTGTGTCGCTACAAGTGAAAGAAGTACCACAACCCTTCGATCATACCGAAAGCACCCCTCTTCCACGGAATAGGACAGCCTTACCGGGGCTTGCGCACCGCGGAATCATGCGGGATTCTGCCCCTTCGCGGTTCCCGTGATGTTGGCCACGCATCCCACCGGGCGGACGGCGCCGGTTAACCAAAAGCTGCGATCTTCGGCAGAATCGGCGGTATGGACCTTGGAGCATCACACCCGCTGGTCGACGGACGCACGTCCGGCTCGGCACTCATCTCCGCCTACCGCGGGCAGACTCCTCATCGGCGTCCCGTGTGGTTCATGCGCCAGGCCGGGCGCTCCCTGCCCGAGTACCGCGCGCTGAGGGAGGGCACGAACATGCTCGAATCCTGCCTGGATCCCGCGATGGCCTCCGAGATCACCCTGCAGCCCGTGCGTCGCCACGATGTCGACGCCGCCATCTTCTTCTCGGATATCGTGATCCCGCTCAAGCTGGCAGGAGTCGACGTCGACATCGTCCCCGGCGTCGGGCCCGTACTCGGCGCTCCGATCCGGTCGGCCGCCGACGTCGCCGCCCTGCCCACCCTGACCGACGAAGCCCTCGAGCCCATCCGCCAGGCCGTCGCACTCACCGTCGCGCAGCTCGGGACCACGCCGCTCATCGGGTTCGCCGGCGCACCCTTCACGCTGGCCGCCTACATGGTGGAGGGAAAACCTTCCCGGGACCACCTCGGTCCCCGCACCATGATGCACGCCGACCCGGAGACCTGGGCGGCCCTGACCGACTGGGCGGCCGACGCTTCCGGCCAGTTCCTCCGTGCGCAGCTCGAGGCCGGTGCCAGCGCGGCACAGCTGTTCGACTCGTGGGCCGGTTCCCTCGGCCTGGCGGACTACCGTCACCACGTCGCGCCTGCCTCCCGCAGGGCGCTGGACCATGTACGGGGTCTCGGTGCTCCGCTCGTCCACTTCGGCACGGGCACCTCGGAACTGTTGGTCGCGATGCACGAGGTAGGCGTCGACGTGATCGGCGTCGACTACCGGCTGCCGCTCGACGAGGCCAACCGGCGCCTCGGCGGAACGGTTCCCCTGCAGGGAAATATCGATCCCGCACTGCTGCCCGCACCGTGGCCCGTCCTCGAGCGCCATGTGCGGGCCGTGCTCGCCGCCGGGTCCTCGGCGCCCGGTCACGTGGTGAACCTCGGTCACGGCGTGCCGCCCGAGACGGATCCGGACGTATTGACGCGGGTCGTCGAGCTCATCCACTCGGTGGAGCCGTAATCGTGCCGAAGGGGGCTCGGACAGACGCCGCAGCAGGGGTGCAGGAAGACGTCGCCCTGACGCAGGGCCCACGCCCTCGTACCGTCGTCGTGATCGGCGGAGGGATGGCCGGGCTCGTGGCCGCGCGGACACTGCTGGCACAGGGTCTCCACGTCACCCTGCTCGAGCGGTCCGGGCGCTTCGGCGGGACGGTCGACGGCCGCATGCTCGGCGGCTTCCAGCTCGACAGCGGCGCCGAGTCCTTCTCCACAAGGTCCGCCACCGTGTCGGCGCTCGCCGCCGAACTGGGCCTGGGGGACCGGATCGTCTCGCCGGACGCCACCGGCGCGTGGGTGCAGCTCCCGGGTAAGGACCTGCAGGCGTCCGCGCAGCCGCTGCCCAGCTCGGGTGTCCTCGGGATTCCCGCAGACCCCTCCGCTCCTGCGATCACCGCCGTGATCGGCCGTGCCGGTGCCCTGCGGGCGGCACTGGACAGGGTCCTGCCCGTCGGGTCCCTGGCAACGCGCAAGAAGGTCAGCCTGGGTGAGCTCGTGCGGACCCGAATGGGGGAGGAGGTCCTCACCCGCCTGGTGGCGCCCGTCGCCGGTGGCGTCTTCTCGGCCGACCCCGACGACCTCGACGTCGACTCCGTGGCACCCGGCCTCCGGGTCACGATGGGTCGCCTCGGATCCCTCGGTGCTGCTGCAGGAGCGCTGCGCGAAGCCGCGCCCGCCGGAGCCGCCGTCGGCGGGCTCGTCGGCGGGATCGCGCAACTCCGCGACGCCCTCGTGGAACAGCTCCAGGCGGACGGCGCCGATCTGAGGACCGGCGAGCAGGTCTCCTCCGTGGCACGCTCCGCGTCGGCGTGGACGGTCACCACCGAGCACTCGGGGCTGACGCGCAGGATCGCGGCCGACGGCGTCCTCGTCGCGACGGAAGGCCGCGCCGCCGTCGACCTGCTGGCACCGGCCATTCCCACGCTCGCCGCCGAGCGACCGGACCCCGTTCCCGGCGTCGCCCTCGTGACCCTGATCGTGGACGTGCCGGAACTCGATGCGCGGCCGCGAGGAACAGGGGTGCTCGTCGCACGCGGCGTCGAGGGCGTCGCGGCCAAGGCGCTCACCCACTCCACGGCGAAGTGGGCGTGGCTGCGGGACCAGGCCGGTCCCGGCTCGCACGTGCTGCGCCTGTCCTTCGGACGCGTGGGAGACACTCCGGCCGACGTCGGGCTCGCCTCGGACGACGACGTCCTCTACCAGCACGCGCTCGCGGACGCATCATCGCTCCTCGGCGTGCCCATCGGTGCAGCGGACGTCCTCGACTGGGACGTCGTGCGGTGGGCGGGCGCGCTGCCGCACGCCTCCGTGGGACACCGTGAGCGCGTGGCCCGCATCCGCGCGCTCGTCGCGGAGGAGTCCAGGACCCTCGGCATCACCGGTGGCTGGCTCGCCGGAACCGGTCTCGTCGCCGTCATCGACGACGCCCGGGCGCGTGCGAAAGCCCTCGCCAGTGCGCTCGCCGATGCCCCGCTCACCGGGGACCCGACCGACTGAAGGTGACCTTAATCTCTTCTACCCGCCGTAGAAGAAAAGGATTTCGGTTCGCCTTCGGCCAAGGGGCAAACTAGTACCATGACTGAGCTAACCGGTAGCAACCCCGCCCACGCTCCACAGCACACCGGGGAGGGCGACGACGCCGCCGGTGAACTGTTCTACACCCTCTGGACCGTCTTCAAGCGGGGTACCGCCACCGCTGGTTCCGGTGCCCGGACGCTGGAGGAGGTCATCGCATCCTTCGAGTCGGACGGCGTGGTGCTGCGCGGCTTCTACGACGTCTCCGCGCTCCGGGCCGACGCCGACGTGATGGTGTGGCTGCACGGCCCGCGTCCCGAGAACCTGCAGGCGGCCATCCGCAGACTGCGCCGCACGGCGATCTTCGCTGAGACCACCATGGTGTGGTCGGCCATGGGCGTGCACCGCGACGCCGAGTTCTCCAAGTCCCACAGCCCCGCCTTCTCCCGCGGCGTGGCTCCCGCCGAGTGGGTCTGCGTCTACCCGTTCGTCCGGTCCTACGAGTGGTACATCCTCCCGACCGACGAGCGCCGCGGGATGCTCATGGACCACGGGCTGAAGGGCAGGAAGTACCCGCAGGTCATTTCCAACACGGTGTCATCCTTCGCCCTCAACGACTACGAATGGATCCTGGCACTCGAGGCTCCCGAACTCGTGGACCTCGTGGACCTCATGCGGTACCTCCGGGAGACCGAGGCACGCCGCCACGTCCGCGAGGAAGTGCCGTTCTACACGGGCCGGCGGATCAACCACGACGAGATTGCAGAGGTGCTCCAGTGACGACACAGGCATTCAACCCCCTCGACGGGGTCGACGAGAACGGCCGGATGGCACCGAAGGCGTACGACGCCGTCGTGCTCGCCTCCTTCGGCGGACCCGAGGGCCAGGACGACGTCATCCCTTTCCTGCGTAATGTGACCCGCGGCCGCGGCATCCCGGACGAGCGCCTCGAGGAGGTCTCGCACCACTACCGCGCCTTCGGCGGCGTGAGTCCCATCAACGGCCAGAACCGCGCCCTGCGCGCTGCGATGGAGGCCGAGCTGCGCCGTCGCGGTATCGATCTGCCCGTGTTCTGGGGCAACCGCAACTGGGAACCCTTCATCGCCGACACTCTCCAGGAGGCGTACGACGCCGGTCACCGCAAGGTGCTCGCCGTGACCACGAGCGCCTATTCCTGCTACTCGAGCTGCCGCCAGTACCGCGAGGACCTCGGGATGGCCCTCGTGAAGACCGGGCTGGAAGGACGGCTCGAGGTGGACAAGGTCCGTCAGTACTTCGACCACCCGGGCTTCGTCGAGCCTTTCGTCGAGGGCGTGGGCGAGGGCCTCGCGAAGGTTCGCGCCGGCCTCGCCGAGAAGGGGGAACCCGACGCCCCCGTGCACATCATGTTCTCGACCCACTCGATCCCCATGGGAGACGCTGAAGCGGCGGGTCCGCGCGACGGCGAGGGCGGGCCCGCCTACGAGGGCGGGGCCTACGTGGCGCAACATCTCGCGACCGCGCAGGCCGTCCTCGACAGGATCCCCGAGGCTGCCGGTGTCGAATGGTCGCTGGTCTACCAGTCCCGCTCCGGCGCCCCGCACATCCCGTGGCTCGAGCCGGACATCAGCGATGCGCTCCGCGACCGTTACGAGAACGGCACGCGTGGCGTCGTCATCGTCCCGCTCGGGTTCGTCTCCGACCACATGGAGGTGGCCTGGGACCTCGACACGGAGGCCATGGAGACCTGCGGGGAACTCGGGATCGTGGCCGATAGGGTCCCTACCCCGGGAACCCACGTGAAGTTCGTCGAGGGTCTGATCGACCTGATCCTCGAGCGGACCGTCGAGGGCACCATCACGGATCGTCCGTCCACGACGGCGCTGGGACCCTGGTTCGACGTGTGCCGGCCCAACTGCTGCGCGAACCGCCGCGGAGAGAAGCCGACGGTCGCCGCCGTCGACTCCACCGTGGGCACGCCGCTGCCCAACCCCGGCCCGTGATGACGCCGGGCAGCCCAGGCTCTCCAAGCATCAGGGTCGGGACGCGGGGCAGCACCCTCGCGCTGACCCAGACCACGACGGTCGCCGAGCGGGTCTCGGGGCTCGCGGAGCTCCCCTACGCGCTCGTGCGGGTCCGCACCGAAGGTGATGTCCTGAAGGGCTCGCTGTCGCAGATCGGCGGCACGGGCGTCTTCGTCGCGGCACTGCGGGACGCGCTGCTCGAGGAACGCTGCGACATCGCGGTGCACTCCCTGAAGGACCTCCCCACGCTGCCCGCGCCCGGCCTCACGGTGGCGTCCGTGCCCGAGCGCGAGGATGTCCGCGACGCCCTCTGCGCGCGGGACGGGCTGACGCTCGCCACACTTCCTGACGGGGCGCGCGTAGGCACCGGATCGCCCCGGCGCGCGGCACAGCTCCGGGCCGCGCGTCCCGGGCTCGAGGTCGTGGACATCCGCGGAAACGTCGATACGCGCCTCGGTCGGGTCGCGGGGCTCGTCATGGGCGCGCCCGGAGACCTCGACGCCGTCGTCCTTGCCGCCGCCGGCCTGCGCCGCCTCGGGCGGGAGGACGCCATCACGGAGCTCATCGACACCGATGTCATGCTGCCCGCTCCAGGGCAGGGAGCGCTGGCCGTCGAGTGCAGGGAAAGCGAGGCGATGCCGCACGTCCGCGAGGCGCTGGCCGCTTACGACCACCTGCCCACACGCCTCGCCGTGACTGCGGAGCGAGCCGTCCTGCTGCAGCTCGAGGCCGGGTGCTCCGCGCCGATCGGGGCACTCGCCCGCATCGAGGGGGAGGATCTCGCCCTCGAGGCCGTCGTCTGCAGCCTGGACGGCCGGTCCATTCTCCGTCGAACCCGATCAGCACGCGCCACCGATGCCGTGGCAGCCGCGCGGCTCGGACTCGAGCTCGCCGAGGAGCTGCTCGCGTCGGGCGCCGCCGACATCGCGCCGCTGAACAGCTAGCCCTCGTGGCGGATGATCGGGCGTCCCGGGTGGTGATCGTCCTCCGGCATCCCTCGCGGTCGGTGCGGATCGCCGCGGAACTGGCGTCGATGGGCATGACCGTGTACGCGCTGCCCCTCACGGACGCCGAACTGCCGGTCGACGTCGGAGCCGCCTCCCGTGAACTTCTGGCCCTCGGTCGCGGGGAGTACCGCTGGCTCGTGGTGACGAGCGGCAATGCAGTCAACGCCCTGGAGCTGCTCACCCGCTCGGGAGGGGGCACGCTCGCCGGTGCCGTCGCGACCGGCGGGGCCAGGGTGGCCGCCGTCGGCTCGGCCACGGCCCGCCTGCTCACCGACGCCGGCATCACCGTCGACCTTGTCCCGGAGGACGCGTCCTCCCTGGGCCTGCTCCGGGCCTTCGAGCGCGGGAACGGCGGGGTCCTCCTGCCCCAGGCCGACCTCGCGCCCGATGATCTCCGGGCCGGTCTGACCGGCCTCGGCTGGTCGGTGCGCCGGATCGAGGTCTACCGCACCGTCCCGTACCCGGCGGACCCTGCCCGGCGTGTGCCCGGCGTCGTCGAGCAGGGAACGCCGCCACCGCTGCTGGCGCCGGACGGCGTCGTCGCGCTCGCGTCCTCCGGTGTCCAGCCCGCCGTCGTCTTCACGGCGCCGAGCGCGGTCCTCCAGTTTCGTGAAAGGCTGGCCGACGGGCCCCTGGCCTTCCATCCCGTCGCCATCGGCCGAACCACGGCAGCGGCCCTGCGGACGCAGGGCTGGGGACCGGGAGCGATAGCCACGGACCCGACACCGCAGGGCATCGCAGCGGCCGTCGAAGAGGCCTTCCGCAGCGACGGAAAAACCCTCGCGCCCGCACCAGACAACGGAGAGAAGTCATGAGTTTCCCCCAGCACCGCCCGCGACGGCTGCGCTCAACACCCGCGCTGCGGCGCATGGTGGCCGAGTACCGCGTCCACCCGTCCGAACTGATCCTGCCGGCGTTCATCCGCGAGGGGCTCACCGAGCCGTCGCCCATCCTCTCCATGCCCGGCGTCGTGCAGCACACCACGGACTCCCTGAAGCGCGCAGCGGCGGAAGCCGTGGAGCGCGGCGTGGGCGGCATCATGCTCTTCGGCATCCCCGAGCACCGCGATGCGACGGGCAGCGCGGGGATCGACCCCGATGGCGTCCTCAACAGGGCGATCACGGCTGTCCGCTCCGAGGTCGGGGACGCGCTCGTCGTGATGAGTGACGTCTGCCTCGACGAATTCACCGACCACGGCCACTGCGGCGTGCTCGCCGACGACGGCTCTGTCGACAACGACGGCACACTGGCCCTGTACGCCCGGATGGCCGTGGAGCAGGCCAGGGCCGGTTCCCATGTCCTCGGCCCCTCCGGCATGATGGACGGCCAGGTCGCCGTCATCCGCCAGGCCCTGGACGAGGAGGGCTACCAGGACACCGTGGTCCTCGCGTACGCCGCCAAGTACGCCTCCGCGTTCTATGGCCCGTTCCGCGAGGCCGTCGACTCACAGCTCGTCGGCGACCGCAGAACCTACCAGATGGACGCGGCGAACCGCCGGGAGGCCATCCTCGAAGTGGAGCTCGACATCGAGGAGGGCGCCGACATGGTGATGGTCAAACCCGCCATGAGCTATCTCGATGTCCTCGCCGACGTCGCGGCCATGTCACCGGTGCCGGTTGCCGCCTACCAGATCTCCGGGGAGTACGCGATGATCGAGGCCGCTGCCGCGAACGGCTGGATCGACCGCCGCCGTGCCATCGAGGAGTCCGTCCTCGGCATCAAGCGCGCCGGTGCGCAGATGATCCTCACCTACTGGGCCTCGGAGCTGGCGCTCTGGCTCGACGAACACCACAGCTAAGGACCGCATCATGACGAACCCTTCGACGACCTCAGCGCCGATGTCCGACACCCTGTACGAGCGCGCCCGTGCCCTCATGCCCGGCGGCGTCAACTCGCCGGTCCGCGCCTTCGGATCGGTAGGCGGGACGCCGCGCTTCCTCGTCGATGCCCACGGCGCCTACGTCACCGACGCCGACGGCAAGGAGTACGTGGACCTCGTCTGCTCGTGGGGCCCGGCGTTGCTCGGCCACTCCCACCCCGACGTCATTGCTGCGGTGCATCGCGCCGTCGACCACGGGCTGACCTTCGGTGCCTCCACACCGGCCGAGGCCGACCTGGCGCAGCTCGTGAAGGAGCGCGTGCCCGCCGTCGAGCTCCTGCGCATGGTCTCAACCGGGACCGAGGCGACCATGACCGCGGTCCGGCTCGCCCGCGGGTTCACCTCGCGCAACCTCATCATCAAGTTCGCCGGGTGCTATCACGGCCACGTGGACAGCCTCCTCGCGTCCGCCGGGTCCGGCGTCGCGACCCTCGCGCTGCCCGGATCGGCAGGAGTCACGGAGGCGACGACCGCCGAGACCCTCGTCCTGCCCTACAACGACATCGAGGCCGTCGAGGAGGCGTTCCGCACGCACGGCGAGCACATTGCGGCCGTCATCACCGAGGCGGCACCGGCCAACATGGGCGTCGTGACGCCCGCACCCGGCTTCAACGCCTTCCTGAGCCGCATCACCTCGGAGCACGGCGCGCTGTTCATCGTGGATGAGGTCATGACGGGCTTCCGCACCCACGCGGGCGGATTCTGGAAACTGACGGGCGGGGCCGATGACGCCGAGCATCCATGGACGCCGGACCTCCTGACCTTCGGCAAGGTCATCGGCGGCGGAATCCCCGCGGCTGCGCTCGGCGGACGGGCTGATGTGATGAACTACCTCGCACCGATCGGGCCGGTCTACCAGGCCGGCACGCTCTCCGGCAACCCCATCGCCATGGCCGCGGGCGTCGCGACCCTGACCGCCGCCACCGACGACGTCTACCGTCATGTCGACGCGCGTTCGCTGGAGCTGAGCGAAGCCCTGTCCGTGGAACTCTCGAGGGCAGGGGTCGATCACTCCATCCAGCGGGCGGGAAACCTCTTCAGCGTGGCCTTCGGCACCGCCGATCACGGGGTGTGGAACTACGCCGACGCGCAGGGCCAGGAAGCCTTCCGCTACGGTCCGTTCTTCCACTCCATGCTCGACTCGGGCGTCTACCTCCCGCCCTCGGTGTACGAGGCCTGGTTCCTCTCAGCGGCGCACGACGACGCTGCCATGGAGCGCATCCACGCGGCGCTGCCCGCCGCGGCCAGGGCGGCTGCAGCCGCAGTGCCGCTCGCCTGAGGCGTCGCGGCACGAGAAGTAGGCGGTCCGACGATTCCCTGACGAACAAGGCCTGCCGGGCTACGTGGGAGCCGTCGCCGTTCAGGCGGCGGAGCCGACCGGCACCAGGACCTCTCCGGTCGCATCCGATGCTTCTCCGATGATCGGCCACGCCCGCTCGATGACGGCGTCAGGGTCCGTCCTGCGGAGGTACTCCTCGAAGTTTGCCGCCTGGCGGTCCGCCCAGACGATCAGGGCTGCGTGAAGGTCGGCTGCCGGCCGCTGAAGGAAGGCGTAGTGCTCGGCGAGGATCCGGCCCACCTGCAGGGTAGCGAGGACATCCGCGGCGGAGGTGTGCGCGTTCTCGAAGGGCACCCCGTAGTGCTCACAGACGGCCGTCAGCGTGCGTTTGCCCCGCCGGTACCGGTCCGCCTGCTTGTCCATGATGAACGGGTCGATCACGGGCAAGGGCAGGGGCGTCTCCACCCCGTGGCGGTGCCCCTCCTGTGCGAGGACCGTGAAGTCGTAGCGCGCGTTGTAGGCGAGGACGGGTACGCCGTCGCCGAACAGGCGCGCGAGCACCGCGGAGATTCCCCGGACGACGTCGGCGGCGGGCAGGCCGTGGGCCTGCGCGTGCGCCGTCGTGATGCCGTGGATGGCGGCGGCACCGTCCGGGATGTCGACGCCCGGATCAGCCAGCCACTCGTGGTGTTCCAGCACGGCGCCGGAGCCGTCGACGAGGATGATCGTCGCGGTGACGATCCGCGCCGACAACGGATCGCGTCCCGTCGTTTCGAGGTCGAAGGCCGCCCTCGGTGCCATGTGCCAGCTCGTCATGGCACCACGGTACTGGCGGGGTCCGACGAATTGGCGGGTGCCGCTCCGCCGAGCGCCCGGGACTAGGGTTGAACGCATGCGCACACCACCCGTCGGCGGCGGGGAGCCCCCCGGGCAGCACAACGTCGAACAGGCACGGGAACCCGCGCCCCGCATCGCCTCCGAGGCCTACGCCCGGGCAGTCCTGGACGTCACGGAGCTTATACCCGAGGGCCGGGTGCTCACGTACGGGGACATCGCCGAGCTGCTCACATGCGGCGGTCCGCGCCAGGTGGGCAGGGCCCTGTCCCGCGCCTCGCGCGACGTGCCCTGGTGGCGGGTGCTTCGGGCCGGCGGTCATCCCGCGCGCGGGCTGGCGCTGCACGCGCGGCCCCACTACGACGACGAGTGCACGCCGCTGTCCGTCCGGCCGGGCACCACCGATCCGGAGGACTTCCGCGTGGATCTTGCTTCCGCCCGCTGGTGGCCGTCGGATGCGGACCATGCCGTCCTGGCCGCTCTCGGCGCGTCCCTCAGGCGCGCCGGACCGTAGCAAGGCACCCCTGTTGCGGTACCGCTGATTGTCCGTGGCATGTGATGGTCTAGATACATGACGAGCACTCTCAACGATGTCCCGCCGGCGTCCGTCGCCGGCGCCGGGATCGCCCCTCCCCGCGTTCCCGCGAGGGGATACGACGTCGTCCTCCACTCGCTGCAGGACATCACCGGTCAGGTCCTCGTCCTCGGTGCACCCGGAAGCGGGAAATCCTCGCTCCTCACCGACTTGGCGGTCCGTCGGATCGAGGCAGGAACCCTCGACCCGGAGGGGCTCCTCGTCCTGGGGCCCACCCGTGCAGCCGCCACCAGGCTCCGGGACGAACTGACGGCGAAACTGGATCGCAGCATCAGCACGGCGCCCGCACGGACCTGGTCCTCCTACGCCTTCGACCTCATCCGCCGGGCCCGGGCCGAGGGTCGCACCCCCACCATCACGCGTGCGCCGAGGCTCCTCTCGGGAGCCGAACAGGACCTCATCATCAAGGAGCTCCTCTCCGGGCACGGACGCGACGGCGCCCCGCTGCTCGACTGGCCGTCGAGCCTGGCCCTGGCACTGCCGACCCGCGGATTCCGGCAGGAGATCCGGGACCTCTTCGACCGGGTGAGCGAGTACGGGGTGCCGGCGGAGGACCTGGCTGCCTGGGGACAGCGCTTCGATCGCCCGGACTGGGTGGCGGCGGCGGCCCTCTACCGCGAGTATCGTGACGTCCTCGACCTTCGAATGCCCGAAGCATTCGACCCGGCGGGAATCCTGACCGCCGCACGCGAGATCCTCGAGACGGATCAGGACTTCCTCGACCGGGAGCGCCAACGCCTTCAGCTCGTCCTCGTGGACGACTACCAGGAGGCGAATCCCGCCGTCCATGCACTGCTGGGGCTCATCGGGGCGGGCAACGACGTCGTGATCACATCCTGTCCCGACACGGTGGCCCAGGGCTTCCGTGGTGCCCGTCCGGAACTGGCCGGGCGCCTGTCCACCCTGTTCCGCCGCGGTGGGGGCCTGACCACGGTGACACTGCCCGGATCCCTGACCCTGACCGGCAGCCTCGCCGAGGCGTGGGGCAATGTCGCCGCCCGCATCGCGACGAGCGGAGTCAGCACGGCCTACCGATCCCTGCCCCCGTCGACGACGGACGTACCGGTCGTCTCCGCGCACGTGCTCGACAGCGCATTCCACGAGCAGCGGTTCATCACGCAGCGGGTGCTCGAGGCCCACCTGTTCGGGGAGCGCAGCCTGGACGACATCGCGGTGATCGTCCGGAACGGCGCACAGGTGTCGGCGGTGCAGCGTTTCCTCACGGCGCAGGGTATCGCCGTGAATGTTCCTGCCGCTGAGACGGCCATCCGTGAGGAGCCGGCGGTGCGGCCGCTGCTCGACCTCTTCGCCGTCGTGGTGGGGCGTGCGGAGCTGGACACCGAACTGTGCATCTCGCTGCTCACCTCGAGGATCGGCGGCGCCGGCAGCCTCGATCTGCGGCGACTGCGCCAGATCCTGCGGCGCACGGAACTGCAGCGGGGCGGAGGACGAACGAGCGACGAGCTTCTGACCGCGCTGTTCTCCGCGCCGGACGAGATTGCCGCACTCCCGACCGAGGGCGCGCCCGCGCGTCGGCTGTACCGTATGCTCGACGCCGGAAAGGCGGCTGTCGCCGACCCGGCGCGGGACCCGGAGACCGTCCTGTGGGCGCTCTGGTCGGCCTCCGGACTCGCGCAGCGCTGGTCGGCAGCAGCCCTGTCCGAAGGCCCGTCCTCGACCCGCGCGGATCGGGATCTGGACGCCATGATGGCCCTGTTCCATACTGCGGAGCGTTTCGTGGAGCAGATGCCCGGTGCCGATCCCGAGCTCTTCCTCGACTACATCCTCAGCCAGGACATCCCGATGGACACGCTGGCGCAGCGCACGAAGCGGCAGGCGTCGGTCTCGGTGCTCACTCCCGCGAGTGCGGCAGGGCGGCACTGGCCCCTGGTAATCGTCGCCGGCGTGCAGGAGGGCGTCTGGCCGAACCTCCGCCTCCGGGGAGAACTACTCGGTTCCGGCGAGTTGCGGGCCCTGCTCGATCACGGCGAGTCCTTCCGGAGCACGAGGGACCCTGTGTCGCTGCTGCAGGACATCCGCTTCGACGAGCTACGGACCTTCTCGCTCGCGGTGTCGCGGGCCACGCAGGAACTGGTCTGCTGCGCCGTCTCCTCCCAGGACGAGCAGGCCTCGCAGTTCCTCGATGTGGTGGACCCTCTGCCGGGCGGCCTCGCCGAGCGGCCGCGCACCCAGGTCCTGCGTCCGGTCACCCTCCGTGCCCTGGTCGCGGAGTTGCGCACCTTCGCCCAGGACCCCCGGGCGAGCGCAGCGCTGTCGCGGGAGGCCGTCCGGCACCTCGGACGCATGGCGGTGTTGGAGCCTCCCGTGCCCGGCGCCCACCCGTCCCAGTGGTGGGGCATCCTCGGACCGAGCAGCGAGGACCCCGTGGTGCCCGTCGACCAGCCGATCCCGGTGTCGCCTTCGAAGGTCGAGTCCGTCCTGACTTCACCCCTCAGCTGGTTCGTCTCCGCGGCAGGGGGAGAGCGCACCACGGACTTCGCCCGCTCGCTCGGCACCCTCGTCCACCAGATCGCGCAGGATCTCCCGGACGCCACCGGCAACGAGTACGTCCGCGAACTCGAACGCCGCTGGCCGCAGTTGGGCATCAAGGACACGTGGGAAGGTCGAGCCGATTTCAGGCGCGCCGAGGGGATGGTACGCAAGCTCGCCGCCTACGTCCTGTCGATGAGGAAGGACGGACGGACGCTCCGGGCCACCGAAGTGGACTTCTCGGTGGATCTCGATGTCGAACTGGACGGTGTCCAGAGGATCGCACGGCTCCGTGGCCAGATCGACCGGCTCGAGCTCGACGTCGAGGGTCGTTTCGTCGTCGTCGACCTCAAGACAGGCAAGAGCGCTCCCGCGGTCGCCGACATCACCCACCATCCGCAACTGGCCGCCTACCAGACGGCCGTGGCGTCGGGTGCGCTGCTGGATGACGGGGGCGACGGTGACGACACCGGAACGGTTTCCCCTGACTCGGGAAGCACGGCTCCCGGAGGTGCTTCCCTCGTGCAGCTGGGCACCACATCGAAGAACGTGTCCGTGCAGGAGCAGCCACCGGTGGAGCCGAGGGATACCTGGGCGAGGACCATGATCGAGGAGGCCGCCGCACTGATGTCTGCCGCGACGTTCGACACCATCCACGACCCCCGGCGCTCCGGGTTCGGAGGAAGCGGTTGCCGCCTGCCGGAGGTTTGCCCCCTGTGTGAAGAGGGTAAGCAGGTGACCCAGTAGTGGTGTCGGGGGCAATCCGCGGGGCGGCCGCCGGGACGACGGTCCCGCGCTACTCGGCTCGGCAACTGGCTGATCTCCTGCATTCGGATCCTGATGCTCCGGTGCAGTATCCGACCGAGGACCAGGCGCGGGTGATCGAGGCCCCGCTGGAGCCCCTGCTCGTCATCGCGGGTGCCGGATCGGGGAAGACCAAGACCATGGCTGACAGGGTGGTCTGGCTCGTTGCCAACGGCCTGGTGCGCCCCGAGCAGATCCTCGGCGTCACCTTCACTCGGAAGGCAGCCGGCGAGCTCGCCTCGCGCGTCCGGCAGCGACTGGCGCTGCTGTACGCAGCGCTCTCGCGTGATGACGCCACAGCAGGCGGGGATGCGCTCGACCGACTGGACCCCGCCATCTCGACCTACCACTCCTTCGCGAACGGCATCGTGCAGGACTACGGCCTGCGCATCGGCGTCGAACGTGATTCGGTCATGCTCGGTACCGCGCAGTCGTGGCAGCTGGCTTCGTCCGTCGTGGAAGCGTACGACGGCGAGTGGGAGCACTTCACGGCAGCGAAGAGCACTCTCGTCAAGGGCCTCCTCGATATGGCGGGGGAGTGTGCGGAGCATCTTGTGAGCCCCGCGACCGTGCGGGACGAGCTCCGACGCCACATCGACTTCGTCGCGTCGCAGCCCTACGTGGCGGGTTCCAGCAAGGCCGCAGCCCAGAAGGTCCAGGAGCTGTTGAACAAGCTGCGCACCCGCGTCACGGTCACCGAACTCGTCGACCGGTATGCCGCCGCGAAGCTGACCCGCCGACAGCTCGATTTCGGGGACCTGGTGTCGCTCGCGGCCAGGATCGCGCAGGACATCCCGGAAGCCGGACAGATGGAGCGCGAGAAGTATCGGGTGATACTGCTCGACGAGTTCCAGGACACCTCCCATGCGCAGATGGTCCTGTTTTCCCGCCTGTTCGCCGACGGCCGGTCCGTCACCGCCGTCGGCGACCCGCACCAGTCGATCTACGGGTTCAGGGGAGCCTCCGCGGGCCAGCTCGGAACCTTCCGCACCGCGTTCCCGAGAATTGCCGCCGACGAACGCACCCCGTCCGGGGTGGCGCACCTGTCGGTCGCCTGGCGGAATTCGACGTCGATCCTCGAGGCGGCGAACACGGTGTCGGAGCGCCTCAATGTTCCCGCACCCTGGCTCCGCAACGCCCCGGTGCACCAGGTTCCCCGCCTCGTCGCACGGCCGGCTGCGCCGCTCGGTGACGTCACGCTCGGGCGCTTCCTCACGGACGCTCCTGTCAACCCGGCCGTCCCGGCGAAGAACGGCGGGTCACCGGACCCGGCCGCCCCCGTCCTCAGCGAGGCCGAGGCGATCGCCCGCGAGGTGCTGCGCCAGCGCCGTCGCTCCTTCGAGAAGGGCGACGACGGCGTCCCGCTCCGGCCGACGATGGCGGTCCTGTGCCGCGGGCGCAAGCAGTTCGAACCGATCCGCCGTGAACTCGAACGCGCAGGTGTGCCGGTGCAGGTCGTCGGCCTCGGAGGCCTGTTGCGGACTCCCGAGATCGTCGACCTGCTCGCCACCCTCAGGGTCCTCGGCGACCCCGACCGCTCGGATTCGATGCTCAGGCTCCTGGCAGGTGCTCGCTGGCGTCTCGGGGCTGCGGATCTCATGGCACTCGGCGACTGGTCGAGGCAGCTGGCCCGGACGAGGGAGGCGATGTTCCGACGCGGCACCACAGCGGGGGAGGCGCTCGACGACGAGCAGAGCAGGGACGCCGTTGTTGCGCCCGACCTCGCCGAGGCGGGGAGCCTCGTCGAGGCGGTCGACTACCTTCCGCCGTCGGACTGGGTCTCCTCCGCCGGCAGGTCGCTCAGCGGTATCGCGCGCGAACGCCTGGACGTCCTGAGGAGGGAGTTGCGAACCCTTCGAGGGTTCGTGGGCGACGATCTCGGCACCATGATCGGCGAGGTCGAGCGGACCATTCTTCTGGACATCGAGGTGGCAGCGAAGCCCGGCGTCAGCATCCACGAGGCGCGTCGCAACCTCGACGCCTTCACCGAAGCCGTCGCGGGGTTCGTATCCAGCGCCGAGCGGGTCGATCTCCCTGCGTTCCTTGCATGGCTCGAGGCCGCCGACCAGGAGGAGGACGGCCTGCCTGTCACGCAGCTCGAGGCCAGCAGGGACGCGGTGCAGCTCCTCACGGTCCACGCGTCGAAGGGCCTCGAGTGGGACGTGGTGTTCGTGCCGGGCCTGAATGAAGGATCCTTCCCCAGCGGCAAGGATTCCCGCTGGAGCACCGGAGACTCCTCGATCCCCTGGCCCCTGCGTGGTGACGCGCCCGAGCTACCCCAGTGGGACTGGGAACAGCAGGACCAGAAGGAATGGTTGGCCAGCGAGAGGGAGTTCACCGATGAGGCCAGGGCACATGCCGAGCGTGAGGAACGACGCTTGGCCTACGTCGCCTTCACCCGCGCGAAGCACGCCCTCGTGTGCACCTCGTCGGCGTGGAGCCGTGGCCGATCGCGACCGTCAGGGCCCTCGTCCTACCTGACCGACCTCGCGGCCCTCGCCGAATCCGGCTCCCCCGGATTCACGCTGCCGCACTGGCTGGCCGACGGCGATGAGGGGGATGCGAACCCCGCCAATGCGAGGCCGGAGCGGGCCGTGTGGCCGTTCGATCCGCTCGGCTCCCGGCGTGCAGACCTGGAGCAGGCAGCGCGCGCCGTCCTCGAGCAGGCAACAGCTCCCACGCTCGACGTCGACGTCGACGGCGGGCGCTGGGGCCGCGAGGTGAGGCTCGCGCTCGCGCGCCAGGCGCGCGAGCGTGAACGGATGCCGCTCGCGCTCCCCTCGCACATCTCCGCGTCGATGCTCGTCGAGCTGCGTGAGGATGCGGATGCCGTCATGCAGCAGTTGCGGAGACCGCTACCCCGGCGCCCAGGATCAGCCGCACGCAAGGGCACGGCCTTCCACGCCTGGATCGAGGAATTCTACGGATCGGGCGGGATGCTCGATCTCGGAGAGTACCCCGGCGGCGCGGACGCGTACGTGGACGAGACGCTCGGACTGAAGGACATGGCCGCAATTTTCGAACAGTCCGAGTGGGCGCTGCGTGAACCTGCCGCCATCGAGGCCCCCATCGAGACGAAGATCGGCGGCATCGTCGTGCGCGGCCGGATCGACGCCGTTTTCCGCGATTCGGACGGCGGATGGGACCTCATCGACTGGAAGACGGGCCGGCCTCCGGCTCCCGACCGGCGAGCGGCGAAAGCCGTGCAACTCGCCGTGTACCGGCTGGCCTGGTCACGGCTGAAGGAGGTGCCGCTCGAGAAGGTGCGGGCTGCCTTCTTCTACGTCGCGGACAACCTGGTGGTGCGGCCGCACGATCTGTCCGATGCCGCCCAACTCGAGGCCATCATCGCGGCGGCAGGCACCTCGGCGGACGGACACGCGTGAGGCGCGGCGAGGAGACGCTGGGCCCGACCGGGGTCAACCTGTCAGCGGCCGTACGAAATGATCGGCAGCGCCGAGGTCGCCACATCGTCCGGCGACCCCGCATCGGAATCGCTGCTCCTGATCAGCGTCACGTTCGACGACGTCCCTGCGGGCCTCTGGCGGCCCGCGACCAGACGCCCGTGTGCCAGGGACGACCCGGAGGGAGTCTCATGCCCATCATGGTGCCCGCGTGGGTGATCCGTCGGGCGCTCCTCCGGCTTGACCGGCAAGTCCTCCGCCGTACGCAGTCGCCACGGGGCGTCGTCGGCGTCGTACGCATGGCTGCCGGTCCGCTGCGGTGCGACCTCGGGTAGCCCGTAGGAGTGCCGGACGTCGCTGCGCTGCGCAGAGTCCTGCCGGTCGGGTTCATCGGCGGCCGCGTCGTCATCGTGGACCGCTTCCGAATCCTGCGACTCGCCCCGGCCATGGTGACCGGCGTCGCCGTAGACCTCCCCGTCGGCATCCGCGTCATCGTCGAGGACGTCATCGCCGTGCGCGTTACCCCACTCGAGGCGCTCCTCATGAACCTGTCGCGCGCGTTCCGCGGCCTCCCGTTGCTCACGTTCGATGAACTCGACGTCGGCGGCGAGCGTGGCGAGCATGCCCTCGGCCTCGTGGATCATCTCCGCATCTTCGAGGGCGACTCCGCGCACCAGCCACTGCGCCAGCGCGAATTCGGCGGCCAGTGCTGCACGGCGGGAGAGGTGGGGGTCGACGGCGACCGCCCTCGCCTCGGCGTAGGCGGCGTGGACGGCGTCGACGAAGCCCGTGTCCTCAGCAGCAGCCAGCCAGGCGAAGTCCTCTGCGGGATCGCCGATGCACAGGTCCGTCCAGCCCGTCACGGCGGAGACACGACCTGCGGCGATCAACAGGTGGTCCTCGTGGAGGTCGCCGTGCATCACCGTGGGGCTGAAGCGCCAGAGAGCTACGTCCTCGAGCGCGTGCTCCCAGCGGCGCAGCAGGATCGAGGGGATCTTGCCGGTCGTCGCGGCCTGGTCGAGCTCGTTCAGCTTGCGCTGACGGTATTCGTTCGCCTCATACCCGGGCAGGTCGGCGCGCTGCACCATGTCCTTCGGCAGCTCGTGGATCGCAGCCAGGACGCGCCCCAGTTCCTGGGCCATGGCGCGCCCGCCGGCAGTGAGCGCGTCCAGGGGACGTGTGCTGCCGGCCAGATGGGAGTAGACGAACGTGCTGAGGTTGCCCTGTCGCACGCTTCCGGCCATGTGCGGGATGAGGAACGGGAGTTCGGCCTTGACAGCGGGTGTGAAAGCGCGCAATGCCTGCAGTTCGGTCTCGAGGCGCATGCTGGCCTCGGGGTGTTTGGGAGAGCGGACCCTCCACTGTTTACCGGCGTCGTCCACCAGCAGGGCGGAGTCGAAGTCCGCCACGTCGTCCGGAGCGCCTGCTACGCCCGTCGGGGCCAGGCCAGGTACTGCGGCACTGGCGATTGCGGCGAGTTCCATGGGTGTCCGTTTCACAAGCTCCACCGTAGGTCGTTCTCACCCTGCCCGCTCCGTTCCATTGCGGCGAGTCGCCAGATGCACTACTCGTGTTCAGTGCTGTGCTGCTCCTCCACGTGGTCCTTCCGGAATGGGTTTTGGGAGAGCGAGAACGTACCGTAGAACCATGACCGAACCCCTGCGCACCCTGGTGCTGCCTCCCCTCGGATCGTTGCCGCTGGCACGTGCCGACGCCGACCGGGACGGTGAGGCAAGGACCACCGAGGGCCTCCTGGACACACTGTGGAACGCGGCCGGAACCAGGGTGCTGACCCTCGTTGACGGTAAGGCTCCCGTTGCCAGGAGTGCACTCCGACTCGTCGCGCCGACGGCCATTCCGCGGCCGGACCTGATCGTCTACCTCGGTCGGATCAACGAGGGGGCCACCGATGCAGGGCAGCCAGTGGTGCTCGCGGTCCTCGAGGAGCAGGACACCGCCATCGCCCCGCAGGAGGACTGGCTGGGCCTCCGCGACATCGCCGCCTCGCTCGATGCACGCGACACCGGTCTCTTCGTCGAGGCTGCTGCCATCGCCAACTGGCACGCCACGCATACGCACTGTCCCCGATGCGGCGCGATGACGAAGGTGCGTGCCGCCGGGTGGGTCCGCCAGTGCCCGAAGGACGATTCCGAGCACTACCCGCGCACCGACGCGGCGATCATCGTCTCGGTGATCGACGACGACGACCGACTTCTGCTCGGATCGGCCGTCGCCTGGCCGGAGGACCGGTTCTCCACCCTGGCTGGATTCGTCGAGCCGGGTGAATCACTGGAAGCCGCCGTCATCCGGGAGGTGGGGGAGGAGTCCGGCATCGAGATCGAGTCTCCGCAGTATCTCGGCTCGCAACCGTGGCCCTTCCCGGCGTCGCTCATGCTCGGCTTCGTGGCTCGCGCAGTGACCACGGACGCCGTGCCCGACCGTGAGGAGATGAGATCCGTGCGCTGGTTCACGAGGCAACAGCTTTTCACCGAGGTCCGCGACGGGAAGATCGCCGTCGCCGGCGGCGTCTCCATCGCCCGAGCGCTGATCGAGCGCTGGTACGGGGGACCGCTGGACGAGGAGCCGTCGGAGGCGCGCCCCTAGTGTCCGGGACACTGCTCGAAGACAGCATCCTCGAGGGGCTCGACGACGAACAGCGGACGGTGGCCAGCACGCTGTCGGGCCCACTCTGCGTCCTCGCGGGTGCAGGAACAGGCAAGACCCGCGCCATCACCCATCGCATCGCCTATGGCGTGCATACCGGCGTCTACAAGCCGCAGCAGGTACTCGCCGTGACCTTCACCGCCAGGGCTGCCGCGGAGATGCGCACGCGCCTGCGTGACCTCGGGGCCGGTGGGGTGCAGGCCCGCACCTTCCACGCCGCTGCTCTCCGGCAGCTGCAGTACTTCTGGCCGCAGGCCGTCGGAGGGCCCCTGCCCGCGCTGGTGGACCACAAGGCCCAACTCATCGCCGAGTCGGCGCGGCGCCTGCGCCTGTCGACCGATCGGGCCGCTATCCGCGACGTCGCAGCGGAGATCGAATGGGCGAAGGTCTCCATGTTGACGCCTGATGCCTACGCGGCAGCGGCCGCAGGGAGGGCCGAACCGGCAGGCATGGACCTCATCACCGTGTCCCGTATCTTTTCGGCCTACGAGGACCTGAAGATCGACAGGAACCTCATCGACTTCGAGGACGTCCTGCTGACCACGGTCGCCATCCTGGAAGACGACGAGAAGGTGGCGGCGACGGTGCGGTCGCAGTACCGCCACTTCGTGGTCGACGAGTACCAGGACGTCTCCCCGCTGCAACAGCGCCTGCTGGACCTCTGGCTCGGAGAGCGGCGCGAACTGTGCGTCGTCGGAGATGCCAGCCAGACCATCTATTCGTTCACGGGCGCCACGTCCCGGCACCTCCTCGATTTCACCAAGCGCTACGAGGGTGCGCAGGTGGTCAAGCTGGTGCGTGACTACCGGTCCACGCCCCAGGTGGTGCGCGCCGCCAACACGCTCCTGGCGGCGAGGAGCAGTGAAGCGGATCGGCGGGCTACCGGCACCACCTGGTCGGCACCCCTGGAACTGATCGCCCAGCGGCCCGCGGGGCCGGAACCGGTGTTCACCGAGTGCAGCGATGACGAGGCCGAGGCCGCGGAGTGCGCACGACGCATCGGTGTGCTGCTCGATCAGGGTGTCAAGGCGAGCGAGATCGCCATCCTGTACCGCACCAACGGTCAGTCGGAGGCCTACGAGCAGGCATTGGCGAGTGCCGGCATCGGGTACCAGCTGCGCGGCGGCGAGCGTTTCTTCCAGCGGCGTGAGGTCCGGGACGCTCTTCTCCAGCTGAGGGCGGCAGCGCGGACGCAGGGCGACGACGACGTCCCCCAGCAGGTACGCGACGTCCTCGCGTCGCTCGGCTACACGGCGGTCGCCCCGCAGAATTCAGGTGCGGTGCGGGAGAAATGGGAGTCCCTCGCCGCGCTGGTCGGCCTGGCCGACGAACTCAACAGGGTGCGCGGCCCAGAGGCATTCACCCTGCAGTCGTTCGTGGCGGAACTCGAGGAGCGGGCCGCGGCGCAGCACGCGCCGACGGTACAGGGTGTCACCCTTGCGTCGCTCCACTCGGCCAAGGGGCTCGAGTGGGATGCCGTCTTCCTCGTCGGGCTGAGCGAGGGACTCATGCCCATCTCGTTCGCCGACACGCAGGAGGCAGTCGACGAGGAACGCCGGCTGCTCTATGTCGGGATCACCCGGGCCCGCGTCCACCTCGCGATGTCCTGGTCCACGTCCCGTTCACCTGGCGGGCGCGCCTCCAGGAAGCCGTCGCGTTTCCTGGATGCCCTGCGGCCTGCGACGGCCGGGCAGGCAACCTTCCGGCAGCCGCGGGCGAAAGCGAACCGGAAGGCGTCCGCGCCGGCGGTATGCAGGGTCTGCCAGCGGCCGCTGCTCACGGGATCCGAACGGAAGATCGGCCGGTGCGCCGAGTGTCCGGCGAGCTATGAGGAGGAGACGTTCGAGGCGCTGCGTGCCTGGCGGCTCGTCGAGGCACGGGAGAAGGACGTACCGGCGTTCGTCGTGTTCACGGACGCGACGCTCGTGGCGATCGCCGAAGCGCGGCCGCAATCACTCGATGAACTCGGGGAGCTCGCGGGGATCGGTTCGTCCAAACTGGAGCGGTACGGCGAGGCCGTCCTCGAAATCATCAGTGACAACTCCTGACCCAAGCCGGGCGCTCGCTCCGACGCCGTTGCCGGTCGAAGTGAGGCGATCAGCCCGCCGGAAGCGGACCGTCAGCGCGGACATCCGCGATGGAGTCATCCGCATCTCCATCCCCGGCCACTTCTCCGCGAGCCAGGAGCGTCACTGGGTGGAGCGCATGGTGGAGAAGTTGTCCGCCAAATACCTCGATGCGCCTCCCGTCGAGGACGACGCGCCCGTGCAGGCACTTCTACAGAGGGCGGAAGAACTAGCCGGTCGCTATCTCGGCGGTCGAGGCATTCCCGGAAGGATCAGCTGGGTCACCAACCAGAACTCGCGCTGGGCGTCCGCCACCCCGGCCCACCGGTCCATCCGCCTGTCACACAGGCTGCAGGGAATGCCCGAGTGGGTCACCGACTACGTGATCCTGCACGAGATGGCGCATTTGATCGAGCCCTCGCACAATGCCGTCTTCTGGAGTCTGCTGGCGTCCTACCCGCACACCGGGACGGCGAAGGCGTTCCTCGACGGCGCTGCCTTCGCTTCCCAGCGGAACCTTCCCAGCGAGAAGGACGGTCAGTAGCACCACGGCATTCAGCACGCCCGTTCCGAACTGCCTGGAACAAGAGCTGGGCCTCGGTACCTTCTTCAGAGGCGGTACCGAGGTAGCCGTGCCCGATGATGGTGGACTCAGCGGATGGGGCCTCCGCCGTCGCCCGTTCCCGCGTCCGGATCGACATCGGGATCCTCCTGGGACGCGTCGGCGTCATCGGAGGCCGCTTCCTCCTTGGGCTCGAAGTCGCCCGCGAGGAGGCGTTCGAGGGCTGCGTCGACGTCGGCGTCGGACGATTCGAGCAACCTCCGCCGCTCGGAGAAGCCTGCAGGATCGTCGAGGTCCTCAGCGGTGGGCAGTAGGTCCGGGTGCTGCCACAGGGCGTCGCGGCCTTCGATCCCGCGTTCCGCCGTGAGGAGTGACCACAGGGCAGCGGCGTCGCGCAGGCGTCGCGGCCGCAGTTCCAGGCCGACGAGCGAGGCGAAGGCGTGCTCGGCGGGGCCGCCGGTCGCGCGGCGACGCCGAACCATCTCGCGTAGTGCGCCCGCCGATGGCAGGTTCACGGTTGCCGCTGCTGACATCTCGTCGACCCAACCCTCGACGAGGGCCAGCGTCGTTTCGAGCCGCACGAGCGCGGCATCCTGCTCGGGCGTGCGCTCAGGCATGAAGACGCCCTGCGAGAGAGCGCCCTGGAGACTTTCGGGATTGGTGGGATCGATGTCGCGCGCGGCTTCCTCGATCTTGGTCATGTCGATGTGGATCCCCCGGGCGTAACGCTCGATACTGCCGAGCAGGTGCCCGGTGAGCCAGGGGATGTGGGTAAACAGGCGCACGTGCGCCGCCTCCCGTACGGCGAGGAAGAGCTGGACCTCCTGCTCGGGGATGTCGAGTCCCTGGCCGAAGACCGCTACGTTGGCCGGCAGGAGGGCCATCCGGCCGTCCCCCAGGGGTACGCCGATGTCCGTCGAGCCGACGACGTCCTTGGAGAGCGCGCCCACGGCCTGTCCCAACTGCATGCCGAACATCGCACCTCCGACGTTCTGCAGCATCGAGCCCGGTCCACCCATCATGCCCATCATCGACTTCATCTCGTCGGGCAGCTGCTCGGAGATGACGTCGGTCAGGGCCTTGGCGATGCTCGTGGCAACAGGTTCGGTCAGGCGGCGCCAGGTCGTCATGGTCGCCTCCACCCACTCTGCACGCGACCAGGCGCGGCCGAGCTGACCGGTGCTGGGAAAGGTGGTCACCGGATCGAGCCACATCTCGGCGAGCTTCAGGGATTCGTCGACGCTCCTGCGCTGCAGGGAGGTGACCGATGGGTCGTTGTCGGAGGCGGCGACCCGCCTCGCCTGCTCGTGGGCCATCTGCCAGTTCACGGGGCCATCGCTGGGCGTGGAGAACATGGCTTGTACCTGCTGCATCATCATGGCCATGGCTGCGGGGTCCGAGGGCAGGCCCGCTGCTTTTGCGATCTCCTGCGGGTCGAACCCTGCGGCGCCACCGCCGAACATCTTCGCCAGCATCTCGGAGAGCGGGTCCTGGGGCGTGTCGTCGTCGCCGTTCGGGGGGTTGGATGGGTTGGATGGGTTGGTCACTGATACCACCGGTCCTGGTTGTAGCTTGGCGGGTCCGGGCAGGAGTGGTAACGCCATCCGTGCCGGCTGTGGAGATCACGCTACCGGCCCGGGATGGGAGGTGTCCCACCTGCGCTGGATCGTTCGCTCAGGGCAAAGTGCGCCGCTCGTGGGTGCCGAGTGCCTGCAGCGGGTGGGGAAGAAGAGCCTCCACCGGCAGTGGAGGCTCCTTGCGGCGTCTCCTCCGGCGTCCCGTCCGAAGGGGTGTCGGCCGGAGCGTCTATTCTGGGAAGGCCGGAAGGGTGCATCGTGCGCCGTCGCACGGCCCGCCCTATAGAGAGAAGCGCAGTGACGCAGCCTGTTCACTTCGAGACCTACAGCCCCGGGGAACCCGCGCGGCCCAGGGACGTGCGATTCCGAGCGATGGCGGTTTCAGGCGGTCTCGCCGTCGTTCTGAGTGCGGCCGCCGTACTCCTCCCCTCGCCGTACGTCATCGAATCGCCGGGCCCCACCTTCAACACCATCGGAGAGGTGAACGGGCAGCCACTCATCCGGGTTGAGGGCAGGGAGACCTTCCCGCCCGAGGGCGAGCTCGACCTCACCACGGTATTCGTGAGCGGCGGTCCGAATGGCCAGGTCAATGTCCTGGACACCTTCCGCGC
Source organism: Arthrobacter sp. PL16 (assembly GCF_035985055.1). Taxonomy (NCBI): domain Bacteria; kingdom Bacillati; phylum Actinomycetota; class Actinomycetes; order Micrococcales; family Micrococcaceae; genus Arthrobacter; species Arthrobacter sp. PL16. Next base: position 204,726 of record NZ_JAXCIC010000001.1, read on the forward strand.
CTGGGCGAATCCGAACGAGAACGTCCTGCCCGAGCAACTCGTGTACCCGGAGGGCACGACGTCGTCCCAGGTGGAGGAGCAGAATGCCGTCGCCATGACCTCGTCGCAGGAATCGGCTATCGCAGCCGCACTGTCCCACGAGAACATCGACTTCACCGAGGAACTGTCGGTCGCCGGCCTGGCTGAGGACTCCGCATCCGAGGGTGCACTGCAAAAGGGTGACGTCCTTCGAAGCATCGACGGGAAGCCGATCGAGAACATCCAGACCCTGCGTGCCACGCTGGGCGACGCCGATGGTGCCCCGGCCGATCTCTCGATCGTCCGCGACGGAGCCGAACTCGACGTGTCCGTGCTGCCGAAGGAGTCGGACGAGGGCGACTTCCAGCTCGGGATCCTCCTGGCCTCGACCTTCGACTTCCCGTTCGAGGTGACGATCCAGCTCGACAACGTCGGCGGACCCTCCGCCGGAACCATGTTCGCGCTCGGCATCATCGACAGCCTGACGGAGGGGGACCTCACGGGGGGACGGCACTTCGCGGGCACCGGGACCATCGACTCGGTAGGGGCTATCGGTCCCATCGGCGGTATTGCCCAGAAGCTCGTCGGTGCACGGTCCGGTGGTGCCGAGTTCTTTCTCGCCCCCGCGGAGAACTGCGACGAGGTGGTGGACAACATCCCCGACGGGCTGACCGTCGTGAAGGTGGAGACCATCGATGATGCGGTGGAGGCCGTCGAGACGCTCGGTTCCGGTGCGGATCCTGCCGGGCTCCCGGCCTGCTGATATGGATTCCGGCTGACGTGGCCGGACCACGACGACGTAAGACACGGTTGGATGACGATCGTGCCTCCCCAGCGGCAGGCGGGAACCTAATTGGTCCGGCTGAGCGTGGACAGGGCAGAATGAAAGCACGAAGGGCGGAACTGCACGCTGTCCTCTGTCCGCGTGCGGGCCGGGGGAGCGACGCGGGACACCGGTCGTCGTGACCCGCAGCAGCTAACGATGAGGTAGATGTGACATCCGGACCAGACCGTCCGTTCGGCAGTAGGCCGAGCCCAGCAAGTGCATCAACGAGTCGGCGTCGCAGTCCGCTGATCCCGACCATCATCGTCGTGGCGGTGATCGTGATCGCCTTCGTCTACCTGTCGCAGGTCTACGCCGACGTGCTCTGGTACAACCAGGTCGGGTTCCTCGAGGTGTTCGTGACCGAGAACCTGTCGAGGATCGTCCTTTTCGTCGTCGCGTTCCTCGTCATGGCAGGGGCCGTTTTCCTGAGCCTCCGCATCGCGTTCCGCAGCAGGCCCATCTACGCGCCCGACAGTGCCGTCCAGGACAACCTGAACCGGTACCAGGCGCAGCTGGAGCCCATCCGCCGCCTGCTGATGCTCGGTATCCCCGTGGTCCTCGGAGCCTTCGCAGGCACCGCGGCCTCCTCGCAGTGGCAGGAGGTGCTGCTGTTCCTGAACCAGGTTCCCTTCGGCACCAGGGACCCCGAGTTCAACATGGACTACGGGTTCTACATGTTCACGCTGCCGTTCCTGAAGTTCGTCGTCGGCTTCCTCATCAGCGTCGTCATCATCAGCGCCATCGCGACGATCCTGACGCACTACCTCTATGGCGGCATCCGCCTCGAGGAGAAGGGCCTCTTCACGACGAAGGCCGCCCGCATCCAGATCGCGGTCATCGCAGCCCTCTTCCTCGTCCTGCAGGGCGTCAACTACTGGCTCGACCGCTATGACACCCTCCTGAACCAGGGGACATGGGCCGGAGCGCTCTACACCGACGTCAACGCCGTCATCCCCACCAAGGCCATCCTCGCGGTCGCTGCCATCATCGTCGCGGTCCTGTTCGTGGCGTCGGCCTTCATCGGACGCTGGCGCCTGCCGCTCATCGGCACGGCGATGCTCATCATCACCGCTCTCCTCGCGGGCGGCGTCTACCCGTCCATCGTGCAGCGCTTCCAGGTCCGTCCGTCGGAGCTCAACCTCGAGCGCGAGTACATCGACCGGAACATCAACCTGACCCGTGAGGCCTACGGCCTGGATGAGGTAGAGGTAGAGCCCTACGCGCCGGAGAGCGTTCCGCAGGTAGGAGCCCTCGGCGACGACGGCGAGACGACGGCCAACATCCGCCTGCTCGATCCCAACCTCGTCTCGGACGCCTTCAGCCAGCTCCAGCAGTTCCGGCAGTACTACCAGTTCCCCGAGACCCTCAACGTCGACCGGTACGAGATCGACGGAGAGGTGCAGGACACCGTCATCGCGGTCCGCGAACTCGATACCAACGGCGTCCCGGACGGCTGGGTCAACGAGCACGTCTTCTACACCCACGGCTACGGCGTCGTCGCCGCCGCCGGTTCGACCGTCGAGCCCGACGGACGCCCGTCCTTCCTGCAGTCCGGCATCCCCTCCACGGGCGTGCTCGGCGACGAATCGACCTACGAGCCCCGCATCTACTTCGGAGAGGATTCGCCGGAATACTCGGTGGTCGGGGCTCCCGAGGGCCAGGCGCCCGCGGAAATCGACCGCCCGCAGAACGAGAACTCCGATACAGAGTCACGGACGACATTCAGTGGCGAGGGTGGACCGGACGTGGGCAACGCCTTCAACAGGTTGGTCTACGCGCTGAAGTTCCAGTCCACCGATCTCCTCCTCTCCGATCAGGTCAACAGCGAGTCCCAGATCTTCTACGACCGGGACCCGGTGGACCGCGTCCGCAAGGTCGCCCCGTACCTGACCCTGGATGGCAACAGCTACCCGGCGATCGTCGACGGCCGGGTGAAGTGGATCATCGATGGCTACACCACCAGCGCGAACTTCCCCTACTCGACCGAACAGGAGCTCGAGTCCGCGACGCAGGATTCCCAGACCGCGGAAGGTCTCGCCACGGCACTGCCTGCCGAGCGGGTCAACTACATCCGCAACGCGGTCAAGGCGACGGTCGACGCCTACGACGGATCAGTCAACCTCTACGCCTGGGACGACCAGGATCCTGTCCTGAAGTCCTGGCAGAAGGTGTATCCGTCGTCGTTGAAGCCCTTCAGCGAGATGTCGGCCGACCTCATGGCACACGTCCGCTACCCCGAAGACCTCTTCAAGGTGCAGCGTGAACTCCTCGCGAAGTACCACGTCACGGAGACGGACGAGTTCTACAACAACAGCGAGGCCTGGAACGTGCCTGCTGATCCGGGTGGGAGTGCCGACGGCGCGGCGGCTGCGGCGACGACGGACCGCCAGCCACCGTTCTATCTCACCCTGCAGATGCCCAACCAGGACAAGGCTGCCTTCTCCCTGACGACGCCGTACATCCCCTTCGTACCGCAGGGCCAGACCCCGAGGAACGTGCTGTACGGGTTCCTCGCGGCGAACGGCGATGCGGGCACGGGTGAGGACGGCGTCAAGAGCGAGGACTACGGGCGGCTGACGCTGCTGGACAGCTCGGGGCAGGACTCCGTCGTCGGTCCGGGTCAGGCGCAGAACCTGTTCAACTCGGACACCACTGTCTCGCAGGAACTCAACCTGCTGCGGCAGGGTGCCTCCGAGGTCATCAACGGCAACCTGCTGACCCTGCCGATCGGCGGGGGTATCGCCTACGTGCAGCCCGTGTACGTGCAGTCCTCGGGCAGCAGTTCGTTCCCGGTCCTGCGGCGCGTACTCGTGAGCTTCGGCGACGACGTCGGCTTCGCGCCGACACTCGCAGAGGCCCTCGACCAGGTGTTCGGCGGTGACTCGGGTGCCACGACCGGCGACAGCGAGAATGTCGGCGAGACCCCCGAGGATCCGGCGGCACCGGCAGAAGGGGACGGCGAGGGAGCTACTCCGACGCCGACTCCTACTCCGAGCCCCTCGGAGGGAGGCACGCCCGGCACCACGACGGGCGATCCCGCAGCGGACCTGCGGACGGCCCTGGATGACGCCAACACCGCCATCCAGGACGGCAACGCTGCCCTCGCAGCCGGCGACTTCGCTGCTTATGGGGAGGCGCAGGACCGCCTGCAGGACGCCCTGCAGCGGGCGCTCGACGCCGAGGAAAGGGTTTCGGGAGGCGCCGGGCAGTAGCCGGGGGAGTCGGGCAGCCGCTCGATTTGCCTCGGGGCCCCGCGGCCGGTAACGTTAGTTACACGCCGCGGGGTGGAGCAGTTCGGTAGCTCGCTGGGCTCATAACCCAGAGGTCACAGGTTCAAATCCTGTCCCCGCAACGAATAAGAAGTCCGGTCCTCCTTCGGGAGGGCCGGACTTCTTGTTGTGTCCGAGAGAATCGGGGTGATGCAGGGCCTCCCGCGGAGGTGTGACGCCCGTCGGCCCCCCCACCGGGCTGGGAAGTTAGGACTCGGACAGGGCCTTGTACGCGCTCAGGGCACGCTCGCGGCTCTCCTTGAGGTCGACGACGGGAGCCGGGTAGCCCGGTGCCGAGCCCTTCCACGGTTCGTGCACGTTGTCGGCGTCCGCCAGTTCCGGAACGAAGCGGACGAGATAGGCGCCCTTCGGATCGAACTTCTTGCTCTGCAGCACCGGGTTGAAGATGCGGAAGTAGGGGCTGGCGTCCACACCTGAGCCGGCGACCCACTGCCAGCTGGCAGCGTTGCTCGCGGCATCGGCGTCGACCAGGCAGTCCCAGAACCATTTCTCGCCCACGCGCCAGTCGATCATCAGGTTCTTGATGAGGAAGGATGCCGTGGCCATGCGGACACGGTTGTGCATCCAGCCGATCTGCCACATCTGGCGCATGCCGGCGTCGATCAGGGGGTAACCCGTGTGGCCGCGCTGCCAGGCCTTCAGCTCCGCCTCGGTGGAGCTCTCCCAAGTGAACGCATTGAACTCCGGGCGGTAGTTGACGGTGGCGAGCTCCGGGTTGAAGTACAGCAGCTGCCAGCTGAACTCGCGCCAGCCGAGCTCGGAGCCGAACACCCGGATGTCCTCGGCCGTGGAGCTGTCCTTGTGGTCCTGCGCAGCGTGCCAGACCTCGAACGGGCTGATCTCGCCGAAACGAAGGTGGGGAGAGAGCATGCTGGTGCCACGGAGGGCTGGGAGGTTGCGGTTGTCCTTGTATCCCCCCACCGCCCCATCGAGGAAATCGTCGAGCCGCTGGTGGGCGCCCGCTTCGCCGGGCGTCCAGGTGTCACGGAGGCCCTCCGCCCAGTCGGGAGTCGTGGGAAGGAGTCCCCACGTGGGCAGGTCGTCGGAGTCGAGGTGGGGGCCGTGCAGTGCGTCCGGCGCAGGCAGGGGCTTGCGGGGGGTGCGGGAGGCGAGGCAGGCCCGCCAGAAGGGCGTGAAGACCCTGTAGGCCTTACCGGACCCGGCGGTGACCTCCCACGGCTCGTACATCAGGTTCGCCTGATAGCTGGTGGCATCGACGCCCTGGTCGGAGAGCGACGATTTGAGGGCGGAATCGGTGGTCCGCTCGGTCAGGCCGTACCGGCGGTTCCAGACGACGGCGTGAGCGGAGCTCTCGTGCACGAGCTGAGGGATCACGTCTCCGGCGGCACCGCGGCGGAGGAGCAGGGGTATGCCGAGTTCCGTCAGGGACGCATCCAGTGCCACGAGTGAGTGGTGCAGCCACCACTTGGAGGCACTGCCCAGCGGCCGGATCCCGTCCGTCTCCTCGTCGAGGACATAGCAGGCGACGACGTCGTCCCCGCTGTCCGCGGCTGCGGCGAGCGCGGGGTTGTCGGAGATTCGGAGATCGTCGCGGAACCACACCAGTGTCACAGCCATGGAGCCAATCTAACCTGCCTGCAGGCGGGTGGAACCGGCCGGACAGCAGGGGAACCGCGGCCGGGCGGCAGCGGTTCCCCTGTGCTATGCGGGCGCTCTGTCAGGCGCGATCCGTCAGTAGGTGGTCTCACCCGCGGTCGACGGCGTACCGGCGTCCGCGCCGCTTCCTGCGCCCTGGCCGATCGCAGACTGCGAGCCCGCCCCCGACTTCAGGGCGGCCAGGCGAGCCTCGATCTCGGTCTGCTCACCGAGGTCCTCGAGGCTCTCGAACTGTGCGTCGAGGCTCGACGACGCCAACTCCTGCTGTCCGCGGACCCGGGCCTCCTCGCGTCGGATCTTCTCCTCGAAGCGGCCCACCTCGCTGGTCGGATCCATGAAGTCGATGCTCTTGACGGCGTCGTGCACCTGGGACTGCGCCTGTGCGGTGCGGGCCCGGGCGATGAGCTGGTCGCGCTTGGTCGTGAGCTCGCCCAGCTTGCCCTTCATCTGGTTGAGGCCGTCCTTGAGCTTGTCGACGATCTCCGTCTGCGAAGCGATGGTCGGCTCGGCGCCCTTCGCCTCGTTCTCCGCCGCCATCTGGCGCTGGATGGCTACCTTCGCCAGGCTGTCGAACTTCTGGGCGTCGGCGGCATCGCCGGACGAGCGGTACTCGTCGGCCTTGCGGGACGCGGCGAGGGCCTTGTTGCCCCAGCTGCGCGCGTTCTCGACATCCTCGTTGTAGTCGTCCTGCATCATCCGGAGATTGCCGATGGTCTGGGCGACGGCGCTCTCGGCCTCGGCGATGCTGTTCGTGAAGTCGCGGACCATCTGGTCGAGCATCTTCTGCGGATCCTCGGCCTGGTCGATCAGTGAGTTGACATTGGCTCGGGTGAGTTGGGCGATCCTGCCGAAAATTGACTGCTTTACCATTGATTTCCCTTTCGATTCTTCGTGATAGTCCTTGCGTCCTGCTGCTGGAGGAGGCTGAGCGTCCTAGAAGTCGCCGCCGCCCCCTCCGAAGTCCCCGAAGCCGCCGCCCCCGCCGTCGAACCCGCCGAAGCCACCACCGCCGAAGCTGCCGCCGTCGCCGCCGCCGAAGCCACCACCGCCGTCGCCTCCGCCGTACCCACCCCCGAAGCCGCCGCCGAAGCCGCCACCGTTGAGGATGGATCCGAGGAGGATGCCGCCGAGGAGTGCGCCGCCCATGCCATCGCCACCGCGTCCGCCGTACATGCCGCCCATGCCCATGCCGCCGCGGCCGAAGCCGTCCACATCCTGCTCGGCGAGCTGCGCGGCCTGATCCGCGAGCGTCGTGGCCTGCTGTGCGTGGGACAGGGCCGTGACGGGATCGGAGCGCTGGAGGTCGACGGCATAGTCGAGGTTGCGCTCTGCTTCGGCGAGGCGGGTGCGGGCCTCGCTGCCCACACCACCACGGCGTGCGCGGATGTAGTCCGCGGTGCCGGAGATGCTGGACTGCGCGGCGATGATCGCGTGCTGCAGGGAATCCTGGGCACGGCGGGTGTTCTCCGCCTGGTCGCGCACACCGCCGAGGGCGGCGTCGAGCTGTGCATGCGCGGACTCGAGGCGCTGCAGCAGGGCGAGGGGATTGCTGCGGGGATTCTGCCGTTCCTGACGCACCGTCGTGACAGCCGACTGCACGGCCGCGATGGGCCCCGCGAGGTCCCGGTACTGTCCTGTCCGGTCCATGGCCTGCGCCTGAGCGAGGTCCTGTTCTGTCTCCGGCAGCGCGTGTTCGAGTTCGCGTTCGGCTGCGCCCAGCTCCTCGGAGCGCTTGTCGATGGCATCCAGGAGGACGGCGCTCTGGTGCACCGCCTCCTCCGCGGCCCGGACCGCGACGACGGCGCGTCCCGTATCCCCGGCCGACATCCGGGACTGCGCTTCGGTAGCGGCGCTCTCGACGAAGCTCAGCCGTTCCCGGGCCTGCTCGATGTTGTCCGAAACCTGCGACGTCGCGGTCTCGAGGTACCGGCCCTGCAGGTTCCGCAGGGCCTGTTCGGCCGCACTGAACCGCCGGCGTGCCTGCTCGGCAGCCGACTGCGCACGGGCGAGGGCCTCCGGGGCATTGCGCTCCAGTTCGCGCAGGGCATCGAAATCCGCCTTGTGGGCCTGCAGGGAGGAGTTGACCTCCTCGCACCGGCGGATGATCTCGCCGAGCCACTGGCGCTGCTGCTGCTCGGTGTCGGGGATGTGGTCGTCCAGCTGCTGCTGCAGTTTGAAGGACTCGCTCATGTGCTGCTTCGCGCCGGCGATGTCCTGGGAGAACGTGGTGATGGCGTCCGCGCCGTACTGCGCCTCTGCGAAGCCGAGCTCCTGCTCGCTGGACTTGATGGCGTCGTCGGACGCCACCAGGAGACTGCCCGCCCGCTTGCGCAGGTCCTCCACGCTGACGGAGGCCAGCGGATCGACCACTTCGCCGGTCGCGGACGGTACGGGCCCGTAGCCGTACTCCTCGCGCTTGCGCTGTGCGCTGTTGCCACCACGGTTCTTGAGCAGCAGGTAGCCGCCGGCACCCGCCACGGCCACCAGCCCGCCTACCAGGACGAGGCCGCCGAGCCCGCTGCCTCCCGAGGAACCGCTGGTGCCCGTCGTGGTACCGCCGTTCGCGCCCCCTCCGCCGCTGGAGCCCGAGAGCGCCTCTTCCGTCCCCTGCACGGCCGCCAGCCCGGCGTCTGCGAAGTTCCCTCCCTGCAGCTCAGGGCTGATGTACTGGTCGTACAGCGACTGGCCCTGTCCGCCGATCGCCGATCCACTGCCGACGACGTAGGTCGCTTGACCCTGATCGATGGCGATGCCCAGGAGCGCTTCGTTCGATGTCTCATCGTTGAGCTGCGCGGTGGCCGTGGCCCAGTCGCTGGAGGTCGTCGGACTCTCGAACGTGTCGACGTAGGCGACCCGCACGGTGAAGCCCTCCTGCGACCGCAGGTCCTCGATGGCGGCTTCGAGTTCGGTCTCCTCACCCGCGGTGAGGGCGTCGGCGTTGTCGATCACGTAGTCGCCGGACGGGAAAGTGATCGGCTGGTCCGCGAATGCCGCGGCACTCGAGACCAGGGGGAGCGCCACGACGGCGCCCAGGACAGCAGTGACGCAGGCGCGCCCGCTCAACATTCGCATTTTCGACCCTTCAGCACGTCCTCCGGACCTCACCGATCCCAGGACCGGGGTCGGTGGACGCCGGAGGCTCCCTGTCCTTCCGATTCTATGGTTGGGGTGGGAGGGCGTCCACCACCGCGCCTTGTGCCCCTAGCGAAAGCCACGGGGTCGCCATCCGAGCCGGTATCGGTGGCCGTCCCCTTAGCACGGCGACGGCGATAGGTGATCCCTGCCGGGCCGACTCGTATCCCTCGACCTCGAGGAACGGCGCGCGGAGGATACTGGAGACGCAGCCGGTTCCTTCGATGGAAGGAGCCAGGGCGCCCTTCGATCCCAGACACTTCACAGAAACCGCACAGCCAACGCATGCTCGACGCTCAGCAGGAGTTGCCAGGATGTGGTCAACAGCAATGAAAGGACCTCCCATGAACGAGCAGCACGGCTCACAGGGCAACTCCGACCGCCCATTGCCCCCGCAGCCGCAGACCCCGCCGTCCTGGGGGACGGGCTGGAACAATGAGCAGTCCACGAACGAGCAGCCGGCAGGGGCCGGCGGGTCTTCCCCCGAGGCGCAGCACCGTGGGGATCCAGTGGGGGACTACTCCGATACAGCCGCTCATCCGAGCACCGATCCACCGACGGCCCGGCATCAGTCCTTCCCCGCCCCGGATGCCGATCCCCGTCACCAGGGCTACCAGGCCGCTTCCGCACCGCACCCCGCCTACGCGGGCCACCAACCTTTCTACGGCGAGCAGAGCGGCTACGGGCACCCGGTGCAGGACGCCGGCGGCCGGACTGCCGTCAAGGACCGCAAGCGCGTCGGGCTCGCCACCTTCGCCGCTGGTGTCCTCGTCGCAGGGCTCATCGGCGGTGGCGTGGCCACCGCCGGCTTCAACGCGCTCGATACCAGCGCGGCCCCCGTGACATCGCAGGCACCACCCGAGTCGGTCGTGGTGAACAACACCGACGACGTGAACACCATCACGGGTGCCGCGGTCACCGCTTCGCCGAGCGTCGTCACGATCGCGGTCAGCGGTGGGAGCGCCAGCGGTTCGGGATCGGGCATCATCCTCGACACCGACGGTCACATCCTCACCAACACGCACGTGGTGACACTGGGCGGTCAGGTGTCGGAACCGACCATCGAGGTCAAGCTGAACGACGGCCGGGTCTTCCCTGCCACCGTGGTCGGAACCGATCCGCTGAGCGACCTCGCCGTCATCAAGGTCGACGCCCCGGATCTCACCGCCGCCACCCTCGGTAACTCCGACGAACTGAACGTCGGCGACACCGCGATCGCGATCGGTGCTCCGCTGGGCCTCAGCGGCACCGTCACCGATGGCATCGTCTCGACCCTCAACAGGACCATCAGCGTCGCGTCGTCGGCCGTACCGGAGGAGCAGCCGGACAGTACGGAGTCCGAGGACGGCGAGGGCTTCAACTTCCTGCCCCCGGGTGGCTCGGGCGAACAGCCGACGCAGTCGCAGGGCTCCATCTTTCTGAACGTCATCCAGACCGACGCCGCAATCAACCAGGGCAACTCCGGCGGCGCGCTGGTGGACGCGGACGGCAGGATCATCGGCGTGAACGTCGCCATCGCCTCGGGCGGCTCCGGGGAGTCGACAGGCAACATCGGCGTCGGATTCTCCATCCCCATCAACTATGCGGACCGCATCGCGAAGGAGATCATCGCGAATGGCGAGGCCACCCACGGCTTCCTCGGGGTCAGCGTCACGCCCGCCTTGAGTGATGGGGCGCAGAGCGACTCGAGCTTCCCATCGGGCGCGCTCGTCGAGTCGGTCGAGCCGGGGTCACCGGCGGAGGGCGCGTCGCTGGAGGTGGGCGACGTGATCACCAAGGTCGGCACCTACACGGTCAGCGACCCGCAGTCGCTGACCGCGGCGGTACGGGTACAGACCGTGGGCCAGCAGGTGCCGGTGGAGATCCTCCGCGGTGGCGAGTCACGCACGATCGAGGTCACCCTCGCCCAGGCGCCCACCCCGTAGCAGTCAGCACCCCGTGCGGGAATGAACAGGAGGCGGCCCCGGATCCGGGACCGCCTCCTGTTCGTTGAACGAGGGAGCGCGGGCGCAGGCACGACGGCGCTCATGTCGGAGCTCGCAGGTATCCCGATGAGCGTTGAGCGTCAGCCCTCTGTGGTTAGCTAGTCGGTGGGAAGATCCCGGAACGAGGAAGGTCATTCATGGACGAGGCCCCAGCACAAGGATTGCGCATAGCGGTCCTGGTGAAGCATGTTCCCGACGCGCAGTTCGACCGGCATATCAGCGGTGACGACCTGACGACCGTCCGCTCCGAGAGTATTCTCTCCGAGCTGGACGAGTACGCCCTCGAAGCGGCCCTCCAGCTGGTCGAGGCGCATGGGGGAGCGGACGCCGGACACCGGGTCACAGCCATCACGATGGGGCCTGCCGGCGCTGTTGCCGCGGTGAAGAAGTCACTCCAGATAGGAGCCGACGACGGCGTCCACCTGACCGACGACGCCCTGAACGGCTCCGACGCCTCGGCCACCTCCAAAGCCCTTGCCGCGCTCCTTCAGCGTGTCGGTCCCTTCGACCTGATCCTCACGGGCATGGCGTCCACGGACGGCGAGACATCCCTCGTGCCGGCTCAGCTCGCCGAACGGCTCGCCCTGCCCCAGGTCACGTTCGCCGCGTCCCTGAACCTCACGCCCGGCGACGGCGGCTGGACACTCGCCGCTCGTCGCGACAACGACACCTACGCCGAGACCATCGAAGCGCCCCTTCCTGCGCTCGTCTCGGTGACCGACCAGATCAACGAGCCGCGCTACCCGAACTTCAAGGGCATCATGGCGGCCAAGAAGAAGCAGATCCAGGTACTGTCCCTCTCCGACGTCGGGCTCCAGGCCGACGACGTGGGACGGGCCGGTTCGTGGACGACGGTTGAGGCCGCTGCACCGAGGCCGCCCCGCAGCCAGGGAATCGTCATCACGGACGAAGGCGACGCCGGCATCCGGCTGGTCGACTTCCTCGCCGGGCAGAAGCTCCTCTAGTCCGCTCCGACCCAACCCGCCCTTCTTCCCAGGAGTTCCCGCCATGACCACAGTCCTCGTCTTCCTCGATCATGCCGGGGCGAGCCTCGCGAAGAGCGAGCGCGAACTCCTCTCGCTCGGTGGCACCCTCGGCGACGGCGTCGTCGCACTTGCGGGTGACGCCGATCAGGCCTACCTCGACGGCGTCGGCTCGTACGGTGTCGAGGAGGTCTACCGTCCTGATTCCGGTGCTGTGTCCGAGGTGCTCGTGGCAGGCAAGGCGGCCTTCCTCACCGAGGCCGTACGTGTGTCCGGAGCAGGCATCCTCCTACTCGGCAACTCCTACGAGATGAAGGAGATCGCCGCGCGTGTGGGGGTCCGGCTGGAGTCCGGCGTCATTACGGACGTCGTCGCCCTGGACGGTGACCTGACGGCGACCAAGGCCGATTTCGCTGGTTCCTACACCGTCAGCTGCCGTGTGACCACCGGGGTGACGATCCTGACGGTCAGGCCGAACACCTTCGAGGCCGTCGAGGCGGGCCTCCCATCGGCACCCCGCGAAGTGCAGATCCCGGTAGAGATACCACCGGCCGTGGCCCGCATCACCGGACGGACGGACAAGCCCGTCAGCGGACGCCCCGAACTCGCCGAGGCCCGGGTGATCGTTGCGGGAGGCCGAGGCGTGGACGGCAACTTCGGTCCGCTCGAGGACCTCGCGGATGCACTGGGAGGGGCGGTCGGTGCGTCGAGGGCAGCGACGGATGCCGGCTGGATCGAGCACTCGGCCCAGATCGGCCAGACGGGCAAGACCGTGTCACCGCAGCTCTACATCTCGGCCGGCATCTCGGGTGCCATCCAGCAGAAAGCCGGTATGCAGACCTCCAAGGTGATCGTCGCGATCAACAAGGATGCCGATTCGCCCGTCTTCGAGATCGCGGATTTCGGGATCGTCGGCGATCTCTTCACGGTGCTGCCGCAGGCCACCGAGGAGATCCGGAAGCGCGGGCTGTAGGGGTGTCGGCCGGTCAACGGACGCAGGCTTCGCCCGAGCGCGTCCTGGTCTTCGCCGCCCACCCAGATGACATCGACTTCGGTGCGTCGGCGACCATCGCGGGGTGGACCGCAGCCGGTGTATCGGTCAGCTATTGCATCCTGACGGACGGTGATGCGGGAGGATTCTCCGACGAGGACCGGCCGGGTCTCGCGAAGCTCCGTCGCGAGGAACAGCGGGCCGCCGCCGCGATCGTCGGCGTCACGGACGTGACGTTCCTGGGGCAACCCGACGGGTTCCTCGAGCCGACGGACACCGTGATCCGCGGGATCGTCCGCCGCATGCGGGAAGTCCGGCCCGACGTCGTCCTGTCGATGCACCCCGAACGGAGCTGGGACCGGATCCAGAAGAGCCACCCCGATCACCTCGCGTGCGGGGAGGCTGTGACCCGGGCGGTATACCCGGCCGTGGAGAATCCCTTCGCGTATCCGGAGCTGGAGGCGGCCGGCCTCCGGAGCTACCGTGTTCCGTGGCTGTGGTTCTACGGAGCGCCGTCGCACCACGAGAACCGCTTCGTGGACGTGACCGGGCTCGAGGACCAGAAGCTCGCCGCCATCACCGCGCATCGGAGCCAGCACCCGGACGTCGATCGGATGCAGTCCAGGGTTCGTGCCATCCTGCAGGACAATGCCCGGCGGGGCGGCCTGCCGGAGGGACGGAGCGCGGAGGCCTTCCACGTCGTCGGCGTCAACACGGACGAGACCATCGCAGGCTTCTAGGCGCAGGTGCGCCCGCACCGCGCCCGCCAGGCATCAAGCACAACAGCCCCGCCGAAGGATCGACGGGGCTGAGAAGTGCGTTGTCGAGCCGGGAACCTAGGCGCCGAGTGGGATCTCGGCGACGATCGGCAGTGTCGGCGTCTCGGATCCGCCTTCGGGCTCCACGGTGATGGCGATGGCACTGAAGCCACTGATCTCGGGTAGTTCGGTGACCGCGCTACCGGCGACGTCGTCCCCGGTCATGGTGCTCACCGAGACCGGCGCCGTTCCGTCGGCAGGGATCCGCCACATCTGGTACACGAATCCCTCGGCGGGAGCGGGTATTCCATTGAGTGTTACGACGGCGGCATCCTGCTTGCTGGAGACGGCGAGTTCCGCGGTCCCTCCGGCCTGGAGCGTCAACTGCTCGGTCCTGACGTCCGACGCCTCGAGAACCTGCTGCTCGACGGTGGTCTGCTGCAGGTTCTGGGCGATCGTCACACCTCCGACGGCGAGCACTGCGGCGGCCGCTGCGCCCACGGCCCAACGGGCGGCCCGGGAGGACATGGAAGCCTTAGCGGATCGTCGGTTCGCCAACTCGTCCTGGATCCCGGGCCCTCCTGTTGCCGAGGAAGCGGGATCATCTTCTTCGACGGACGACGGCGATGCCGGTAGTCCCGACCCTGCGGCACTGGTGTCCGCCCCGGGGAGCTGCGCGACGATGCGTTCGAACAGGTCGGCCGGAGGCTCCACCTGGTCGGTCGCGTAGGCCGATGTCACCGTCTCCCGACAGGTGCGGACCCGCTCGGTGAAGGCTGTCCTGGTCGTCGGGTCCGCGTCCTCCAGGAACGCTTCGATGTTCCAGCGCTCCTCGCTGCTGATGGCATCCAGTGCGTAGAGCTCGGCCCACTCGAGGACATGGCCGCGGGCCAGATCCGTCTCGAGGTCATCTGCAAATTGTCTGTTCATATCCTTGTCCTGCATCTCAGATCACCCCTAGGCATGTCTTGAGTCGGAGTAATCCATCGCGGATTCTTGATTTGATGGTCGGTACCGCGACGCCGAGCTTCTCGGCCACCTCACGGTAGGTGAGCCCGCCGTAGTAGGCCATCTTCACCGATTCCTGCTGGGTGGCCGTCAGAGTGTCTAGACACCTCACGACACCCTCCGCCTCGAGGCGCTGGGTGACGGTGTCGACGACGTCGTCGTGATCGATGGTCTGGGTTGCCGCCCCGTAACGGGCTTCCCGGTCCGTGGCACTCTGCTCCGAGCGCACCTTGTCCACAGCGCGTCGGTGAGCGAGGGTCATGAGCCAGGCCATCGGGCTGCCGAGGGCTGGATTGAAGCGATCGGCGGTGTTCCAGACCTGGAGGTAGACCTCCTGGGTGGCGTCCTCGCTCAGGTCCGGATCGATGAGCACTCGCCGCGCCAATCCGTAGACACGCTTCGACGTCTGCTCGTAGAACTGCGCGAAGGCCGTGCGGTCCTGCCGTGCGATGCGCAACAGGAGATCGGTCAGGGTCGGACCGGCGCTGGGATCAATGGCCGACTCGTCTGCTGCGGGTGCGATGGGACTGACCCGGCTTACTCGTGGCGTTTCCATAGGGCTCCAGCATAAAGCGCCGGACGCCTCGAACCGAACAGCATCGGGAGGGTCGTGCTGCGGGGGACGAACACGTCCCTGCTGCAATAGCACCATTCCATTACTCCTGCCGGTCCGCGGTCAACTGCTGACACCAGGCATTCGGAGCAGGTAGATCCCCGGATGGCCCGGCGCGTCGTGCTACTCGGTCGCCCGGTACGAACCGACGGCGATCAGCGAGTCCGCGTTCAGGACGAAGTCATCGCCGAGCCGGTCCAGAAGAGCATCCCTGACGCGCTCCAGCGCGACAGGATCATGCGGCAGCAACGCTCGATAGCCGCTGCCCTGCGCGAGCGACCAGGCATGGTCGGCATCGAGGGGGACGGCCAACCCGAGCTTCTCCACCGTGACGTCGGTGAGGCCCCGGGCGCCGAGCCACTCCTGCAGACGATCGGCCGATGCGAGGCGCCTGCGGTTCTCGACGAAGACCGGAGTGGCCGACGGGCCGATCGAAGCGGCGCCGCCGGAGGGGGTGGTCCCGAGGGAGCGGATGGAATCGAGGAGAAGGTCCCCGAAGGGTTCGAGCGCCCTGTCGTCCCAGGCGCTGAGCGCCACGCGTCCGCCAGGACGCACCATGCGGACGATGCGGTCCATCGCGGTGTCCATGTCGTCGAGCAGGAGAAGGCCATAGCAACTGATGATGGCGTCGTACGGCGCGTCGGGAGTCCACTCGGAAGGATCCGCGCAGTGGTAGGAGACATTCTCGAGTCCAAGCGCTTCCGCCTTCGCCTCCGCGAGGTCGAGCATCGCGGAGGAACGGTCCACGGCATCGACATGACCGGCGGGGCCCGCGAGCTGAGCCGCGGGCACCGTGCCGGTGCCGGTGCCGGCGAAGACGTCGAGGACCCGCTCGCCCAGCAGGATGTCGGCTGCGGCCACGACCGCGTTGCTCACCGGGTTCCAGACGGCGGGCGCGAGGAGGTCGAAGTGTTCCGCGCCGCCGTCGGGCAGTGCTGCGGCATGGCGAGCGGGCATGGGGGCTCCTAGACGTCGATCATCGCTGCGCGCCTGCGAAGTCCTGTTGGCGCCAGGCTTCGTAGAGCACGATCGATGCGGTGTTGGCGAGGTTGAGCGAACGGCGCGAGGGCAGCATGGGAACCCGGACGCGGGCGGTGACGTGCTCGTCGTGCTTGACGTCCGCTGGGAGGCCGTCGGACTCACGCCCGAACATCAGCACATCCGAGGGTTCATAGGCGATGTCCGTGTAGGACACATCCCCGTCCGAGGTGTAGGCGAAAACCCGCCGTGGCTTCAGTGCGGCCCAGGCGTCGTCCAGCGTCCCATGGACGTGGAGGACGGTGAGGTCGTGGTAGTCCAGTCCGGCCCGTCTCAGCTTCGAGTCCTCGAGACTGAACCCCAGGGGTTCGACGAGATGCAGTTCCGCGCCGGCGACGGCGGCGAGCCTGATGGCGGCTCCGGTGTTGCCCGGGATCTCGGGGGTGTGGAAGAGGATGCGGAACACCGCTCCATCCTAGCTTCCGGCCGCGGCGAGCAAACGCGCGAGCACAGGCAGCTGCACCACGTTCGGCGTCGGACCCGAGGCCAGGAATGACCGGATGGTGCGGACGGCGGTACCGGCATTGACCACCTGGATCAGGTTCGGCGATGACCGGTCGAAGCCGGGCGGTACGTCGATCACCGGGGCGAAGGGATTATCAGGCGCCCCGTGGATGACCACCCAGCCGGCGACGTTGAAGTCCGGGAAGAGATCCTGCACGGCCCGCACGGTCACGGTCATGCGGTAATCCATCAGTCGGCCCTGGTGGCGCAGGGAGCGGCCGTCCCAGGAGAAATTGCCTGGTGGCGCGGTGAAGGAGTCGATGACGGCAATCCGGTAACCGGCGAGCAGCACATGTCCTGCTGCCGTGTCGTCCCGGTCGTCGAACTCGACCCCGTTGACCAGTCGCGCCGCGGGGTAGGTGGGAAGCAGGGCTCGTTCGAGCAGGGCGGCGGTCCTCAGTTCGCCGTCGATCCTGGCCCGGACGCCCCCGTTGAGCCTTCCGAACATGCCCGGCTGCCGCGGTGAGCCATGCACCTGCTTCCCGGCGAGAATCAGGGGTACAGCCGGGGGAGCCGACGGGGAGAACGGCGGGAGGTAGTTCGGGGGTGCCTTGGCGGCTTCCTCGTCCTCGACGCGTGTTCGCGTCGACTGCCGTGCGCCAGATGCCGCCGAGCCGGTGCCGGGGCCGGCACCCGCGCGGGGAGCGCCGGATGGCGTGGTGCGTCTGCGGCCGGTTTCGGCGTCGTAGCGCTCCCGCTGCTGTGGGTCGCTGAGGATCTCATAGGCGACGGCCACGTCGTGGAAGCGGGCGGCGCTGCCACCGAGATCGGGATGGGCCGTGCGTGCCGCACGTCGGTAGGCGTCCTTGATGGCTTTGGCGTCGGCCTCCGGGGGCACACCGAGGACGTCGTAATACGACTTCCGTGGTGCCTCTGCCATGGACGGCCTTTCCTGGGAGTTGCGCGGTTCCGGCAGGACCGGGACCCGACGTCGGCCTGAGCAGCCGCTGTCCGATACCACCTGAGACTAGAGGCACAGGTGGGTCCGGACAAAAGCCGTCAGCCCTGTCCGCCTGCTGCTCGGATGCCGGGAAGCGTTTCCTGGGAAGTGCAGGCACAGGTACAACGGAGCAGCCGCCCGGTAAGTTCTCCCCGGGACGGGCTCAGGAAGCCCGCCGGTACAGCGTATAGAGGGCGGACTCCTCCGTGAGGAGCGAGGCGAGCGTCAGGGCGACGGCGTCACCCGGGCTGTCGCCCGAGGAGATGCGCGGCCCGTCGCCGCCCGCGAGGAGGGGGCTGATCGACAGGCACAGCTCGTCCACGGCGTCGGACCGGGTGAAGCCGCCCAGCACCGCCGGACCGCCCTCGCACAGGACCTTCTGGAGACCGCGCCGCTCGAGCTCGGCGAGGACGGCGGATGTGTCCACCGTGTCCGTGCCGCAGTCCACGACGTCGGCCACGGCCTCGAGCGCGGCGCGCTTTCCTGCGGGGGCGCTGGAGGACGTGAAGATGATGGGACGGACAGGAGCCTGCGTGAAGAATCCGCTCGTCGCATCGAGGGCGAGGCTCCCCGAGATGACTGCGACGGCCGGATGCTCGCCGAGCCCGTGCGCTCCACGCCAGGACCGCGCGTCGTCGTCGACCAGCTCACCCTCGTACCCCTCGGCTCGGATGGTTCCCGCTCCGACGAGCACGACGTCGGCGAGGCGTCGGAGGACCGTGAAGATGCGCTTGTCGCCGTCGTTGCCGAGGCCGGCGGAGAACCCTCCGCTCGTCGCAGCGCCATCGGCGGCCGCGACGAAGTTGAACCGGACGTACGGCCTGTCCGAGGCGGGGTACGCGTAGATGCGGTGCAGGGCGTCGTCGTCGACAGCGGCGCCGGGTGCGGAGGGGATGAGGGAGGTGATCATGGTGCCGCCGGTTCGTTGTGGTCGCCCATGTTATGGCGGAGGTAGGCGGGTTCCCGCCAGCCGAGGATCGCCTCGGTCATGGTGATGGCCGCGCGGGACGCCGGAACGTTGTGCATGCGGACCACGCGGGCCCCGCCGAGGATGCAGATCACGGCGGCTGCGAGCGATCCCTCGACGCGTTCCCGCTTGGGCCGGTCGAGTGTCTCGCCGATGAAGTCCTTGTTCGAGACCGCGGCGAGGGTCGGAAATCCAAGCCCGGCGATCTCGGCGAATCGGCGGGTGATCTCCAGGGAGTGCAGTGTGTTCTTGTTGAGGTCGTGTCCGGGGTCGAGGAGGATGCGGTCCTCGGGGATGCCCAGCCGGACGGCCTCGTCGACCTTGCGCAGGAGGAACTCCGAGACCTCCTGCACGACGTCGTCGTAGGTGGGTCTCGGGAACACCGTGCGGGGTGCGGCGAGACTGTGCGTGATGACCAGGTGCGCGCCGGCCTCGGCGACCACGGCCGCCATGTCGGGGTCCCGCAGCCCGGTCGTGTCATTGACGACGTTCGCGCCGGCGGCGAGTGCCTGGCGGGCGACCTCGGGCTGGAAGGTATCGGCGGAGATGATGACGTCGGATGCGTCGCGGACCGCACTGATGACGGGGACGATGCGCTCGGCTTCCTCCGCGGCGGGGATCGGTTCTCCGGGGGAGAACGGAGCGCCGCCGATGTCCACCCAGTCCGCGCCGTCGTCGACCGCCCGGAGCGATGCGTCCACGGCCGCCTGGAGCGCGTAGGTCGCACCACCGTCGAAGAACGAGTCCGGTGTGCGGTTGACGACCGCCATCAGGGCGACCTGGCGGTCGAAGTCGATCGTGCGCGTGCCGAAGGTGTGCACCGCATGCCGGAGACCGGGCAGGTAGGTGCCGGAAGAGGAAGGAGCCGCTGCTTGACTGTCCACTCTGCATTCATACCACCGTGAACCGGGCGTTCACGTAGCCGCGGGCAGGCGTGACGGGCGCCACCGGAATCGGCCCGGCCGCGCGGCGCCCGTAGAATCGAGGTATGCCCGTGTATGTCGATCACGCGGCGACCACGCCGATCTCGGCGCCGGCGCTCGCCGCTCTCACCCTCGAACTCAGCCGGAGTGGAAACCCCTCCTCCCTCCACGGCTCGGGCCGCCGCGCCCGGCGCTCGGTCGAGGAGGCCAGGGAGACGATCGCCGCCGCGGCCGGTGCCCATGCGTCCGAGGTCATCTTCACCTCCGGCGGGACGGAGGCCGACAACCTCGCGATCAAGGGCCTGTACTGGGCGCGGCGATCGGCGGACGAAGCACGCACCCGGATCATCTGCAGTTCGATCGAGCACCACGCCGTGCAGGACACGGTCGAGTGGCTCGGGCGGCACGAGGGCGCGGAGATCGTCTGGCTCCCCGTCGATCCGACAGGCGTCGTCTCCCTGGACGCCCTGCGCGCCGCACTCGCCGACGCACCGGATCGCACTGCGCTCGTCACCGTGATGTGGGCCAACAACGAGGTCGGCACGGTGCAACCGATGAAGAGCATCGTCGCCGAGGCGGCGCGCTACGGGATCCCGGTCCACAGCGACGCCGTGCAGGCCTTCGGGTCCCTCCCGGTCTCCTTCGCGGACTCCGGCCTCGCCACCATGGCCGTGAGCGCACACAAGATCGGCGGGCCGGTGGGAGTCGGAGCGCTGCTCGTCGGCCGCGCTGTCGCCCTCACTCCCGTCCAGCACGGCGGTGGCCAGGAGCGCGACATCAGATCCGGCACGCTCGACGGCGCCGGTATCGCCGCCTTCGCCGCAGCGGCCGACGACGCCGTCGCGCACCTCGCGGTCGAGGGGGCCCGCCTCGCCTCGCTGAGGGATCGCCTGATCGACGGCATCTTGCGGAAGGTACCGGAAGCCGTCCTGCGCGGCGTCGCCCATCCGGCACCCGAAGGTGCGCGGCTCCCGGGCAACGTGCACTTCACCTTCCCCGGCTGCGAGGGGGACTCGCTCCTGTTCCTGCTCGACCTCGCGGGCATCGAATCCTCCACGGGTTCGGCCTGCACCGCAGGTGTCCCGCGTCCCTCGCACGTCCTGCTGGCCATGGGGCTGACCGAGGACGAAGCCCGCGGGGCCCAACGGTTCAGCCTCGGGCATACATCGACGGCGCAGGACGTTGACGCCGTGGTGGACGCAATCGGCGGGGCGTACGAGCGCGCCCGCAAGGCCGGTATGGCCGGCCACGCATCGACCATCCAAACGGCAGGAACGGGTTTTTCATCATGAGGGTACTGGCAGCGATGAGCGGCGGCGTCGACTCCGCAGTGGCGGCGGCGCGCGCGGTGGAGGCCGGGCACGACGTCGTCGGGGTCCACCTCGCCCTGTCCCGCATGCCCGGGACCCTGCGCACCGGCAGCCGCGGATGCTGCACCATCGAGGATTCACGGGACGCCTGGCGTGCGTGCGACATCCTCGGCATCCCCTACTACGTCTGGGACTTCTCCGAGCGGTTCAAGGAAGACGTCGTCGACGACTTCATCGCCGAGTACGCGGCAGGGCGCACACCCAACCCCTGCATGCGCTGCAACGAGCGCATCAAGTTCGCGGCGTTGCTCGAGAAGGCGCTCGCCCTCGGGTTCGACGCCGTCTGCACCGGTCACTACGCCAAGGTGATCGATGACGCCGACGGCAACCCGGAGCTGCACCGCGCCGCCGACTGGGCGAAGGACCAGTCCTACGTGCTCGGGGTCCTGACGCACGAGCAGCTTCGGCATTCGATGTTCCCGCTCGCCGAGACGCCGTCGAAGGCCGAGGTGCGTGCCGAGGCGGAGCGACGTGGCCTGTCCGTCGCCAACAAGCCCGACAGTCATGACATCTGCTTCATCCCCGACGGCGATACCCGCGGGTGGCTCGAGGAGCGCATCGACATGACCGAGGGTGACATCCTCGATGTCGACGGCGAGAGGATCGGCAGCCACCCCGGTGCGAACGCCTTCACCGTCGGCCAGCGACGCGGCCTCAAGCTCGGTACGCCTGCCGCCGACGGCAAGCCCCGGTTCGTGCTCGAGATACGCCCGAAGCAGAACGAGGTGGTGGTCGGTCCGGAGCATCTGCTCGCCATCGACGAGATGAGGGGCATCAAGGTGTCGTGGGCCGGCCTTCCCATCGACGAGGTGGCTACGGGGGAGGAGTTCGACTGCATGGCGCAGGTCCGGGCCCATGGTGATCCTGTCGCCGCTCGGGCCAGCGTAGGACTGTTTGACGGCGCCGCGCAGCTGATGGTCCGCCTGATCGAGCCGATGCGGGGCGTGGCGCCCGGTCAGACCGTGGTGCTGTACCAGGGCACGCGGGTACTGGGGCAGGCGACGATCGACTCCGCGCGGTCCGCGCTCCGCCCCGAGCCGGCCACGGCGCAGCGCTAGTCGCAGTTCACCCCGCCCCGCCGGCTTCTGCTTGACTGGACCCATGACGCATCCACGCAGTGGCTTCGACCCGGCAGCCAGTTCACTCGCAGGAGACGTAGCCCCCGAGGTAATGGCCGAGCTGCTCTCCGTGCGGAGCTCGATCGACAACATCGACGCCACCCTCGTGTATCTCCTGGCCGAACGCTTTAAGGCCACACAGCGCGTGGGACACCTCAAGGCCGAACACGACCTCCCGGCCGGGGACCCGCAGCGTGAATCCGCGCAGATCGCCCGGCTGAGGATGCTCGCCGAGGAAGCCCAACTGGATCCCGCCTTCGCCGAGAAGTTCCTGAACTTCATCATCTCGGAGGTCATCCGCCACCACCAGGCCATTTCGGAGAACCGCAGGCCCACGTCGGAGGGGGCGCGCGGCCCCGCGACGACGTCCGGTCCGGACCCTTCGGACCCGGAGCCTTCCGGTCCGGACCCTTCGGACCCGGAGCCTTCCGGTCCGGACCCTTCCGGTCCGGACCCTTCCGCTTCCGGTCCGATGGCGCCCCCCGGCAACGCCCGTGGCTGACGAGGACGGAACCACCGCGGTCCGGGCGACGGCGGCCGGCGACTGGCCCGGCACCGATCCGCTCGAGGCCGATCGCGCCGTGCGCGGCGAGCTCGGCGGGGCGAACGTCCCCTTCCTCCCGTCCCTGGCCGCTCGCGGGCCGGGAAGTGACGAGATCGGGCGCACGCTCGGGATCCTGGTCGAGATGCCCTTCGACCTCCAACCCCACGGGTGGCGGCTCGTGCAGCGGCCGGGCAAGGACCAGCGGCGTGCGGAGTCCGCGCTGTCCTCAGACATCAATGCGCTCGGGGACATCGCCGGCGCTGAGGAGCGCACGTCACCCCGCCTGAAACTGCATCTGCAGGGTCCGCTGTCGCTGGCCGCCGGCGTGCACCTGCACAACGGCGAACGGGTCCTGATCGATCACGGCGCACGGCGGGAGCTCTACGCCTCACTGGCTGCGGGTGCCGCGGAATTCGTGCGCCGGGCGTCGTCCGTGGCCCGCGGGGCCGAACTGATCCTCCAGCTCGACGAACCCGACGCCGACAGGATCCTCAGCGGACGCGTGCCCACCGCGAGCGGATACCGCAGCCTCCGGGCCATCGATCGGCGCGAGGCGACAGAGGCATGGAACCTCGTGACGGCGTCGGTCGTCGCAGCAGGAGCCTCGGGTACCGTGCTGGCGCCCGGCGACTCCGACGTCGCGCTCGATGCCGCCCGCGCCAGTTCGGCCACGGCACTCGCCCTGCACCTGCCGTCGATCACCGACCGCCAGTGGGAAGCGCTCGCGGAGAACATCGAATCGGGCCGCGAGCTCTGGCTCGCGATCCTCGATCCGCGCAGCCCGGTGCCACAGGTCAGCGCCCTCGTCGAACCGGTGCTGGCCGCCTGGCGGCGGGTCGGGTTGCCCGTCCGGGCGCTCGCCGCGTTGACCGCCACGACACAGCACGGTCTCGAGGTGCGGTCGCCGTCCGACGCCGTCCGGGTACTCACGCGCCTGGCGCAGGCCGCCGACGCGCTCGACCAGGTCCGCGCGGAGGGATAGTGAGGTCCCGCCTGTCGGCGGTTTTTTCGCTGGGGTCCTTTCCGCCGGCGGGTGCACCTTCGGCAGGGTCAGACGCGCTGTTCCCAGCGACGCGGTTCCGCACTGGAGGGCAGGACGCCGTCGAACTCCTGGGTGGCGTACTCGAACAGCCCTGCGTAGACGAGGAGCGTGCCGAGCTGACGATGCACGACGCGCGTCCTGATGCGGAAGGCGCCGGCGTCGTCGTCCCACCACTGCTCCACGTATGCGAGCGCTCCCAGGGCATCGGGCAGGGGAAGCCGGAGCCCGGCGAATACCCGCGTCCGGGAGGACACCATGCGGATGTGGCCCTCGTCGGTCGCCGTGCAGGTGAGCAGGGTGGCCATCCGGCGGTGTCGGCCCACGTAGTCGGTGAGGACGCCGTCCTGCAGGGAGGTCGTGTCCTCGAACACGCGAAGGGCCGTGCCGAAATCGAGCTCGCGCCGGGCAGTGAGGGCCGAGCGGCCGAAAGGGTCGACATGCGGGTAGTTGCTGATGGTGAAGGGCACGTCGCTGTTGTACTCGGGGAAGAAGGCGTTCTCGAGGGTGGTCAGTCGGAACGCGGGCCGTGCGAACCACGCAGGACAGCCGGCGACGTCGAAGACGCCTCGTCCGTGACCCGACACCCCGCTTCCCGCGTGCATCCCGAAGTACTCGCGCAACTCCGGCTGGAGGCGGCCGAAGTCAGTGCCCATCGCCTGCTGGTAGATCGAGATCATGCCGCCCACTTCCGTCGCTCGGACACCCAGTCAACCATGATGCACCGCGGAAACCGGCGGTGTACCCGAAGGTGCGGATCGCCGGGGATCCCCGAGCAGAGGGCGGGTGTGTCCGTCACAGGCGCCCCGCGGCCTTGAGCCTGATGTAGGCGTCGGCGAGCTGGGGCGGCAACTCCGCGGGCACCGCGTCCACGACCTCGGCGCCCAGGAGTCGGATCTGGTTCGCGACGGCGGCGCGATCCAGCAGGGCGCGTTCGGCGGCGGCCGCGCGGAAGGTGGCGGCCGCCGTCGACCTGTCGGCGCTCATCTCGTCCAGGCGCGGATCCCGGACGGAGGCGACCACGACGACGTGACGCTCGGTCAGGCCCGGCAGTGCCGGCAGCAACCCTTCTTCGACGGCGCCGGAATCGAGACTCGTCAGCAGCACCACGAGGGAGCGGTGGGCCGATGCGGCGCGGACCTGCGAGGGCAGGCGGGACCAGTCCGCCTCGATCAGTTCCGCCTCGAGCGGCGCCATGGCCGTCACGAGCGAGCTCAGCAGGTTGCCCTTGGCCGTCGAATCGACGCGGGCGCGGAGCCTGCGGTCGAAGGCCAGGAAGTGCACCTTGTCGCCGCCGCGCTCGGCGAGGACGGACAGCAGCAGTGCCGCTTCGATACCGGTGTCGAGGCGCGGCTCGTCGAGGACCCGAGCAGCCGATGTGCGGGACGTGTCCAGGACGACGACGACGCGGCGGTCGCGCTCGGGGCGCCACGTGCGCACCACGGTGTCGCGGCGCCTGGCGGTGGCGCGCCAGTCGATCGACCGGACGTCGTCGCCCCGGACGTAGTCGCGGAGGGAATCGAACTCCGTTCCGGCTCCCCTGATCTGCACGGCGGACCGACCGTCGAGTTCCCGCAGTCGGCGGAGCTTCGAGGGGAGGTGGCGTTTCGAGTTGAAGGGTGGCAGCACGCGGAGCACGCCCGGGGCCGGGACGCTGAGCTGGCGGGCGGCGATACCCAACGGGCCGGCGCTGCGGATGGTGACGGTCCCGACCCGGAGGATGCCGCGCCGTGACGGTCGGAGGAGCACGGTCATCCGTCGCGCCTCGCCCGACGGGACGACGACGGCCTGCTCGGGATCCGCCGCACCGGCCGAGGGCTGCCAGGCCTCCCGCACGGTCGCACGCAACATCCGCGAGGTGTCATTGCGCAGCACGAGTGAACTGCTGCACTGCTCACCCAGCCGCACGCTGTCCGGCAGGGTCCGTGTGATTCCGACACGTCGTGGAGAAGCGGCGAGCGCGGCATCGACACCGGCGAGTGCGGCCAGCAGGGCGGCCCACAGCAGGATCGACGTCGCGCCCGGATAGAGGACGACGGGCAGGACGCCCAACAGGGCCAGCAGGACGAAGCGGCCGGTGATGGCCAAGGGGACTCCTCTCGGATCCGGTCGCGATGCCTCGCGGAGGGATCAGGGGTGGGATTCGGTCCTACCGGGGGACGGGGGCGGTACCGAGGATGCTGACGAGGACATCATCGACGTCCACCCCGTCCATCTGCGCTTCGGGCCGTAGTGCCACCCGGTGCCGGAGCGCGGGAAGGGTGAGTGCCTTGACGTCGTCGGGTGTGACGAAGGAGCGGCCCGACAGCCACGCCCAGGCACGCGAGGTGTTCAGCAGTGCGGTGGCACCGCGGGGGGAGACCCCGAGCTGGAACGACGGCGAGGTCCGCGTGGCGCGTACGAGGTCCACGATGTACGCGAGCACTTCGGGGGCGATGGTGACACGTCCGACCGCAACGCGGGCACGGTCGATATCCTCCGCCCCGGCGACGGCGCGGATACCGGCGGCGCTAAGGTTCCGGGGATCGAAACCGACGCTGTGCCGGCGGACCACCTCGATCTCGTCGTCACGCCCGGGCAGCGGAAGGGTGAGCTTGAGGAGGAAGCGGTCGAGCTGTGCCTCGGGCAGGGGATAGGTGCCCTCGTACTCGACCGGGTTCTGCGTCGCGGCGACGATGAAGGGTGACGGGAGCCGCCTCGAGACGCCGTCGACGGAGACCTGCCGTTCCTCCATGGCCTCGAGGAGCGAGGCCTGGGTCTTGGGCGGGGTCCGGTTGATCTCGTCGGCGAGCAGGATGTTCGTGAAGACCGGCCCCTCACGGAAGGTGAACTCCGAGGTTCTGGACTCGTAGATCAGGGAGCCCGTGATGTCACCGGGCATCAAGTCCGGCGTGAACTGGACACGCTTGGTGCCGAGGTCCAGGGCGGTGGCGAGGGTGCGGACGAGCAGGGTCTTGGCGACGCCCGGAACGCCCTCGAGCAGCACGTGCCCGTCGGCGAGCAGCCCGATCAGCAGCCCCGTCACGGCCGCGTCCTGGCCGACGATGGATTTCCCTACTTCCGCGCGCACGCGCAGCAACGCGGCCCGCGCTGACCGGCTGTCATCGTCCTCCTGCCCGGGTGCATGGGGCGCCCTTTCCTCGACACGGGTGGCCTGGTGGGCTCCGCGCGGAGGCCTAGCCGTCGCCGGCTGCCCGGTATCGTCCTGCCAACCTTCGGTGTCGGTCATGGTGACGTGATCTCCTTCTCGAGGTCGAGGATTTCCTGTGCCCACAGCACAAGGTCGCGATGCGTGGTCGGGGTGTGATGCAGCAGCCGTTGTTCGAGCTCGATGCGGGGCCGGCTCGAGTGGCGTGCTGCCGCAGCCACGACGTCCAGCGAAGAGGCGGAGCGGTCCACGCGCAGGCGTCGCGCCATCCTGGCGAGGGTCGCTGCACGGAGGTTCGCGGCCGCGTGGCCGATGGACCGCGAGTCCTGGTAGAGGCGCGCCCGTCCTTCCGCCGTCTCGGCGGCGCGGACGACGACGGGAAGCGGCTCAGCCGCGAGCGGACCCAGGCGCCGTCCCCGCCAGACCATCGCCAGGAGGGCGCAGATGAGGAGCCAGACCAGCAGCGGATCCACCCACGGTGGCAGGAGGGTGCGCGGATCGATGCCCTCGCCGATCGAGGCGATGTCCGCGCCGGTCGGTTCGTACCATACGAGGGTCGGGGAGGATCCGAGCGACCGGAGAGCGAGTGCCGCGTGCCCCTCCTCGGTGATGGACCCGTTCGACAGGATGTCCGGGGCGCCGAGGACGGCCACGGAGCCGTCACTGCTCGTGACGTACAGGCCTCCTGTCGCGCCGTCATCTGCTGCGTCGGCCTCTCCTGAGCCGTTTTCCGCAGTACGGGTGTCCGCAGCACCGTCCTCTGCAGCTCCGTCCTCCGCACCTCCCTCCTCTGCAGCTCCCTCGACCTCCTGCGAGAAGCATTCGACGCTTCCCGCGTAGACCGTCCCGTCGGCTGCGAGCCGGCCAGCAGCCGTCGCGTCAGCATCGGCACACCGGGCGGTCACGGCAGGGGAATCGCCGCTCAGGGTGAAGGGAGTCGGCCCGACCACCGCGAAGACGTCGGCGAGCCGGGTCAGCTGCCGGTCATTCGGGGCAGCGAGGACGGCCCGGTCCGACTCGTCGGTCAGCTCGGCTACCTGATCCGCGCTGAGATACTGCCGGGCATCATTGAGGAACAGGGTGGCGGGCCCGTCTGCAAGGGCATCCATCGCGTCCTCGAAGGACCGGGCCCGAACCACGTCGACACCCTGGTCGGACAGGACTTCCGCAACGGCCCTTGCTCCCTGTGGGGCCGGATTGCCCGGGGACAGGGCGCCATCGTCCTCCTCGGAACCGGGCAGCAGGTTGATGATCAGGATCAGCGCGAGCACGAGGGCACCGATGAGCAGGGGAAGGGCCCGCCTCGCGCGGTCCCGGGTCGTGGCGCGTGCGCTGCTGCCGTCGCCCATGATCTCGCGGCCCTGGGTGGGCTGATCGGGAACACGCCCGGTCGTCGTCCGGGGACCGGCTTGCACCCGTGACGGTGCATCGGAGGGCGATGCGCGAGCCGGGTCCACGGGTGTTGGGCCCTGCCGCCGGTTCCGTGTCACTGCGGTGCCGCCGGCGTCGTCGTGCCCTCGGCGTGCAGGGATTGTTCGGGCCGTTCCGTCGAGAAGCGATCATCGACGGCGGCGGCGCGCCGGTACTCCTCGCCGCTGGCCTTGCCGCTTCCGTAGACGGTCTCGTTGAACAGGTCGGCGAGCCATGCGATGTCCGCCGAGAGCGGCGGGAAGACATTCGCGAGCTGGACGGCCGCCTCTGTCGCCGTCCTGCCCGGCTGTTCTGCGATCACGAGCCGCTCCTCGGCGGAACGGATGATTGCGCGCAGCACCTCGGCCACGGCGCCGTTCCAGTCCGCTGCGGATGCCAGGGCAGAGGCTCGGCTCCTGTGCCGGGCCGCGGAATAGCGGGTTCCTTCATCGAAGACAGCCGTATCCTCCTTCCGGCCACGGGCATTGAGCCTGGGCTTGATGAGCACGATCGCGACGGTGATGATCAGGGCCGCGCCGATCGCCACCACGAGGGTCCCGGGCCCCGCCCCCAGCCCGCCGATGCCGTCGAACACTCTGGCGATCCCGCGGAGGACCTCCGCCAGGATCCGTTCGAAGACGTTGGGCTGTGCCTCCGCGTAGGCGGCCTTGGCGAGTTCCTCCTCGAGGAGGCGACGGGCCTCCTCACCGTCCGGGGTGAGCGACGCAGTTGGTCCACCGATCACGGAGAACTCCGGAACGACGGCGCTGGCCCTGCGGTCATCCTCATCAGACGGGCCTTCGGGGCTGGTGCCCGAACGCGGTGGTGCCCCCGGGGAGGACATCCGTGGGACCGGACCCGGCTTGCTCGTGCTCGCGCATCAGGACGACGTCGAACCCCTCGCGACGGATCCGCAGGTCGACGTAGAGCAGCGATGTCACGCCCGCCTGGAAGGCGTAGCCGACGGCGGTGAACAGGGCAGTGATGGCCTGGGTTGCGGCGAGGGCGGGCAGCGATCCGAGTGCATCGGGGGTGGCGGAGGCGCTGGAGCTGAAACCGAAGATGAGCGATACCGCGAAGGTGAGGGGGGTGGAGATGACCGAAGCGATGATCGAGACGATGATGCTGGTCAGCACCACGATGCCGAAGGTCCGCCACCAGTTGCCGCGGGTGAGCTGCCATGACCGCGTGATCGAGCTCCACGGACCTACGCCCTCGAGCATGAGGGCAGCGGGTGCGACGACGAGCTTGACGGCGATCCACACCATCAGCACCACGGCGCCGAGCACGAGCGGGACGATCACGAAGGCTGAATACGCCTCGAGCCCGCTGATGGCCAGCGCCGAGATGCCCACCAGCAGCAGCAGCCCGACGAGGCCTGCCGCGAAGGACAGGAGGCCGAAGCCGAGCAGCGGGAGGATGCGGCCCCTCGCGAGACGCCAGGCCTGACCGAAGGACGTCTTCTGGTTGATGACGGCGCGGGCGATCGGGATGACGAGGATCCCCTGCAGGACGAGCAGCGCCACGGCGGACACCACGCCGGCGACGGTGGCGAAGACCCCGAGGCCGGCGACGGCGCCGATGATGCTGTCGGTCGAGGGATTCGCCTGCGCGAACACCTCGACCGAGGACAGGAGGTTACCGAGCAGGAGGACCGTCACCAGCGCGACGACGGCCTGCAGGAGGATGGCGGTTCCGAAGGTGGCTACGGGATTCCGGCGGCACGCCTGGAACGCCCCATCCAGGATCTCGCCGAGACCGAGCGGTCGCAGGGGGATGACGCCCGGCTTGGGTGGCGCCTGGTACTGGTTGGCGGGCGGGAATCCCCGGCCGCCGTAGGGTCCGCCACCCTGCCAGGGCGGCGGGTACTGGTTGCCCCAGCCCGGCGCGGCGGGCCGGCCGCCGGCGGATGCGGTGGGGGGAGCTGCATCGGACGGGCCCTGGTAGCCGGACGGGCCCTGGTAGCCGGACGGGCCCTGGTGGCCGGACGGGCCCTGGTGGCCGGACGGGCCCTGGTAACCGGACGGGCCCTGGTGGCCGAACTGACTCGGGCCACCGCTCAGGCCCGGGGACTGCCAGGGTGCTGCTGGGGGAGCCGCATCGCCGCTGGTCCCGCCCGACGGCTGCGACGGCTGCGACGGCGTCGGGGCCCGGCCGTCAGGTGTGTCCGATCCTGCTGTCGTTCCGTCGGGAGGCACGTCGGCGTCGTCCGGTACTGTCGCGTCGTTCGGCTGACCATTCACCTGATCACTCATAGCGTCCCTCGGTCGATGCTGCCGGGAGGCATGGAGTCAGCATCCCCTCCTGCATCATAGTGAGGACCGCCACCCACCCGGGCAGCAGCGCGCCCGGTCGCCACCCGCATCGCCCCGCTTCCAGGCCCTTCTCCTGCGATCCGGCCTCGCTGCGGTGGGGCTGGTGGGACTTTGCGTCCCCGATGGGACAGTATTGGGGTATGAAGGCTCGCATACTGGTCATCGATGACGACGAGGCCCTGTCCGAAATGATCGGCATCGTCCTCCGCAATGATGGGTTCGACCCCGTGTTCTGCGCCGACGGTGCGGCGGCGCTCGGCGTCTTCCGCTCGTCCCACCCGGATCTCGTGCTGCTGGATCTCATGCTTCCCGGCATCGACGGCATCGAGGTCTGCCGCCAGATCCGTGCCGAATCGGACCTCCCCATCGTGATGCTCACCGCGAAATCCGACACGTCCGACGTCGTCCGGGGCCTGGAATCAGGTGCCGACGACTATGTCCCCAAGCCGTTCAAGCCCGCCGAGTTGGTGGCGCGCGTGCGTGCGCGGCTCCGCCCCGCCGAGTCGAGGGCTCCGGAGACGCTGAGAATCGGTGATGTGAGTATCGACGTCGCCGGACACGAGGTGAACCGCGCGGGCACCCGGGTCTCGCTGACACCCCTCGAGTTCGATCTGCTGGTGGCACTGGCACGTAAGCCGTGGCAGGTCTTCACCCGCGAGCTCCTGCTCGAGCAGGTGTGGGGCTATCGCCACGCCGCCGACACCCGGCTCGTGAACGTTCACGTGCAACGGCTGCGCTCGAAGATCGAGCGGGACCCCGAGGCACCCGAGATCGTCCTGACGGTGCGTGGTGTCGGCTACAAGGCCGGGCAGAGCTGACGCGGGGAGCGGTGGCGCACGCGCTTCCGTTCCCGTCACCGCCGCAGTCGACGGACAAGCCGGCCCCCCGGAAGGGGCGGAATCCCGTCCCGCTGTCGTGACGGTGCCCGCAGCACGGCCGCCCGGCAGCGCCGCTACAGGAACGCGGGGACTCGTCGAAGCTGACACCGGTGACGACGGCACTCCGGGCGCGGACGGTGCCACCACGAAACAGACACTCGCGGCACGCCTCACTGCCGCCCGGTCGGGCGCGCGCAACCTGGCGGGCTCGGTCGCCCGCCGCTGGCGTCGGTCCCTCCAGTTCCGGACCGTCGTCGCGACGATGCTGCTGACCTCGGTGTCCTTCGTGGCCGTGGGCGGTTTCCTGTCCAACCAGATCACCGGCGCGCTCTACGACCAGCGCTTCGACCAGTTCAGCGCCGAGGCCACGGAGGCCCTGAACCGGGAGAAGGCCGTCTTCAGGAATTCCTCAGCGGCGGACACGGACACCACCAGCCGGCTCGTGCTGGACTCCGTCACGGGACTGGTCGGGAGTGATTCGGACGCCCCACGCCAGGCGATGCTGGTGCCGATATCCACGGCCGAGGGGTTCCTCATCTCGACGACGGTGAGCCAGGAGGGCGCAACGGCACGGATGCTGCCGCAGGACCTGCAGTCGGCCGTTGCAACCGGTGAGGACATCTACTGGGCCCCGTTCGTGATTCCGGTGACGGAGAGCGGAGCGACCGACGCGCCGGGCCTCGCCTTCGGCACGCAGGTGGCACTTCCACCTGAGCAGACGCCGTACGCGCTGTACGTCTACTACGATCTCTCGACGATGCAGTCGACCCTCGACGACATCCATCGCGTGCTGTGGCTGGCCGGCGTGGTCCTCCTCCTCGTCATCGGCGCGATCGCCTGGTACGTCACCCGTAGCGTGGTCCTGCCGGTCAGCCACGCTGCAGCCGTGTCCGAAAAACTCGCTGCCGGTGAGCTCCAGGAGCGCATGGAGGTGACAGGGGAGGATGAGGTGGCACGGCTGGGAGCCTCCTTCAACCACATGGCCGGCAGCCTCCAGGACCAGATCACCCAGCTGGCCCAGCTGTCCCAGATGCAGCAGCGCTTCGTCTCCGACGTGTCCCATGAGCTCAGGACCCCGCTGACCACCGTCAGGATGGCCGCCGAGGTGCTGCACGACGCGCGTGAGGAGTTCAACCCGGTCAACAAGCGGTCGGCGGAGATCCTCTTCGACCAGGTCGAGCGCTTTCAGGCACTCCTCGCCGATCTGCTGGAGATTTCCCGGTTCGACGCCGGCGCGGCTGTGCTCGAGGCGGAGTCCGTCGACATCGTCCAGCTCGTCCAGCACGCAATGGACGGCGCCCACCCCCTGGCCGAGCGGCTCGGATCGGACCTCGTCATCGTCTCGACGGAGACGATGTGCGTCGTCGACGCCGACGGGCGCCGGATCGACCGCATCCTCCGCAACCTGATCGTCAACGCGCTCGAGCATGGCGAGGGCAGGCCCGTGGAAATCCACATAGCCTGCAACCCGGAGGCCGTTGCCGTCGCCGTGCGGGATCATGGCATCGGCATGACGCCTCTCGAGGCCTCTCGCGCCTTCGACCGTTTCTGGCGGGCTGATCCGGCGCGGGCCCGGACCACCGGTGGCAGTGGACTGGGACTCTCGATCGCCATGGAGGACGCCCGGCTGCACAGTGCATGGCTCGAAGCCTGGGGCGATCCCGGAGCCGGCGCATGCTTCCGCTTCACGCTGCCCCGGCGCCAGGGTACCGAGCTGACGTCCTCACCCCTCGCGCTGCCGCCGTCGTCGGGGCCGCACCGTGAGGCGTCGGGCTCCCACCGTGACGCGCCGGGCGCGGAGGGTTCCACCGCTCTTTCAGGACACGACATCGGGGATGGAACGAGGCAGGGCAGTGCGAGCTGACATTCTGACAGCGGTCGAAGCCGTTCGGGTACGCGCAGCAGGCAACCGTGCGCAGGAACTCGTCGCCGCGTTGCTGGTGGTCTGCTTCCTCCTGCTCACAGGGTGCTCGGCGATCCCGACGACGGGGCCGGTGGGCGTCATCTCGGCGTCCGAGGGGGAGCCCGACGTCGTCGCCCCCGTGTTCGATCCCGAAGGGCCCGCGCCCGGAGCAACTCCGGAGCGGATCCTGCGCGACTTCATCACGGCAGGAACCGGGGCCAGCGAGGGCTACAGCGTCGCCCGGCAGTTCCTGACCCCCGAACTGCAGGAGACGTGGCAGCCCGAGGAGCGGATCGTCCTGTTCCGTTCCGATCCACGCGTGGAGAAGCGCGAGACCGAGGGTGTCTACCAGATCCAGCTGGAAACGACGGGCACCGTCGACTCCAGGGGAGTACGGACCAACAGTGCGGCCCCCTCGACGGAGACCCTCGGC
This sequence comes from Arthrobacter sp. PL16, assembly GCF_035985055.1. NCBI lineage: Bacteria > Bacillati > Actinomycetota > Actinomycetes > Micrococcales > Micrococcaceae > Arthrobacter > Arthrobacter sp. PL16. The sequence goes on from NZ_JAXCIC010000001.1 coordinate 238,477, forward strand.
GTGCGCATGGTGCAGGTCAACGGCGAGTGGCGGATCGACGAGATTCCTGACGGCATCATGATCGCGCAGAGCAGTGCCACGGACCTGCTGATCTCACACAGCCTCTACTTCTACAGCAGCAACTATCGCTACTGGGTGCCGGATGCCCGCTGGTTCGTGCGACGCACCGGCGTGACGGCGCGCATCGTCGGTACCATGCTCGCCGGTCCCGCTCCCTACCTCCAGGGTTCGGTGACCAGCGCCTTCCCCGAGGGCGTGACCCTGGCCCGGGACTCGATCCCCATCACCTCGGGCAAGGCATCGGTCGAACTCTCGCCGGAGGTCCTCGAGAACGCGACCGACCTCGGCCTGCAGCAGATGAACCAGCAGCTCCAGGTCAATCTCGTCGGCCTCAATGACGTCACATCTGTCGAGATGACCAGCGGTCAGCCCATCCAGCTCGGAGAGGAGGTGGCTGATCTCATCGTGCCCGAACTCACGCCGGATGTCGGGGGCGAGCAGGTGGCGATCGCCGAGGGCGAGCTGGTGCGCGTCCGGAACGGCGCCATCATCCCGATCGACGGCCTGCCGTCGGTGTCGGAGTTCGAGCCGAGGGCTCCCGCGACGTCCGTCTCGGGAAGCGCCTACTCCTTCGTCAGCGCTGACAGGACCGCCCTGTTCGTCACGGCACCGGGTAGCCAGGTGCGCGAGGTCGTTGGAGGTGCTGCCCTGACGCAGCCCTCGTTCGACCCCGAGAACTGGGTTTGGACGGCGCGCTCCGCCCGAGGTCGTAGCGAGATCCTCGCCCTGCCGCCGGGCGGGACGGAGGCAGACGCAGTCACCCTCGCTGCCGGGTGGCTCGGCGACCGGAGCGTCAAGGACCTGCGCATCTCCCGCGACGGGTCCCGAGCGTTGTTCGTGACGGACCGTGGAGGATCGAGCGAGATATTGCTCGCGGGAATCACGCGCTCCGCGCAGGGGGCTCCGCAGACTCTCACCACCCCCCTGTCGCTTCCTGTCACCGGACCCGCCGGTAGGCCCATCGAGACGGCCAAGTGGGCCGGCCAAAGCACGATCGTCGCCTCCTCCCTCGGCGCCGGTGAGGAAGCAACTCCTCTGATCCTTCAGCTGAGCGGCGAGCAGGAGGCAATGGCGGGGTTGGTCGGTGTCCTCGGGATCAGTGCAGGCTCGGATGCCGAGGACACGTTCTATGCCCAGGCCGGCGACACGCTCTACCGGCGAATCGGCACGAGTTGGGTGGACGAGGAACTCAAGGTCGTCGATCCGGCGTTCCCCGGCTGAAGATGTCCACATAGAGCTTCCCGCCGTCTCTGCGGCCGTGGAGGCGTGATGATCTGGGCAGATGTCCCTTCTTCCCCTTCACCTGCTGGACCAGATTGTGTTCGGTCCACCGTACCGGCGCGCGGCAGCAGCAGGCGCAGCCTTTCTATCCCTCGTGTTGCCGTCCTCGTGCGTGCTTTGTGGCAGATGGGACACCTCCCTCTGCCCGGACTGCCTCGCCGCCTTCCGGCGTGCTACCTCGCGGCCGTTCCGGGCCGAGGCTGGTGCTGAGTCACTGCCCGACGTCGAACTGCCCGACGTCGAACTGCCCGGCGTCGAACCGCTCGGTGTCGAACCGCTCGGTGTCGAACCGCCCGGAGTCCACCAGCCGACGACGACGGGCGAACATGTCGAACCCGGTTCGGCTCTCGGAACTGCCCTCCGGGCCCGGCCCAATGCCAGGCCTCACGCCCGGACGACCCCTCCTTCCTTCGGGCCGTTGCCCGTGATCGCCGCCGGACGGTACGGCCGGGCCGTCTCCGGGATCCTGCTCGCGTACAAGAATCACGGGCACGTCGACATCGGATCTCCCGTGGCGGCGGCCCTGGCCGGAGCGTTGCACCACGGGATCGCCGATCTCGCGGGCACTCAGGCATCGGCGGAACACCCCGTCCTGCTGGTCCCTGTTCCCGGCCGTTCCTCCTCCAGGCGCCGCCGTGGGTACGACCCCCTGATGCTGCTTCTGTCACGGCTCGATCGGGCAGATTCTCTGCCCGCAGGTACGGTGCTGGTCCCTGCCGTCCAGCAGGTTCCGGCCAGGACGAGGCTCGGGACCGCACTCGCCCGGACGAGTGTGCGGGCCGCAGTCCGAGGGGGCATGGCCACGGCCCTTGCGGGCTGGAACGGCGGGCAGAAGGGCCTCGGCAGACGACGACGGCGGACGAACGTCCTGTTCTCGATGACCGCCCTCGAGCGCGGCCGGAAGGGCCTCGTTGGGCGCTCGTGCGTGATCGTCGACGACGTCCTGACCACGGGCGCGACCATCAACGAGGTGTACCGCGTCCTCCATTCCAGCGGTGCCAGCGTACTGGGGGCCGTCGTCGTGGCGGCCACCTCCCCTCCTGCCGGAGGCGGCCGCAGTGCCCTACCCGCACGGAGTCCCGGCTCCTTCTCCGCGGCGCCGGAAGCACCAGGCAGGTCCATCGAACTACCCGAAGTTTTGGAGCATGGAGGGGTGAATAAAACCTACCTGTGAACTACCGTGAAGTATGGGTACCACAGTGACGACACGTACCCGTCGGCGGCGGCTCTGCTCTACGCCTCGGCCGCCGTTGTGTCACTTAGCGATGTGGAGGGCACCATGGATTTTGTGATCAATGGCCGGAACCTGGCGGTATCAGACCGGTTCCGTGAGTACGCTACCGAGAAGATCGACAAGATAGAGCAGCTCGGTGACAAGGTACAGCGCATCGACGCGAAAATCACCAAGGAACCCAGTGCACGCTCGGCGGACACCTCGCTCACGGTCGAGCTCACAGTGATGTGCAGGGGACCGGTTGTTCGGGCAGAGGCATCGGCGGCCGACAAGTTCGCGGCCTTCGACCTCGCCTACGGGAAGCTACTCGAGCGGCTGCGCCGTGCACGCGATCGCCGCAAGGTCCACCACGGCAGGCACACTCCGCTCGCCGTCCGCGTCGCGACAGCCGACCTCGAGCCGGCCGATACCGCTCAACCCATCTACCTCGAGACGCCGGCCATCGAACCGACGTCCCACGAGCCGAAGGCGGGCCCGGAGGACGTCGACCCGTACTCCTCCCCGGACGACGTGCCTGCCGGTGATTCGCCGGTCCTGATTCGCCGCAAGGTATTCTCCGGTGAACCGATGACCCTGGACGACGCCGTCGACAACATGGAGCTCGTCGGCCACGACTTCTACCTCTTCGTGGATTCAGCCACCGGAGCACCGTCCGTGGTCTACCGCAGGCAGGCATGGAACTACGGCGTCATCACTCTCGACGCGAAGTGCGCGGAGGGCACCGAGGAACCCCACGAGGAACTGCTGGCCTACCGGGCCAAGGAAGCAGCCACAGCCTAGACCCTCCACCGCGCCAGGCACGGACGTACCCGTGCACCCGATCCATCAACAGGAACTGCCTCCGCGTACTGCGCGGAGGCAGTTCCATGCAGGAGACCGCTCAGCACATCATGCAGAACCTCACCACCGCTCAGGCCCGGCGCGTCGTCCTCGCTGCCCAGGGGCTACATCGTCCGCGGCTGGACGCGCCGACGTCGCGCCGCGCCGTCCGCGCCGCGGTTCAACGACTGCAGGTACTCCAGATCGATTCGGTGAACGTCCTGGTCCGGTCGCACTACCTTCCCCTGTTCTCGCGACTGGGGTCCTACGAGCGGAGCCAGTTCGACGCGATGTCCTCCGCAGCTCCCCGCTCGCTCGTCGAGTACTGGGCACACGAGGCGAGCCTCGTCGCTCCGGAGTTGTTCCCCTACCTCCGGGTGTGGCAGCGGCGCACCTGGATGGGATCTGGGAGTGTACCGGTGGCGCAGAGAGAGGTGCTCGAATCGGCCATTCTCGACCTCCTCGACCGCGGCGCCCCACTGACGGCGTCCGGTGTCCAGCGCCTGCTGGGCGGAGACGCAGCGCGCCCCGCCGACGGGTGGGGCTGGCGGTGGACGGCGGCCAAGCGTGTGCTCGAAGACCTCTTCGCCCGGGGGGAGGTCGGGTCCTCGGGTCGGACAGCACAGTTCGAACGCCTCTACGCGCCGATCGCGGACGTGCTTCCTGATCCAGTGCTCGCGACGCAGGCGGTGGGGAAGGTGGAAGCCCTCGCCGTGCTGGCCGAGCGCGCCGCCGGTGCGCTCGGCGTAGCCTCCGCTCGTTCCGTCGCCGACTACTTCCGTACGCCCGTGCAGGAGACGCGGACGGCGCTGGAGACACTCGTCAGGGCGGGGTCCGTGCAGCACGTCACCATCGATGGTGGCGCTGAACCGTGGTACCTGCACCCGGCTGCTGCGGTTCCGAGGAAGGCTCTCGGGAGGGCACTTCTCAGTCCCTTCGATTCCCTCGTGTTCGAGCGCGACAGGCTGCACCGGCTTTTCGGCTTCCACTACCGCATCGAGATCTACACGCCGTCGGAGCGTCGGATCCACGGGTACTACGTACTGCCCTTCCTCCTGCGTGATTCCATCGCGGCGCGTGTCGACCTCAAGGCGGACCGCGCGAGCGGCAGGCTGCTCGTGCGGGCCAGCCACGCAGAGGAGGACGCTGTCCCGGACACCGCTCAGGAGCTTGCGGCAGAGCTGCGCCTGCTTGCCCGCTGGCTGGGCCTGGACGAGGTCGTCGTGGAGGACCGCGGGAACCTCGCGTCCGCGCTCGGCACGCAGGTCGGCATGCAGGTCGGCACGCTACCCTGAGCGGACACGCAGTCACGGGGCCGCCGCATCATGCCGCAGGGGAACCATATCGGGGGACGGAACGTCTCTCCCGTAGACTAGAGACGCCATCTTTGGGCAGCATCAGATTGGGAGCAAATACCAGTGCCATCACTGCTTGAACGAGTACTCCGCACCGGCGACAAGAAGACACTGAAGCGACTCCGGAACTACGCTGACGCGATCAACGTCCTCGAAGACGAATTCCGCGAGATGTCCGACGCAGAGCTGCGTGGGGAGACCGAGCGGCTGAAGAAGCGTCTTGCCGACGGAGCTACTCTCGACGATCTCCTGCCAGAGGCCTTCGCAGCCGTGCGCGAGGCGTCCAGCCGCACCCTCGGACTACGCCACTTCGATGTCCAGCTGATGGGCGGAGCGGCCCTCCACCTCGGTAACATCGCCGAGATGAAGACCGGCGAGGGGAAAACCCTCGTGGCGACCGCACCCGCCTACCTGAACGCCCTCAGTGGTAACGGGGTGCACGTGGTCACGGTCAATGACTACCTGGCCGAATACCAGTCGGACCTGATGGGACGCGTGTACCGCTTCCTCGGCCTGACGAGCGGCTGCATCCTGTCGAAGCAGGATCCCGCGACACGTCGCGAACAGTACGCCGCGGACATCACCTACGGCACCAACAACGAGTTCGGCTTCGACTACCTCCGCGACAACATGGCGTGGAGCGCAGCCGAGCTCGTGCAGCGCGGCCACAACTTCGCCATCGTCGACGAGGTCGATTCGATCCTCATCGACGAAGCCCGCACCCCGCTCATCATCAGCGGCCAGGCGTCCGGCGACGTCAACCGCTGGTACAACGAATTCGCAAAGGTCGTCCAGAAGCTGACCGTCGAGGCCGACTACGAAGTGGACGAGAAGAAGCGTACGGTGGGCGTGCTCGAGGACGGGATCGAGAAGGTCGAGGACTACCTGGGCATCTCTAACCTGTACGAGTCCGCCAACACGCCCCTGATCGGGTTCCTGAACAACGCCATCAAGGCGAAGGAGCTGTTCAAGCGGGACAAGGACTATGTCGTCCTCAATGGTGAGGTCATGATCGTCGACGAGCACACCGGCCGGATCCTCGCGGGCCGACGCTACAACGAGGGCATGCACCAGGCCATCGAGGCGAAGGAGGGCGTGGACATCAAGGCCGAGAACCAGACCCTGGCCACCGTCACGCTGCAGAACTACTTCCGGCTGTACGAGAAGCTGTCGGGCATGACAGGCACCGCCGAGACCGAGGCCGCCGAGTTCATGTCCACCTACAAGCTCGGTGTCGTGCCCATCCCGACCAACAGGGAGATGGCCCGCACCGATCTCTCGGACCTCATCTACAAGAACGAGGTCGCCAAGTTCGACGCCGTCGTGAAGGACATCGTCGAGCGCCATGAGACCGGCCAGCCCGTCCTCGTCGGCACCACGAGCGTAGAGAAGAGCGAGTACCTGTCGAAGCAGCTTGCGAAGGCCGGGGTGCGCCATGAGGTGCTGAACGCGAAGAACCACGCGCGGGAAGCGGCGATCATCGCGCAGGCCGGCCGCAAGGGCGCCGTCACCGTCGCTACGAACATGGCTGGACGAGGCACCGACATTATGCTGGGCGGCAACGCCGAGTTCAACGCCGTCGCGGCCCTCGAGAAGCTGGGGCTCGACCCGGCGGACAACGCGGAGGAGTACGAGGGCAAGTGGCCGGATGCCTTCGAAGCCGCGAAGGAAGCGGTCCGCACCGAGCAGGAGGAGGTCCGCGACCTCGGCGGCCTGTACGTGCTCGGCACCGAGCGCCATGAGTCCCGGCGTATCGATAACCAGCTGCGCGGCCGTTCCGGTCGCCAGGGAGATCCCGGACGATCGCGCTTCTACCTGTCGCTGACGGATGACCTCATGCGCCTGTTCAATTCCGGCGGAGCCGAACGCATCATGAACAGCGCCACCATGCCCGATGACGTCGCTCTCGAATCGAAGCTGGTGTCGAAGGCGATCGAGAGCGCCCAGGGCCAGGTCGAAGGCCGCAACGCCGAGCAGCGCAAGAACGTTCTCAAGTACGACGACGTCCTCAACCGCCAGCGTGAAGCCATCTACGGTGACCGCCGACGGATCCTCGAGGGCGGCGACCTCAAGGAAAAGGTGCAGTTCTTCCTCGAGGATGTCATCACCGCGATGGTCGACGAGGCTACCGAACAGGGTCATGGCGATGACTGGGACTACGAACTCCTGTGGACGAACCTCAAGACGCTGTATCCGATCACCCTGACGGCGGACGAGGTCATCGAGGAGGCAGGCGGCACGTCGAAGCTCACCCGGGACTTCCTGCACGACGAGATCCTCTCGGACGCCAAGCTGGCCTACCAGGCGCGTGAGGAGGCCCTCGGTGAGCAGACCATGCGTGAGTTGGAGCGCCGCGTGGTCCTCTCGGTCATCGGACGCAAGTGGCAGGAGCACCTCTACGAGATGGATTACCTGAAGGAGGGCATCGGTCTCCGCGCCATGGCCCAGAGGGATCCGCTCGTCGAGTACCAGCGGGAGGGCTTCATCCTCTTCCAGGCGATGATGGAGTCGATCCGCGAGGAGAGTATCGGTTACCTGTTCAACCTGGATGTCGAGGTGTCCGCACCTGCACAGACGGGGCTGCCGGGTGTGAAGGACGGACGGGGAATCGTCCAGACACCGACCATCAAGGCTGCTGGACTCGATGCGCCCGCGAAGCCCGCCACGCTCAGCTTCACGGCTCCGAACGCCCAGGGCGACGCCGAGATGCATGTCGAGCGCGAAAAGGCGCAGGCCGCGCCCGGTAAAAAGGCTAAGAAGAAGTAGTCAGCCGATCTCGAGGGCGGTCACCCGCCACACTCCGCGCCGTTGCTCGATTCGAAGAGCGACGGCGCGGACTCGTCTCTGGTCGAATGCGACGACGGACGCCTCAAAGACACCCGGGCTGATCGGACACACCCGGGCCGAGCGCACCACGACCTGACGTAGAGCACTCACCCGCGGTGGCTGCCCCGTGGTGGGGGTGCTGGCGATACACCGTGCGAGGTTGGTGCGGAGTTGCAGGCGTTCATAGTTCTCGGGGTCGAGCCAGCGTGCCATCTGCTGCAGGGGACGCGCGCCGCCCAGGACCTCCAGAGCGCCCTGGGCCACCGACCGCGCGATACCGGAAATACGCAGGGTGGTGTCCGCGTCGGATCCTTCCGCCACGCTGAATTGCTTGACCGGCAGATCCGGATTGCACAGCGGTCCTGTCAGCAGTGGATCCGTCTGCTGCGGTATCGATGCAGGAGGACGTCCCGGGGCCGCCTCCGGTTCCGCCGCCGGTCTCAAGGGAATCACGGTCGCTCCGCCGGACCTCGCAGACCGGACTGGTGCGGACACCAGGGGTCGCGGCGCTCCGCTGGCCTCGGCGAGCTGGCGGGCGGCGGTTATCTGTCGGAGTTGGGTTACGGCTGACATGCGATTCCCTTTCCATGGGCGGTGAATCGGCGAGCGAAACTTCCTGCCCATAGAAGGGCGCGTCGGAAGGACAGAGGTCGAAGACAGGGCCGCGGCCTTGGTGGCGCCGGAGCTACCGATGGGTCAGGTCTGTGGAACTTTCAGGACCTGACCCGGGAGGAGGAGTGACGGGTCGTCGCCGATGGTGGCCATGTTCGTGTCGTACCAGGCGGGCCAGGCTCCCGCTATATCAGTCGCCGTCGCCAGAGGTCCCAGCCGATCACCGGCGATCGACCAGAGCGAGTCGCCTGGTGCTACGACCACTTCACCATCGGCGATGATGGTGCGGGTCGGTGAACGGAGCAACGCACCACCGTGAGCGGGCATCGGAGCCGGCTGCCAGGTAGGCGAGACCGGCGATACCTGCTCCTCCCGGGGATCGTCGCGCTCGGTCACCCCGTTGTCCTTCGAGGCGCCCGGGGAGTCGCCGGTAGGCATGGCCGCGGAGACCGCAAGCGGGGACCAGTACGGAGCCTTCGAAAAGGACGCCGCTTCGGTGTGGGCGGAGACGGACGAGTAGGACTGCTCGGTAGTGCAGATCGCGGTGGCCCCGTCGGATACGACTGCCACACACACCGCGTCGGGTCCGCCGGATGCTGCCTGGGCTACCGATGGCACCACGATGAGGTTGAGGCCGAGGAAGGCGGCGGCGAGGCGGCGCATCAAAGCTGGGGTACACCGCTGGGCACGACGAGCCGCAGTCGAAGGTCCGCGTCTCAGCACCACTTCTGCGACGACAGCAATGAATAGCGTCAGCACCCACCATCCGACGAGGGTGAGTCCGAGAGCGGACATCCCGAGTCCGAGGACGCCTTCAAGGGAACCTGCTCCCGTCCCACGATGGAGGGCTTGTCCGGCGCGTGCCATAACTGTCGCGCATCCCAGGATCACCCCGGCCAGCAGCACATCGGCAGTTTTCAGCTTCGCTTCCATTCGAACAGTTTGAGCCTATTTGATGCAGTTTGTCTACGCAGGATCGTTTGAAGCTTTTTTGGTCTTGATTGACGAGGTGGAATTTCAGTCCTAGGTTGGAACGATGCGCTGGGATGCCCTCTTCAATGACCTCGAGTCGCAACTTCACTCCGCGACCACTGCTCAGCAGGAGAGTGAGATCCGGGACCGGACGCGCTCCGAGCAGGCCCGGCTTACCCTCGTGCAGCGACTGGTAGGGCAGGTCGGCCGGCCGCTGGGGTTGACGACGCACGGGGGGAGGACCATTACGGGAAACCTGACGAATGTCGGGTCCGAGTGGCTCGCGGTGGTTGTCGACGACCGCTCGGTCATCGTGCCGCTTTCCTCGCTACTGGTCCTTCGAGGTCCGAGTCGGAATGTGGGCCAGCCTCTGGCCGGAGTCGCGGCAAGGCTGGGTCTGGGATCAGTCCTGCGCGTGCTATCGAGGGACAGGGCGAATGTGTCGCTCTGGTTGGCAATGGCGCCTTCGCCTCATGCGGGCTTCATCGAGAGGGTGGGCGCAGACTTCTTCGAGCTCGGGCTGGTCGCTCCCGGTGATAGCCGGCAGCCGTCGTCGAAGCGCGATGTCTTGACGGTGCCCTTCGATTCCATCGATTCGATCGACTCTGCGCGGTTCGCGGACTAGAAGGAGGGCGTGTTCACGGGTCCATCACGAATGGGCGCTCGCGGGACAAGCGTCCGCGGAGTCGGCTGACGCCCGAGGGTCAGGAGTCAGGTGCTGGTCAGGTAAGACTCGAGCTCCCGGTTTCTGCCTTGAGCGCCGACGCAGTCTTCTCGTATGCCTTGGCGATGTACTCCTCGAGCACTCGCGTCTCTACCCGCCACTGGCCCCGGCCTCCCACCTGGATGGCTGGGAGCTCGCCGGACCGGACGAGCGCATATGTCTGCGACGAGCTGATGTTGAGCACCTCGCCGACATCCGCGAGGGTGAGGAAACGCCGTTCGGCCATGGGTGCGCCTTTCCTGTCATGTCCGGTACGGATCCATTCTGTCACCGCAAGTGCTCCTTGATGGAGTTATCCACAGTTTGAGGCAATTTGTGGCTCTTCGGTTCCCTTCGCGCTCCCGTTGCACGAGACTGGCTGTCGGACGTGCGATCCGATCCGGACCGCGCCGTGTGCATGGGGGACGACAATGAGCATCGCCACGCGCGCGGCGCAATCGCCGACCGAGGCACTGCGGCTGAAGAAGCCCTCATGGAAGGACCCGCGCCTTCTCACCGGCTTGTTGCTGGTCCTCGCATCGACGGCCGGTGTCATCGCGCTCCTGCAGAGCCAGAACACGACCACACCGGTATATTCGGCCCGGGAGAACCTCGCCGTCGGATCCACATTGACGGCCGAAGACCTCGTCGCCATACCCGTGAGGCTCGGCGATGCTGCGGATTCATACCTGCTGGTCGCCGACGGAATACCCGAGGGTGCTGTCGCGACCAGACTCGTCACCCGCGGTGAACTGGTGCCCGCTGCGGCCGTCGGTGCTGCCGATGAGCTGGACCGGAAGCCTGTCGGGCTGACGGTCGAGGACCCCCTGCCCACTGGTACGGCAGCAGGGGACCGCGTGGATGTCTGGGTCTCGCTGCGCACCGACACGAACACCTACGAGGAGCCGCAACTGCTTCTTGAGGCAGCCGAGGTGGCCGAACTGACGGTGGGGGAGTCCGCCCTCGGCGCGAACTCATCCACCCTTGTCCAGGTGCTCGTCGACGACGCCGCGATGCCCGAACTTCTCAACGCCCTCTCCAATGACGCGCGGATCGCCGTGGTCCTGAATCCTGGCGCCGGTTCGTGAGTATTCCCGTCATCACGTTGGGAGCGATGGCAAGCGCCTACGTCCCGGGCCTCGAGCAGCTGCGCGGGCCGGTCACGGTGGTGCGCCGCTGCGAGGAGCTTTCCGAACTCATCGCTGCGTGCCAGACGGGGCTGGCGAGGGCTGCCATCATCGCCCCCGGCGCGGCGGAGCTGACGGCGTCCCTCGTCGACCGGCTTCGCTTCGCCGGCGTGGTGGTCGTCGCCCTCTTCGACGGGTTGCCGGACTCGCGGACAGCCGAAGTCGACGGCGTCGACTACGTGGAAGCGTCGATCGAGCCTGCCGCGCTCGCCGACGCGGTGACCCGGGCCGTCGAGCGGTTCGAGACGGCGTCCTCCAGCCTGCGGACCTCGCTCGCCTACGCTGATCCCCTCGACGTGCCGTCCAATGTTGCACCACCGCCCGCTGAGTCCGTCGATGCTCCCGGGCACGGGCGCGTCATCACGGTCTGGGGCCCGACCGGTGCGCCGGGCCGCACCACCGTGGCCATCAACATGGCGGCGGAGCTTGCTGCGCACGGTGTGTCCGTCCTTCTCGTCGACGCTGACACCTACGGTGCGAGCATCGGGGCGTCGCTCGGGCTTCTTGATGAATCGGCAGGCGTGGCCCAGGCCTGCCGGATCGCCGACCAGGGTGGCTTCAGCGGCGCGGCCCTCGGCCGGATTGCGGTGGAAGTGGCCATCAAGGGGGGCCGGCTCCGTGTATTGACGGGTATCACCAGGCCGGACCGCTGGCCCGAGCTACGTCCTCCCGCCCTGGGTCACGTCCTCGAGACGGGCCGGTCGCTTGCCGACGTGACCATCGTCGACTGCGGCTTCTGCCTCGAGGCGGATGAGGAATTGAGCTTCGACACCCTGGCTCCTCGGCGGAACGGCGCGACACTGCGCTGCCTCGAAGCTGCCGACGCGGTGGTAGCCGTCGGCGCGGCGGATGCGATCGGCGTTCCGCGCCTGGTGAAGGCGCTCGCGGAGCTCGCCGAGGCCGTCCCGACGGCGGCACCTCGCGTCGTGTTCAACAAGGTGCGGTCGGCAGCGGTCGGGCGAGCTCCCGAGACCCAGTTGAGGGAGGCCTGGGAGCGCTTCGGACCGCCCGCCCGCATTTCCGCCTTCCTTCCCGCAGACCCTTCTGCCGTGGATCAGGCCCTGCTTGCCGGGACCGCCCTGCTCGAGACCTCGCCGGAGTCTCCACTGCGGATCGCCATCGCGCAGCTCGCCGATGTTCCGGTCGTCGTCGGCAGGCGCCGCGGAGCCCGACAACGCCGTGCGACATGAACTTTCCGGACAACACCGATAGGCTTCCTCGGTAAGAGGTCGCAATGGAGCGGCCTTTCATTTCGTTACGGAGGCCCTTCCCATGTCGTCTGGATCCAGGACAACGGATCAGTCAAGCTCGGACACGTCAGGGGAGGATTTCGTAGGGCACTACTTCGAGCACCTCGCACGCGAGGATGCCGTCGGATATTCCGCGAGCGACCTTCACCAGCGGGCTCTCGCCCATCGTGACCTCGCCCAGGCCCGCGAACCCGGTACCGCTGCTATCGGCGTGATGGATCAGGGGATGTCGAGCATCGTGATGATCGTCACCGACGACATGCCCTTCCTGGTGGACTCGGTCACCGCGGAGCTCGTCCGGCAGAACGCCGCGATCCATCTCGTCGTCCATCCGACCTTCCTTGCGGTGCGCGAGGACGAGTCGCATGCTCTGGCCACGCTGACGCGTGTTCCGTCGACGGCGGGCGCGTCCAGCGGAGACACCGCTGCGCTACCGAACGTCGGCGAGCTGGTGGGCCTCGCGGGAAGAACCGCCCACATCGAGTCCTGGATGTCGGTCGAGGTCACGCGGCTCCCGGACGTCGCGGCCAAGGAATCGATCATCGACGGCCTTCACCGCGTCCTGGGAGACGTCCGGGCGGCCGTCGAGGACTGGCCGGCGATGCGGAACACCGTCCGCTCGATCGCAGCATCCCTCGATTCCATCGCCGATGCCGCCGAGATACCGGACGTGCGACAGGCACAGGAACTCCTCCAATGGCTCGAGAACGGCAACTTCACCTTCCTCGGCTACAAGGAATACGACCTCGTAACGGACGAGGAGGGTGCCGATGCACTTCGTGTGCGCGAGGGCAGCGGCTTGGGACTGCTCCGCCACGGGAGTGCAGGGGGTCACCTGCAGCAGCTCACGGCGGCCGGGCGCGCGAAAGCGCGGGAGCGTCGCGCCCTCGTGATCACCAAAGCGAACTCGCGGTCGACGGTGCATCGCGCTGCGTACCTCGACTACATCGGCATCAAGAGCTTCGACGCCCAAGGGAACGTCAGCGGTGAGCGACGCTTCATCGGCCTGTTCGCGACCAGCGCCTACACGGGCTCGGTGCGCAACGTGCCGCTGGTGCGGGACAAGGTGGCAGAGGTGCTCCGCCGCTGTGGCTTCCCGTCCGATTCCCACTCCGGCAAGGACCTGCTGTCCATCCTCGAGACGTACCCGCGCGACGAGTTGTTCCAGATCGACGTCGCCGGTCTGGTCACCACCGCGCTCGGAATCCTTCGCTTGCAGGAACGACGCCGCACCCGGCTGTTCCTGCGCCCCGACGTGTACGGGCGCTTCATGTCGGCCCTCGTCTACCTTCCACGCGACCGCTACACCACCAGTGTGCGGTTGCGTATCGAGGACGAGTTGCGGACCACGCTCGACGCCGACTCCATCGACTTCGAGGCCCGGATGAGCGAGTCCGCCCTGGCGCGCCTGTTCTTCCGCATCCGGCTGCAGCGCGGGGCTGAAATTCCCGAGATCGACGCCGGCCAGTTGGAGGAGCGGCTCGTCCGTGCTGCCCGTTCGTGGTCGGAGGGGATCGTCGAGGTCGCCCAGGAGCGGTTCGACCAGGACTCGGCGCAGCGCCTCGCGACGTCGTGGGCGGAGTCCTTCCCTCCCGGTTACCGCGTGGATTACGAGGTGGAGGATGCTCTCAAGGACATCTCACGGTTCGAGGAACTCGCCGCATCAGGTGGCGGGGTCCCTCAGCTGCACGTCTACGTTTCGAGGAGACAGGACGCCGAGGACGCGCGCCTCAAGCTGTACCTCATGGAGGCGAAGAGCCTCACGCAGATCCTTCCGTACTTCCACAACCTCGGGCTTGAAGTGCTGGACGAACGCCCGTTCGAGATCACCCGTTCGGACGGTCGATCGTTCTTCCTCTACGACCTGGGACTGAAGTACCCCAGCAGCATCTCGGCGCTCGGCACGGCCGCCCTGCTGCAGGATGCCTTCCAAGCGGCAGTCTCGGGGAACAGCGAATCGGACGCCTTCGATCGCCTCGTGCTGAGTGAGGAGCTGGGTTGGCGCCAGGTGGTGATCCTGAGGGCCTACGCCAAGTACATGAGGCAGATGGGCAACACGAACTCCTACGGATTCGTGGCCGACACCCTGCTGCGCAACGCCGGGGTGACGCGCGCCCTCGTGGCCCTCTTCACTGCTCGCTTCGATCCTAACCTCGAGGGTGACCGGGACGTCGCCTCGGGTGCCGCGCGTACAGCACTGGATGAAGGACTCGAGGGGGTTCCGACGCTCGACGCCGATCGTGTCCTGCGCACCTTCGCCAACCTCATCGAGGCGACGCTCCGGACGAACTACTTCCAGGACAAGCGCCACGTCAGCTTCAAGTTCGACACCGCCAGGATCGACGGCGCGCCCTACCCGAGGCCGAAGTTCGAGATCTGGGTGTACTCGCCGCAGGTCGAAGGTGTCCACCTCCGCTTCGGCAAGGTGGCCCGTGGTGGACTCCGCTGGTCCGACCGACGAGAGGATTTCCGCACCGAGGTGCTCGGGCTCGTCAAGGCGCAGACCGTGAAGAACGCGGTCATCGTGCCGACCGGCGCCAAGGGCGGGTTCTTCGCGAAGCAGCTACCGGATCCCTCCGTCAACCGGCAGGCGTGGCTGGCGGAGGGCCAGGCCAGCTACCGGACCTTCATCCGTGGACTACTCGACATCACGGACAACGTGATCACGAACGGTGTCACCGAGACAGTGCTGGCACCCGCCCGGGTGGTGCGGCACGACGACGACGACACGTATCTCGTGGTCGCCGCGGACAAGGGGACGGCGTCGTTCTCCGACATCGCCAACGAACTGTCGGCGGAATACAATTTCTGGCTCGGTGACGCCTTCGCTTCAGGAGGTTCCGTCGGCTATGACCACAAGGCCATGGGCATCACGGCCCGCGGTGCCTGGGAGTCGGTGAAGCGGCACTTCAGTGAACTCGACGTCGATACGCAGACCACGGACTTCACCGTTGTCGGTGTCGGTGACATGAGCGGCGATGTCTTCGGCAACGGCATGCTCCTCTCCGAGCACATCCGCCTGCTCGCCGCCTTCGACCACCGCCATATCTTCCTCGACCCGAACCCTGACGCGGCACGGTCCTTCGTGGAGCGGCGGCGGCTCTTCGACCTCCCTCGTTCGAGCTGGGAGGACTACGACAGCACGCTCATCAGCCAGGGTGGCGGTGTGTACCCGCGGCAGGCCAAGTCCATTCCCCTCTCGCCGGAAGTGCGTCGGTCGCTGGGTCTCGATGATGGCATCACCAGGCTGAGCCCTCCCGAACTGCTGCGGGCCATCCTGCGGGCGCCCGCAGACCTCCTGTACAACGGTGGCATCGGAACCTACGTCAAGGCCACCGACGAGACGAATGCCGATGTCGGCGATCGGGCGAATGATGCGATCCGCGTGAACGGCAGCGAACTGCGAGCGCGTGTCGTCGGTGAGGGCGGCAACCTGGGGATGACGCAGCGCGGTCGTATCGAGGCCGCCCTGTCCGGTGTCATCCTGAATACCGATGCGATCGACAACAGTGCAGGCGTCGACTGCTCCGACCACGAAGTGAACATCAAGATCTTCGTCGACCGGATGGTGCGCGCCGGTCGCCTGCAGCCCGAGGAACGAGCCGCATTCCTGCACTCGATGACGGACGAGGTCGCGCGCCTCGTACTGCAGGACAACATCGACCAGAACGTCCTTCTCCTCAACGACCGTCAGCGCGTCATCGAGTGGAGCCCGAGCTACGAGCGCATGATGGACTGGCTCGAGAAGAAGGTCGACCTGGACCGGGACCTGGAAGCCCTGCCGACGACGGCCGTACTTCACAAGCGGATCGAGGCCGGCAAGGGCCTCACCTCTCCCGAGCTGTCGGTGTTGGCCGCCTACGCGAAGATCGAACTGACCAGGGTGCTGTCCGCGAGCAACCTCGCTGATGACCCTTATTTCAGTGGGACGTTGCGGCGGTACTTCCCGCGCCAGCTGGTGGAGCGGTTCGATGACCTGCTCGATACCCATCCGCTCCGGCGGGAAATCATTTCTACAGTCATTGCCAACGACATCATCAACCTCGGTGGCATCACGTTCGTTTTCCGCGTCATGGAGGAGACATCGGTGCCGGAGCCGGTGATCGCTCGTGCCTTCGTCGCGCTGAGGGAGATCTATTCCTTCGATGAGACCGTCGATGCGCTCGCGGCACTGCCGGCAGATTTCCCGACGGATCACTGGACCACCGTGCACCTCGACCTGCGCCGACTCCTGGATCGTGCCGTGCGCTGGTTCGTCAACCATGTGGAGCAGGGAACGCCGGTGAAGGAGGATATCGACGCCTTCAAACCGCTGGTCACCCCGTTCCGCTCCCGCCTCTCGGAATTCCTGCGGGGCTGTGACCTCGAGAGGGCACGCGTCGGCGTAGCAACCGCAACGACGTGGCACCTGCCGAAGGAACTCGGCCGTCACTGGGCCGAGCAGTTCGAGTCCTTCGCGTTGCTGGACATCGCCTACAGCACCCGGCGGGTGCAGGAGCCGGTCGAGAATATCGCCAAGGTGTACTACGCGGTCTACGACAGGTTCGAGGTCGACAACCTGCTGGAGCGGATCACCAAGCTGCCGCGAACGGACCGGTGGCAGGCCCTGGCCCGAGCAGCGCTGCGCGATGACCTGTATTCGACCGTCGCAGATATCACTGTCGCTGTCATGCGTGCGTCACAGGACATGCAGGACCACGATGCGGGGCAGCGCCTGCAGGCATGGCAGGAACAGAACGCGGACCAGCTCCAGCGGGCGAGCAATATGTTCGCCGAGGTGAATCTGCTCGAGCAGGACGACATCTCGTCGCTGTCCGTGGCGCTACGCCTGCTGCGTTCCATCGTCCGGTAGTCCCTCGCTTCCGGTGTCACTCCCGGTCGGCGTGAGCCGGCCGGGAGTGACAGACTGGACATCCGGTATCGCCGCCGCAGCGCCGGACCGACCAGGGGCGGCGTCGACCGCACTCTGCGCGGCTCCCGAACAACAGAAAGTTCTGATGGCAATCTTCACTGATCCGATTCGCGAATACGCGGGTTTCGAACCCGGTGATGCAGAGTGGCTGCATCTTCTGGTGGGGGACTGGCAAATGGTCGCCGATCTCGCATTCGCCGACCTCGCTCTGTGGTTCCCACTCGACGGCGGGGGATACGTGGCTCTGGCGCATGCCCGGCCGTCCACGTCGCACACCGTCTTCCACAGCGACTTCGTCGGTGAGCGTATCCGGGCGGACCTGCAGCCACTGGTCGACGTGGCGTGGGAGTCGCAGAAGATCGAGCGCTCAGGCGAGACGAACTGGACCACCGAGATGGCGATGCGGGTCGAAGCCGTACCCATGGTGCGGAACGGCCGGACACTCGCCGTCGTGACGACCCATATGGATCTGTCCAGCTCCCGCATGCCTTCACGGCTCGAGCTGACCTACCGGCAGTGCGCCTACGATCTCCTCCGCATGGGGACCCTCGGGCTGTGGCCGGACTTCGCGACTCCTACGGGCTCGCGGCGCGGGGCTCCCCGTGTCGGTGATGGGCTGATCAGGCTCGATGTCGACGGAATCGTGCAGTACGCCAGCCCTAACGGAGTGTCTGCCTTCCGACGCCTCGGCGATGTGGAAACCCTGGAGGGCCGCCCGCTCGCGGAGATCACGACAGCTCTCCTCAAGGACCGCAGGATGGTCGATGAGACCCTTCCGCTGGTCGTCACCGGCCGGATGCCGTGGCGTACCGAAATAGGGTCGCGCGGCGTCAGCCTGTCGCTCCGCGCCATCCCGCTGCGGGACGAGAGGGAGCGGTTCGGCGCCCTTGTCCTGTGCCGGGACGTATCCGAGCTCCGGCGCCGGGAGATGGAGCTCGTGTCGAAGGACGCGACCATCCGCGAGATCCACCACCGAGTGAAGAACAACCTGCAGACCGTCGCGGCACTTCTTCGCATGCAGTCCCGCAGGATGGTCAGCGAGGAGGGGAAGCTCGGTCTCGAGCAGGCGATGCGCCGGGTGTCGACCATTGCACTCGTGCACGAGACCCTCTCCCAGGGCCTCGCCCAGAGCGTCGATTTCGATGAGCTCATCTCCCGCCAGTTCCGGTTGTCCGCGGAGGTCGCCTCGCCTTCGCAGGCTGTGCGCACCGAAAGGAGCGGCGACTTCGGGGAGTTGCCGAGTGATCTCGCCACTCCGCTGGCCCTTGTGATCAACGAACTCGTCACCAACGCCGTCGAGCACGGACTCTCCGGGCGGACGGGAACTGTCTGGCTGATGGCGAACAGGCGCACCGAGGCCGACGGCGAAGACACTTTGCGGGTGACGATCGCAGATGATGGAGTGGGGCTGCCTGCCGGAGGACACGCTGAAGGATTAGGTCTCCAGATCGTGAGGACGCTCGTCACGAGCGAGCTCGGCGGAACGATCGAATGGAGCACGCGCCCCGGAGGCGGTACATCGGTCACGCTCGAATTGGGATTGCGCCTCAACCAGGGGACCTGAGCCGCTGGTTGAGCGCTTCAACGACGAAGGGCCGCCCGCTGGGCGGCCCTTCGTCTCTGTTCCGGCTCCTCGATCCTGCGGGTCCGGCCGGGCAGCGCTCTCAGCCCGGCTCGGCATCCGTCAGGATGCGCGTCGTGCCCTTGCGGCCCGACGCTTGAGCGCCCGACGCTCGTCCTCACTCAATCCGCCCCATACCCCGGCATCCTGACCGGATTCGATCGCCCACTGCAGGCAGGTGTCCTGCACCTGACAGCGGCGGCAGACGCTCTTGGCCTCTTCGATCTGAAGAAGTGCCGGTCCGGTGTTGCCGACCGGGAAGAACAGCTCCGGGTCCTTATCCAGACAGGCCGCACGACTACGCCAATCCATGGTGATCACATTCTCCTTCGACCTCACACACGTGCGTTCTGTGAAAACGTTCACGAGGGGGCTCATAGTAAAGGGGGCCGATCTCGGCCCCCCGATTTGCACTGCTTTTAAGGCTGTCACGTTACCCACCGGTAAACAAGGGTTTTACAGGTCTAATTGGCAAGCAGGGTGAGGGTTGTGTCACAGCACAACCGTCATCCTGAACCGGCACGTGACGCCGTTGGGCAGTCGGGTAGGGTTCGAGAGTGGTCCCTGATCCTGTCACCCAGCATCCCCAGCGCCCGCGGGGCGTCCTCGTCATCGCCGCTATCCTGGGGCTCGAATCGGTGGCGCTCGCGCTGCTTGCAGCAGCATCGGTGGTCACGGTCTTCAGGGCGGAGCCTGTCTCGGTCGGTGGTTCGGTCTTCATGGCGGTGCTTTTGCTGTTGGTGGCCGCAGGTCTGGGCGCATTGGCGGTGAAGCTCGCGGGCGGCTTCAGGTGGCCGCGTTCGCCATCCCTCGTGGTCCAGCTGTTCCTTGTTATCCTCTCGTTTCCCTACTTCTCGTCGGGGAACCCGATCGTCGGCTTCCTGCTCATGGTTCCTGCTGCCGTCGTGATCGTCCTGCTGTTCTCGAAGCGGGTGCTCGAGTTCACGGTGCGGACGGCCGCCCCCGAGAGAATGCTGTAGGAATCGGCTGCAGTGCGTGGATCGCGGTCGACGATCCGCCCACGTCACAAGGAGCACGTGCGATCTGCACCTCCTTCACGCCGAATGGCCCGCAGGCATGTCCGCGGCCGGGTATCCCGGCCGCGTCAAGGTCCAGCCGCACCCCGAAAAAGTCACCGTCCGCCGACGACCGAGGGGAAAGGATGAGGCCGCGCCCCGTCCCTCGGGCCTGCAGCGACAGGGGCACGCGCGTCATCAGCGAGGCGCTGGGCGCAGCTGCCAATACCGCAGCAGCTCCCCGGGCGACGAGCCCCGACAGCTTCTGCTGCACGTCGGCCGGCAGCTGGTCGGCGTCGTCCACCAGGAGAAGGCAGCTCTGCAGTTCGGCGCCGGACGGGTTATCGGACACCCCACGCCAGTACGTCGTGGCCTCCGACACCGAATCATCATTCGGCGGTGCCAGCAGGTTCGGGCGAGGCAGCAGACGAGCGGCCGAGTTTCGGAGCACGCTCAGCGCGTTCGTCCGCCCTGACGCCGCGTGCCCCAGGAGGAGGAAGACCTCGCCACTACGGAGCGCGACGCAATAGGGCAGCAGATCGTCGCCGTGCAGGCCCAGGGGAAGTGTCATCCCGTCCAGGCTGGGGGCACCGAGTCCTGACATAGCGGCCTGAAACTCGTCGGCGCTGACAGACCGGGGCAGGGGGTAGACGGGAAAGGGCGAAAGGGCGGGGGCGATCACCAGTTCGTCCCCGGCTGAGGAGCTGATGACGAGCTGACAGATTCCGTCGCCCCAGGCGCCCGTGACAGGGCCTTGAGCAAAGCCCCGGCCGATCGCGGCGTCTACAGGCGGTAGCTTCGGCCATGTCATCGTGGTCTCCTGATGTGCCCCGAGGGGAAGATATATCCGATTCGGGATCAGGGCGAAAAACCGTGACGCGGTCAATTCACGGTCGCCGTCGATGAGGACGGTCACCCCGCAGCCGGCACCGTCACGGATGAGCGCGTGCAGGTCCTCTTCCGCACGCGCCAGGCGACCCTGCCGGAATTGGCTGCACCATCGTCCCCAGCCCGTGACAGCCAGGACGATGCACGTTGTTCGGTCGGACCGTCGAGCTGGCAGCGCTGCCAACCGCTCGAGGACACGCGCGGCCCGTTTGGACTCACCGGCTTCGACGTATGCCCCGACGTGTGGTCCCGCTGCACAGTCCGCCAGGGTCCCGTCCCCGTCGAGTAGGTACAGGTGAATGTCGGGATCGGCTGCAGGCAGGCCCTTGATCACGGTGGCCACTGCTTCGGCCGCACCGCTCCCGGGTAGACCGACCAGAGCCAGGTGGGAGTGCTCACCAGGATGCCAATCCAGGCTCCTCTGGTCCTGGCGCTCTGGCAGATCGATCACGCCGAGGGCGATTGCCGGGCTATGCGAGGAGGACGCGCCCCCGATGCCTGGCGCGGAGACCGGCGGGAATGCACGACAAGCCGTGGACGTGAGAAGTGCGGGCAGGGGTGCCAGAACGGGACGGCGTGGTCGGTCGACGCCAGAACCGCCGGCGACATCGACGAGTGCTGCCACCGCCCGCTCGAGGACGTTGCCCTTCGATCCCGATCCTGGCGCGGTCTCTGTAGTCATGGATCCGATAGGAAGTGCTACGGGGTTCGAGCCTTCATGGGAAGCCGAGTGGGGATCGACCCGATACGTGTCGCTCCGATGGGACACCGACGACGACTGCGCACCGAGGTAAGTGGCGAAGTCCTGCCACCCAGGCGTGTCAGTGGGGACAGGCAGACTCGACGAGGTGGCGATCTGGAAGGCGATCGGCACCTCTGCGCCGCGACGCAGATAGGCCCTTCCCGGAGAATCGACCGGTATGTCGGCCGCCACGCCGGAACCCAACAGGTCGTGCGATTCCATCGCGGTCTGGACCCGCAGGAGAATCGACGATGTGATGTTCGTACGCAGGTCCGGAGTGACCGCTCCCTGCACTCTCTGTGTCGCCAGCACCAGATGGACGCCCAGGGAGCGACCAAGTGCCGCCATCTTCATGAGGTCGGAAACCGCCGTCGGCACATCATCACTCAGGATTCTGAACTCGTCGATAACGACTACCAGTCGCGGAGGGCAGGAGGACGGGGACACGCGACGCAGCGCGTCGAGGTCATCCGCGCTGGATGCGGCGCACAGTGCCTCCCTTCGTCGCAACTCGGCGCGGAGAGAGGTGAGGGCCCGAGCTGTCGATTCGGAGGACAGGTCGGTCAGAGTACCTACGCTGTGCGGAAGTGACGCGAGCGCGCCGAGCCCGGACCCGCCCTTGTAGTCGATCAGAAGGAACGTCAGGTGTTCCGGTGGCTGGTTCAGAGCGAGACCGAGCACAAGGGTCCTGAGGAACTCCGACTTTCCTGAGCCTGTGGTGCCGGCCACCACGAGGTGAGGCCCGTCCTTGACGAGGTCGATCGACAGGGGCCCGGCCGCCGATCGGCCCAGGTGCGCCGTCGGACGCTCGGGGTCAGCATGTGCCCACTGGTCCGGAACAAGGCTGCGTAGCGTGTCCGGACAGAAGTCTCCCGACCACATCGACGCGGATGCGGGGGGAAGGCTGTAGGGCGCGGCCCCAGCAGCCGCGTCGTTCCGGCGGTGGGTAGAGGGCGAGGTCTTGACGGCTGTACGTGCCAGGGCGCGTGCTGTGCGCTCGAATGTCCTCTCCGAAACTCCATCAGGGATGGCCTCGTACTCGATTCCGTCGAAACGCACCAGGGCGGTATCGGCGCTGATCATCAGGCAGGACTCTTCCCCCGTCGCGATGCTCGCTGACGGTCCAGGGGTCGCCCGATCTCCTGGCAGGAAACGCACCGCAACCACCGTCGACGCTCCGACGAGTTCCGGGACATCGTCCGACACGTGGAAGACGAGGAGCACCCCTGCCTGATGGGCGAGCTGCGCGAGCACGTCGGGGTCATGCGTGAGAAGGACGTTCGGCAGGAACCGGGCGTGGTGGGGGAGATCGTACGCCGCTCCCCAGCACACCACGCGCGGTGTTCCCGAGCGAGGATGAGCGGTCTGAAGCAGCAGCGCACGCATGAGCCCCCGCACCGCGTCGGGTTCGCCCGCGACGGTGAACGCGGTGGTTCCACCGCGTTCTGAGGGCGGGCTGCACAGAAGGAGGGGCACATCACGAAGGAGCGGAGGTGCAAACGTATTGTCGGCCCGCTCGACGGACACGCACGCAGGCTGGTGGGCTGTGCCGAGCCGGAGGAGGATCACGTCCGGCCGAGGCTGTCCTGTCGGAGTGTCCGCCGGGGACGGCTGGTCCGCAGTGCGAAGAGCATCCAAAGCGGATTGCCCGGGATCGGGCGTTGCCACCGTGCGTCGGCATCGATCGTGCTCAGCAGAGTCCTTCAGAGCTGCGGTGAAGCCGATGAAATTGCGGCGATAGGTAAGGAGGGGAACGAGTCCGGTGACCGCCGACAGGCCACTGAAAGCCAAAAAGAACCACATACCGGTCGTCAACGCGAGGACGACGCCGAGCACCAACGGGAGGAGGGCTGTGAGCACGAGGATCTTCGAGGGCCGCTTCGGTAACTCGAAACCTACAGGCACGGGTTCGAGGATCTCCTGCGGTACTCCTGGCATCCAGCCCTGCTCGTCGACCAGTGCGACACTGCATCGGCTGACTCCGAACCGAAGGCAGGATGAGACGCTGATCGACGCTTCGGTGATCGCCTCACCATCGACGAACGAACCGTTCACCGATCCGAGGTCTTCGATGAGTATCGAGTCCTCACCTACCGTCAGAAGCGCGTGGTCGCGGGAGAGTCCTGGATCGGAAACGATGATGTCGTTCGAGGCACGACCGATGGTGTAACTACCGCGCGTCAGCGGAACCACTTGGCCGGCGTCGGGTCCGGAGTGGACCACGAACACCAGATGGGGGAGCCGTGTCCGCTTGGAGGGGCGCTCAGGCTCACCCGACACGATGACCGAGCCCGGCGGGAAAGCAGTGCCGTATGGAGTTATAGCGCCCAGCGGCGTCCCGTCGACCGTGAAGGGGCCGGGGTAGCCGGCCACCTGCAGCCGTTCGACCAAGGCCGCGCCGGTAGGGATCGTGGTGGTGTCGACGACGATCTCCCGCACAGGGAAGGCCACCGGGGGTGCGGAGGCGAGCGTGACGTGCAGATCCACAGATGCCTCCAGAAGTGATGACTGGGTTCGAGGCTAGAGCGGATCGCGGGTGAGCGGGCTCGGTGGCTGAGGTATGTGGACAACGTCCGGCGCGGTGACCGCGGGTACCGCAGCGTGCGCGGTGACCCGACCCACCTGCCGGGCCCTGGCAGATGTTCCCGGTAGAATCAGTCAACGTGTCTACCCAGAAAGCTTCTTATGGCGGTCGTTGAATCGAGTCGTGTGGTTGCTCCACGTAGTGGAGTCATTGCCGCAGATCGGGGTTTCAGACCCGAAGTGCAGGGACTGCGCGCTCTGGCCGTGCTGATGGTCGTGACGTACCACGTGTGGTTCGGACGGGTTTCCGGCGGCGTCGACGTCTTCCTGCTGATCTCCGCCTTCCTCCTGGCCCTGTCCTTCCTCCGCAAGGTCGAGTCGGGGAAGCCGCTCGATCTCGCTCGGCACTGGTTGCACCAGTTCAAGCGGCTTCTACCCGCCGTCGTCGTCGTCATTCTGGCGACCCTCGGAGCGACCTACCTGCTGGTTCCGCAGTCCCGGTGGCAGGACATCATCGAGCAGGCATGGGCTTCGCTCTTCTACGCGCAGAACTGGATCCTGGCTTCCAACGCCGTCGACTATTACGCCGATGACCACAGCCTCGCAAGTCCTCTGCAACATTTCTGGTCCCTCTCCGTCCAGGGCCAGGTCTTCATCCTGTGGCCGTTGCTGTTTCTCGCCAGCGCCCTGCTGGCGCGCCGCTTCCAGCTGAAGTTCCGCGGCGTCGTCCTGCTCGTGTTCGGCGCGCTGTTCCTGGGCTCACTCTCCTTCTCCGTCTGGGAGACCTCCACGAACCAGGCGTATGCCTACTTCGACACGCGCGCCCGGCTATGGGAATTCGCCGTCGGCACCTTGCTCGCGCTGGCTCTTCCTTTCATCCGCCTGCCACGCTTCTTGAAGGTCGTGGCCGGTTGGGTGGGTCTTGCGGCAATGCTCAGCGGTGGCTTCCTGCTCGACGTCCAGGGTCAGTTCCCGGGATACGTGGCGCTCTGGCCACTCCTTGCCGCCGCGCTCGTGATCATCGCGGGGCAGACCGCGAGCCCCTTCGGCGTCGACCGTTTTCTGTCCTCGAAGCCCTTGGTGCGGGTAGGCGACCTGTCCTACGCGCTGTACCTGTGGCACTGGCCTGTTCTGGTGCTGGCACTGATCTGGCAGGACAGGGCGTCGCCGGGCCTCGTGGGCGGCCTGATCGTAATCGCGGTCTCGCTTGTCCTGGCCTACCTGACGATGCGCTTCGTCGAGCGACCGATGAGGGCACTGGCATGGGCTGACCGTCGTCGTCGGCGCGCTGTGATCGTGCTGGCCGTGTGTGTCGCGCTGGTTGCCGCACCCCTGACCGGATGGCAGCGAGGACTACAGATTGAAGCCGAGCAAATCGCTTCGCAGGTGGACCGAAACAATCCGGGAGCGAGCATCTTCGAAGTCGGCTATGTCGACCAAGCCGACACCGATGCCCCCCTGATCCCCGCGGTCAGCTCTGCGAGCCGAGATTACGCCAACATTCTGACTCCATGTATTGACCGATTCTCGACTGATGCGCCCTCCCTGCAGGGTTTAGGGTGCTCAGTCATCGTGGATCAAGAGGATCCGGTTCGGACAATCGTCGCAGTAGGAAACAGTCACGTTCAGCAGTGGCTGGCCGCGATGAAGCCTCTGGCCGAACAGAACAACTGGGCGTTGGTGGCCCTTATCAAGGGGGGTTGTCAGTACGTCGGCTACGTGGAGCAAGTAAGCGAAGACTGCAACGAGCGGAATGCACAGGCGACTGACTACATACTCGATATCGATCCAGATCTCGTGTTCACCACGGGGACCTACTCGATACCTGAACCGCCCTACGAGCTGCTTGCTGGCGGATTCACGCAGGGAGCGATGGCGTTAATGGCTCAGGGAGTTCCAATGGTGGCGATTAGAGACAATCCACGTTTCGATCGCAACATGATGGAATGCGTCGAGGAGCACGGAGAATCAGCCGAGGAGTGCAACGTTCCCGAGGATGAGATTCGGGACATGAGCGAGGTCTCCCCGATCGAGCAGCTGGCAGCAGCCACGCCCGGTCTCGCAACAATGGACCTCAATGAATACATCTGTTCTGGTGGCACATGCCCGTCCGTCATCGGTAATGTGCGCGTCTACTTGGACGATAATCATTTGACTGCTACATACGCGCAGACGTTGAGCCCCTACTTCTACGAGCAGCTGATTGCCGCGACCGGATGGTAACCGTTCTCTGCAACGACGAGTGCTGATCATCACATCGCATGGCAGGCAGTCGCATCACGTAGTGAAGCCACCGGCAAGGATCGGGATCATGGCCCGAAGTGCAGGACTGCGCGCCGGCCGTGCTGAGGGGTCGGGACGTGTGAGTCACTGATTACCTCTCTGGCACATATGAAGTCCATGATGCTGGCGTTTACGGACCAGTTTGATGCCGCCACAAGCCTCTGAGCCTCAGTGAGCGGAGCCTGTTTAGCTCTGTGCCGTGCTGCGCCGGTCCATGCGAAGCGGCGCTCTACGGCATAATTGGGAGTCGAGACCACTCCAGGAGATATTTTGAGCGTAGATCTAGTCGTCGTCGGTTCGGGCTTCTTCGGGCTGACCATTGCCGAGCGGGCCGCAAGCCAACTCGGCCTCAGAGTGGCAGTCCTCGACCGCCGCCACCACATAGGGGGCAATGCGTACAGCGAGAAGGAGGCCCGAACGGGCATCGAGGTGCACCGCTACGGTGCCCACCTGTTCCACACCTCGAACGAGCGCGTTTGGGATTACGTCCACAACTTCACCGAGTTCACGAGCTACGTCCACAAGGTCTACACCCGGCATAAGGGCGAGGTTTATCCGATGCCAATCAACCTCGGAACGATCAATCAGTTTTTCCGCACCGCTCTGGGGCCGGCCGAAGCCCGCGCACTCATTCAGGAGCAGGCCGGAGAACTCGCCGGGACGGATCCGCAGAACCTGAACGATAAGGGGATCCAGCTCATCGGACGGCCCCTGTACGAGGCGTTCATCAAGTACTACACGGGCAAGCAGTGGCAGACGGATCCCAAGGACCTACCCGCGGAGATCATTTCGCGGCTCCCCGTCCGGTACACCTATGACAACCGGTACTTCAACGACAAATACGAGGGACTGCCCGTCAACGGGTACACCGCGTGGATCGAGCGGATGGCCGACCACCCGAACATTGATGTCCACCTCAACACGGACTTTTTCGACGAGGGCCACGAGTACTCGCGGTCGACGACCCTCGGTCAGGTGCCCGTGGTGTATACAGGCCCGGTGGACCGGTACTTCGACTTCGCTGAGGGTAATCTCTCCTGGCGCACTATCGACCTTGAGGAGGAAGTGCTGCCGATCGAGGACTTCCAGGGTTGCTCGGTGATGAATTACCCGGACGAGGACGCGGCCTTCACGCGCATCCATGAGTTCCGCCACTTCCATCCGGAGCGCGATTACACGAAGGATGCGACCGTGATCATGCGGGAATATTCCCGTTTCGCGGAGAAGGAGGACGAGCCGTACTACCCCATCAACACCTCGGAGGACCGCGCAAAGCTTCTCGCTTACCGGGATCTCGCTCAGGGAGAGAAGTCCGTATTGTTCGGTGGGCGGCTCGGCACGTACAAGTACCTCGACATGCATATGGCGATCGGATCCGCCCTGTCAATGTTCGACAACAAGATCACGCCGCACTTCACGGGCGGACAGAAGCTCGAGAGCGGCGGAGTAGACGCATGACGCAGAACGCAACGGTTATGACGGCCCGGGACCAGGCCGACGGCGAGAGCCGGCAGTGGCACGAGCTTCAGCGCATCATCCTGCCCCAGCAGAGCCAGATGGACACGGCGGGGCTGTATGTCGACACCGGAAGTGCTTTCGGTATCCAGCTGAACACGACCGACGGAACCGCCGTGAGTTCGCCGGCGGGTACCACGGCCGATTCCACCCGGGAGCTGCATGTCGAGGACTTCCGGTCCCGCCGGTCGACGTCCGTCCGACCTGGCGAGCGCGTGTCCTTCGGCACCTACTTCAATGCTTTTCCTGCGAGCTACTGGCGCCGGTGGACGAATCTCCGCGAAATCCGGCTGCAGGTCCGAACCGAGGGATCCGGCGTCGTCACCGTGTACAAGTCGAATGCTCGCGGGTCACTGCAGCACGTGGAGACCGCGCGGGTCGACGGCACGACGACCAGTTCCTTCGACCTCTCCCTCCAGCCCTTCGGCGACGGAGGATGGTACTGGTTCGATCTCGTCGCCGGTAGTGACCCCCTCGTCCTCGAGGAGGCGAACTGGCTTGCCGGCGGTGAGGAGCCGCCACGAGGCAGCATCACCCTGGAGATCACGACCCTCAACAAGCCGGACTTCTGCCTGAACAACCTGCGAATCCTCGCAGGCAATCCTGGCGCCATCAAGGACGTGCAGGAGATCCTGATCGTGGACCAGGGCACCCAGAAGGTGGCCGCGCAGCCGGGCTTCGACGCGGTCAGGCAGCAGCTCGGCGACAAGCTGCGCATCATCGACCAGGACAACCTTGGCGGGTCGGGCGGATTCGCCCGCGGCATGTACGAGGCGGTCGAGAACGGCAGCGACTTCGTGCTGCTCCTCGACGACGACGTCGTGGTGGAGCCCGAAAGCATCCCGCGCCTCCTGTCCTTCGCGACGCATTGCAAGACCCCGACTATCGTCGGCGGGCACATGTTCGACCTCTACAACCGGACGGTCCTGCACACATTCGGCGAAATCGTGAATCCCTATCGGTTCCAGCCGGACCAGCCCGTCGCGGAGCAGGTCCTCGGACATGACTTCGCGCGCGCCAACCTCCGTCACACGCCCTGGCTGCACCGGCGCATCGACGTCGACTACAACGGCTGGTGGATGTGCCTGATCCCCACGAAGGTGATCCGGGACATCGGGCTGTCGCTGCCGATCTTCATCAAGTGGGACGACGCCGAATACGGCCTTCGCGCCAAGAAGGCGGGATACCCTACGGTGTCCATGCCCGGAGCGGCCGTGTGGCACGTATCCTGGATCGACAAGGACGACATGGTCGGGTGGCAGGCCTACTTCCACACGCGGAACCGGATCGTTGCGGCCCTGCTCCACAGTCCGTACGAGCGGGGCGGCCGCGTGGTGCGGGAATCCGGCTACTCGGACATCAAGCACCTGGTCTCCATGCAGTACCACACGGCGCGCGGGCGCGTGATGGCGATGCGGGATGTGCTGAAGGGGCCGGACCAGCTTCACGAGATCCTCGACACGAAACTGCCGGAGATCAGGGCCATGGCCAAGGACTACCCGGACGCACAGTTCGAGTCGGACCCGGATTCCTTCCCCACCCCGAAGATGGACAAGCCGCCACGCCGCGGACAGGGCTTCAAGGCCCCGTCCTACACGACCCTGGTTCCGTGGGCGGTCAAGACGATCGTCCGGCAACTCAGTGCACCCATCTCCTCCGCGAGCCAGAAGCGGCCGCAGGCGTTCATCGCGCATCAGGACAACAAATGGTGGCGCATGTCCCAGTACGACAGCGCGATCGTGTCCAATGCCGAAGGGACGGGGGCATCCTGGTACAGGCGCGACCCCCGCGAGATGCGCGAGCTCCTGACCGAGGCGGCGCGTCTCAATGCGGAGATCCTCCGCCGCTGGCCCAGCTTGCGCGAGCAGTACCGCGACGCGCTGGAAGACATCACCTCCTTCGAGTCATGGAAGAAGACCTTTGAGTCCCACTCGTCAAAGAGCCAGTGACGTGGCCGGTGCTGAGCTGACCACGCCGGGCTTCGGCGGCGGCCTGCGGGATGTCCTCCGTTCGCGGTATCTCCTGCGCCTGCTAGTCGCGAAGGAACTGAAGGTACGGTACCGGGGCTCCGTCCTTGGTCTCCTTTGGTCCTATGTGAAACCGGGCGTGCAGTTCGTCGTGTTCTGGTTTGCGCTCGGAATCTTCCTCGGCATGAACCGGAACACCGAGAACTACCCGATCTACCTGTTCTCGGGCATCGTTCTCATCAACTACTTCAACGAGGCGCTCGGCAACGCGGCGCGCTCGATCGTGGGCAACGGCGGGCTGATCAAGAAGATCTACCTTCCACGCGAACTCTTCCCGATTGCGTCCGTCTGGGTCTCTGCTGTTCATTTCGTGCCGCAACTGCTCGTGCTGCTGGTCGCCTGCTTCATCGGCGGATGGTCTCCAGGGTTCGTGCAGATAGCAGCGGCGGTGGTCGGATTTACGATCGTCACGCTGCTGGCGGTAGGTCTCGGTCTGTTCTTCGGTGCGGCGAACGTCTACTTCCGCGATTCCGAGAACTTCGTCGACATGCTACTCATGATCGCCACGTGGGCTTCGCCCGTCCTCTACTCGTGGGTCATGGTGCGCGACGGCTTGTTCGACGCCTTCGGCGCCGGCACCGCGCAGGTGCTGCACACGATTTACCAGACGAACCCGCTCACGATCGCCGTTGAGCTGTTCCACTTCGCCTTCTGGATGCCGACGACGAGCAGTCCGCGTACCGACCCGCTGTTGGTGGTTCCGCCGAACCTGCTCGACGTCTGGACGCCGATAGGTCTGGGCATCGCCCTCGTGGTGATCCTCGCAGGACAATTCACCTTCCGGCGCCTTGAGGGCCGATTCGCACAGGAGTTGTAGGACCAGTGGCCATCGCAGTCGACGTACAGTCGATCTCCAAGCAGTTCGTGCTCCGGCATACCCGATCCATCAAGGAAGCCTTCGTGTGGATCGTGAAGGGTCGCAAGGGCGACCTCGCCCAAAAGTTTCACGCCCTCAACGGTGTCTCCCTGCAGGTCGAGCAGGGGGAGGCCGTCGCGTTGCTGGGTCTGAACGGCTCCGGCAAGTCGACCCTGCTGAAGCACATCTCGGGCGTCATGCTGCCCGACAGCGGCACGGTGCAGACACGGGGGAGAGTGGCGGGCCTGATCGAGGTCGGCGCCGGGTTCCACCCGGACCTCAGCGGCCGCGACAACGTGTATCTGAACGGGGCCATCCTGGGGATGACGGAGGACCAGATCAACGAGCGCTTCGAGAGCATCCTCGACTTCTCCGAAATCGGGCAGTTCATCGACACCGAGGTGAAGTTCTACTCTTCCGGCATGTACCTCCGCCTCGCTTTTTCCGTCGCCATCCATACCGACCCCGAGATCTTCCTCATCGATGAGATCCTGGCCGTCGGGGACGAGCCGTTCCAGAAGAAGTGCCTGGCGAAGATCAAGGAACTCGGTGCTGCAGGCAAGACTCTCGTGGTGGTGAGCCATGACCTGGATCTCGTGTCGAGGGTGTGCAAGCGGGGTGTCCTTCTGGAGCACGGCCAGGTCGTCATGGACGGCGACGTCGCCGACGTCGTCGCACGCCTTAGGAGCTGACAGGTCGTCGGAGCTGACAGCTCGTCCGCACCCGCCGCCCGACGGCGGGGGCCGGCCTGCAGCGATCCGTCGTCGCCCGGAAACGACTAGGCGGCGTCGTCCTTCGCGCGCTGGATAGGCAAGTGTTCGGCGGCCTTCCTGCTGTCGTAGCCGATTAGGTACAGCGGACGATTGAGCGTGCCCGAGAAGATTCTGCCGATGTATTCGCCGAGGATGCCGAGGCAGAACAGCTGGATCGCGCCGATCGCGCCCACGATCAGGACCGTGGATGCCCAGCCAGGCACGGTCTGCCCCGTGAGGACTCCGAAGAAGACGAAGACGCCTACCAGCACGCATAGCAGCGCGCTGAGGACGCCGAGCCAAGTGGCGAATCGCAGCGGACCGCCGGAGAAGGTGACGATGCTCTCTGTGGTGAGCAGGATCATCTTCGCCACCGGGTACTTGGACGTTCCCGCCACCCGGCGTTCCCGTTCGTAGGTCACCGTGGCACTCGGGAACCCGAACCACGGGATGATGAGGCGATAGACGCGTCCTTCCTGTGGAAGGTCATTGACGGCGTCCAGCACCCGCCGGCTCACGAGCCGGAAGTCGCCGGCGTTGGACGGTACGTGCGGACCGGCCACCTTGCGCATCAGCCAGTAGTAGCCGGCGGCGGTATTCCGCTTGAAGAAGGAATCCGTCGAACGGTCGGATCGGACGCCGTAGACGACGTCGACGCCCTGGTTGACCGCCGTTGCGAGCATCGCCGCGATAGCCTCGGGGGGATCCTGGAGATCCGCGTCGATGGTGACCACGTAGGCGCCCTCGGCGGACGTCATCCCGGCAGTGATCGCGGCCTGGTGACCGCTGTTGCGCAGGAGTCGGATGAGACGAAGCTCGTTCCATCCCTGTTGGAAGACCTGGACGAGCCGGGCCGTGGAGTCACGGCTGCCGTCATCGACGCAGACGACCTCGTAGGGCACGCCAAGGCCGTCGAGGACCGGTCGCAGACGGCTGAACAATGGTTCGAGCACGTCCTCCTCGTTGTACATCGGAACGACGACCGAGAGCGTTACCGGCTTCACAGGGGTTCTCCTTGGGGGTATTGGACTGATCGAGCATACCAAGCGGGGTCGTGCGGGCGCGCCTGCGGACCCACCGCCACGGCACGATCCCGGGTCGCCGGCCTGCTAGCCTAGTAGGCTGTCGATGGCTTGACAGAAGCATGCTGCGCCGACGGCGCGCCGATCTTCAAGCGCCCCGGACGAAGGATGACGAAGGCCGATGCAGGTACTAGGACCCCCTATGAAGGAGGAGCGCCGCGTGCCCTCGCTCGGTGCATCAGTGGCGGAGGAACGCGGCCGGCGGCAGAAGTCCACCCTTCTATGGCCCTTGCTGACCGCGGTGGCGACCATCGTCGCAGCCCTCATACCGCTTCTCTTCAACCGACGGTTCTACTTCTTCGATGACACCCAGGCCGGCGCCTACGGGATCTGGGTGGAAATTGGCGAAAAGCTGCGTGCCGGCGACTGGCCCCTATTCAGCATCGAGGGCTGGGCGGCCGGCAACTACGCCGCTGAGGGTCAATGGGGCATCTGGAACCTGATGATCATGGCGATCGGGCTCGGTGCGAGCACCGGGATGAGTGCCGTGCTGTTCTCGTCGATCGTCAAGATCGTCTTCCTCGTGATCCTGGCGCTAGGGGTCTTCAACGTCTGCCGTACCTACCGAGCGACGCCGGAGTGGTCGGCGGTCGCCGGTGTCGCGACGACGTTGACCGGCTTTACCACGTATATGGACGGACCGTCATGGGTCACCGGTCTGATGGTCTTCGCCCTCCTGCCATGGTGCTGGTGGGGATTGAAACGCCTTGCCGACGGCGGCAACCCACTCTCCGCACTCATTCCCGCGTACCTCCTCATCACCATCGGTTACGTGCACGGGACCATCATGCTGGTGATTCTCTTCATCGCCCTCCTGGCCGAGGCGCTGCTGCTGAGGACAGGGAAGGGTGCCCTGCGCCTGATCGCCGCGGGAGCGCTGTGCGGCGCGTTCGCGCTCACCGTGTACTTCCCCGGTGTGGCCACCGCGCCCGTGACCGCCCGGGGAACGGTGATCGGCAACAGTGGCTTTCTGGGCATCGACATCACCGGCCTGGTTAGCTCGCCGATCCCCAGCAGCCTGCCCCAGATCACCGGCTGGTGGGGGGCCTTCGCCCCCGTGCCCGTCCTCTACATCGCCTGGTTCCTGCCTCTGCTCCTACTGACCCGGCCCACCGTTGCGCAGCTCAGGCCGGCCGCGGCGCTGCTTGTTTTCGGTGCGGCCTCCCTCCTGCTGACGCTCGCGCCCAGTGACCTGGGTCCGCTGCGGTTCCCGGTGCGCCTCATGCCATATTTCGCGATGTCGGTCCTCATCGTGTTCGCGGTGCTGATGTCAACCGTGCTCGTTTCCCGCCTCACCCGGCTCAGGGTGGGTGCGGTGATCCTCGCGCTCGGTTTCTCCGCCTACCTGGCATGGAGCCAGAACCCGGATTTCGTCCGCCTGCATGTCCTGTTCAGCGGGCTCGCGGGTCTCGCCATCCTGCTGGTCCTACTCGCCCTGTTCGTCGACCGACCGGTCCTGCGGCGTCATGGGCTGCGCATCGCCGCTCTGATTGCCGTCGTGTTCTGCCTCGCGACCGCTGTGGCCCAGAAGAAGTATTTCCCTGCGGCGCCGCTGCCCGACTTCCAGCTCCCTGCCGAGCCCGGCGCCTACGACGACGTCCTGCCGGATTCGAAAGGATCCATCTTTGTGGTCGGGGAGCCGGCGCAGCTCGGCGAGCAGGTGTGGGACGAGACCCTCGTGTCAAACAGCTGGTATCTTGCGGACAAACCCGTGCACAACCTCTACAGCCCCATCATGTACACGGCCTACTCCGAAGATCTGTGCATGACGAGCCACGGCTGGACCTGCGCGGGAGCGATATTCAAGCTGCTGTCGGTCGACGAGGCGACCGGCAAGACCGTGGCCGAGCTGCTCGACGTCGACACCATCCAGATCCTGCGCGAGCCTCAGGACAGCGACGGCGCGATCCTGCGTAGCCGCGTCGCTCCGGCCGGTTGGACTGAGGTCGATCGCACCGAGAACTCCGCGACGTGGGTCCGCGACGACGTCGAGGGTGCGGTGGGCGAGCCAGTCGCCACCTCGGCGGGAACGGAGGTCGAGGTCATCTCCAACGGCGAGGAGAAGGTGTCCTTCGAGGTTACGCGCACGGGAGCCGACGGCGGATCCGTCGTCCTCAGCCGGCTCGACTGGCCGGGCTACTCGGTGTCGAACGGCTCAATCGGAGATTCGACGAGAGGGTACCTTTTGACCGTCGACGTCGGACCTGAGTCCGAGGGGCAGGTCGTCACCGTGTCCTTCGAGCCTCCTGCCTGGAATGTCCTCGTACCCCTGATGTGGGTCGCCATCGGTGCGTCGGTACTGTGGGGCGTCCTCGGGGGACTTCTGGCTGGTGTCCTGGCGGGTCGCCGCCGCTCCGCTTCGCGCCGGGAACCGGCCGCCGAGCGGGAGAGCAGGTGAACGTGGAGGACGCCAAGCCCTCGGCGGCCAGCCCGGTCGCGCCAGATAAGGCGATGGGAGCGGACGAGTCGCCGCGGGGGATCGTGGTCGGCGAGCCCGGGATCCTCCTGCGGCTGATCAAGAACCAGAAGGTGGCGTTCCTCGTTGTTGGCGGCGTCAATACGGTGTTGAGCACGCTGCTCTTCGTTGCACTCGAGCTGACCTTTGGCCAGTACGTCTCGTCGCCCGTGGTGCTGTCCGCGGCATGGCTCATCTCCTTGGTCGCGGTCTTCTTCGTCTACCGGAAGCTCGTCTTCAGGGTCAAGGGTCACGTGCTGCTCGATCTCGGCCGCTTCGCGCTCGTGAATCTCACATCCCTCCTGATCAACATGGCGCTGCTGTTCCTGATCGCCGACATCCTCGGCTATCCGAGGATCCCGTCCCAGATCGTCATCACCTGCTGCACGGTCTTCATCAATTACTTCGGTCACAAGTACTTCTCATTCCGTCGTCCCCCTCCCGAAGGCGACGCTGCAGCCGTGGCCGCCGACCAGAAGAAAGCTCTATGAATCCGCTTGTATCGATCGTCATTCCCGCGTTCAACAACGAAGACCACATCCGCGAGACATTGCGCTCCGTCACGGCGCAGACCTACGAGAACGTGGAGATCATCATCGCGGACCATTCCTCGACGGACGGGACTGCCGCGGCGATCGACGAGTTCTCGGCGGATCCGCGCGTGCGTGTCCTGTCGCCCACTCCGCGCGGCGGCGGTGCGCCGGCAAACTGGAACCGGGTCACCCAGGAGGCACGCGGGGAGTACGTCAAACTAGTGTGCGGTGACGATCTCCTACGCCCTGATTGCGTCGCGGCACAGGTCGAGGCAGCTGTCGCATACCCAGGCTGCGTGATGGTCGCAGCGAGGAGGGACATCGTCGACGACGCCGGTGAGGTCGTGCTGGGGAGCAGGGGACTTGCCGGGATGCGCGGTGTGATCTCCGCGGGCGTCGCCGTTCGTGAGACCGTTCGCAGCGGTACCAATCCATTCGGTGAGCCCGCGTGCGTCCTCGTCCGTCGGCACGCGCTGCTGGAGCGGGGATGGGACGATACTCACTCCTACATGCTGGACGTCGCGTCCTACATGCACGTGCTCGACCACGGGGACGTGTTCTGCATGGAGGCCAGCTTGGCCAGCTTCCGCGTGAGTGCAGGGCAGTGGAGCGTCCGTCTCATGCGCTCCCAGGCGACGGAAGCGAAGCGACTCTATTCCGAACTGGCAGCCTCGCGGCCTACCGACGTCAGCAGGGGTGACGTGCTCAGAGGATCGGTCCTCGCGCACTTGAACGCGTTGGCCCGTCGTGCCTTCTACATGAAGCTCAAGGTACGGAGTCCGAGGGCGGAGAGTGCGCAGGGCGGTACCGCGTGACGCAGGCCAAGCTGCCCGGGTCGTCGGCGCGAGCGGGCGTGGCCCGCCTTTCGCCGATCGAACGTTTCCTGCGACCGGGGTCCGACCGTCTCGCGACGGGTGCCGTTGTCGTCTCCTACGTTTTACTGGTCCTGCTCGGCGTCACCACCTCGTCCATCGGCATCGACCACCTGCGCCAGGACCCGTCCCAGCCGCTGGGCCTGCAGTTCGGCGAGGCGAATTCGATCAGATCCGACGAGTACAACGCGTACTCTCCGATCGCCCTGTCGGTCATCGCCACGGGTGGGGCTCCGACCCTGAGCCTCCTCGGCGCGCAGGCCGACGTCGTCCACCGGTTTACCTCAGGCGGCTTCTTCGAGTCGTTCGTCTTCTTCGATGGCACGCTGCTGCGGACCGCGGCATTCGTCCCCGACGCGATGGTCTTCGCGGCGCATTGGTGGCTGCCGAGTCTCGTGCTGTTCCTCGCCCTGCCGCGCTGGATCACGGCACTGGGCGGGAAGCGGCACCTCGGCTACCTGGCGGCAGGGCTCATCTTCCTGGCCCCGGCATCTGCCTGGTGGTCCCTCATGCCCGTTGCGTTAATCTCCTACACCGTCGCCGGATGCTACCTCATGATAAAGGCGCACGACCTCCTCGACCGGCGGAAGAACCTGCCGGCCGCCGCCGCAGCCCTCTTCGGCGGCATCCTCATCGCCGGGCTACCGTCCTTCTACACGCCGTGGTCCCTCCTGCTCGGAGTGCCCGTGCTACTTGCCTCTGTGATCCACGTGCTGACCCGACCCACCCCGTGGCGACAGCGCTGGCTCTCGGTCGCCGGGACCGGCGCCGTGGCAGCTGTCTTCGGGGTCGGCATGCTCCTCGAGAACCGCGCGGGACTCACTGCACTCCTGACCACCGTGTACCCCGGCAGTCGTCGGTCCACGGGTGAGGCGCAGGACGTGGAACTGTTGTTCGGAGCACCACTCCTCGGGGTGATGCAGGACGATGTCCCGCCACTGTTCCTTAACCAGAGTGAGCTGGGGACTGCGTACACTTCGTCGTTCTGCGTCGTCGTCATCCTCCTCGCCGGCGCCCGCTTCGTGATCCATCGGCGCGACGTCGCCGCGACGGCGACCATCCTCGTGAGCGGCTTCGTCGCCCTCCTGTGGGCCAGTGCCAACTGGGGTGCGATCGGAGAGCTCGTCCCGCTGCTCAACCGTGTGACCCCCATCCGGGCCGCACAGGTGGTGGGAGTCCTCGGAGTGATCGGACTGGTCTTGCTCATCTCCAGGCTCGTCGAAGCCAACAGGCTGCGGCCTGCCCTCGTGTCCGGCATCGTCGTGGGGGCCGTCACGGCGTACGCAGGGTCGCGGTTGCAGGCGAACTACCTGCCGGACCTCAGTTTGACCGGCATCGTGGTCGGGTCCCTGGCGACAGGGGCTTGCGCTTTCCTCGTCGTCCGGTACGGCGACCGCCGGTGGGTCACCGCCGTCGTCCTGCTCCTCGCGCTCATTCCCGTCTACCGGGCGAACCCCGTGCTCGTCGGTCTTGGTGACCTCCGCGACTCGCAGACGGCTACGGAGCTTCGGGACGCAGGTGACCAGGCACGTCGGGAAGGGGACGTGTGGGTGTCGAATTCCGGTTCCTTCGATACCGTCATGCTCGCGAATGGCGTGCCGACGCTTTCCGGGCTGCAGCGGTCCGGGCCGGACAAGGAGGTATGGCGGGCGCTTGATCCGGAGAACACGTCCGAAGAAGCTTGGAACCGGGGCGGTGGCTACATCTCCTTCAGCTGGAAGAGTGACGGACCGGCCGAGATCACGACGAACGGCTTCGATGTCACCTACGTCTCGATCGATCCATGCGAACTCGCGAACGCGCTCCCCGCAGTCGCCGTCATCGCATCCGCCACCGAGCTGGACCTGCCGTGTCTCGAGGCCAAGTCACGACTGCAGTGGGCGGGCAATTCCGTATTCTTGTATTCGGTAGATGGTTAACGTTCTTCGCGTCTCCGCCCGGAAATTGCGCCGAATTTTGATCGACGCCCGCCACAGACGATCATGGAGTCTATGCGTGGAATAATTTTGGCCGGTGGAACCGGCTCGAGACTGCACCCAGTCACACTCGGCGTCAGCAAGCAGCTCGTTCCTGTCTACGACAAGCCAATGATTTACTACCCGCTGTCCACGCTCCTGCTGGCGGGTGTCCGCGACATCCTGATCATCACGACGCCGAGGGACGCCGATCAGTTCAAGTTCCTCCTGGGCGACGGCTCGCGGTTCGGCGCCAACCTGTCCTACATGACGCAGCCGAAGCCCGAGGGACTCGCGCAGGCCTTCATTTTGGGGGAGGAGCATATCGGGCAGGAGAATGTCGCCCTGGTGCTCGGTGACAACATCTTCTACGGACCGGGGATGGGGACGAAGCTTCGCCGTTTCGCCGATCTCGATGGCGGCGCGATTTTCGGTTATTACGTCAGTGACCCGCGGGAATACGGGGTGGTCGAATTCGACGACGACTTCAAAGCCGTATCTCTCGAGGAAAAGCCCGCAGTCCCGCGGAGCAACTACGCCGTGCCGGGGCTCTATTTTTATGACAACGACGTAATTGGTATCGCCAAGGCGCTCAAGCCGTCGGCACGGGGTGAACTCGAGATCACCGATATCAATCGCACCTACCTCGAGGCCGGGAAACTGAGGGTGGAGGTGCTGCCGCGAGGGACGGCATGGTTGGATACGGGTACCTTCGACTCGCTCAACGACGCCGCGAACTTCGTCCGGACCATCGAGCACCGGCAGGGCCTCAAGATCGGCGTGCCCGAGGAGATCGCGTGGCGTCAGGGGTTCCTGTCGGACGACGAAGTAACCGCCGGCGCACAGTCCTTCCTCAAGAGCGGGTACGGCCAGTACCTCATCGACCTCGTCGGGCGCGAGAGCAGGACCGCGGCGCCCGTCGCTTGATCAGTTCGGCTCGGTAGCTATCCTGAGTCTGCGTCTGGTGTCAGGGCTGCGGGTTTCCGCCCTCACGGCCGTCCCGCACCACCGTGGTCCCGTTCGACGACTGTAGGTCCTCGACGGCGGCGCGCAGGAGAGCTACCTCTTCGGCCAGTACCCGGGTTTCGTCCTCGACGAGGGAGAGCTCCCAGGACAGATGGAGGCATACTCCCACGAGGAAGACCAGGCCGATCGCGAACAGTAGATTCGAGGGCACTTCGACCCCCAGGACTTCTGACGAAACCTCGAGGAGTCGTGGAAATCCACCAAGGATCAGGGAGCCCGTCCCCACGACCAACCAGAGCACGGCGTACTTTTCGCGCAATGTCTTTCGCCGCAGCATTTCAAGCACGATGCCGACCATGATGAGGGCGAAGGCGAACGGTGCAATCTGGGCGATCATGCCATTTCCTCTTTCGGCAGTATGTGTGACCGGCGCCGTGTAAGCGCCAGGAACAGGGCCAGCACGGACCTCATCAGGTAGAGAGCCGATTTTGCAGGATTGTGGCTGGGCTGTCCGCCCTGACGTTGACGCATCGCGACAGGGACCTGATGGACCGTACAGCCCGATCGAATGGCCACAACCAGTGAATCGATGGTGTCGCCGAGGTATTCGGCGGGATAGTGATCGATGTATTGACTGATCGCTCGGCTGTTGGCTGCCCTGAACCCCGAGGTGACGTCGGTAAGGGTTGTTCGCGCGAGCCGTGAGATGACCTTCGCGAGGAAGATCATTGCCCACCGACGAGGTCCGCTCACACGATAAGTTCCCGTGTCCGCGAAACGAGCACCGATCGCGATGTCCGCATGATCAAGGCCCTCCAGTACCTTCGCGATGTCCCGAGGGTCGTGCTG
The DNA here is from genome assembly GCF_035985055.1 of Arthrobacter sp. PL16. Lineage (NCBI taxonomy): Bacteria > Bacillati > Actinomycetota > Actinomycetes > Micrococcales > Micrococcaceae > Arthrobacter > Arthrobacter sp. PL16. The sequence continues at coordinate 278,623 of NZ_JAXCIC010000001.1, forward strand.
CCCGTCGGCATCGACCTGGATGACCGATGGATATCCATGTTCCCTGGCGTATTTGAAGCCCGCGCGCATCGCACCGCCCACACCCATGTTGAATGGGAGGCGAAGGACACGAGCGCCGGCCCGGAGCGCCTCGATGCTGGTGCGATCTGTGCATCCGTCGTCGACCACGAGCACGTCGTACCCCTGCTCCTGTCCGAGGACCTCGCGGACCGTATTGCCGACCGTCTCCTGCTCATTCCATGCTGGCATGATGACGAGTACGTTACTTCGAACCATTTCCCCATCTCGGTTTCGTTCCTGAGCCCCTACTGAGACAGCAGGCTCGTTCGGGTCCTTCGCATTCTATGAGTCCGCTGAGTAACACTCCCCGGCATGGCCTAGGAGAAGCAGCCTGATCTAGTCTAGGGGTTGCTGCTCGAGGGATATGTCTCCGGGGGTTGGGCGCGACGGCGGCCAACAAGGAACCGCTGATCACCGGCTGATAACATCGGACGAGCCCCCAGCGTTGTTGCTTCCGACTGCAAGACCCCTCGAAAGCATCGCCGACACCAGCCGAGGATTGAGCACGAGGAAGAATCTGAATGGAACATGACAGCCCGCAGCGAGCCGACGGCGGAGGCGCGGGCCAATCAGTGCAGGCCAGTCGACGCGGCGAGGCACTGAGGTTCTTGTTCGTTGGCGGCCTGTCCTTCTTGATCGACTTCGGACTCCTCGTTCTGCTTCACGAGGTACTAGACCTGGGGCTGATCATCGCAACGCCCGCCGCTTTCCTCACGAGCCTGGTAGCCAACTACGCCTTGCAGCGCCGGTACGCCTTCAAAGCCACAACCGGCCTTGGACCCAGCGCTGTGAAGTACCTTGCCGCAGTAGCTTTCAACACTGTCGCAGCCAGCCTCATCGTTGCGGGATCTGAACAGATTGGTCTCGGTTATCAGGTCGGTAAGGTGCTCTCGACCGCACTGATGACAGTCTGGAACTTTTTTCTCTACAAGCACTGGATCTTCCGCCGGGTCGTAACGACAGTCGGATAACAATCCGGCGCGGAGAAAACCCCGGCAGCCCGAAGGCTACCGGGGTTCGTCGCGGACTGTTCTACCTCCGGTGGTTGGTTAGAGGCGGCCGGTGGTGAGGGCGTGGTTGTAGCCTTCGTTGGTCATTCCGTCGCCGGGGTAGAGCCAGGTGGTGCCGGTGGGTGTGGTGGTGGTGATGTCGGAGAGTGTGTCGGCGTTCTGGTCGCCGAGGGGGAGGAGTTTGGTGTAGACGTTCCAACCCGTGCCTACGATCTCCTGAGTGGGGAAGGTGGAGTTGTTTCCGCGGTAGAGGCCGAGGTCTCCGTTGGGGTTGCGGACGAGAAGGTCGGTGGTGCCGTTGCGGTCGTAGTCGCCGATGGGTGTGATGTCGGTGAAGGCATCCCAGCCGCTGAGTCCGATGATGGTGCCGGGCTGGTAGCCCTCGTTGCCGGTACCGATGCGTCCGGTGCCGTCGTAGCGCCAGAGGGATCCGTCCTGGTGGCGGGCGAGTATGTCGGGTTTGCCGTCTCCGGTGAGGTCGGTTCCTCCGGTGATATCGGTGAAGACGTTCCAGCCCGTTCCGATCTTGCGGGGTGCGGAGTAGCCCTCATTGGTGGCGGAGATGGTGCCGGTGCCGGGGTAGAGGTAGAGGTCTCCGTTTGGAGTGCGGGCGAGGATGTCGTTGCGTCCGTCGGCGTTGAAGTCGCTAGCTGCGGTGATGTCCTGGTAGATGTTCCAACCGGACCCGATGCGGCGGGCGGCTGTGAAGGAGGCTTGTCCCTGGCCGGGGTGGAACCAGAGGGTTCCGTCGGGGCGGCGGGTGAGGACGTCGCGGCGTCCGTCGGAGTTGAGATCCGCGGTGGCGGTGGTGGTGCTGTTGGACGGCCAGAAGGACGTGGTGGTCTGGGTGGGGCGTAGATAGCCTTCGGAGGCGGTTCCGGTGCCTGCGTAGAAGCGCAGGGTTTGGTCGGGTTGGATGGCCATGAGGTCGGAACGGCCGTCCGTGTTGAAGTCCCGGTTGCCGATCACGGTGCTGTAGATGTTCCAGCCGCTGCCGATGGTGAAGCCGGTGGGGGTGAATGCCCCGGAGCCGTTGCCGACCATGAGCCGAAGTTCGCCTTGGGGGGACCTGGACATCAGGTCCACGGGGCCGTCGCCGTTGAAGTCGCCGACCGCACTTAGTTCCAGCGAGTTGCTGCTTCCGGAGCCCACTTGGCGGGCGTAGCCGTGGGTGCCGTCGCCTGGGCCGGAGTAGAGCCATAGACTGCCGTCGGGCTTGCGAGCCAGGAGGTCCGGGCGTCCGTTTCCGTCAGCGTCGCCGGCGCCGATGATCGTGTTGAAGCCGTCCCAACCGCCGTCGCCGATTTTCACGGCCATGCGATAGCCCTCATTGGTTGAGGAGATCGTTCCTGTTCCGGAATAGCGCCACAGGCTGCCGTCGACATTGCGAGCGAGGAAGTCGTTGCGACGATCGCCGTCGTAATCGCCGATACCGATGAATTGGTTGTAAACCTCGAAGCCGCTACCGATCTTCACAGCAGCACCGAAGGAGCCGTTTCCGAACCCAGGATGCAGCCACAAGGTCCCATCGGTCCGACGCGTGACCATATCCGCACGCCCATCACCATTGAAATCACCGGGACTGAAGACCTTCAACGACTTATCCACCGGCACCACCACCGCAGATGCTGCCGGTCGAACAGTGACGCCGGCGATCGCCGATCCGATGTAATCTACGGACACCCTGGTTCCGGTGTGGGTTGTAAAGGTAGAACCCGCAGGCCATGCGAGAGTGCCGTTTTGGTATCCGCGGAACGAGCTATCGCGGCCCAACGCGATTGAAGCATTGTCATCCCATCCGAGAATATCCTCCTTGACGATCTTAACCCCACGGTTACCGTTAACTGCTGTCGCAGCGTCGTTCCCGATAGGAAGACGCAGCTCAAGGAAGTACGTCTCTTTGCTCACCGGGTCAGTGAACCGCACGGCGCGCTGCCGCTCATTCCCTGACCAAGGTTTCAATGTGAATGACCGAGCGGTGGTCACGACTCCGGCATCGAGAACTTCGTCGCCATTGCCGAATCCGCCATAAGTCCAGAGCATGGAGTTGATCGAAGGGGTGCTTAATTGTGCGTAACCCATGAGGTCGCTCGTGTCTCCGTACTCGTAGGTGCGGCAGCCAGGATCTGTCCAAGACGCACCGGAACGGCCCACGTCGAGGCGACCACTGTCGCAGTTCAGCGAGTTTGCGTGGTGAAGTCCAAACACGTGCCCGAACTCGTGCGTCATAACATTCTTCGTTACCGCGGAGGGGTAGGGCATAATTACCCTGCCTGTCATGGGACCGTCGGTAAACCCGCCGCCGAGAATACCCCAGCTGCCCCCGTAGCTCAGATCCTTATGCGGAACGAAAATGACGAGAGCTTCATTAGTTCGGTACTGCCAGTTGAGTTCACGAGTTACCGTCGCCATGATCGACGAGTAGGAGTCGGTGATACGCGCCGCGGACTGGTGTTTTAAAACTGTCGAACCGATAGACATGCCGATGCGGTCATTCGACGCGGCACCCCAATAGGCGTCTGAAGCCAAAATGGACTCTTTAGCTGCGCTGACATTTATGGCTGATACATCTGCATCCGTCTTCCCCGCCAGCTGCACCGTTACGAATTTGACATTGAGCTTGCCCTCACGGGGGCCGAAGGCTGCAGTGCCGTTGTTCGCCGCCTCTTGTGTCGTCGGTCGGTCTGCAGAGGATCCCTCGAGTGCTGACTCCCCGTTCGTCGTCTCGATGTGGGGCCCGTAGCGGGCGTTGAGTCTCGGTTCGAGCAGCGGATTCCAATCGAGCGAAGGAACCTGCGAGGTTAGATCTTGCTGGTCGGGCGCAGTGTCATCCTGCGACGGCGACGGCGCGGTTGCCTCCTCGGACGCGGTATCCGTCTGCCGATCTGAAGGTGAGGCCGGGGCGGAACTAAATGCACCGCCCTCCGGGGCGACTGCGGGTTCTGTCGACCCGTACCCGGGTTCGATCGGCGCACCCTCCAACTCGCCTACTGCGTCGTCTTCCATGTCGTTCGTCGGTACCTTGCTGACGGTACTAACTAGGTCACTGGTCTGCTGCTCAGCAGCTACGGCGGTCGTGCCGAGTCCTGTAGACGAGGCGAGCAGCGCAAAGGACAGCGCGGCGACGGCCAATGCTTGAGAAGCGAGTGTTGTTTTCAACATTTTCTCCGGTGGTTGGTTAGAGGCGGCCGGTGGTGAGGGCGTGGTTGTAGCCTTCGTTGGTCATTCCGTCGCCGGGGTAGAGCCAGGTGGTGCCGGTGGGTGTGGTGGTGGTGATGTCGGAGAGTGTGTCGGCGTTCTGGTCGCCGAGGGGGAGGAGTTTGGTGTAGACGTTCCAACCCGTGCCTACGATCTCCTGAGTGGGGAAGGTGGAGTTGTTTCCGCGGTAGAGGCCGAGGTCTCCGTTGGGGTTGCGGACGAGAAGGTCGGTGGTGCCGTTGCGGTCGTAGTCGCCGATGGGTGTGATGTCGGTGAAGGCATCCCAGCCGCTGAGTCCGATGATGGTGCCGGGCTGGTAGCCCTCGTTGCCGGTACCGATGCGTCCGGTGCCGTCGTAGCGCCAGAGGGATCCGTCCTGGTGGCGGGCGAGTATGTCGGGTTTGCCGTCTCCGGTGAGGTCGGTTCCTCCGGTGATATCGGTGAAGACGTTCCAGCCCGTTCCGATCTTGCGGGGTGCGGAGTAGCCCTCATTGGTGGCGGAGATGGTGCCGGTGCCGGGGTAGAGGTAGAGGTCTCCGTTTGGAGTGCGGGCGAGGATGTCGTTGCGTCCGTCGGCGTTGAAGTCGCTAGCTGCGGTGATGTCCTGGTAGATGTTCCAACCGGACCCGATGCGGCGGGCGGCTGTGAAGGAGGCTTGTCCCTGGCCGGGGTGGAACCAGAGGGTTCCGTCGGGGCGGCGGGTGAGGACGTCGCGGCGTCCGTCGGAGTTGAGATCCGCGGTGGCGGTGGTGGTGCTGTTGGACGGCCAGAAGGACGTGGTGGTCTGGGTGGGGCGTAGATAGCCTTCGGAGGCGGTTCCGGTGCCTGCGTAGAAGCGCAGGGTTTGGTCGGGTTGGATGGCCATGAGGTCGGAACGGCCGTCCGTGTTGAAGTCCCGGTTGCCGATCACGGTGCTGTAGATGTTCCAGCCGCTGCCGATGGTGAAGCCGGTGGGGGTGAATGCCCCGGAGCCGTTGCCGACCCTGAGCCGAAGTTCGCCTTGGGGGGACCTGGACATCAGGTCCACGGGGCCGTCGCCGTTGAAGTCGCCGACCGCACTTAGTTCCAGCGAGTTGCTGCTTCCGGAGCCCACTTGGCGGGCGTAGCCGTGGGTGCCGTCGCCTGGGCCGGAGTAGAGCCATAGACTGCCGTCGGGCTTGCGAGCCAGGAGGTCCGGGCGTCCGTTTCCGTCAGCGTCGCCGGCGCCGATGATCGTGTTGAAGCCGTCCCAACCGCCGTCGCCGATTTTCACGGCCATGCGATAGCCCTCATTGGTTGAGGAGATCGTTCCTGTTCCGGAATAGCGCCACAGGCTGCCGTCGACATTGCGAGCGAGGAAGTCGTTGCGACGATCGCCGTCGTAATCGCCGATACCGATGAATTGGTTGTAAACCTCGAAGCCGCTACCGATCTTCACAGCAGCACCGAAGGAGCCGTTTCCGAACCCAGGATGCAGCCACAAGGTCCCATCGGTCCGACGCGTGACCATATCCGCACGCCCATCACCATTGAAATCACCGGGACTGAAGACCTTCAACGACTTATCCACCGGCACCACCACCGCAGGGGCTCTTTCTGAACCGGTAGCGAAGGTCCGGAGCCCGTTGAGGTCCCCGGGCCACTGGTTCCAATCGCCGACGACAGGGCCTTCGCTCGTGTACTGCCAGAGGGCGTAGGAGTTCCATCCGGCGGCGAGGGTGCCCGGTCCGTAGTTGCTGTAGCTGGCGATATGCAGCGGGTGGTCGCTAAAAGCCGTCGATCGGCCGGTGCACGTATTCCACCAATCCGCGGTGGAATAGATCATCGGCAGGCGCCCGGTCAGCGTGCGCATGGTGTTGGAGAAGTCCCGGATCCAGTTGACCATCTGCGTCGGGCTCATGTTGTAGCAGACGTTGCCGAGCGACGTATAAGGGTTGTACTCGATGTCCAGCAGGGGCGGCAGTGTCTTGCCATCAGCGCTCCAGCCACCTCCGTTGGCGACGAAGAAGCGAGCCTGTTCAGAGCCACTTGTCGTGTTCGGCGTGGCGAAGTGGTATGCACCGCGCAGCATCCCTTGGTTGTCAGCACCGCCGTACTGGCCGCCGAAAAACTCGTTCTTGTAGTAGGTCCCTTCAGTTGCCTTTACATAGGCAAATCGCGATCCGTAGGACCATGCCCCTGCCCAGTCCACAGTGCCCTGGTGGCTGCTGACGTCGACTCCGAGGACGCCGGACGGCTTCCAGTAGTTGGTCGCCGCGGCGAAAGGGGCAGGCGACACCTGTCCCGGTAATTCGCGCGCTGCCGAAGCGGAGTTGGTTCCACCTTCGTCTTCAGCGCTGATACGATCCGTGGCTTCGTCGATACTCTTGCCCTCGACGATCAGGGCGAGGAGCGCGTTCTCCTCATCGGTCGGCACCTGTGGGTCATCATTCTCGACGATCCGCTCAAGTCCCTGACCGAGGCTGGCACCGAGCGGACCCGCGAGCTCGGATTGTTTGGCCGGGCTGGCGATGAGTTGATCGTAGGGGACGGTATCAGGCGAAGCCGACGTGCTGGCGTCGATGCCCTCGCTTCCCGAAGAGGGCGTCCCAGGGAGTTGCGGGGACAACAAGGGTGCGCTGGGGGTGAGGGTCGCGGTCGGGGCGACGGGTTCACCGGTAGCACGCTCTTCGGCAGACGGCGAAGTGGGCGGGATCGTTGGATCGGCAGGTGCCGGAGTGGGCGGGATCGTCGGAGCGGCAGGCACTGAGGGTGCGGCGTCGAGGGCCAGAGCGGGAATGGCACTGCCCGCGAGACCGAGGGACAGTACAGCGGCGCACAGCAGGCGGGCGGGGGAGGGCAAGGTCACGGGTTTCTCCAGCAGAATCCGGGCGTTAGCCAGCTAAATGAAATCCCGTGGAGACTACAGTCCTGTTACTGATGTGACTGGGGTTTCTGAAGTGAAAGCAGAATCTTAGGTAAAACCTGCGTGTTTTCCGGCACCTCGAGCGGCGTGTCGACCGAACACGAGGCTTGAAGTGTGCTCAAACGACTTACGCACACAAGCATTCGCGTCTAGTCGCGCTGCGCTGCCGTCAGTAGGGTGAGGGGCGGTACGAGCTTCGACGGCTCTGCCAGAGCACCGGCAGCTATATGCCGGCATATGGGGGATGGTCATGGACGGTGTGCGCTTGATCGAAGGCGAGGTGCGCGAACTCATCCGAAGGCGCGGCCTCGACCCTGCCCGGCAGGTGTCGGAGATCCAGCTCCTAGTGAACGACGCGGTCGCCGACTACGAGGATCGCTCGGTGCTCGGTGTGCTTCCCCCGCTCGGCCGACTCGATGTCGCCCGCAAACAGGTCTACGACGCTGTTGCCGGCTTCGGGGCGTTGCAACCGCTCCTCGATGATCCGACCGTGGAGGAGATTTGGATCAATGCCCCCAACGAGGTGTACATCGCCTGCGATGGTGAGTCCGAACTCACCGCCCTCTCGCTCACGGATCAGCAGGTACGGGACCTGGTGGAGAAGATGCTGAAGTCCTCCGGGCGGCGCCTCGATCTGTCCAGCCCCTTCGTCGATGCCTCCTTGCCCGACGGATCGAGGCTGCACGTCGTGATCCCCGATGTGACGCGAAAGCACTGGTCGGTCAACATCAGGAAGTTCATCGCTCGAGCGTCGAGGCTGGAACATCTCGTCGACCTGGGCACCCTGTCGCCGCAGGCTGCACGATTCCTCGGGGCTGCGGTCGCGAGCGGCCTCAACATTCTGGTGTCCGGCGCCACTCAGGCCGGCAAGACGACGATGCTGAATTGTCTCGGCGCGTCCATAGGACCTCGCGAGAGGGTCATCACCGTCGAGGAGATCTTCGAGCTACAACTCCCGCTGCGTGATGTGGTGGGCCTGCAGTGCCGGCAGCCTAACCTCGAGGGTCACGGTGCGATCCCCCTCCGCCGTCTGGTCAAGGAAGCACTCCGCATGCGCCCGGACCGCCTCATTGTCGGTGAGGTTCGGGAGGCGGAGAGCCTGGACATGCTGATTGCGCTCAACAGTGGGCTGCCGGGCATGTGCAGCGTGCATGCCAATAGTGCCCACGATGCGATTACGAAGATTTGCACCCTGCCGCTTCTCGCCGGAGAGAACATTTCGAGCAGTTTTGTTCTTCCGACCGTCGCGTCCTGCATCGACCTCGTGGTGCACTGTGCACGTCTACCGGGCGGCCAACGCCGGGTCATGGAGATCATGGCCCTGGGCCGTCGGGTCGAGAACGGTGTCATCGAATCCTCCTCGGTGTTCAAGCGCATCGACGGCGTCCTTCAACTCACGGCGACCGGTATGCCGGCTGAGGAGAAGTTCGCCGCGGCGGGTGTCGACGTCGCATCGTTGCTCGGGGCCCGCGCGTGACCACGGCGCTCGGCGTGGCTCTGGGTGCCGGGCTGTTCCTCATTTGGTGGTCCTTCTGGGAACGGCCCGAGCGGAAGCGAGCCACCGTTGCACGGCGAAGGCCATTTGATGACCTTCTCCTCCGGGCGGGCGTAGAGCGGGTGTCGTCAAACGGTTTGCTCGCTTCGTGCTCGGGAGTCGGCGTGTTCGTGCTCCTGCTTGGTCTCGTCCTGACCGGTTCCGCGCCGATCTCGGTGTGTTTCGCGCTTTTTGGTGGATTCCTTCCGCTCACGATCGTCCGATGGCGTGCGGCCAAGCGGACAGCTTCACTTCGCGAACTCTGGCCCGATGTGGTGGACCACCTGCGGTCCGCCATCAGGGCTGGTCTGTCCTTGCCGGAGGCGCTTATCCAGCTCGGAGAGAAAGGGCCGCTCGAGTTGCGGCCTGCCTTTCGTACCTTCACCTCCGACTACCGGGCGGGCGGCCGGTTCGAGGACGCGCTGAACCGGCTCAAGGAACGTCTTTCAGATCCTGTAGCAGACCGGATCGTGGAGGCACTCCGCATGACGAGAGAGGTCGGTGGTTCTGATCTCGGCCGACTGCTCGGAACCCTGTCCGACTTCCTGCGCGATGCTGCCCGCACGCGGAGTGAGCTGGAGGCGCGACAGTCCTGGACGGTGAACGCTGCCAGGCTGGCCGTGGCTGCACCCTGGTTGGTGCTGATGCTTCTTGCTACTCGGCCGGAAGCCGTCCGTGCCTACAATTCCGCCGGTGGGGCGGCAGTCCTCCTCGGAGGTCTGGTGGTATCTGTCGTCTGCTACCGCATCATGCTGCGCGTCGGAGCGTTGCCGGAAGACGAGAGGGTTCTCCGATGACCTCGGTTGTCGCACTGGCCGCCCTGTGCGGACTCCTGCTCGGTGTGGGCCTGTGGTTGGTGCTCGTGCGGCTCCCCTCGATGCGGCCCATGACCCTGACGCAGCGCATCGCGCCGCAGTTGCTCGCGGCCAACGTCCAGTCCAGGCTTCTGGCGGACACGGCGGCGAACGTGACTCCCTTCGGCCCACTGGAGCGCATCGTCCGCCCGCTTCTCGCGGACACTGTCTCCTGGTCGCAGCGCTTCAATCCTGCGACCGCGACGCTCACGCGCAGACTCGACCAGGCAGGCCGTGGTCAGTCACCGACGGACTTCAGGGCGCAGCAACTCCTCTGGGCGTCCGGCGGGCTCGGCGCTTCGACACTGGTCATGGTGGTCCTGGCAGCATCAGGATCAGCCAGCTTGCCACTGGCCGTCGTGATCGTCCTAGGGAGCGCTGTGATGGGATTCGTTGGGAGGGACTACGTCCTGTCGTCGAATATCAAGCGACGTGAGGCGCGCATGCTTGCCGAGTTTCCAAGCCTCGCTGAACTCATGGCCCTGGCTGTCTCTGCAGGAGAGAGTACGACGGGCGCACTCGAGCGCATCTGTCGGACCGCGAAGGGAGAGCTCGCCGGTGAGTTCGCCCTCGTGCTGGCTTCGACCAGGGCGGGTAGGCCACTCGTGGACGCCCTTCAGGATCTCTCGAGCCGGACCAGACTGGCCCCGCTTGCGCGATTCGTCGATGGGATCACCGTCGCCGTGCAGCGCGGCACTCCGCTCGCAGACGTGCTGCGGGCTCAGGCACAGGATGTCCGAGATCTCGCGAAGCGCGAATTGATGGAGTCGGCAGGCAAGAAGGAGATCGCGATGATGGTGCCCTTGGTTTTCGGCGTGCTCCCGCTGACCGTTCTCTTTGCCGTCTATCCGGGCATCGCGCTGATCAACCTCGGCCTGTGAACGTTCGATCATCACTCAACGCATCATTACAAGGGGGAACTCCATGAAAATCCTGATCAGCGCCCAGCGACTCGCCCTGCTGCTATCAGCAACCGCTGCAGCTCTGCTGCGACCATCCGGAGATCGGGAACGCGGTGACGTTCCTGGGTGGGTGATGATCACGCTCATGTCAGCCGTCCTCGTCGCCGCACTGCTCGCAATCGCGGGGCCCGCCCTGGAAGGCCTGTTCAACCAGGCGATCGACCAGGTCTCGCCCTAGATGTTGCCGGTCCCGCGGAGGTTCCGTGCACGTGGGAACCGCTCGGACCTGCAACGGGGTGCTGCTGTTGTGGACTTCGCCCTGATCGGCGGCCTCCTGACGGTCATCTTCATCGCAATCATCCAGCTCACGCTCGTGCTCCACGTACGGAACACGCTGATCGATGCCGCTTCCTCTGGAGCTCGCTACGGCACCCTCGCGGACCGCAATCCGCAGGACGCCGTAGGACGTGCAGAGGAATTGATCAGCGGCTCGCTGGCCGATTCCTACGGTTCAGACATCTCTGTCGGTGAGAGCACGCAGGGAGGCGTCAGGACACTGGAGGTGGTCGTTCGCGCGCCCCTGCCCGTGATCGGCCTCATCGGTCCTGCCGGTGTCATGGAGGTGCGCGGCCATGCTGCCCTCCCGTCATGATGCGCCCGCCGCTCGAGGCCCGTCCGGGCGCAACGGAGGATGCTCGGGCCGTGCAGCGACGCGGCGCAGGCCGACCCTGTGTGCGTTGAGGGACGAGCGCGGGAGTGCTGTCGTGGAGTTCGTTTTCCTGGGCGTTCTCCTCCTTGTGCCCGTCGTCTACCTCGTGCTGACCATCGGGCAACTGCAGGGCGGCTCCTTTGCCGTCGTGGGGGCGGTCGACCAGGCTGCGAAGGTGTACGTGGACGCGCCGACACCGCAGGAGGCCGACGCCCGGGCGCGCGAAGCCGTGCGGATAGCGCTCGGCGACTTCGGATTCGCGGAGGAGCAGGCCGCGATGGACATTGTCTGCAGCGCACAATGCCTTGAGCCGGGCTCGAGCGTGACTATCGTCGTGCGCTTGGACGTTCCCTTCCCGCTGGTTCCCTCCATCGCTGGGTCCCACCCATCGGCGGTGACGGTGGACGCCACGGCCACCCAAATCGTCGAACGGTTCGGCTGACGGTCATGGCGGGAACTCGCGGCAGGGTGCTGATCCGGTGTAGCTCTCGCGCACGTGCCGGAGCGGCCGGCGGTCCGGAGGATGGGCAGGTGGGAATCCTGGTCATCGGCTACCTCCTTGTCTCCCTGCTCGTCGTCAGCGTCGTGCTAGCCGTATCGTCCGTTTACATAGAGCACAAGAAACTGCTTTCGGCCGCCGACGGCGCTGCGCTCGCGGCCGCTGACAGCTACAGCATCGCTGTCGGGAGCGGCGGCGAGGAGACGACGTCGACGCTCCCGTCGCTGCAGGACGCCAGTGTCGAGGACGCGGCTGCAGGTTACCTCGCCGCGACCGGCGCCGAGGCGCGCTTCACGCGCTTCGGGATTGATCCGGAGACAGGAGCCCCCGACGGACGGACGGCCCGCGTGGTGCTCACCGCCGTCGTGCGCCCACCCATCGTCAACTTTCTCGTGCCTGCGGGGATCCCGATTGTCGCCCGGGCGGATGCCCGCGCGGAGCTTGTTCGGTAGCGGGGTCTCTCTGTCCAGTGGGGCCGGCCGCCACCGCAGATCCGTGTCGCTGTCAGTCCGCGCTCGAGCTCCTCCAACCTGAGATAGCTTTGGACCTTGTGGACGCGATAAATGCACCGGGCGAAGTAATGAGGCTATCCCACAGGCAACGCCTCATGGAGGAGCAGGACAAGCGGGGGGGATGGCGTGCCTCTTCGACCCCTCTTGCTATATTCGCCACACTGTTCGCGTTAATCGCTATGTGGGCGTTTGCTACTCCGCTCATGGCCTCACCAGACGAGACGGCTCACGCTATCAAGGCCGCGGCAGTGGTACGAGGACAACCTCTCGGTGATCAGGGAGAGGGACAGGGGGCGCAAAGCAGTGTGCTCGTTCCGGGCTACATCGCGCAACTCCCGGAGAAGACCTGCTTCCGGTTCCAGCCGACGATCACTGCCGACTGTGCCAACGGGGTAGGCGAGGCTTCGGCAGAACCGACCATTGCAACCACGAGCGCGGGAAATTACAACCCGATGTACTACTACGTCGCTGGCCTCCCGACCCTGCTGATGGATGGTGATGCCGTGGTCTATGCGATGAGACTGCTGAGCGCTGCGCTGTGCGCAACTTTTCTGACGCTTACCTTTTGGGCTGCTGCTAGGTTGGCCAGCGCGAGGTGGGTCGTGGTAACTGGAGTGGTCGCGCTGACTCCGATGGTGTTGTTCCTCAGCGCTTCGATCAACCCGAACGCACTGGAGATTGTGACCACAGCAGCCCTCTTCACGAATCTCGCCGCTGGCATAGAGAGGCGGGAGCGTCCAGGTGCCCCCTACGGCATGCATCTGTTGGCCGCGGCCGTGTCGGGCGCTGTGCTGGCGAACACGCGAGCGTTGTCCCTCGTGTGGCTTGTGGCTGCAATACTCGGCGTCGTTTTGATTTATCGCAGACGCGCGGTGATGACCATTCTCCGCACGCCGGCAGGACTCGTATGCAGCGCAATCCTTCTGAGCGCGAGTGCGGCCAGTCTGGCATGGCTGTTCTATGCCGACAGCCTCGACAGCCTCACGGGGAATGGCTCGGCGGTGACTCCGGAGCAAGCGTTCCTGACGATGATCGAGCGCGCTTTCTCATTGACGCGTGAGTACATCGGGGTACTGGGTTGGATGGACACGGTTCTCCCTGACGGTGTCTACTTCTTCTGGCACTTCTGCCTGGCTGCAGTTCTGTTTGCCGGCGTGGCGCTCACCAAGGGCTGGGCGCGGGTGGGCATGCTCGGGCTTCTTGCCAGCATCGTTCTTCTTCCAGCCCTCTTGCAGGCCCAGGTGATCACAGAACTCGGCTATATATGGCAGGGGCGGTACGTCCTCGCGCTCGTCGTGCTCGCTCTACTGTATGGCGGGGTTGCAGTTGAGAAAACACCCTTCCCCAGCGGGAAGCGCTCCGCCGCTGTAGCGTCGTGGGTCCTCACGGTCCTCGTCCTCACCCACGTATACGCCTTCATCTTCACCCTGCGTCGCTACACCGTGGGACTGGACGGCACAGTCAACTGGACTGAGATGTTCAGCGCCGAATGGCAACCTGTGCTTAGTTGGCAACTATTGACTCTGCTGTACGCAGCTGTCCTTGCGTATGCCGCATCAAGGCTGAGGCGCTACCTGGTGCACGAACCCCGTGCCGGCTCCCGATCGGTACCGATGGCGTAGTCCCCAGCCACCCAAGGGCGATGACGTAGGCTGGAATGACCATGGCAACCACTGATTTTCCCGCTGCAATCCGAGCCCTGCGCGCCAAGTACCAGTCCATCGAGCAGGTCTCCGACGTCGGGGGGATCCGCAAGGACATCGAGGAACTGAGCGAGGAAGCCGGTGCCCCCAACCTCTGGGACGACCCTTCGGCTGCGCAGAAGGTCACGTCCAAGCTGTCCCACCGGCAATCCGCCCTCGAACGGCTCGAAACCCTCGAGAGTCGTATCGATGACCTCGAGGTCCTGGTGGAACTCGCGCAGGATGAGAGCGATGAGGACACCCTCGCCGAAGCCGAGAAGGAACTCATTTCCCTCAGCAAGTCCCTGGACAACCTCGAGATCGTGACGCTGCTGGCTGGGGAGTGGGACGAGCGTGAAGCCGTCGTCACCATCAGATCGGGCGCCGGGGGAGTGGACGCGGCCGATTTCGCCGAGATGCTCCTGCGCATGTACCTGCGTTGGGCCGAGCGCCACGGCTACCCGACGCAGGTTCTCGACACCTCCTACGCAGAGGAGGCGGGCCTCAAGTCCGCGACCTTCGAGGTGAAGGCGCCCTACGCTTTCGGGACCCTGTCCGTCGAGGCCGGCACCCACCGGCTGGTCCGCATCAGCCCCTTCGACAACCAGGGCCGTCGCCAGACGTCCTTCGCCGCCGTCGAGGTCATCCCGCTCATCGAGCAGACCGATGTCATCGAAGTGCCGGACAACGAGATACGCGTCGACGTCTTCCGTTCATCCGGTCCCGGAGGGCAGTCCGTGAACACCACGGACTCGGCGGTACGTCTCACCCACCTACCCACCGGCACCGTCGTGTCCATGCAGAACGAGAAGTCGCAGATCCAGAACCGCGCGGCCGCCATGCGCGTTCTTCAGTCCAGGCTCCTCCTCCTGAAGAAGCAGGAGGAGGACGCGGAGAAGAAGGCCTTCGCGGGAGACGTCAAGGCCTCGTGGGGAGACCAGATGCGCTCCTACGTCCTGAACCCGTACCAGATGGTCAAGGATCTGCGCACTAATCACGAGGTGGGGAACACCTCCTCGGTGTTCGACGGCGAGATCGACGACTTCATCGACGCGGGCATCCGCTGGCGCACGAACAACCGTAACGACGCCGCGTAGCGGTACTCACCTTTGCCGCGAAAACACCTGTTTGTTTTCGCAGTACTTGCGCACGAAACGCCGGTGCGGTAGTAGGCACCCCGAGATATGTCGTTATAGTCGAGGAGCCGGTGCTTCCTTCCCCCAACAAATGCCCGTGCCCGGCGGACACCACGGGCGCAGAGTGATCATGATCAGATTCGACAGCGTCACGAAGACCTACGACCAGAAGTCCCAACCCGCGCTCGACGGCGTCTCGCTCGACGTCGACCGCGGTGAGTTCGTCTTCCTGGTCGGTGCTTCCGGCTCCGGTAAATCGACCTTCATCCGCCTGGTACTCAAGGAGGACCAGGCTTCGAAGGGCGCCGTGTACGTGGCCGGACAGAATGTAGCCAACATTCCGAGCTGGCGTGTACCCCGCCTCCGGCGCGGGATCGGCGTGGTCTTCCAGGATTTCCGCCTGCTCCCGAACAAGACGGTCTTCTCGAACGTCGCCTTCGCCATGCAGGTCATCGGCAGAAGCCGCGCCGTCATCCGGGAGACCGTGCCCGACGTCCTCGCCACTGTGGGCCTGGAGGGCAAGAACAACCGGATGCCCCATGAGCTCTCCGGCGGTGAGCAGCAGCGTGTGGCGATCGCCCGTGCCATCGTCAACCGCCCCGGTATCCTCCTCGCCGACGAGCCCACCGGCAACCTCGACCCGACCACCTCGATGGGCATCATGAAGGTCCTCGACAGGGTCAACCAGAACGGCACCACGGTTGTCATGGCGACACACGACGACGACATCGTGAACACCATGCGAAAGCGCGTGGTCGAGCTGCGCAGCGGAGCTGTCGTCCGCGACGATGCGCAGGGTATCTACATCGGCGAGACCGGAGCCGTGGTCGAGTGAGGCTCGCTTTCATCCTGTCCGAGATCGGTTCGGGCATCCGCCGCAACCTGTCCATGGTCACGTCCGTGATTCTCGTAACCTTCATCTCCCTGACGTTCGTGGGTGCCGCCGGACTGTTCCAGCTGCAGATCAATCAGATGAAGGGCTACTGGTACGACCGCGTCCAGGTCACCATCTACCTCTGCGTGGATAACTCGTCGGAGACCAGCTGCGCCACGGGACCCGTTTCGGAGGATCAGCGAGCGGCTATCCAGGCGAAGCTCGAATCGGACCAGTTCGCACCGTATGTCGACACGGTGTCCTACGAGTCGCAGGACGAGGCGCTCGGCCACTTCCGCGACCAGTTCGCCAATTCGCCGATCGTTGATTCCGTCACTGCGGACCAGCTTCCCGAGTCGTTCCGCGTCAGCCTGGTGGACGCGGAGAAGTACGAGGTCATCAACGAGGCTTTCTCGTCCGAGCCAGGGGTCGACGCCGTGAGCGACCAGCGGGACTTCCTCGAGGCGATCTTCCGCTACATGAACTGGGCTTCCGTCGTCGCGCTCGGAATCGCGGGCATCATGACGTTCTGCGCAATCCTGCTCATCGCGACGACCATCCGACTCTCCGCCTTCAGCCGCCGGCGCGAGACCGGCATCATGCGTCTCGTCGGAGCCTCCAAGGCCGTCATCCAGCTGCCCTTCGTCCTGGAGGGCGTCATCGCGGCGGTCATCGGGGCAGTGCTCGCATCCGCGACGCTCTACGGCGCGTCCCGATTCCTCATCGATGGTTGGCTGGTGAACACCTTCCCTCAGACGGCGTTCATCTCCTCCCAACAGGTTCTTATCCTGGTGCCCGCTCTCATACTGCTCGGGGCCATCCTCGCAGGACTCTCATCCCTGCTCACTCTTCGACGATACGTAAAGGTCTAGCATCATGCTGCTCAACGCCAGGGGACACGTGCGCTCATCAGGAACCTGGTGGGCCCGGCAGAATAGTTCCGTTTTCGTCGTCCGCGCCACGGCGGGCAGTTCGATCGCCCTCGTCGTCGCGCTCGCCCTTGGGTTCAGCACTCCCGTCGTCGCCGATGAACTCGACGACCGGAAGGGTTCGTTGCAGAACGAGATCACCGAGGTCCAGCAGTCGATGGAGTACCTCGACGCCGACATCGCCGAGACCATCGGGACGCTGAAGAACTACCAGGGTCAACTGCCCGCCGCGCAGCAGTCCCTCGCCGATGCGCAGGGCAGGGTAGAGGCGGCGACCGGCGAGGTGGGAGCGCTGGCCGTCCGCGTGGATCTGGCGCAGGAAACCAAGAACAAGATCACCGAGGAACTGCGGGCTGATCGCCAGGAGATGGACGAGACCCGGGAGGTCATCGGCCAGATCGCGACGGAGGCGTACAAGAATGGTGGGGTTCCCACCAACGTCTCGCTTCTGCTGGGAGCAGAGGGTGTCGAGGATTTCACCGAGTCCATGGATATGGTGGATCAGGCGCTACGCGGCCAGAATGCCGCCATGGAGCGCCTGTCCGAGCAGAACGCGACCAACGAGAACAGCCGGGCCAGGCTGCTGGCGGTCGAGGCGGAGATCACCAAGCTCAAGGACAAGGCCGACGCCGCCCTCGACGCCGAGCAGGCCGCCAGGGACGCAGCGGCTGGGGAGAAGGCCAAGGTCGACAAACTCGTTGCCGATACCTCGGCCCTGTCAGCGAAGCTGCAGGAGCAGAAGCCGGTCATCGAGGCGAAGCTGGCCAGTGTCGAGCAGGCGCAGCAACAGGTCAATGCCGACATCGCCGAACGCCAGCGTCGCCAGATCGAGGAAGCACGCAAGGCCGAAGAGGCGCGAGTCAAGGCTGAGCAGGAGCGATTGCGCGCCGAAGCGGAAGCTGCAGCAGCGGTGGAGCAGGCGCGTCTTCAGGCTGAAGCCCAGGCCGCAGCCGACGCGGCGGCCGCGGCGGAGAGTGCACGACGGGCAGCGGAGGCCGAGGCCGCCAACAGGCCCGCGCCGGCACCCGTGCAGCCACAGGTCGCGGCGCCCGTCGCGCCCGTCGTTCCGCAGATCGTGGCTCCTCCCGCGCCGGCGCCTTCTACTCCCAGCGCGTTCCGCCTGAACGCACCGGTGAGCGGCCAGATCAGCTCCGGCTTCGGCTGGCGTCCGACGCCGGTGGGAACCATCGATTTCAACGGTTCCGGCGGGTACACCCACACCGGGATCGACTACGGCGTGGGTTGCGGTACGCCGCTCTACGCGCCGGCCGCGGGTGAGGTCTGGTACGCAGACTCGAACGTCCTGCCGGGCGCCGGCAACCGGATCGTCATCAGCCACGGTGTCATGGGCGGCAACGCCCTCGCGACGAATTTCTACCACCTGACGAGCTACCTCGTTTCGGCGGGCCAGCGCGTGAGTGCCGGGCAACTGATCGGCTACACGGGCACCACCGGTAATTCCACGGGCTGCCACCTCCACTTCGAGACGATGCTGAACGGCACGCTCGTGGACCCGATCGGCTTGTTCTAGGTCGTAGGATGGAAGACACTGTCTTCCCGCGGGCCGTCGTCCGCTGCAGCATCTTCGAAGGAGTTATGCCGTGCCGAAGGAAAGTGGCCGGAAAGTGGTGGCCACCAATCGGAAGGCCTTCCACGACTACGCCGTCCTCGATACCTATGAGGCCGGCCTTGCGCTGATGGGCACCGAGGTCAAGTCCTTGCGGGCTGGACGGGCTTCGCTCCTGGACGGTTACGCAATTTTCTATGGCGATGAGCTGTGGCTCGAAGGCATTCACATCTCCGAGTACTCACAGGGCAGCTGGACCAATCACGCGGCCCGGCGACGACGGAAATTGCTGCTGCACCGTGAAGAACTGACGAAGATTTCGCAGAAGATCCGCGAGTCGGGTTTCACCCTCGTACCCCTTCAGCTGTACTTCCTGAACGGCAGGGCGAAGGTGGAGATCGCGGTGGCACGGGGCAAGCGCGACTACGACAAGCGGCAGACCCTGCGCGAGAAGCAGGACAACCGCGAGGCACTCCGCGCAATGCGCGAGAAGAATCTCGGCGCGTGAGTGATGTCTTCTGGGAAGCCCAGGAGGACGAGGAGCCCGAGCCGTCCGAACTGACCTACCGGCGCCCCTGGTGGGTGACGGTAGGAGCGCTCGTCGACCTGATCCTCCTCATGATCGTGGTGCCGGTCGGCATCCTGTCCCTGATTCCCTTCGTCTTCCTCGTCTACGTCTTCTTCGCGCAGGTCCTGGTGTGGATCTCGCCGATCCTGATCCTGCTGAACGCCTCCATCTTCTGGTGGAGCTTTCGCCGGAAGCAGGCCGCCACCACAGCACTGGCTGCGCTCGGCATCGCGTTCGTGACGCTGGCCTTCGTCGTCGTCCGTCTGTGGCAGGCACCGATCGTCATCCTGGGACTCACCCTCGGGCGGTAGGTGCCGGCGTTCTCCGGGAGCGAAGCGCCTGCTCGCACCGCGGCTCGGTGGGGTAGACTGATTCAGTCGAACGGCCGTGGGACGTTGGACGCAGGTATCGCTTGATAACTGAACATGGGGATGACAGGTTTCGACGATGTTAGTCGCGACAGGTGAAGCGGGCCGAGGATACAGGGTTATCTCGTAAACGCTCTCTGTAAAACAATAAGTGCCGAACAAAAGCGCACTGACTTCGCTCTCGCTGCCTAAGCAGCCTAGCTAGTCCGTCAGCCCGGGTTTGCTCTCGCCCCGGATACTGGCGTCATTTAGAGGGCCACTGCTCCCGGTCCTCGTTGTAGGGACCGGGGGGACTTTTATACAACTGGGCTTGGCAGCCACTAGTTTGCACGATGGCTGGAGCCGAGAAAAACCGACGCAAACTGCGCCCGGAGAAGCCCTGACTACACTGCATCGGACGCGGGTTCAATTCCCGCCATCTCCACCACCATGAAGCGCCTCGCCGGTATCCGGCGGGGCGCTTCTTCGTGCGCGGTGCTTTCGTGGATCCTACAACGCGCCGTCACGCTCAGCACGGTGCCCACCACTGTGGCCGACCGAGCGCGACCTACACTGGGGAGATGAGCTGGACTGACCGGCCGCCGTCGTGGCTCCCGCCGCTGCCGCCGCCCAACAGGGGACGCGCTCTGCTCGTGCTCGGCTGGATCCTCGTCGGCGGTACGTTCATCTACATCTTCATCATGAGCTACCTCGGCGGGACGCACACGCTTTTCACCCTGGTCCCGCTCATGGTGGGTCTCCTGTGCCTCATCGTCGGTCTTCTGCGGCGGGACAGCCGCGAGCGCTAGGCCTAGGGCTCGGCGGTGAGGGTATTTCCGTAGAGCGAGAGCAGCGCCGGCATGCCGCCGTCGTGCATCGCCTTCCGTTGGCGCTGCGCTCCGGTACCGCGCGTGGAGAGGGTCTCGAGCCCCGCCCGGACCCATTCGCCGTCGCCCTCCGCCTCTAGCGCCGCGCCTACATGGTCGAGGAAGGCAGTGAGGTGCTGATGCGCAGGGACCGGCTCGGCAGTGGCAAGGTCCACGAGGTGCTGCCCGAGTCCGTCCCGCGCAGCCTGCCAGAGCGCTGCATCCAAGAGTTCGGGGTCCGGGATCAGGGGTGTGGCGTCCGCCTCGGCATCATTCAGGGCCGTCACGACGAGCGCCCGCGTCAGTGCCCCGAGGAGAACCGAATCCTGGGCCTCGAGCTGGACGTCGCAGGCCCGCAGCTCGAGGGTCGGGTAGTGATCCGAGAGCCGCGCGACCCACGTGAGGACACCGCGGTCGAGAATGGCACCGGAGGCACCGAGGCGGGTGATCCTCCGCTCGTAATCGGCTGCATCGGCGAAGTAGGGGGCGACGCCCTGCACGGCCCATCGTCGGTAGTGCACCACGCGCCAGCTGCCGAACCCGCTGTCCCGGCCGAGCCAGTAGGGGGAGTTCACGCTGAGGGCGGTCAGCAGCGGAATCCAGGGACGGATGCGATTGAGGGCCTGAACGCCGCGCTCCTGGTCGGGGATGCCGACGTGCACGTGAAGCCCGTTGACGAACTGGTCACCGACGATGCCCGGAGCGCTGGCCCGCAGGTCCTCGTAGCGCTGCTTGTCGGTCAGCTCCGGGTACGCCTGCCGGATCCGCGGGGCCGTCCCGGTGGCGGCTCCGATGCATCCGGTCCTGCCGGCCGCATCCGCGAACTTGCGCCTGAAGTTCAGCAGGGACTCCTCGGCCTGGGTGAGGGTGTCGCACACGGGCGTCGCGGTCTCGATCTGGCAGGACAGCAGCTCCCGCTGGATCTCTTCCCGGCTGATTTCCGGCGTGGCCTCGAGCAGTCCCTGCACCTCGGAGGCACGGTCGGCGGGCAGTCCTGACTGCGGTTCGAGCAGCAGGTACTCCTCCTCAAGTCCGAGAGTGGTCATCGGGATCTCCATCCAGGCGTATCGGGTAGAACCGGGCCGAGCATTCCGATCAGTCTAGAAGCGGAGGACACCCGTGGGCGAAGGGGCAACGGTTCGGCGTCACATCGGGGCGGCCGGAGCTTCCACAAGGGACGACAGTTTCGATGTCCGGGCAACGGTGTCGACTAGACGATAGGTCCTGAGCGCGTCCGGTGCGCAACGGCGCTCGATCACCGTCCAGCATCTTCGAGCTCGCAGCCCTCGTGCAGTGCGTCGCTCTCGATCCACAGCGCGCTGGCCAGACCGGCGTCGATGGTGAGGGGTGGCTGCGCGGCATCGCCACCGACGTGGAGCTCGAGCAGCACGCCCGCGCCGGGGCGGGTGAGTCGGAGGTCGTCGCCCAGCATGATTCCCAGTCGGTCCAGGTACCGCAGGACGTCGGGGTCGTCGTCGCTGACCCTGACGAGCCGCCCTGCATGGCCGTCGTCGAGGTTGTCGAGGCGATAGGCGCGGGGATACTCGACCGTGCCGTCCGCAGCCGGGATGGGATCACCATGGGGGTCCCGCCGGGGCCGTCCGAGTTTGGCGTCGAGGCGCTCGATGAAGGCATCGGACACGGTGTGCTCGAGGAGCTCCGCTTCATCGTGCACCTCGTCCCAGCTGTACCCGAGCTCCGTGACGAGGAACGACTCGATGAGCCGGTGCCGGCGCACCATGGCGAGGGCTAGGGCTTCCCCGGTCGGCGTCAGGCTGACGGGGCCGTACTTCCGGTGGACGGCGAGTCCGAGATCGACGAGCTTGGCCACCATGCCGGTGACGGAGGAGTTAGCGACCGACAGGCGCGCAGCCAGGTGGGTCGCCGTGACGGCGTCGCCCTGCCACTCGGTGAATGTGTAGATGGCCTTGACGTAGTCCTGCACGCTCGTGGATTCGATGCTGAGGACGGCACCTTTCCGGCCGGCCATCAGGCGTCTCCGGCCGGAGCGCCGTCGGACGCCCGCGCCGAAGAGGCAGGGACCGGGGCCATGCTGGAGGCAGCGACCCGCCCTTCCACGGGATGTGTCCGCACCACCCGCCGTCGTCGTGCCTGCCACAGCACGCCGTCCGGCCGTGCGAACAGGTAAACCACGGTGAACACGAGCGCCTGGCAGAGGACCACGGCCGCGCCCGTGGAGATGTCCAGGTAGTAGCTGGCATAGATGCCGGCGATGGACGCCGCGACGGTGAGGACGACGGCGATCACGAGCATCCGGTCGAAGCTCCGCGACAGCAGGAAGGCCGTGGCTCCCGGCGTGATCAGCATGGCGACGACGAGGATGATTCCGACCGCCTGCAATCCGACGACGACGGTCAGCGCGAGCAGCCCGAGCAGGAGGGCCGACAGGAACCGGGTGTTGAGTCCGATGACGTGCGCATGGGTGCGGTCGAAGGCCAGCAGCGTGAGGTCGCGACGCTTGAACAGGAGGATCGCGAGCGTCACGACGCCGAGGATCATGACCTGCCAGACGTCGCCCGTCGAAACGCCGAGGACATTCCCGAACAGGATGTGCATCAGATCGATCTGCGAGGGCGTGGCGGACACGATGGCGAGGCCCGAGGCGAAGAGTGCGGTGAACACCACCCCGATGACGGTGTCGGCTTTCAGCTTGGTCGTGGATCGGACGATTCCGATGAGTGCCACCGCACCTGCGCCGAACACGAAGGCACCGATCGAGAAGGGGATGCCGAGGATGTAGGCCAGGGCCACCCCGGGGAGGACGGCGTGCGACACGGCATCACCCATGAGGGACCAACCCATGAGGATGAGCCAGCAGGAGAGCACGGCGGCGACGACCGCTGCCGCGACCGTGACGGCGAGGGCGCGCGTGAGGAATCCGTACTGCAGCGGCTCCAGGATGAAGGCGAACACGTCCATGTCAGGGCTTTCCGATCGGGGCGGGGGCCGGTGCGGCGGATTGCGCGGGGGAGGAAGCGGGGGCTGGCGTAGGGGAGGAAGCGGTGGGGGAGGAAGCGGCGGCTGGCGGGAGCGGGGCCGCCCGGGGTACGGGACCGAAGGCGCGCGCGAGGTTGCCGTGGGTCAGGACGGCAGCCGGGTCCCCCTGCGCCAGGACTCGTTGATGCAGCAGGATGGCCTCGTCACACAGTTCGGGGACGCCGGCGAGATCATGGGTGGAGACCAGCACCGACCTGCCCTCGTCGCGCAGGTCCTGCAGGAGCGCGGTCATCGTGCGCTCACTCGACCGGTCGACGCCCGCGAAGGGCTCATCGAGCAGGAGCAACTTGGCATCCTGGGCGATGCTGCGGGCGATGAACACGCGCTTGCGCTGGCCGCCGGACAGCTGGCCGATCTGGCGCCGCCGGAGATCGGTCAGGCCGACCCGCTCGAGGGCCTGATCGACAGCGGCGCGGTCCGCAGCACGCAGCCGTCGCGCCGGACCAAGACGTCCGTACAGTCCCATGGCGACGACATCGGAGACGGACACCGGGAACGTCCAGTCCACCTCCTCGGCCTGTGGCATGTAGGCGACGAGTCCCTGCTTCCTGGCGCTCGCGGTGGTCCGGCCGAAGAGCTCGACGCTGCCGTACTGCGGGGCGAGCAGGCCCATGAGCGCCTTGAACAGCGTCGACTTGCCCGAGCCGTTGACGCCGATGAGCCCGCAGATCCTGCCGGGTGCCAGCGTGACCGAGACGTCGTCGAGTGCCTGGACGTCGTCATAACGGACGGTCAGGTGCCGGACGTCGAGGACCGGTGCGCCCGCTGGGAAACCTGTCGGCACAGGATGGACCGTCATCTGGTGAGTCCTTCCGCGATGGTTCGCAGGTCGTAGCGCAGGAGGTCGAGGAACGTGGGTACGGGCCCGTCGGCTGCCGAGAGGGAATCGACGTACAGCGTCCCCCCGAGCCGGGCCCCGGTGGCCAGGGCCACCTGCTCCTGCGCGGAAGGGTTCACCGTCGACTCGCAGAAGAGTGTCGGCACCCGGTTCTCCCGTACGAAGTCGATGAGACGGCGGATCTGCCGGGGCGTACCCTCGGAGTCCGCGTTGACGGGCCAGATGAAGGCCTCCTCGAGGCCGGCATCCCGGGCCAGGTAGGAGAACGCTCCCTCGCAGCTGACGAGCGCGGGATCGTCGAGGTGAGCGATGTCCTTCTTGAAACCCGCGAGGATCCCGCCCAATTCGGTGTTGAGTTCGCGGCCGTTGTGCTCGAACTCGGCCGTGTACTGCGGCGCGAGACGGGAGAGGGCATCCACGGTGTTGTCGACGTACGTCTGGGCGGCGATGGGTGACATCCAGGCATGGGGGTTGGCGCGCCCTGTGTAGTCGCCGGAGCGGATTTCGACACCTTCGACGCCGTCGGAGAGCACCACGTGCGGAGCGTCGACCGAGTTCAGGAATCGCTCGAACCACCGCTCCAGCCCGAGCCCGTTGTCGAGGATCAGGTCCGCCTCCTGCGCTCGGACGAGGTCCGAGGGCGTCGGCTCGTACCCGTGGATCTCGGCGCCGACCTTGGTGATCGACTCGACGCGCACGTGACCGCCGCCGACGGTGTCGGCAAGGTCGGCGAGGACGGAGAAGGTAGTCAGGACGAGGAGCCGCTCATCCGGATCGGGCGCAGGCGCAGCATGGGCGACGCACCCCGTCAGCAGCAGCACGACGGCGGAGCAGGATACGGAGCGTATCCTCCAGGATGACCGACGCTCGGGTTGAGGCATACCTAAATTTAGCGTTTAGCCATGCCGAAAACTAGGTACCGAGGAGGGATGAACGCCAGGCGTGTGTGTAGTAGGGAATGCGCAGGACCGCCCGAGGCGGGAATGCGAGGTAGTCGGTCAGGTACCACCGCAGGTTGCTCTCGACCCGCGTCTGCACGGCGGGCGTGGCCCGCTGGTAATAGCTGCGGGACCGCGCCAGGTCGACGACGTCGGGCACCGTCAGTTGCTGCGTCCAGCGCACGAGGAGTTCCTCAGGCGGGCCGAAGAGCGGTCCGAGTGATAGCCGATCCTCGGGAGAGAAGACGTCGCCCGCGTGCATGATCCTCGACAGCCGGTGGACCCAGGGGACCGAGACGTCGAGCTGATTCCACACAAGGCCGAGACGGCCGCCGGGCCGCAGCACCCGTGCGGCTTCC
Source organism: Arthrobacter sp. PL16 (assembly GCF_035985055.1). Classification (NCBI taxonomy): domain Bacteria; kingdom Bacillati; phylum Actinomycetota; class Actinomycetes; order Micrococcales; family Micrococcaceae; genus Arthrobacter; species Arthrobacter sp. PL16. The sequence goes on from NZ_JAXCIC010000001.1 coordinate 303,907, forward strand.
CTGACCGCGGCATCGTGGTCGCACCAGTGCCAGGTCTGTGCCAGCGCGAGCACGTCGGCCGATGCCCCGGGTAGGTGCGATTGTTCGGCCGTACCGACGACGACGGGCACTGCAGGCAAGTGGGCCGAGAGAACGGCCAGCATGTCTTCCGACGGGTCGACGGCCGTCACCTCGAGCCCGCGTGCCGCCAGAGCGCGGGTGAAGAGACCGGTTCCGGCTCCGACGTCGACCGCCTGGCTGGCACCGGCGGGGATCAGCCACTCCGTGACCGCCTCCGGGTAACCGGGCCGTACGCGGTCGTAGCGGCCGGCTCCGGACAGATAAGCGGCTGCCATGTCCCGCCGGCGCTGTTCGTCGAGCTTCGGGCCGATCCTCATCGATGCGGACCCGTACGAACCCGGGCATCGAAAGGACCGGAAGGGTGGCGGCTGCTGCTAGAGGAGGTCATCCACATCGGGGTTGAGGGTGCGCAGGACCTCACTGTGCAGGGTGCCGTTGGTTGCAAGCGCATTACCGCCGAAGGGTCCGTCCTCGCCGTCGAGGGAGGTGAATCGGCCGCCCGCCTCGGTCACGATCGGCACGAGTGCGGCCATGTCGTACAGCTTGAGTTCGGGCTCGCACGCGATATCCACGGCGCCCTCCGCGACGAGGCAGTAGGACCAGAAATCGCCGTATGCGCGCGTGCGCCAGACGCGATCCGTGAGGTTGACGAATTCGGCCAGGGCGCCGCGTTCGCGCCAGCCCGACAGGCTGGAGTAGGACAGCGACGCATCCTCGAGCCGTGAGACATTGGAGACGCGGAGGCGCTGCGCTGCAGCGAGCGATTTGCCGGTGTAGGCGCCGGTACCCTCCGCTGCCCACCAGCGCTTGCCCAGTGCGGGTGCGCTCACCAAGCCGACGACAGGCTTACCGTCGTCGATCAGGGAGATCAGGGTGGCCCAGACCGGCACGCCCCGAACGAAGTTCTTTGTGCCGTCGATGGGATCGATCACCCAGCGGCGTGACCCGGAGCCGGTGCTGCCGTACTCCTCGCCGAGGACGGCGTCGCGGGGCCTGGCCCTCGAGAGCTGGCCACGGATAGCCTCCTCGGCGCTCTTGTCGGCGTCCGTCACGGGCGTCAGGTCCGGTTTCGTCTCGACACGGAGGTCGAGTGACTTGAAGCGGGACATGGTCTGGTCGTCGACCGAATCGGCCATGATGTGGGCCAGACGAAGATCGTCGTTGTAGCCCTGCGTGAAACTCATACCGATCAACCTATCGTCTGGGCGGGCCTTCGGACGCTTCGGGCGCGGGCGAGGACGGCTGATGACAGCAGAAAGCCACCGCGGGCTTGCGCCTCACGGTGGCTTTCGATCCGTCGCCGCAGAGCGGCACGGGGAGTATTAGAGAACGGTGATGTTCTCGGCCTGGGGACCCTTGGGGCCCTGGGTGGTCTCGAAGTTGACCTTCTGGTTCTCTTCGAGTGAACGGTAGCCGTTCGAGTTGATCGCGGAGAAGTGGGCGAACACGTCAGCGCCGCCGTCCTCGGGAGCGATGAAGCCGAAGCCCTTTTCGGCGTTGAACCATTTCACTGTGCCAGTAGCCATGTTGTACATCCTTACCTGGGAGAGCCTCCGACGTTCGGGGCTCATCGTGGTGTTCGTTACCCGCTTATCGTCAAAAGCTGTCGAACTCCAGGTGGAGGGTCAAGGCTTGAAATTTAATGCGCAAACAACAACAGGTCTCAGTCTAGCATCCTTCTGTCGCGCTTCCGGTGACCGCGCCTTCGGCGCCATCACCCGGGGTCACTGCTGGCCGAGTTCCTTCGCGTCGTGCGCGTTGCCCCGCGGGTCGACGATCCCCGCTGTGAGGAGCCGCCGCAGGCTGCCCAGCCGGACGGGTCCGGAGTCTCCGGCGAGACCTTCTGCGACGAAGCTGTCCAACCCGCAGTCGACGGCGTTGTCATCGTGCCTGCATCCCCGCTCGCAGCGCTCCGTCCCGGGTTCGAGGTCGGGGAACGCCTTCAGGATGCGGTCGGCATCGACGTGCGCCAGTCCGAAGGACCGGATGCCGGGCGTATCGATGATCCAGGTGCCGGGTGCCGCGTCGGCGGCCTTGAGGGCGACGGCGGACGACGACGTGTGGCGCCCCCGGCCCGTGACGGCATTGACGCCGCCCGTGGCGCGGGTGGACCCGGTGAGGGCATTGACCATGGTGGACTTGCCCACGCCTGAATGGCCGAGCAGCACGCTCACCTGACCGTCGAGCTCGTCGCGCAGGGCGTCCACCGCCCCGTGGGAGAGACGGGCGGACTCGCCGTCGTCCGAGGTGGCCTCGATGCCGACGCTCTCGTCGGTCCGGCTGATGATCACGCGCAGGTCGAGATGCTCGTAGTTCGCGAGCAGAGCCGCGGGGTCGCGGAGGTCGGCTTTGGTGATGCATAGGAGAGGTTCGATGCCGGCGTCGTAGGCGGCCACGAGAGCGCGGTCGATGAAGCCCGTCCTCGGCTCCGGGTTGGCGGCCGCGACGACGATCACCAGTTGGTCCGCGTTGGCGACCACGACGCGCTCCACCGGATCGGTGTCGTCCGCGCTCCGCCGCAGGACGGTGCGCCGCTCCTCGATCCGTACCAGCCGCGCCAGTGAGTCGGGTCCGCCGGAGAGATCCCCGACGAGTGCCACGAGGTCACCGGCGACGACGGCGTTGCGCCGCAGCTCCCGGGCTCGCGCGGCCACGACGATCCGCTCGTCGGAGGTGTCCTCGTCGACGACCGTGGTGTACCGCCCGCGATCTACCGTCACCACGCGACCTGTCACGGCGTCCTCGTAGGCGGGGCGGTTCTTGGTGCGGGGGCGGGTGCCCTTCTTATTGGGGCGGATCCGGACGTCGGACTCGTCCCAGGAACGGGATCCGCGGCGGTTGCCGGCTTCGGTCATGCGCGGGCACCTGTGTCAGCCAGGCCGGCGCTGCCGGCGGTGTCGGTGAGCGATGCCCACAGTTCGGGGAATTCCGGCATGGTCTTGGCCGTGGTGCCGATGTTCTCGACTTCGACGCCGTCGACCGAGAGGCCGATGATCGCCCCGGCCGTCGCCATCCTGTGGTCCTCGTAGGTATGGAAGACACCGCCGTGCAGGGGAGCCGGCCGGATCACGAGGCCGTCCGCCGTCTCCTCGACATCCCCTCCGAGTCCGTTGATCTCGGCGGCGAGTGCTGCGAGCCGGTCGGTCTCGTGTCCACGGAGGTGGGCGATGCCCGTGAGGGTCGACGGCGTCGTCGCCAGCGCACAGAGGGCCGCGACCGTGGGCGCGAGCTCGGAGGTGTCGGGGAACGTGCCGCCGGAGATCGAGGCACCGCCCGTGACGGTGAGGGTGTCGCCGTCGAGGCTCGCCGTCGCCCCCATCAGGGGGAGGATGCGCCTCCACTGGTCACCCACCTGGGTGGTGCCCTCGGGCCAGTTGCGAACGCGGACCGTGCCGCCGGTGACCACCGCGGCAGCGAGGAAGGGCCCGGCGTTGGACAGGTCGGGCTCGACGGCGACGTCGAACGCAGGGACGGAGCCGGGGGAGACACGCCAGTGGTTCGGCACGGAGTCGTCCACGACGACGCCGAGGGACCGGAGGGTCTCGACCGTCATGCGGACGTGATCCAGGCTTGGAACGGGTTTGCCGACGTGTTCGAGGTGCAAGCCCTCGGAGAAGCGGGTGCCGACGAGCAGGAGTGCGGAGACGAACTGCGAGGACGCGGAGGCGTCGATCACGAGGCGTCCGCCCCGCACGTGGCCCTTCCCCTCGATACTGAACGGCAGGCATCCGCTGCCGCCGTCGTCCACCGCGATCCCGAGGCCCCGCAGGGCATCGACGATGCCGCCCATGGGGCGCCTGCGGGCATGCGGATCGCCGTCGAACGTGGTGGTACCGGACACCAGGCCCGCGAGCGGCGGGACGAAACGCATGACGGTGCCGGCGAGGCCGCAGTTCACGGCGCGCACCGCGGCGGTGTCCTGATCACCCTGCAGGGGAGTCACCCGCAGATCCGGTCCGAAGTCGCCGTCGCCCTGGATCTCATCGATGACCGCGCCGAGCGACCGGAGGGCGGAGATCATCAGGGCGGAATCGCGGGAGTGCAGCGGCCTGCGGAGGACGCAGGGGCCATCGGCGATGGCCGCGAGCACCAGGTAGCGATTGGTGAGGGATTTGGAGCCGGGAACCGCGAGCTCCGCATCGACGGGACGCGTCAGGCGGGGTGCCTGCCACCTGGACTGGCCGGACACCCCGCCTGAGGACGATGCCATGGAGCTTAAGAACCGACGACGTCGGCGGCGGTCTTGCGCACGGCCTGGTCGGCCTTCTTGAACTGCTTGCGTGCGTCCTTGCCGAGGCCCGCGGCGTTCTTCTTCGCGCCGATGGCGAGGTGCTCTGCGCGCCAGGCGATACCAGGGCGGCCGTTCGTGTCGACGGTGGCCAGCAGCACGGCGCCGATCAGCGAGAGGTTCTTGAGCAGCTGCGACCGGCGGGCCTTCTTGCCCGCAGGGGTGGAGGCATCGGCCGACCGGTAGTCCACGAGGGCGTTGACCGTGGCCGTCACCGTGAGCAGGAGGGCGGCGACGCGGGAGAACCGGCCGATGCCAAGCAGGAGCGCGGCTCCTACCTGCGTAGCGCCGAGCACCTGGCCCACCAGCTTCTCGTTGCCGGTCACGGCGGCGGCGGACGGGACCACCTTGGTGATGGACGCGAGGACGGGCTTGAGCTGTGGGGCCGTGGCTCCGGCATTGCGCAGCCTGTCGATCCCGGAGAACACGAAGCTGCTGGCGATCATGGGTCGGGCTATAACGCGGACAAGGGTCACAACTGCCTCCTGGGGCCCGACAGCTCTGCCGGGGGTTGATTCGACGGATACGAAGCACGCTGGGTCTAGTTTTACACGCCTCGCCGGAGCGGTGCGATCCGGGACCGGGCCGGCCCGCGGGGTTGCGGGACAGGGAGCTGCACCGCAGGGCCGGCATCCCCCTCAGGAATGGACGACAGGAATAGAAGGCTCCGGGACGAGGTTGGAGCAGGTGTACGGAAACTCGCAACGGAAGAAGGGTCGCACGGATGACGGTGCTACAGACCGCGGCGGTCGACAGACCAGGATTCCAGCTCTCGACGTCGATCCAGCGGGGCGGCACCACGGCGCCGCGACAGGGCGGACGAGTAGACTTCGACTCGATGAATACAACAGCCCCCGCAGGCAGCAGCCAGGCCGAAGATGCACAGTTGGACGTGTCGACGGAGTCGGAAGCCGACCGCAAGGCACGCTTCGAGCGCGACGCGATGCAGTACGTCGATCAGCTCTACTCTGCCGCCATGCGTATGGCCCGCAATCCCAGTGATGCGGAAGACCTGGTGCAGGAGGCCTATACCAAGGCGTTCTCGGCGTTCCACCAGTACAAGCCGGGCACGAATCTGAAGGCGTGGTTGTACCGCATCCTCACGAACACCTATATAAATCTCTACCGCAAGCGGCAGCGCGAGCCCCTGCAGTCCCACTCGGACACCATCGAGGACTGGCAGCTCGCCAAGGCCGCGGAGCACACCTCCATGGGATTGCGTTCCGCCGAGGCCGAAGCACTGGACCACCTGCCGGACTCCGATGTGAAGAGTGCGCTGCAGGCCATTCCCGAGGAATTCAGGCTCGCGGTCTACTTCTCGGACGTCGAGGGCTTCGCGTACAAGGAGATTTCGGAAATCATGAATACGCCCATCGGGACCGTCATGTCCCGGCTGCACCGCGGGCGCAAACTGCTGCGCGAGCTCCTCGCGGAGTACGCGCACGAGCGGGGCCTCGGTGCCACCGCAGGTGCGAGTGCCAAGAAGCGGGTTGCACCTGGGGCAGCGGGCAAGGAACAGGAGATGAAGAAATGAGCGATTGCGAGAGTATGGGCGATTGCGCCGACTCGAGGATCGAGCGGCTGTACGAGTACCTCGACGGTGCCCTGTCACACCAGGACCTGGTGGAGATCAAGGACCACCTGAACGGTTGTCCGGAGTGCGCCGAGGAGCATGATCTCGAGTGCGTGATCCGGTCCGTCGTCAAGCGATCCTGCACCGAGGTGGCGCCATCGACCCTGAAGGCGAGCATCCTCGACCGCATCAGCCAGCTCAAGACGGCAGACCACTGACCTTCAATAGCTCGAGGTCGCGTCTTCGGCGAGCATCTCGGCGAATACACGGTTGAACGACAGAACCTCCGGAACCCTGACGGGCCGGAGGTTCTGTCGTTGGTGCTACCACCATGCTTTCAAGGCCTGAACTCAGGCGTTGGGGCGCTTACCGTGGTTTGCGCCTCCGCGCTTGCGGTCGCGACGCTTGCGTGCTCGCTTGCTCATGGCTGCCTCCTTCTTCTTCCGGCACTGTAGTCGTGCAGAACTGCACCCAAGTCTCCCATACGGCGGTGGGCGTCACCTAAACAGCCTGCCTCCACCGATCAGGGCCACCTCCTTCGCGGCACGGCCGGCCCCTAGGATTGAAGGATCATCCATGATCGAAGGAGCTTGTGCATGCGCGCCGCCTACGTAGCCACCCAGTCCGCGGATGATCCGCTCGCCGGGCTCACCGTCGGAGACCTGGACCTCCCGGACGCGCCCGTCGGTTTCCGGCGGGTGAGGGTCGTCGCATCCTGCCTCAACCATCACGACCTCTGGTCGCTCAAGGGAGTAGGACTGTCGCAGGACAGGCTGCCGATGGTCCTGGGATGTGATGCCGCCGGTGTCGACGACGACGGCAACGAGGTGATCGTACACGGCGTGGTGTCCTCGCCCAAGTGGCGCGGCGACGAGACCCTGGACCCGAAGCGTTCGCTCCTGTCGGAGCGCCACCCCGGCACGATGGCCGACTACGTGTGGGTTCCCGAGCGGAACCTCGTCCCGAAACCTCCCGAGCTCACTTTCGAGGAAGCGGCCTGCCTGCCCACGGCCTGGCTCACCGCCTATCGCATGCTCTTCACGGTCTCTCCGGCCGCGCCCGGGGCCACCGTCCTCGTGCAGGGCGCCGGCGGCGGAGTCGCGTCCGCCCTGATCGCCCTGGCCTCGGCAGCGGGCTTCCGCGTCTGGGCCACGAGTCGGAGCGCGCAGAAACGGCAGCGGGCGCTCGAGCTCGGCGCCGACCAGGCGTTCGAGGACGGTGCGCGGCTCCCCGAGCGCGTCGACGTCGTCTTCGATTCGGTGGGTGAGGCGACGTGGGCCCACTCCCTGAAGTCCCTCGTGCCCGGTGGGACGGTGGTGACGTGCGGAGCTACCAGCGGTTCCGCGCCCTCCGCCGACCTCAACCGGGTCTTCTTCCTCCAGCTGCGCGTGCTCGGTTCGACGATGGGGACGCGGGAGGAGCTGGTGCGGCTCACGCGCTTCCTCGTGGCCACCGGTGTCCGGCCCGTGATCGACACGGTCCTGCCCCTCGATGATGCTGCCCGGGGGTTTCGGCGCATGCTGGCCGGTGACGTCTTCGGAAAGATCGTCTTCCGTCACTGACCCGGCCGACGGCGCAGATGCAGACGAGGAACCCTCCGTGCGCGGAGGGTTCCTCGTCGTTCCTGCCGGATCGTCCTACTCGGACGAGCCCGCCGCCAGGAGGGCGGTGCGCTGCTCCCGCCGCAACGACTGGATCGCAGGGTCCGGCACGGGCGCTGCTGCGAGCAGGCGGCGCGTGTACGGGTCACGCGGATACTTGAGGACCTGCTCGGTGCTGCCCTGCTCCACCAGGTTGCCCTTGTTGAGCACCGCGATGTGACTCGCCAGGAGTTCGACGACGGCGAGGTCGTGGCTCACGAACAGGCAGGCGAATCCGCGTTCCCGCTGGAGCTCCTGCAGGAGCTCCAGCACCTTCGCCTGAACCGAGACGTCGAGCGCCGACGTCGGTTCGTCGGCCACGAGGAGGTCCGGTTGCAGTGACAGCGCACGGGCGATGCCGACGCGCTGGCGCTGACCGCCGGAGAGCTCGTGCGGGTACCGGTTGCGGAAGGCGACCGGCAGCTGCACATCCTCCAGCAGGGACGCGACCCGCTTGTCGAGCGCCCCGCGGCCCAGCTTCTGATGAAGGAGCAGAGGCTCGCCGATGCTCTCTCCGATGGACATCCTCGGGTTGAGGGACGCCGCGGGATCCTGGAAGACGATGGCGAACTTCTTGCGCAGCGGCAGGAGCTGACGCGCGCTGAGGTCCGTGATGTCGGTGCCGCCGATCCTCACCCTTCCGCCGGAGGTCCTGATCAGTCCCGTCACGGCGCGCGCGATGGTCGACTTGCCGGATCCGGACTCGCCCACCAGGCCCAGGACCTCACCGGGGTTGATGGTCAGGGAGACACCGGACACCGCCTTGAAGGGCGGTTGCCGGAACCGGCCCGGGTACTCGATGTCCACATCCGTGAGTTCCAGCGCCGGTACGACGCCGGAAGCCGTATGTGTCTCCCGCGCCCGCAGTGCTGCCTCCGCGTACTCCTCGTGGATGCTCAGGTGCCCGTCGACCACCTCGACGTCGGTGAGGACACCGCCCACCTTGGAACCCAGGTGCGGGACGGCGCCGAGCAGCTGCTTCGTGTAGGCCTCGGCCGGGGCCGCGAACAGCTGGGCCGTCGGCGCGGCCTCGACGATCCTGCCCCGCTCCATCACGATGACGTGGTCCGCGAGGTCGGCGACCACGCCCATGTCGTGGGTGATGAGGAGCACGGCGCTGTTGAGCCGCTTGTTGAGCTTGCGCAGCAGGTCGAGGACCTCGGCCTGCACGGTGACATCGAGCGCGGTGGTGGGTTCGTCCGCGATCAGGAGCATCGGATCGTTGGCGAGGGCGATGGCGATCATTGCACGCTGGCGCTGGCCGCCCGAGAACTGGTGCGGGAAGGAGTCGTAGCGGCGCTCGGCCTCAGGGATCTCCACCATGCGCAGCAGCTCGATGGCGCGCTTCCTGGCCTGGGCCGGCGAAAGCTCCGTGTGCTGCTCGACCGCCTCGCGGATCTGCTCGCCGACCGTCAGGACCGGGTTCAGCGCCGTCATGGGTTCCTGGAAGATCATCGCGATCTCGTTTCCGCGCACGCGGCGGAGCGTGCCCTGCGGTGCTCCGATCAGTTCCTTGCCGAGCATCTTCGCGCTGCCGTGCGAGCGTCCGTTGCGGGGGAGGAGGCCGAGCAGGGCCATGGAGGACATGCTCTTGCCGGATCCGGACTCCCCGACGATGGCGAGGATCTGGCCGGGGTGGATCTCGTAGGAGACGTCCTCGGCGGCCATCACCCACTCGTTGTCGACGTTGAAATCCACGCCGAGCCCCTTCACCGCGAGGATGGGTCCGCTCCCGACGGGTGCCTGTTCGTCCGTCATGATGACCGAGCTGTGTGCTGCCATTACTGCTTCACCCTTGTCTGCTTGGGGTCGAATGCGTCGCGCAGGCCGTCACCGATGAAGTTGACGGCGAGGGCGATGCCGATGATGAACGCTCCGGGCCACAGGAACAGCCACGGCCGCACCGTGAGGGCCGAGCGGTTGTCATTGATGGCCTTGCCGAGCGAGGTATCCGGCGAGACGACGCCGAGGCCGAGGTAGCTCAGGGCGGTCTCGAGCAGGATGGCTCCGGAGATGGCCAGGGTCGTGGAGACGATGATGACCCCGACGGTATTCGGGAGGATGTGCCGGAAGATGATGCGGAACGAGCTCGCGCCGACCGACTTGGCGGACTCGACGAACTCCTTCTCCCGGAGCGACAGGAACTCGCCGCGCACCAGCCGGGCGAGTCCTGTCCACGTGACGATGCCCAGGAAGACCGCGAAGGGGATGATGCCCGCCTTGGCGACGATTCCGGCGACCGCCGCCGCGATGACGACCGTCGGGATGGTGATGACCACATCGGTGATGCGCATGAGGAATGCCTCGGTCCAGCCACGGAAGTAGCCGGCGAGGGCCCCCACCGTGGTGCCGATGACCATGGCCACGAGTCCGACGATGAAGGCGATGATGAGCGATGTCTGCGTTCCGCGCATCGTCAGGGCGAAGTAGTCGCGTCCGAGGACGTCCTGCCCGAAAGGATGCTCACCGAGGCTGAACGGCCACAGGGTGAGCGTGGGACGGCCCTCGTTGAACCGGGCGGCGAGGACGTCGTAGTCCTTGTTCCACCAACCCGGAATGCCTGCGAAACCGATGGAGCTGAAGGCGAGCAGGAAGATCAGCACCAGCAGTGCGATTCCGGCGAGGGCTCCCTTGTGCCGGAAGAAACGCTCCCTGATGAGACGGCCCTGGCTCTTGGCCTCGGTGGTGCGGATGCGGTCCGTCTGCGCCCGTGTCGGAGCGGCGGTCGCGATGTCCGTGTCCTGGCTCTGCAGGGTCATCTCGGACAATTCGACAGACGAGCGGGAATCGTCCCGCGGGTTCTGGTGATTGCTCATGATCGGGTCCTAGCTGAGGGTGATGCGGGGGTCGAGGAACGCGTAGGCGATGTCCGCCAGCATGTTGAAGAGGACGGCGGCCGTCCCGACGACGAGGAAGAAGGCCATGACCGGCCCCGGGTCCACGTTCTGGATGCCGTCGACGAACATCTTGCCCATGCCGTTCCAGCCGAAGACCTGCTCGGTGATGACGGCGCCGCCGAGGACGCCCGCGAAGTCGAAGGCCATCAGGGTGGTGATCGGGATCATCGCGTTGCGGAACGCGTGCTTGACCAGCACGGTCCGCTCGCTGAGGCCCTTGGCCCGCGCGGTGCGGATGTAGTCCTGGTTCATGACATCGAGCTGACTGGCCCTGGTGTACCGCGTGTAGGTCGCGAACGAGATGAGCGTCAGGGCGATGGTCGGCAGGATCAGGTGCAGTGCGTAATCCAGGTTGATCTCCCAGAAGGTCCCGGCGAGGTTGGCGGACTGGGAGCCGGTCGTCGGGATGGGCCGGCCACCGGCCTTTGCCGAGAGCGTCGGATAGGCCTGGAGGAGGCGGTCCACGACGATGAGCAGGCTGACCGAGACGGCGATGACCGCTCCGATCTTGGCTGCCTGCGCACGGAACGGGCCGCCCACGACGCCGGCGACGAGATAGGACACCACCGCGAGGACGACGACGAGTGCCAGCACGATGAGCCAGTTGGTATCCGCCAGGAGGGGAATCGACACGAGGTAGCCGACGAATCCCACGCCCGCTGCCGCGAGGGCGGCGTGCAGGACACGACGACGGCGGAAGCCGGCGAGCAGGGCGGTCCAGAGGACAGCGATGCCTGCGGCCGAGACCAGCATGCCGACCAATCCGAGGCCCGGGGTGACGAACCAGCGGGACACGAGGAGGAGGTAGAGGGCAAGCGCCGTCGCCACTGCGGCAATGGCGAAGACCGTCAGCCTGCGCTTGCGGTCACCGCCGACGACGACCGCCCATATCACGCCGGCGACCACCCCGATCAGGGCGATCGTGAGATACGAGAATTGTGGATTCGCGAGCCAGGTGTTCAGGTCGATCGCCAGGTACTGCTTCAGCAGCGTCGAGAGCCAGAACAGGGGGAGCGAGAACAACAGGAAGGAGATGAAGGTGACCGAGTAGTCGAAGGTGCTGTACTGCCGGATCGCCGTCACGATACCCACGACCACGCCGAGCACGAGTGCCAGGACGGTGGCGACGACGACGAGGCGCAGCGTCGAGCCGACGGCGTTCTCGAGTTGGGGCAGAACGGCTGCTCCTGTACGGTCCAGCCCGAGCGTGCAGCTCACGCCGCCCGGGACGAGGCAGTGGCCGACGTCCTGCAGCCAGAGGAAGTAGCGGGGGATGGGTGGCACGTCCAGGTTCATCGCGGCGGTACGCGCTGCGATGGTGGCGGCCTTCTCCGGGCCGCTCGCCTCACCGAGGTCCTCGAAGGGGTCACCCGACGAAATCGTGAGGAAGTACATCAGCGTGGTCGCTGCGAGCATGATGAAAAACGAGATGATGGTTCGCTTGACGATGAAGTAGAACACGTGGGGGCTCCTAGGAAACGGTGCAGGCTGTAGCTGTGCCGGGCATAGGGACGGGCAGGCCCGAGGGCCTGCCCGTCCTCATGCTCATCCGGAAGAGGCGATCAGTTCTGCTTCGTCCAGCTGTAGGCATTCCAGGTGATGCCGGTCTGCGTCGGGTTCAGTTCCACGCCCTGGAGCTTCGAGGAGTAGCCCGCGATGTTCGGGTTGGCGTAGAGCACCACGTTGTACTGCGTCTCGGCAAGGCGCTGCTCGAGTTCGCTCTTCAGGCCGACGACCTTCTCGGTGTCCGTGTTGGTCACGATCTCGCTCCAGATACGGTCCACCTCTTCGTCGGTGTAGCCGCCGAAGTTCTGCTCGCCGCCGGAGACGTAGATGGATTCACCGGAGGCGACCAGGCCGGAACCGGCCCAACCGAAGACCACGGCATCCCAGGCACCGGGCTGGGAGAGCTTGGCGCTCCACTCGGCCTCGGGCTGCGGGGTGATCTCGAAGCCTGCCTTGTCGCAGCTGTCCTTGATGAGGGCGACCTGGTCCGCGCGCAGCTGGCTCGTCGATGCGTGCATCATCGAGACCTTGACGGGCTCGGTCTTGCCGGCCTCGGCGAGGAGCGCCTTGGCACCCTCGATGTCGGCGACGCCGTCGCTCTCGGCGGCGGGAGCGCCTTCGAGGACCGTCTCGTAGTCGGCCTGCGCAGGCTGGTACTCGTGCAGGTTCAGCACGGAGCCTTCCGGGTCGACCGGCGTGACGAACTTGTCGACCATGTCCGCTACCGGGATGCACTTGGCGAAGGCCTGGCGCACCTTGAGGTCCTCGAAGACGGCGCCGGGGCGCTGGTCGAGGTCGACGTGCGAGAAGGTCAGGGACTGACCGGTGTCGACCGTCACGGTCTCACCGATTTGCTCGAGCGCGGTCTTCGTGTCGACGGTCGGGCTGGAGGGCTCGATGATGTCGACGTCGCCGTTCTGGAGGGCCTGGACGGCTTCCTCGTCGACGACGGTCTTGAAGACGATCGTGTCGGTCTTGCCGGCACGCTCCTCACCCCAGTACTGGTCGTTCTTGACGAGCGTCAGGGTCCCGTTGGCCGCGTTGTCGAGGACGTAGGGGCCGGATGAGGGAAGGATCGCGGTGTCGGGGAGGGTCGGGAGGTCGGCTTCGTAGTTCCAGCCGGTGTTCCAGAACTCCGACACCGGGGTCAGCGCCGCGCGGTCATCGTTCTGGATGGCTTCGACGAGTTCCGCGCCGTCGCCCTCGGCCGACAGGCCGGCCTGCTCCGCAGCGATGTGCGCGGGCATGAGGGCGGTCGACATCACGGACTCCCAGTCCGCGTAGGGCTCGCTGTAGACGACCTCGAATTCCTTGGCGCCCGGCTCGCCTTCGGGCATCTCCATCTGGCCGAAACCATTGGTGGAGGATGCCAGGAAGAGGTCCGCCTCGGCGCCGGATTCCGGATCGGTCTCGCCGCTGGGATGGGTGCCCGAGAAGGCGGCCCACTGCAGGAGCACGTCATCGAAGTCGATCGCGGTTCCGTCGGACCAGACAGCATCCTCATTGATGGTGTATTTCACGGTGAGGGGATCGTCGCTGGTCTTCTCGTAGGTGCCGAACTCCTCGTTCTTCTCGAGGTTGCCCTCCGCATTGAAGGCGACCCACGAGCTGGTGGTGAGGTTGTCCACGTAGGTGTTGTAGACGGCGTTGGTTGCGGCCGTGCCACCGTTGTAGGCGGTGGGTGCCTGGCTGATCGCGATGTTGATCGTCGTCGCCAGATCCTCCGTGGCGCCTTCCGATGCCGGGGTCTCGGCAGTTCCACCCGCGGATCCGCAGGCACTCAGCATGAGTGCCCCGATGGACAGTGCGGCGAGCGTCATGGTGCGCTTATTACGCATTCGATAGTCCTTACTGTGCTTGGCGCGGGGGACGCAGTGATGTCCCCCGAGGCGGATTGCGGCAGTGACGGCAATCACACTCGGACAGCATAGCGAAGGATTGTTGCCTCCGGACACTCAGTGAACCAGTGATAACCCATTTGTTACCTGGGCGAAACATGCGCTTCCCGGGCAATGAAAGAAGCCCCGGAGACGGCGTGTCTCCGGGGCTTCAGCGGTGTGCGCTCATCTATTCTGGCGCCGGCACATCGAGCCACTGGAACCAACCGCGGTGCAGGACGAGCCAGGCGATCAGGCCGTACCCGGCCTGCGCGGGCGTGCCGCCATTGGCGGCGAGATCATGGCGCCACTGCTCGTGGGCGAGCAGCGGGGTGAAGGTGTCGACGAAGACGTGCTTGCGCCGGGTGGTCACGTCGCCGAAGGCTGCCGAGAGATCGGCGAGGCGCCTGTTCCGCTCCGCATCGAGGCCGGGAGGAGGGCCGACGACGAGGACCTTGACGTTCGTCTGCGAAGCACCATCGAGGATATTCGCGAGGTTGAGGCGGCTCCTCGCCGTCGACAGTTCGAGGTCGAGGTCGCGGTCGGACAGGCCGATCACGAGGCGGTTCTCGAGACCGTCCCCGAAGCGCCGCCCGACCTCCTGCAGCCAGCGGTTGGCAAGGGCCTCGGTCCCCTCGCCGGGTGCCGCGAGGCTGTAGGCCTCCACCGTCGCGTTGTCCGGCCTGGTGCGGGCCATCACGCGACCGAACCAGCCGAGGGCACGAGGATCACCGAGCCCCGCGAGGAGTTCGTCGCCCACTGCTGCTAGCCGGATTCTGCGTTGTTCCACTGGTCCCTCGGTGTGCTGGTCGTCGATGTACTGGTGATCGGATGCGGTACTTGTCGGGCTCGGACACCGGGCCGTTCCGGCCGCGTAGGGGCTCGGACCGAACCTCGACGGGCCTTAAAGACATCAGGTGGGGCGCTCGACCCCACCTGACATCATACTGATGGCTTTCTAGTGCCGGCCGAACGCCCTCTTGATGAGGAGTTCCTGCTCGATCGCGTGATTCTTTCCCGAGCCTGTTGCGGTGGAGGCCGACGCCGGCCGGCTTGCCAGCCGCACCGGCCTGTCGAGCTGCTGCGGGAGGTTGAGTCCGATGAACGGCCACGGTCCCTGGTTCGCCGGCTCGTCCTGCGCCCAGACGATCTCCGCACCGGGGTAGGTCGCGAGAGCCGCCCTGATCTCGTCGAGGGGAAGCGGGTAGAGCTGCTCCACGCGGACGATGGCCGTCTTGCCGTCGTCGAGCTTCTGGCGCGAGGCCAGCAGATCGTAGTAGAGGCGCCCCGACACCAGGATCAAGCGTTCGACGTCGTTGCCCGGCGTCTCGAGCGTGTCCGGGATGACAGGGCGGAACGAACCCTGGGTGAAGTCCTCCACTGCACTCGCTGCTCCCTTGAGGCGCAGCAGCTGCTTCGGCGTGAAGATCACGAGGGGCTTCCGCGGGCGGTTGTACGCGTGTCGACGCAGCAGGTGGAAGTGCGAGGCCGCGCTGCTGGGATTCGCGACGACCATGTTCTGCTCGGCGCACATCTGCAGGAAGCGCTCGATCCGCGCCGACGAATGGTCCGGTCCCTGCCCTTCGTAGCCATGGGGGAGCATCAGCACGAGGGAGGAACGCTGTCCCCACTTCTGCTCAGCAGAACTGATGAACTCGTCGATGATCGTCTGGGCGCCGTTGACGAAGTCCCCGAACTGCGCCTCCCAGATGACGAGCGCGTCGGGCCGCTCCACCGAGTAGCCGTATTCGAAGCCCATCGCTGCATACTCACTGAGCAACGAGTCCCAGACCCAGAACTTCGCCTGGTCCTTGGCGAGGCCGTCGAGCGGCAGCCATTCACGGCCGGTGGCGCGGTCGTGGAAGACCGCATGCCGCTGCACGAACGTACCGCGGCGCGAGTCCTGGCCTGCCAGCCGCACGGGGACACCCTCCATGAGCAGCGAACCGAAGGCCGCGATCTCGCCGAAGCCCCAGTCGATGCCGCCCTCCCGCGACATCTGCTCACGCTTGTCGAGCAGGGCCTTGAGCTTGGGGTGGACCGTGAAGCCGTCCGGTATCGAGGTGTGGGCGGCGCCGATGTGCGCGAGGGTCTCCGCACTGATGGCGGTTCGACGTGCACCGGTCTCGCCGGCGTCGGCCTGCTGCGCGAGGGGACGCTCGAGGTCCGACACCGCCTGCGGGTCCTTGGTGATGATCGGGATGGGAGATGTCTGCGCGGCGTGCGTCTCCGCGAACACCCGCTCCAGGCGCTCCTGGTAGTCGCGCAGTGCCTGCTCGGCTTCCTCCTGGGTGATGTCACCGCGGCCGATCAGGGCCTCGGTGTACAGCTTGCGGACCGAGCGCTTGGCCTCGATGAGGTTGTACATCATCGGCTGCGTCATCGAGGGGTCGTCGCCCTCGTTGTGCCCGCGACGGCGGTAGCAGACCATGTCGATGACGACGTCCTTCTTGAACCGCTGCCGGAACTGGTAGGCCATCTGGGCCACCCGGACCACGGCCTCGGGATCGTCGCCGTTCACGTGGAAGACCGGCGCCTGAACCATCTTCGCGACGTCCGTCGAGTACACGGAGGAGCGCGACGACGTCGGGCTGGTGGTGAAGCCCACCTGGTTGTTGACGATCACGTGGATGGTGCCGCCCGTGCGGTAGCCACGGAGCTGCGACAGGTTCAGCGTCTCCGCGACCACTCCCTGACCGGCGAACGCCGCATCTCCGTGGATGAGAATCGGAAGGACGGGGAAGCTGTCGCCCTGGTCGAGGAGGTCCTGCTTGGCGCGGACGATGCCCTCCAGGACGGGGTCGACGGCCTCGAGGTGCGAGGGGTTGGCAGCGAGATAGACCTTCGTCTCGTTCCCGGCGTCGGAGGTGAAAGTGCCCTCGGTGCCCAGGTGGTACTTGACGTCTCCC
Organism: Arthrobacter sp. PL16; assembly: GCF_035985055.1. Taxonomy (NCBI): domain Bacteria; kingdom Bacillati; phylum Actinomycetota; class Actinomycetes; order Micrococcales; family Micrococcaceae; genus Arthrobacter; species Arthrobacter sp. PL16. The sequence continues at coordinate 320,657 of NZ_JAXCIC010000001.1, forward strand.
GAGCCCTGCACGGAGCGCGGATCCTGCGTGCCCTCGAACTCGCGGAAGACCTGTGCGTAGGTCTTGCCGGCGATGTTCGTCAGGACGTTCAGGCGGCCGCGGTGGGCCATGCCGATCGCGACCTCGTCGAGGCCGTCGTCGGCAGCACCCGAGATCACGGCGTCGAGCAGCGGGATCAGCGACTCGCCACCTTCGAGGGAGAATCGCTTCTGCCCGACGAACTTCGTCTGCAGGAACGTCTCGAAGGCCTCCGCCGAGTTGAGCTTGTGCAGGATGCGCAACTGCTCCTCACGGCTCGGCTTCGAGTACGGGTGCTCGAGCTCGTCCTGGAACCACTGCCGCTCGACGGGGTCCTGCAGGTGCATGTATTCGATGCCGGTGGTGCGGCAGTAGGCATCACGCAGGACGCCGAGCATGTCGCGGAACTTGAGCATCGGCTGGCCGCCGAAACCGCCGGTGGGCCACTCGCGGTCGAGATCCCACAGGGTGAGCCCGTGGGTCCGGATGTCGAGGTCGGCGTGCTTGCGCTGGACGTACTCCAGCGGGTTCGTGTCCGCCATGAGGTGGCCGCGCACGCGGTAGGCATGGATGAGCTGCTGGATCCGGGCGACCTTGTTGATCTGGTCCATCGGATCGACCTGGATGTCGGCGCTCCAGCGCACGGGCTCGTAGGGGATGCGCAGAGACTCGAAGATCTCGTCGTAGAAGCCCTGCTCACCCAGCAGCAGCTGGTGGATGATGCGCAGGAACTCGCCGCTGCCTGCACCCTGGATGACGCGGTGGTCATAGGTCGACGTCAGGGTGATCGTCTTGCTGATCGCGTGCTTCGCGAGGATCTTCTCGCTCGAGCCCTGGAACTCGGCGGGGTACTCGAGGGCACCGGCGCCGATGATGCAGGCCTGGCCCTTGGAGAGGCGGGGAACAGAGTGGACCGTACCGATGCCGCCCGGGTTGGTCAAGGACACCGTGGTGCCGGCGTAGTCGTCCGCGCCGAGCTTGCCCGCGCGGGCCTTCTTCACGAGGTCCTCGTAGGCATGCCAGAACTCCGAGAAGTTCATGGTCTCGGCCTTCTTGATGTTCGGTACCACGAGGGAGCGCGTGCCGTCGGGCTTCGGCATGTCGATCGCGAGTCCGAAGTTCACGTGCGCGGGCTGCACCGCCGAGGGCTTCCCGTCGATGACCTCGTAGTAGACGTTCTGCGAGGGGAACTGGGCCAACGCGCGGATGATGGCGTATCCGATGAGGTGGGTGAAGGAGACCTTGCCGCCGCGGGCACGGGCGAGGTTGCTGTTGATGACCACACGGTTGTCGATCAGCAGCTTCGCGGGGATGGCCCGCACGCTGGTCGCGGTCGGGACGCTGAGGCTCGCCTCCATGTTGGTGGCGATCGCTTTGGCGGGCCCGCGGAGCACGCTGACCTTGTTCTCCTCCATCTCGGCGTTGCGGTCCGAGGCCGGGAGCTGCGCCGGGATGGGCTTTCCGGCGGGCTTCTCCTCGCGGGAGGTCTCCGGCTTCTTGGCCGGCTCGTTCGCAACAGGGGGCTTGCCGCTCTCCTGCGTGCTGGCGGGGCTCTCGCCGGATGCCTTGGGAGCCGGGGCCTCGGTCTTCACGACGGGGAGTTCCTTCGTCGGAGGGTGCGCGGCGACAGGCGTGGAAGGCGTGGGACCGCTTGCTGCGGGTCCGGTAGGAGTCGTGGACGCGGGGGCTGATGCGGGATCTGCGGGCCTGTCTGCCGAGCGCCGGCCGTTCTCCGCCGGAGCATTCTCCGCATCGAACGAATCGAACAGGTCCCACCACTTCTTGTCGACGGAGTGGCGGTCCTTCTGGAACTGCTCGTAGAGTTCGTCAACAAGCCACTCGTTCCCGCCGAATTCTTCAGGTAGACGGTGGCTGGTTTGTTCTGGCACTTGGTATACGCCTCTTCCGTAAGTTGCCCTGAGCGCGGTGCGGTCGGCAGGACAGGCGTTAAGCCGTGTCTGGACCCTGTTCAAGTGTAGTGACAGGACTGACGAACAATCCAATCAGGCGTGTCGTCCTGGCAGCCGACGTGCGATACTGCGGGCCGGTCACCGAACGGGCTCCTCGCCCGGAACGCATTAGACTCTTTGCGGCTGTCTGTCCGGCCGCCGATACAGGGAGAACCATGCGCTACATCAATCCGCCGACCACCGACCTCACCTACTCGGACGTCTTCCTCGTGCCGTCCGCGTCCGAGGTCATATCCCGGTTCGACGTCGATCTGTCCTCCGACGACGGAACGGGAACCACGATCCCGCTCGTCGTCTCCAACATGACGGCGGTGACCGGGCGCCGCATGGTGGAGACCGTCGCGCGCCGCGGCGGCATCGGGGTGCTGCCGCAGGATGTGCCGGTCGAGGTCATCGCCGAGGTCACCTCCTGGGTCAAGGACCGCCATCCGATCTTCGAGACCCCGCTGAAGCTCCAGCCCGGTTCGACCGTGATCGATGCGCTGCACCTCATGCACAAGCGCGCACACGGCGCGGTCCTGGTGGTCGATGACGGCGGGACCTGCGTGGGAGTGGTCCACGCGAGCGACTGCGAGGAGGTGGACCGTTTCGCTTCCCTCGAGTCCGTGATGCGCCAGGCCCCGGCGGCCTTCGAGGCCTCCCTGTTCGACGACGATCCCGCCGCCGCGCTGCAGAAGGCCTTCGAGGATCTCGACGGTGCCCGGAGTTCCCTGGCGCCGGTCGTACGGGACGGTGCCCTCCAGGGGGTCATCACGCGCACGGGTGCCCTGCGCTCGACGATCTACGATCCGGCGCTCGATGCTTCCGGCAGGCTCCGCGTAGCCGCCGCCGTCGGTATCAACGGCGACGTCGAGGCGAAGGCCGGGGCGCTGCTGGACGCAGGCGTCGACGTACTGGTCGTGGACACCGCGCATGGCCACCAGCGGAAGATGCTGGACGCGCTCGCCGTCGTCCGCGGCCTCGATCCGAAGGTCCCGATCGTCGCGGGCAACGTGGTCAGTGCGGACGGGGTACGCGATCTCGTCGCCGCAGGCGCTTCGATCATCAAGGTGGGCGTGGGCCCGGGCGCCATGTGCACCACGCGCATGATGACGGCCGTCGGGCGCCCGCAGTTCTCCGCGGTCCACGAGTGCGCCCAGGCGGCGGCCGAACTCGGCGCCCATGTCTGGGCCGACGGCGGCGTCCGGTACCCGCGCGACGTCGCCCTGGCCCTCGCGGCCGGCGCCAGCCAGGTCATGATCGGCTCGTGGTTCGCCGGCACGTACGAGAGCCCGGGAGACCTGCAGACCGACAGCAACGGTCGCCGGTACAAGGAGAGTTTCGGCATGGCGTCCGCCCGCGCCGTGCAGAACCGTACGCGGCGCGACGACGTGTTCGCGCGCGCCCGGAAGGGACTGTTCGAAGAGGGTATCTCCGCCTCCAAGATGTACCTCGATCCGGCTCGCCCCGGCGTCGAGGACCTGCTGGACCTGATCACCGCCGGGGTGCGCAGTTCGATGACCTACGCGGGCGCTTCGTCGCTGGCTGAGTTCCGCGAGCGTGCGGTGGTCGGTGTGCAGTCGGCAGCCGGCTACGAGGAGGGCAGGCCGGTCCAGCAGAGCTGGTAGGAGCGGCTCGGGCCGGAGCCCGGTGCGCTGTCGGAGTAACCGGCCGAAGATCGTGTCGCGGATGACGCGCCACCCGGTAAACTGGTCTCCTTATGGACAGTCCTTCTAGGGGCCGGCTCGACGCCGGCGTATCCTCCACTCTTGCCCATCCGCTACCCGAATCCGATGCGGGACACCCGGCCGACGCCGGCTCCGACCAGGATGCGGCCGCCCTCCCTGCCGACGCCGCGGACCCCCTCAGACGCGGACCATCGCCGTCCCGCTCCTCGACGGAGGGGATGTAGCGGTGGAATGGATCTACCTGGCTGCCGGCCTGCTCCTCGTCCTGGGGACGGGATTCTTCGTGGCCGTCGAGTTCGCCCTCGTAGCGCTCGACCAGACCTACGTCCAGCGCGCGGTCGACGACGGCGACACCAGGGCGGAACCGCTGCTGCGCTGCCTGAAATCCCTGTCCACCCAGCTCTCGAGCTGCCAGTTGGGCATCACCATCACGACGCTGCTCACCGGCTACGTCATGGAGCCTTCCGTCGGGCACTTGCTCGAGGCGCCACTGACCTCCCTCGGGCTGTCCGAGGCACTGGTGGCCTCGTCGTCCATCGTCATCGCGATGGCCCTGGCGACCCTCCTGTCGATGCTCATCGGCGAGCTAGTACCCAAGAACCTCTCCATCGCGCTGCCCTTCAGGGTGGGTAGGGCTCTGGCCCGTCCGCAGCTCGTCTTCACAGCCGTGTTCAAGCCGGCCATCATCGTGCTCAACGGCTTCTCGAACCGCATCCTGAACATCTTCGGCCTGGAGGCCAAGGAGGAGATCTCGGGAGCCCGCACGCCGTCCGAGCTGTCATCGCTCGTCCGTCGGTCCGCTGAGATGGGCACGCTCGACCAGGCCACGGCCACGTTCCTCGCGCGGACCTTCAGTTTCTCCGAGCGGACCGCAGCGGACGTCATGACGCCGCGCATCCGGATGGAGGTCATCGATTCGGACCAGACGGTCGCCGACGTGGTGGAAGCCGCCCGTCGCACCGGCTACTCGCGGTTCCCGCTCATCGGCGATTCCGCGGACGATATCCGCGGCGTGGTCCACGTCAAGAAAGCCGTCGCCGTACCACGCCACAAGCGGGCGGAGCTTCCTGCCGGGACGATCATGACCGACGTCCTGCGCGTGCCCGAGACCGTCCACCTCGACTCCCTCCTCAGTGAGCTCCGCGAAGCCAACCTGCAGCTCGCCGTCGTGCTCGACGAGTACGGAGGCACTGCCGGTGTCGCCACGCTCGAGGACCTGGTCGAGGAGATCGTCGGTGAGGTCAAGGACGAGCACGACAAGCTCAAGCCCGGCGTGCTGCAGAGCGCGGCGGGGGACTGGTACTTCCCGGGTCTCATGCGACCGGACGAGGTCACGGTGCAGATCCCGGGCCTCGTGGTTCCGGACGAGGCGGGCTACGAGACCGTCGCCGGCTTCATGCTGGCGGAGCTGGGTCGCGTCGCGGAACCCGGCGACGTCGTCGAGGTCCCGGCGGGAACGCTGACGGTGGAGCGCATGGACGGACGCCGGATCGACCGCCTCCACTTCCGGCCCGCACCGACGGGTCGCGCGGACGGCGGGGACAGCCCTCCCGACGGCGCCGTCGTACCTGAGCACCAGTCGGTGGCCCAGGGAACCCGCCCGCAGCGCGCCGGCCGGCCGGCTTTCGCGGGCAGTACCGCAGTAGGGAAGGACGACCGATGAGTGATTGGGCAGGAATAGCCTGGCTCGTCATCCTCCTGATGGGCAATGCCTTCTTCGTCGCTTCCGAGTTCGCCGTGATGTCCGCGCGCCGGAGCCAGATAGAACCCCTGGCCGACGCGGGCTCCAAGCGCGCCCGGACCACGATCTGGGCGATGGAGCACGTGTCCCTCATGCTCGCCTGCTCACAGCTGGGCATCACGGTCTGCTCGCTCCTGATCCTGCAGGTGGCCGAGCCCGCCATCCATCACCTGTTCGTGGTTCCGTTCGAGGCCGTCGGAGTTCCCGAGGGGTTGGCGGACGGTGTCGCTTTCGCGCTGGCGCTGCTCCTCGTCACCTTCCTGCACGTGACGTTCGGCGAGATGGTGCCGAAGAACATCTCCGTCTCGGTGGCGGACAAGGCCGCGCTTCTTCTGGCACCTCCGCTGGTGATGATCGCGAGGGTCGTCCATCCTGTGATCTCCTCGCTGAACTGGGCCGCGAACCACATCCTGCGCGCGCTGAAGGTAGAGCCGAAGGACGAGGTGTCCTCGACCTACACGCTGGAGGAGGTGCAGTCCATCGTCGAGGAATCCACCAAGAGCGGACTCGTGGACGATGAGTCCGGCCTGATCACGAGCGCACTCGAGTTCTCGGGGCAGACGGCAGAGACCACGATGATCCCGCTGAGCGAGCTCGTGACGGTCCGCGCCGACGCGACGCCCGAGGATTTCGAGCGGGCGGTGGGGCGCACCGGGTTCTCCCGTTTCGTCATGGTGGACGAGCACGGCAACCTCACCGGATACATGCACCTCAAGGACATCATGTCCATGCCGCAGGCGATGTACCGGAAACCCATCACGGAGAACAAGGTGCGGACGCTCGCCAACCTGCCTCTGAACGAGGAGATCGAGGACGCCCTCGCCGTGATGCAGCGGACCGGCTCGCACGTGGCCCGCGTCCTCGGGCCCGACGGATCGACCCGCGGAGTCCTCTTCCTCGAGGATGTGATCGAACAGCTGATCGGTGAGATCCGGGACGCGACGCAGAATCAGGGAGCCAGGAGGACCGGTGAGGGAGTCAACGGCACGGAGGCGCCGGTCGCCTGATCGTCGACCGGCGACCTGAATGCGAATGATTCGCGTTTACGATAGGCTCGTCTCGCTAACGTAAACAATTCTCAACAGTCTGATCGAGGTCCTCATGCCCGCTTCCCGTCGTCCCGTCGTGACAGCCCTTCTCGCGGTCTCTGCCCTCGGGCTCACCGCCTGTGCAGGTAGTGCGACCGACGCGCGGGCCGAGGGTGCGGGCTCCACCGCCGGGGGGAGTTCGATCTCGATCGTCACGGCCACCAATGTGTACGGGGACATCGCAGCGACCATCGGGGGCGACGACGTCGACGTCACAGCCATCGTGGACAGCCTGAGCCAGGACCCGCACTCGTACGAGGCCACGGTGCAGGACAAGCTGTCGGTGTCCGAGGCGGACCTCGTCATCGCGAACGGGGGCGGCTACGACGCCTTCCTCGGGCATCTGGCCGAGGAGACCGGGGCAGGGACGGTGCTCGACGCCGTCGAACTCTCCGGTCTCGAGGAAACCGCCGAGGGTGAGCCGACGGAGGAGCACGCCGAGGAAGCGGGAGGCCACTCGGGCGAGGACGACGGGCACGGATACGGAGCGCTGAACGAACACGTCTGGTACAGCCTGCCTGCGATGGCAACCCTGGCCGACGCCATCGCCGACGAACTCGGGCGTCTCGACGAGGCCAACGCGGAGGACTACCGGGAACGCGCCGACGCGTTCATCGCGGAACTGGCTCCCCTCGAGGACCGGCTCGCGGCGCTCGCAGCGGACGGCCCGGGCGGACAGGTCGCCGTGACCGAGCCCGTACCCGTCTACCTCCTCGAAGCCGCCGGGCTCGAGAACGTCACCCCGGAGGAGTTCAGCGAGGCGGTCGAGGAGGAGACGGACGTCCCCGTCGCCGCCCTGGACGAGATGAAGACCCTCGTCACCGGTGACACGCTCGCCTTCCTTGCCTACAACGACCAGACCGCGGGATCGCAGACGGAAGCGGTACGCTCAGCCGCCGACGGCGCAGGCCTTCCGGTGCTCGACTTCACCGAGACACTTCCCGACGGCGAGGACTTTGTTTCCTGGATGACGGCCAACACGGATACCATCGAGGCCGCCCTCGAACAGTGAGAGCGGTGGTGGTCCGGTCGGGAACCGGGCGACCGGTCCGGAACCGCAACACAGGACCACGACCCAGCATCATGACGCACTACGACAGACTGGAACCCGTTCCGCATGACCTCGACGTTGCCCCGGCAGGTCCCCTACCCGCAGGAGGGTAGGGGACAGCCGGCCATCAGCCTCCGCGGCGCGGCGCTCTCCTTCGGGAAGCGCACGCTGTGGAAGGGACTCGACCTCGACATCATGCCCGGGGAGTTCTTCGCCGTCCTGGGTCCCAACGGTTCGGGGAAGACGAGTTTCCTCAAGGTGCTGCTGGGACTGCAGGCCCTCGACTCCGGGACCGCGCGGGTCGACGGTCGGCCCATCGCTCGTGGCAGCAGGACCCTCGGCTACATCCCGCAGCAGAAGTCCTTTCCGCCCGAGACACCCCTTCGGGCGCGTGACCTGGTGGGTCTTGGTGTCGACGGGCACCGGTGGGGGTTGCGGATGCGGAGCAGGGCCTACAACGAGCGCGTCGACGGCCTCCTGCGCGACGTCGGCGCCGAGTCCTACGCGGATGCACCCGTCGGGCTCCTCTCCGGCGGCGAACAGCAGCGCCTGCGAGCCGCACAGGCACTCGCCACCGATCCCACCGTGCTCCTGTGCGACGAGCCACTGCTCTCCCTGGATCTCCATCACCAGCAGGCGGTGAGCTCGCTCATCAACCGCCAGTGCCATGAGAAGAACAGCGCCGTCGTCTTCGTGACCCACGAGATCAACCCCGTCATCGAGTACGTGGACCGCGTCCTGTACCTGGCCGACGGTGAGTTCCGCGTCGGGACCCCGGAGGACGTCATGACGAGCGAGGTGCTCTCGGACCTGTACAGGAGTCCGGTCGAGGTCCTGCACAGCAACGGCCGCATCGTCGTCGTGGGATTGCCGGATGACACTACGCACCACCACGAGAGCGCCTAGACCATGGACTTCCAGGAGATCCTCAGCGCCATCTTCACGTTCGACAACTATGCGCAGCTCCTGCCCCTCGTGCGGAACTCGCTGATCGCCGGAGCCGTGCTCGGGCTGCTGGGCGGATTGATCGGGACCTTCGTCATGATGCGGGATCTCGCCTTCGCCGTGCACGGCATCGCAGAGCTCTCCTTCGCGGGCGCGGCCTTCGCCCTCCTCGTCGGCGCCAACGTCGTGGCCGGGTCCCTGGTGGGGTCTGTCCTGGCGGCACTCGTCCTCGGGGTCATGGGGATCCGGGCGCGGGACCGGAACTCCGTCATCGGCGTCGTCATGCCCTTCGGCCTCGGGCTGGGGATTCTCTTCCTCGCCCTCTACGAGGGGCGAGCCGCCAACAAGTTCGGCCTCCTCACCGGGCAGATCGTCTCGGTCGACGATGTGCAGCTGAACCTTCTCGCCGGATGTGCCGTCGTCGTGATGATCGCGCTCGCGGCGATCTGGCGTCCGCTCACCTTCGCGAGTGCTGACGCCGATCTGGCGGAGGCGCGCGGTGTTCCTGTCCGGGGGCTCTCGATCCTCTTCATGGTGCTGCTCGGGGTCTCGGTGGCGCTGTCCATCCAGGTGGTCGGTGCCCTGCTGGTGCTGGCACTGCTCATCACGCCGGCCGCGGCGGCCCTGAAGGTCACCTCGGCGCCGGGGTTCGTGGTGCTGCTGAGCGTGGTCTTCGCCTGCACGTCGGTGGTCGGAGGGATCCTGCTGGCGCTGGGTGGACGGATCCCCGTCAGTCCCTATGTCACGACGATCTCGTTCGCCATCTATCTCGCGTGCCGCCTGATCGGGTCGCGCCGCTCACGGCGACGGTCGCGTCGAGTGGACGCCGTCGGACAACCGGACCTCCGCGTCGCTGGATCGTCCGCCTAGGGTTCGCCCCGAAACCCGCCCAGGAACCCGGCCGGGAACCCGCCCGGAAGCACGGGTGCGTCAGGGATCGGGCGTGCGATCGGGCTGGCCGACGGCATCTGCGATGGCCTGCTCCATGCTCCGGAGGAAGCGCGTGACCGTCTCGGTCTCTTCGCTCGTCAGGCCGTCGGCAGCGGCGAGGACGCCGCGCTTCTCGATATCGAAGGCGGAGCGGAACTCGTCCGTGGCCTTGTCCCCGGGTTCGAGGATCACGGCCCGACGATCCACCGGGTGCCGGCGCCGTCGGATGAAGTCCGCCTTCTCGAGCCTGTCGATGACGAGGGTGGTCGAGGCGCTGGAGATGCCGAGGGCCAGGGCGAGGTCCTTCGGGCTGGCGCCCTGGTCCCGCTGCCACACCGTGAGAAGGTAGCGCAAGGCTCCGAGGTCCGTCTCGTTGATGTTGAGCCGCTGGCTGAGGCGACGGCGCAGGTCACTCTCCACGTTGCGGTAGGCCCTCAGGGCGTTCAGGACATCGACGCCGGTAGCGGCGTCATCAGCGGTGCCTTCTCCCGACGGCGGGTACCAGTACCCTGCTCCCTGCCGCGCGTCCGAAGGCTTCATGCTCACAGTTTAGACCATCTAGTAGTCAAGCTCTCTAGGTAATCGCTATGGCTCTTCTGCCACGTGGGTGGTTCTTCAGGTGCCCGGTGGTGCCGGCGTGACGTGCGGCAGCTCCAGGGCGGACATGGCCTGCCCGAGCCTGCCGAGGAATCCGTGGACCGTGGTGCAGTCCTCCGACGGAAGGGCGGCGGCAACGGCCATCATCCGCTCATGCATCACGCCCATGGTGGACCGTACCTCCTCGTCCGACGCGGCCGTCGGCCAGATCTCGATGGCACGGCCGTCCGTCGTGCTGCGGCGACGCTCGGCGTGGCCACTCTTCTCCAGCCGGTCGATGAGGACCGTTGTCGCGGCCGAGGAGATCCCGAGCCCCCTGGCGAGTGCCGCGGCACTCAGGGGGCGCCCCGCCTGCCCTGCCCGGAGCATGAGGCGGAGCGCCGCCATATCCGTTCGACCGAGGTGCATCGAGTCCCTGCTCTGGCCGCGCATGAAACGCTCCGCGTTCCTGTAGCGCCGGACGGCTTCCACGAGGTCGGCGAGGTGGTCCGCACGGTCGGAGTCAGCACCGGGACCGGCACCGGTGCGGGTCCCGCTGGAATCGGAACAGTCAGGAGACGTCACGTGACGAGCTTAATCCAATGGACCGCAAACGTCTGCCGGTGGAACAGCGATCCCCCGGTCCGTGCCGCCGGGATTACGATGGTGCCTGATTCCGTCACGGCCGAGGATCATGCGCCGTCCGGAACCGGAGAACGGGCCCGGGCGGCGGGTGGAGTCCGCGACGATCAGGACGCGACGGTGGATGCCCTGCAGTCCGGACACAGCCCGTAGATCTCGACGGTGTGGGCGGCGTCGGTGAATCCGTGTTCCGCCGCGATGCGGACGGCCCACTGCTCGACGGCGGGTGCCTCGATCTCCACGGCCCTCCCGCAGTTCCTGCACAGCAGGTGGTGATGGTGGTGCTCGACGGCGCAGCGGCGATAGACGGCCTCGTTGTCGCCGTTCCGCAGGACGTCGACCAGTCCGTCATCGGCCATCGACTGCAGGATCCGGTAGGTGGTTGCGAGCGAGACGGACTCGCCGCGGTCGTGGAGGACGCGGTGGAGTTCCTGTGTGCTGACGAAGTCGTCCAGTTCGTCGAGCGCCGCACTGACGGCACGCCGCTGGCGGGTCACGCGCTGCTCCGGCCCCTTGCGGGCAGCCGGTCCCGTCTCCGAACCGGAACCTTCTGCCGGACCCGGCCCTGCCGTCGCCGCTGCCGTCGTCGCCGCTGGCTCGGATGTCGCCTCAGGCGTCATGTCATACCCTTTCCGCGGGCACTCGGGTGCCCTGGACCAGAGTCAAGATTATCAGCGCCGCCGCGAGTAGTCTGAGCCCATGTTGCTGACCAAGTACTCCCATTCCTGCGTGCGCATCGAGCAGGGTGGGTCCGTGCTCGTCATCGACCCGGGGGCGTTCTCGGAGGTCGAGGAGGCACTCGCCGGCGCCGGAGCCGTCCTGGTCACGCACGAGCACCCTGATCACATCGCCGTCGACCGCGTCGTCGCCGTGCTGCAGACGAATCCCGGCATCGAGCTGTGGGCCCCTCGTGGCGTCGTCGACACCGTCGGCGCTGCCCTCGGTGGTGGCGCTGCGAACCGCCTCCACGCGGTGTCCGGCGGCGAGGAGTTCACCGTCGCCGGTTTCGCCGTGCGGACGTTCGGCGGACAGCACGCGCTGATCCACGCGCTGATCCCGATGATCGCCAATGTGGGCTTCCTGATCGACGGTTCGGTCTACCACCCGGGTGACTCGCTCATCGTCCCGGACGGCATTGACGTCGGGACTCTCCTCGTCCCCGTGCATGCGCCGTGGTCGAAGCTGGCGGAGGTGGTCGATTTCGTGACGTCCGTCCGCGCTGCCCGCGCTTTCCAGATCCACGACGGATTGCTCAACGAGACGGGTCTCGCGATGGTCGAGGGACACGTCACCCGGCTGGGCGCACGGTACGGCACGGATTTCAGGCATCTCGCGACGCGCGAGAGCGTCGAGGTCTGACGGGAACGTCCCATCTCGGGGCCGCGGTGCGGAGGTGGGTGGGGCTCGGGGCCCGATGACGGTCGTGCTTCCCCTGGTCAACGAGCGGGTGCGCAGCGTGGCCTTCTTGGAGGGTAGGCGGCTGTGTGGTGGACTGACCTGCATCAGGACCGGACGCGGTGACCACCGCGTTCCGGTCGCTCATTCCGACAGGAGATCTCGATGAAGACTCTGATGGATGTGCAGGAACTGCAGGACCGGATGACCTCCGGCGCGCAGACGATCCTGCTCGATGTGCGCTGGTCCCTGGGCGACCCCCACGGCCACGAGCACTACCGCGCGGCCCACATACCCGGTGCCGTGTACGTGGACATGGAGACGCAGCTGTGTGCGACCGGCGGACCGGGGCTCGGGCGCCATCCGCTGCCGGACCCGGAGGCCCTGCAGGAAGCGGCGCGCCAGTGGGGGCTCAACGACGGCGACACCGTGGTCGCCTACGACGACTCGGGCAACCTCGCCGCCGCCCGCCTCTGGTGGCTGCTGCGCAACGCCGGGTTCACGTCGGTCAGCCTCCTCGACGGAGGTCTGACGGCGTGGCGCGCCGCGGGGCTCCCCGTCGAGGGCGGGGAGGAGCGACATTGCGTGGGCAACGTCCATCTGGCCAGCGGGCAGATGCCGGTGATCTCCATCCCCGAGCTCCTGGAATGCTCGACGGTGGACGTGCTCCTCGATGCGCGGGCCGGTGAGCGCTTCCGCGGCGAGCAGGAGCCGATCGACCCGAAGGCCGGCCACATACCCGGCGCAGTGAGTGCGCCGACGGCCGAGAACCTGAGGGAGGACCGGCGCTTCAGGCCCGCCGCTGAGCTCCGCCGCCGCTTCAGCGAGGTCGGCGCGGACCGGGGCCGGGTGGCCGTGTACTGCGGATCCGGCATCACGGCTGCACATGAGATCGCGGCCCTCGACATCGCGGGCATCGACGCCTCGCTGTTCCCCGGCTCATGGTCCCAGTGGTCGACGACGGACGGCCTGCCGGTGGCGACCGGAGCCTGACCGGAGTGGGCATGGCCCGTGCGCACCGTGTTGGCGGGCGGCCCAGCGATCCTGCAGCGGGCGCGGTGCTGGCCCGCTGCAGGAGGGCGCGGTAGCGTCGGAGCATGAACCCAGGACGCCCCCTGCCACCACCCCTGCGCGGGCAGGTCCGGCTACCGGGCAGCCCTGGTGGCAGCGTCCCTCCCGTACCGACCCCAGGAGTTCCCATGACCACGCTCTTCACGAAGATCATCAACGGAGAGGTGCCGGGGCGTTTCGTGTGGCGGGACGACGACGTGGTCGCCTTCCTGACGATCGCTCCGATCACGCCGGGTCACACGCTCGTCGTACCCAGGCGCGAGATCGAGCACTGGCTCGAAGCAGACCCGGAGATGCTCTCGAAGGTCATGTCCGTTGCACAGACCATCGGGCGCGCCCAGGAGGAGGCCTTCGGCGCGAAGCGCGTCGGCGTCCTGCTCGAGGGCTACGAGGTACCCCACTTCCACGTCCACGTCTGGCCCACCCGGTCACCGGCGGACTTCGACCTGAAGCGCGTCGACCACGCTCCTGATCCCGCGGACATGGAGCGCACGGCCGAGACTCTCCGCGGCGCCCTGCGCGATGCCGGCCACGGAACATGCGTGCCGGACTGAGGGGGAATTGCCGCGCAGGAGCGCCCGGCGTCCACGGGCCGGAGTGCTAGCGCGCCGAGGCCATGGCCTCGGTGAGCGCCGACCTGACGCGCTTCTCCGACACCGAGTACGCGGTGCCCAGGTCCTGCGCGAAGAGGCTCACGCGCAGTTCCTCGATCATCCAGCGGACGCGGGTCAGGGCTTCGGGGCGGTGCCGGCCGGCTGCGAGGGACGCAACGGCGTCGTCGTACTCGTCCTCGAGCCGTTGGATCGCTGCCGTGCCGACGCCGTCGCGCTGGACGTTCGTGGGTAGCTTCTCGAGCCTTACCTCGATGGCCCCCAGGTACCGGGGGAGGGATGCCAGCTGGTAGTAACCGGTCGCCGCGACGAAGCCCGGGTACACCAGGTGCTCCAGCTGGCTGCGGATGTCGTTCAGGGCCGTGATCAGGGCGAGGCTCGTGGTGCCCTTCAGCTGTTTCTGGATACGACGCGTGCTCGCGAGGATCTTCTCCACCGTCGCGGTCACCGTGAACACGGTGTCGATCAGCTCAGCACGGACCTCCTCGTACAGCCTGTTGAAGGCTTCCTCGGTCCACGGCAGGTCCTGGGGTACGAGCTTGTCGATCGCCGCGAGCGAGCAGTCGCGGATGAGCTCGGCGACGCTGCCGTGCGGGTTCTGGCTGAAGGTGAGCTTCTCGGTGTTGCTGAGATGTTCCAGCACGTACTTCGCCGGGCTGGGTATGCGCAGCGACAGGAGCCGGATGATCCCGGCCCGCATGACCGTGGCCTGTTCGCCGGCTGTCGGGAAGACCCTGACGCCGACCGAGACGCCCTCGTCGACGACGGCGGGGAAGCCCGTCACGCGGTGCCCTGCGACAGTGCGGGACACCTCTCGGTCGATGGTGCCGAAGACCCAGGCCTTTTCGCCGGTGCGTTCGGCTACCGCGGGAGCCTCCGCGACGGCTACGCCTCCCCGGGGCGCGGAACCGGCGGACGGGGATGTACCCGCCCGATCGCCCGACGGCGCGGTCTCGTTCGCGGCACCCCGTCCCGATCCCCGCGAGGAGGAATGGCGGGCATCGTCGCGTCCGGCGGGGCCGGTGCCGCCGGACGCGCTCCCGCTGCCACTGCCGCGGCCGCCGCGTCCCGGACCACCCGATGGCCGGGTGCTGCCGGGGGTTGCTCCCAGGGATTGCGCGATCGCACGGCTGACGGCGGGAGCCAGGGATTCCTTGAGCGATTCGAGGTCCCGGGACTCGTCGAGCACGCGCCCTTCGGCGTCGACGATGCGGAACATCATGAGCAGGTGCGCCGGAACCGCCGACCAGTTCCAGGATCCGGGCGGGACGATGTGGCCCCGCAAGCGGCGCAGGGCGAGCTCGAGCGACGCTTCGAGATCATCCTGCTCGGGATCGAAGTCCGCGGCGAGGGCGGCGACGGCGGTCCGTGCGACATCGGGAGCCGGCACGAAGTTCTTCCGCACCTGCTTCGGCAGGGACTTGATGAGGGCCGTCACCAGCTCCACCCGCTGGCCCGGGATCTGCCAGCGGAAGGGCTTCGGAGCGAGCTGATTGAGGAACAGCACCGGAATGGTGACGGTGACGCCGTCATGGGCTCCCGGCGTGAGGGGCGAGAACTCGTAGGTGAGCGGCAGCTCGAAGCCTGCCTGCCGCCACGTGCTCGGGAAAGCGGTCTCGTCGAGCTCCGCGGCGTCCTCGCTGAGCAGCTGCTCCGGGTCGAAGTCGAGCAGGTCGGGGTGCTCGTGCCGGGCTTGTTTCCACCACGAGTCGAAGTGCCGCTCCGAGACGACCTCGGCGCCGATCCGCTGGTCGTAGAACTCGAAGAGCGTCTCGTCGTCCACCCGCAGGTCCCGCCGCCGGAGCCGGTTCTCGAGCTCCTCCACTTCGGCCAGCCGCGCCTGGTTGCGGCTGAAGAAGGTGTGGTGCGTCTTCCAGTCGCCCTCCACGAGGGCATGGCGGATGAACAGTTCGCGGGCGACCTCACGGTCCACGCGTCCGTAATTGATGCGGCGCTGCGGGACGATCGGCACGCCGTACAGCGTGACCTTCTCGTACGCCATGACCGAGCCCATCTTCCGGGACCAGTGGGGTTCGCTGTAGGAGCGCTTGACGAGGTGCGGCGCCACCTGTTCGGCCCAGAGGGGATCGATGCGCGCGACTACGCGCGCCCAGAGGCGTGAGGTCTCCACGAGTTCGGCGGCCATCACCCAGTCGGGGGACTTCTTGAAGAGCGCCGATCCGGGGAAGACGGCGAAGCGCGTCCCGCGGGCGCCCGAGTACTCACGCTTCCGCTGGTCGTACAGGCCGATGTTGCCGAGCAGGCCCGCCAACAGGCTGATGTGGATCTGCTCGTGCAGTCCCACGGGATCCACGGGCCCGGCCGGCAGGGTGATGCCGAGCGGCTTCGCGAGCTGGCGCAGCTGCTGGAACAGGTCCTGCCACTCCCGCACGCGCAGGTAGTTGATGAACTCGGCGCGGCACATCTTCCGGAACTGTGTCGAGGACAGCTCGTCCTGCTTCTCCTCCAGGTACCGCCACAGGTTGAGGTAGGCCGTGAAGTCCGAATTCTCATCGACGAAGCGCTTGTGCTTCTCCGCGGCCTGCTGCTGCTTCGCCGGCTGGTCCGCGGACGGCCGCTCGCGCGGGTCCTGGATGGTCAGGGCCGCGGCGAGGACCATGACCTCCTTGACGGAACCCCGCGCCCCGGCCTCGACGATCATGCGGCCGAGGCGGGGGTCCACCGGAAGCTGCGCGAGTTTGCGTCCGACGGCGGACAATCCGCCGTCGTCCTTCAGCGCGCCGAGTTCACGCAGGAGTGCGACGCCGTCATTGATCGCCTTCGTCTCGGGCGGTTCGACGAAGGGGAACTCGGCGATGTCCTTCGGGCTTCGTGTGACGCCCATCGCCGCCATCTGCAGGATGACCGCGGCGAGGCTGGTGCGGAGGATCTCCGGCTCGGTGAACGGGCGGCGCGACGCGTAGTCCTCCTCGGAGTAGAGGCGGATGGCGATTCCGTCCGAGACACGCCCGCTGCGTCCCGCGCGCTGGTTCGCGGACGCCTGGGAGACACGCTCGATGGGCAGTCGCTGCACCTTGGTGCGGTGGGAGTAGCGGGAGATCCGGGCGGTGCCCGTGTCGATCACGTACTTGATACCGGGCACCGTCAGCGAGGTCTCGGCGACGTTCGTCGCGAGCACGATCCTGCGGTGACTGCCGGTCGGACGGAAGACACGGTGCTGCTCCTCGAGCGAGAGGCGCGCGAACAGCGGAAGGACCTCGGTGCCGCGCAGGCGCGTGGTCGACTGGATCCTGGCCCGGAGGGCGTCGGCGGCATCCCGGATCTCGCGCTCGCCGGAGAAGAACACGAGGATGTCTCCGGGCGCTTCCATCGACAGTTCGTCGACGGCATCGCACACGGCGTCGAGCGGATCCCGCTCCTCCTCGAGCTCGCTGTCCGCGCCACCGTCGCCGTCGTCGAGCCCGCCCGGCGGCTGGTCGAGCGGCCGGTATCGGATCTCGACGGGGTAGGTGCGGCCGGAGACCTGGATGATCGGTGCGGGAGAGGTGTTCTCGACGGCGGCATCGGCTGCGAAATGAGCGGCGAACCGCTCGGGGTCGATCGTGGCCGAGGTGATGATGACCTTGAGGTCCGGCCGCTCGGGCAGGATCCGCCGGAGGTAGCCGAGGATGAAGTCGATGTTGAGGCTGCGCTCGTGGGCCTCGTCGATGATGATCGTGCTGTACTTGCGCAGCATCCTGTCGTGCTGGATCTCGGCCAGCAGGATGCCGTCCGTCATGAGCTTGATCCTGGTCTTGCGGCCCACCGACCCGGTGAAGCGGACCTGGTAGCCCACCTCCTCGCCGAGCGGCACCTGCAGTTCCTCCGCGATGCGCTCGGCGACCGTGCGGGCTGCGAGGCGGCGCGGCTGGGTGTGGCCGATCAGTCCGTTCTCCGCCAGCCCGAGTTCGAGGCACATCTTGGGGATCTGTGTCGTCTTACCGGAGCCGGTCTCCCCGGCGATGATGGTGACCTGGTTGGCCGCGATGGCGGCCATGATGTCTGCCCGGCGTTCCGAGACAGGGAGGTCCGCGGGGTAGGAGATTGTCAGTGCCATAGTTGCCTGCCAGTCTAGTTGCTCGCATGGAGCCGCAGGCCGGCGTTCACCGAGGGCTGTGCTCCGTCTCCGGCGCGTCCTCCGGTGGCCCCGCCGATCGCCGCAACCGGTCGGCGACGACGACGGCGCGCTCGCGCATCTCCGCCGGTTCGAGGACCTCGAAGTCGAGGTCCCAGCTTGCGAGGTAGGCCAGCGGGAAGTCGAGGGAGTCGAAGCCGGCCCGCAGCAGCGTGTACTCCTCGCCGTCCGCCTCGAGCGTGCCCGTGTTCGACGGGACGCGCGCCTCCAGCTCGCTCAGCGGTGCGTGGAAGCGGATGACGGCATCGTAGGAGTAGGGCGAGCGCGTGATGGACTCCTGCACGTACGCAGCGAGGTCGGCGGCGGGCAGGGGGCGCGCGACGAAGCGGTCCCTCGCCACCGGTACGCTCTGGCACCGGTCCACGCGGAAGGTGCGCCAGTCCTCGCGGGAGCGGTCGAAGGCCACGAGGTACCAGCGCCTCCCCGTGTCCACGAGGCGATACGGCTCGACGATGCGGCGGGAGGACTCGCCGTCGTGGCGGTCGTAGCGGAAGGCGACGCAGCGACGCTCCGTGATCGCGGCGGAGAGGGCGGTGAGCACCTCGGGGCTCACCGGCGTGCTGATGGCGGCCATGCGGGTCACCGCGGAGCGCAGCCCCGAGAAGCGCGGCCTGAGCCGTGGCGGAAGGACCTGCTCGAGCTTCGTGAGGGCCCGGACGGACGCCTCACCGACTCCGGAGACGGGACTCGCCGTGACCGCGGTCAGGCCGATGGCGACGGCGAGCGCCTCGTCGTCGTCGAGCAGGAGGGGCGGTAGCTGCGCACCCGCTCCGAGCTGGTAGCCGCCGGCGACTCCCGGCGAGGCGTTGATGGGGTAGCCGAGGGTGCGCAACTTGCCGATGTCGCGGCGGACGGTCCGCTCGGTGACGTCCATGCGTTGGGCCAGGGCCGGGCCGGTCCATTCGCGCCGCAGCTGCAGGAGCGAGAGGAGCTGCAGCAGGCGTGCCGAGGTCTCGATCATGCTTCAACGGTACGACGTCGCGCGGTCAGGACTCGTCCGCAATGGATCGTCCTCCTGCACGCCCTGCCGATGGCGGCTGCAGGTCCGGGAGCGGTGGGATCCAGTGCCCCTGCAGGGCGTCGTCAGGAGTGCTGACCCGGGGTCTTCGGGTCAGGATCCCGCCGACCGACGAGCCACAGGCACCAGCCGACGAGAGCCGCCACGCCCGCGACGACCGCCGGGAGGCTGGAGCCGGCGTCGTCGACCAGGAGTGCGAGGACGGCCACCGGTTGGGCGACCGCCTGGATGCGCAGGAGCGACCCGCCGAGCTCCCGCAGCGCCGCGCCGCTGATCCAGCCGCGGAGGGGGAGGTGCAGGAGCAGGAGGTACAGGATGAACACGGTGTGGAGTCCGGCGACGAAGACGAGGAGCCAAGGCGACCCGACCGGCATGTTGACGGCGTAGGCCACGACCAGCAGGAGCAGTGTGAGCGCTGCGAGACCGATCGACGGAAGGACCGCAGCGGCCGCCGCCGCCAGGACCGGCAGGATGATCCAGGCACTTCCGTTCCAGACGACGGCCCCGAGCAGGACGGCGATCAGCGCGGTCGCGCAGCGCAGCGCCCACAGGGGGACGAGTCCACTCCGATCGGGAACCGCCGGGGTGCCGCCGCGTCTCACCGCGCGCCCGGTCCCGATCCCTGACCCACCCGCCTGCGGGCCCGGCGCTCGAGGAGGCGGAAGCCGGTCTCCAGGGAATCGTCGGTTCCGGAGCCGATCTCCCCGCTCGATCCGCTCAAGACCGGAATGCCGTCCCGCCGCAGGTCGTCGAGGAGGAGGCGGCGCCGCAGGAGGGTGAGCTGCACGGCACGTGCCTGCGTCGTCGTCACCTCCGTGCGATCGAGGGAAGGCACGCAGTCGACACCGGCGACCACGAGTCCCTGCGCGTGCCACAGACGCAGCAGGCGCGCGGGCTCGGGATCGAGGAAGGCGGAGAACACCACGACGACGGCGCCTTCCGGTGGAACGGGATCACGACGCCGGCGTCGTCGCGGGATCACCGACGTCGCGGCGAGCCTGGTGCGGATCTGTTCGAGGTGCCGCGCTCCCGCCGCAGAGCGCAGGGCCCTCCGGGTGCCGGACAGGTCATCGAGTCCCACGCGGTCTCCGACGGACAGGTAGGACGCGGCGACCCTCGTCGCGGCCACCCGCGCCACGTGCAGGGACCCCGGAACGAGCCGCGGTGAGCCGGCTTCGAACCAGTCGGACGTGCACCGGGGCAGGTCCTGCCCCTGATCGACGACCAGGAAGACCGATGCCTCGGCATCGGCGAAGGTCCGCCGGACCATCAGGCGGTCCTGATCCGTCGAGCGGCGCGCGGTGGCACGCCAGTCGATCCTTCGACGCTGGTCACCGGGCTGCAAGGGGGCGATGGACCTCAGCTCGCCGCCCTCACCCGGCCGCCTCGACCCGTGCGTGCCTGCCATCCCCGCGAGCCGGCGGGACACCGGACGGGCAAGCATCGGGCCGACCGGCGCGAGGATGCTGACGCGTACGGGAGGAGTGGGCCGAAATGCAGAGGCGGCCGTGAGGTCCGGGCTGAATCCGATGGAGCCGTACGAGAGCACGTCGGCCTCGCCCGACAGCGGGCCGTCCACGAGGACCGGGCAGTCCTCGTCGGACCTGAGGACGAGGGCTTCGGGCGGGCACCCCGGGGCGGCCAGGATCGTGGCGACGAGCCCGGGCGGCGCCGCAACCGTCGCAACGCCGTCGGTCCGGGGCGGCGCGAGCAGCAGGCGCAGGCGTCGTCCCGTTCCCTGCGCCCGTCTGTCCCCGGTGATGCCGATGACGGTGTCCTCGCGGCTCGCGGTGGTTCGACCTGCGAGCGCGAGGAGGGCGAACGGTGCGGCGAGTGCCACGGTGTCGGGCCTGCCGGAGACGAGGCCGGCGCCGACGCAGACCAGGGCGATGATCACCGCGAGGGCCCACACGGGGGAGTGGGTGACCGACCGCCTAGCCATGGTGCCCGGTCCCGTGCTCGCTCCGGTGCACCGTCGGCGGCGTCGGTACCTCGCCCAGCACGTCCCGCACCACCTTCTCCGTCGCCACACCCTGGGCCCAGGACGACGGCGTCAGCGTGATCCTGTGCGCGAGGACGGCCACAGCGCCCTCCTTCACGTCCTCGGGCAGGACGAAGGAGCGCGCGTCGAGGACGGCGAGTGCGCGGCCCAGCAGCACCAGCGCCTGCGAGCCGCGGGGTGACGCCCCGACCTCCACCGCCGGGTGGCTGCGGGTCGCGGCGGTGAGGCGGACCGCGTAGTCGATGACGTCGTCGTCGACGCCCACCGACTCGACGACCGCCTGCAGGCGCAGCAGGCCCTCGGCCGTGGTCACCCGCGCCACCATCGTTTCGTCCTGACGGCGTGAGAGCCGCCTCGCGATGATGTCCTGTTCGCCGTCGTGGCCGGGATAGCCGAATCGCAGCCGGACCATGAAGCGGTCCAGCTGGGCCTCGGGCAATGGATAGGTGCCCTCGAACTCGATCGGGTTCGAGGTGGCGAAGACGTGGAAGGGACGCGTCAGGGGCAGGGTCGTGCCCTCGGCCGACACCTGTGCCTCCGCCATCGCCTCCAGCAGCGCGGACTGCGTCTTGGGGGAGGTCCGGTTGATCTCGTCGGCGAGGAACAGCCCGGCGAAGATCGGTCCCGGCTTGAAATCGAACTCGCGGGTGACCGGGTTGAAGATCGACGATCCGGTCACGTCGGACGGAAGGAGGTCGGGAGTGAACTGCAGGCGCCGGAAGTCGAGGCCGAGTGACTGGGCGAGCGTCTTGGCTGCAAGTGTCTTGCCGAGCCCGGGCAGATCTTCGAACAGGACGTGGCCGCCTGCGAGCACCGCCGCGAGCGCAAGGCGGAGAGCCCCCTCGGCTCCCACGACCACGGTCCCGGTGCTGTGGAGGACTTCTCGGCCGATCCGCGCGGCCTCGCCGATATAGGCCGGCGCTCCGGTCGGTACTCCGGTCGGTACTTCGGTCGGCACTCCGCTGGCGGGACGGGTGCGGTCCGGGGCTGTCATGGGTCTCCTGGCGGGGTGTGGCGGGGTGGCGCCACCGGCTGGAGGAGAACGATCCGCTCCAGCTCATCGGCGATGGTGCCCAGCTCGTGATGGCTGAGCTCCGGGGACTGCGCCTTCGCGATGAGGGCTTCGAGCGCCGGGCTCCTCGCCGCACCGGGGTGCGCGGTGGTGACGGCAAGAGCGAGTGCGTGGACTTCCCGAACAGCGCGTGTACCGGGTTCCGTCGATGACAGGGAGAACTCCAGGGCCTGGAGATCCGAGAGGCCGCGGACCGGTTCGGGCAGCGGCGCCAGGGTCGCGCGAGGAACGTCGACGGACTCCAGGAGTCCGTTGGCTATTCCTGCGGCGAACGCGGCACCGGCGAGGGCCACGGCGTGGCGGGCATCGAGCCCGAAGAACCACCCCGCGACGAGGGCGAGGAGGACGAGCACGACGGTGATGGCCCACGCCGATCTCTTCATCCGGCGATCCTGCGGTGTGCTGCGAGGGCAATGGACAGCTCGATGACGCTGGAGAGCGCGAGCTCGCGGTCGTCGTGGCCGAGGCGCTGCGGGGCGTCGTCGTCCGTTCGCCCGAACCTGGCGCGCTGGTACAGGCGGTTGAGGCTGGTGAGGGGCTCAGCGGGAAGATCGAGGCCGGCCGCGACGGCGGTGGCGAAGTCCGACGTCGTCTGGGCGGGCGTTCGTCCGGCGCCCGCTACGGCGCACAGGTGCTCGAAGTCGAGCCAGCACCGGATGACGGCGTCGGAGGTGTCGGCGTCCCCGGCCAGGGCGGTACGCGTGGCTTCGGTCCAGGCCGGTAGCGCATCGTTCACGAGCGCGAGGGTGCCCGGCTGCTGCAGGTCCGCCTGCTCGAGGAAACCGCTCCCGGCGATGTGCCGCCGACGGAACCTCAGGAGGAACCGCACCAGGAGGGCGAGACCGGCCATGGCGAGGATGAGCAATGCGGCGGCGGCCGTGTCGCCGCTGATCACCAGGGGTTCGCTGTCGGCCGGCGGTTCGGTCATGACGGTGGCGGAGGGAGTCGCGGTGCTCTCCTGGCCCACGACGTCGACGGGAGGATCCACCACCGGTTGGGCGGTGAACCGTCCGATGAAGCCTGCCGCGACCACGGTGAGGACGAGGACGAGGACGGTGAGCAGGGCCGGGACGCCCAGTGCCGCTTTCGCGTGCCGCGGCGTGCCTTTCGTCCCCACGATTCCCCCGCCGGTAGGTGCTGGAGCGATCCCGCAGGGCCGCGTCCAGTGGAGCCTACCAAAAGCAGAACCGCCGCCGGCCTGGTGGCCGACGGCGGTGGACTCTGCATGAGCCTTGGTGCCCTCGATAGGATTCGAACCTACGACCTTCTGCTCCGGAGGCAGACGCTCTATCCCCTGAGCTACGAAGGCAGATACGGGAACTCCCGTACCGGTAAGGGACTCATCGAGCTTATCAGGTACCGCTTGCGTCGGAAAACGCGGGAGGAGCTTCGTCCGCCATCCTCAGTAGCCCAGGAAGGCGTCCGTCTTCACCCTCGGCACGCCCGCGGCGCGCACCACCGCGCGGAGGTCCCCGATGAATCTCGGCGAACCCGACACGAGCACCCTGCGCTGCTTGAGGTCCGGAACCGCAGCGAGGAGCTCCTCCGCGGACGGTTCATCGCCCGCATAGGTCCAGTTGCCCGGAAGGGAAGGGGTGCCGGCGCCCGAGGGCACGAAGAGCACCACCCGCGTCCCGAGTCCGGTCAGCTCGTCCCGGAAGGCGATCTCCTCCTCGCTCCGCACCACATAGACGAGGACGACGTCGCGCTCCTCGCCCCGCGCGTCGATGTCCCTGAGCTGGCTGATGAACGGGGTGACGCCGATCCCTCCGGCGGCGAGCAGGAGGGGGATCGACGGATCGCGGGGCAGGTGGAAGTCGCCTCCGACGAGCGTGCCGGTAATCTGTGCGTCCTTCGGCAGGTCGAGGAGGGCCTTCTTGAAGGAGCTTCCCGAATCCGTCGTCCTCAGGCCGAAGGTGACGGCGTCGGCCCGCTGGGGTGCGGAGGTGATGCTGAAGACCCTTCGGCTGCCGCGGCTGTCCGCGCCACGGTGGGGCAGGCTCAGCTCCATGTACTGGCCGGCCTTGAAGCGGACCGGCCGCGTCGGCTCGAACACGAGCTCCGTGCTGGTCGGCGTGAGGTGCCGGGATCCCGCGAAGGACAGCCGGACACCCCGCCGTTGTCCCAGGAGGAACGCCACGGCGTTACCGATGACGAGGGCGAACTCCGGGCCGAGGAACACCGGTCCAATGGAGGTCTGTAGGGCGAGGACGACGGCGACGATGACGGCGAAGAGCCATTGCTGCCGGCGCAGGGGCGGGAGGGTGAGTGGTTCGGTCATCATGAAACCGAGGAGGAACAGCACGGGGTAGGAGGTCAGGACGAGCTGAAGGCCGGCGCTTACGGTCATGCCGCCCTGCACCAGGTTGAACAGCAGGATGCCGATCGCGACCACGAGGAACACCGCACCCATGGAGAGCTTCCGCGTCCGGTAGAGGAGCAGTGCCGCGCCGACGGCGACGACGGGGAGCATGTAGGCGTTGGCGACCCACCAGGCGGCTGCCCCGACACCGAGCAGGGTGGCGACGACGGCGCCGGTCGCGGCGGGATTGAAGATGTGCCGACCGCGGAAGGCGAGCAGGAACTTCGATGCTCCCGCCGCCGCACCCGCGACGAGGATGCCGCCGAGCCCGGCGGCGGTGCTTGACGGGAACATGATGAGGAACACGATCAGGCCCGTGATGAGCGACGAGTCCCCGTGCGGCCGCAATCGCAGGATCAGGGCCATCACCCTCGTGCCGATGACCGTCCCTCCCACCGCGGCGACCAGCGTCCCCGTGATCTCCGCCGGTGTGTAGGCGAGCAGCCCCGTCAGCGAGAGCACGAGTGCCTCGACGGTCAGCACCAGGAGCAGGGTGAGCGTGAGGCGGTACATGGTCATGCGGCCCAGCAGGCCGTCGAGTGCTGCGGTCATGAGAACAGTGCTCCTGCTAGTGGGGCGGAGTAGCGGGCCCGTCCGTCGGAATACATCAGGACGAAATCGAAGGCGAAGGAGACGGCGAGGTCGTCGGGGTCCGCGAGGAAGAGGGCGGTGCACAGCCCGTCGGCGGTCATGGCGTCCTCGGCGAGGACCCACGTGGCGACGACGGTGTCGACGCTGCGTCCCGTTCGCGCATCCAGGACATGGTGCAGGCCGTCGCCCCAGACACGGCGATTGGACGCGGACGCGCACAGCGCTCCGGACCCGAGGCTGACCGTCCCGATGGCGGACGACGAGTCGTAGGGGTGCTCGAGGGCCACCGTGATCGAGCCGCTCCCCGCCCGCCTCATGTCCCCGCTGGCGTCCACGATCACGTTCTCGTGCCCGGCAGTGACGAGGCGCTCGAGCATCAGGTCGACGAGCTGGCCCTTGCCTGCGGCGCCGACGTCCAGCAGCGCCGGTCCGCTCAGGGTGATACCGTCCCCCGTCCACGCGAGCAGGTCGTCCCAGGCCCGTGCGGGTGCGGGGGGCGCCGTGGGCACGAAGCTGTAGCCGGCGTCGTACCCCTGGTCGGCGAGGCGCTCGCCGACCAGGGGAGACAGGCCACCGCCCGTCAGGTCATGCAGCGTCCGCAGAAGGCGTCCCAGCGCTGCTCCATGAAGCGGGAGCGGAAGGAAACCTCCGGAGGCCCCGAGTGCCGTCACCCCCGAGTCCGCGCGGAAGCGGGAGTACAGCGCGTCGTAGTCCTCCGCGATCCGCAGGAGTTCGGCCCGATGGGTCGGCGCCAGTGGCTCGCTGCTGTCCACGCGCCAACTGGTACCGATCGCCTCGAAGCAGAAGGTGCGCGACATGCCCGATACGACCTAGAGCTGCGCTTCGCTCTTGATCTTGTCGGTAGCTTCGTTGAAGCCCCCGCTGGTCAGGGAGGAACCGGCCACCTTGTCGACGGCGAGCTCATCGAGCTTCTTGCCGACGATGGCGTCGGAGATGCCTCCGGCGAAGCGCTCCTGGTACATGGTGGTGGTCGGGTTGTCCGGCATCGGCTCGACCTCGACGGCGGTGACGACGTCGGCCTCGAGCGTGATGGTCACGCCCACTTCCTCGGGCCCGGCCGGGGACTGGTAGGACCCGGTCTCGGTGTAGGAACCGTCCTCGTAGGTCTGGCTGCCTGCAGCGGCTTCCGCTGTTGCCGGTCCACCCGCCGGTGCGGACTCCCCGGTGGCAGCAGGAGCGTCCGACGCAGGCGCCTCCGATGCGGGGGTTCCGTCCGTGGGCGCCTGTGCCTCCGCTCCGGCGCAGCCTGCGGCACCGAGGATGGAGACGGCGGCGAGTGCGGTCAGCACACGCTTGTGAAGGGGGAACCCGGGCCGGCCGGTCTGTTCGGTCGAGGGTTCGTCGGTTCGCCCTGTCATGGTCACTGGATGCTCCTGGTGGGTCGCCGTACCGGGAACGGGCGGAGAGGCTCCGCGCCGAGGGTCATTGAATCTTAAAGTAACGTACTGGTCTGTTCCAACGTTCTATATCTCGATTCGTTTCTTCTGCCCTTCCGGACTGCACGCGCACGTCCCCGATGTCCTGTCCGCTGCGTCGTCCTGTCGCAGAACGTTACCGCCGTCACGGAAATCAGGGTGTCCGGAGCGGCGCCGCTATGCTGGACGGGTGACTCCCGAAGAACTCTCTGCCGCTATTTCCGCCTGCCTGAAGGCTGCCGTCGAAGCGGGTGACCTCAGTATCGACCTCCCCTCGGAGGTTCGGGTGGAGCGACCCAAGAACCGGGAGCACGGGGATTGGGCCACGAACATCGCCCTGCAGCTGGGCAAGAAGGCCGGAATGAATCCGCGGCAGTTCGCACAGCTCCTCAGCGACCGCCTCGCCGGCATCGATGGCGTCAAGAGCGTCGACATCGCCGGTCCCGGTTTCCTCAACATCACCCTCGACGCCGGAGCCGCGGGCGAGCTGGCGCGGACCATCGTCGAGGCGGGACCCGCGTACGGCACGAGCGCTGCGCTCGCCGGCCAGAAGATCAACCTCGAGTTCGTCTCGGCGAATCCCACCGGTCCCATCCACATCGGCGGGACCCGTTGGGCTGCGGTGGGAGACGCACTCGCACGTGTGCTCCAGTCCCAGGGCGCGTCCGTGGTGAGGGAGTACTACTTCAACGACCACGGCGCGCAGATCGAACGGTTTGCGCGCTCCCTCTACGCGAGCGCGGCCGGCCGGACCGCTCCGGAGGACGGCTACGGCGGTCAGTACATCGAGGACATCGCGCAGCGTGTGCTCGCCGCCGAGCCGGATGTCCTCGGTCTCGGCGAAGCCGACGCCGTCGAGCGTTTCCGTGCGGTCGGCGTCGATCTCATGTTCACCGACATCAAGAAGTCGCTCCGGGACTTCGGGGTGGAGTTCGATGTCTACTTCCACGAGCACTCGCTGTTCGAGAACGACTTCGTCGGGGGCCTCCTCGAGCAGCTGAAGGGCTCGGGCAATCTTTTCTACGAGGACGGAGCCTGGTGGCTCAGATCGACGGACTTCGGTGACGACCGCGACCGCGTCGTCATCAAATCGGACGGCGCCCCGGCCTACATCGCAGGCGACATCGGATACTTCGTCAACAAGCGCCGGCGCGGATTCGACCTCAACATCATCATGCTCGGTGCCGACCATCACGGGTATGTCGCACGCCTGAAAGCTGCTGCGGCGGCCCTCGGTGACGATCCCGATACGGTCGAGGTCCTCATCGGGCAGATGGTGAACCTCGTGCAGAACGGCGCGCCCGTCCGCATGTCGAAGCGCGCCGGGACGGTCGTGACCCTCGAGGATCTCGTCGACGCCGTGGGCGTGGACGCCGCGCGGTACACCCTTGCCCGGTTCTCCGCGGATTCGAACATCGACATCGACCTCGACCTCCTGACCAGGCGGACCAACGAGAATCCCGTGTTCTATGTGCAGTACGCCCACGCGAGGACCCACGCCGTCGCGCGCAACGCCGTCTCGGCGGGAGTGGACACCACCGCCTTCGACGCCGCCTCGCTGAACCATCCCACGGAGGGCGAGCTGCTGGCCGCCCTCGGCCAGTTCCCAGGAATCGTCGCGCAGTCCGCGATCTTCCGTGAGCCGCACCGGGTGGCCCGCCACCTCGAGGTCATCGCGGGAACCTACCACCGGTGGTACGACGCCTGCCGCGTCGCACCGCTCCGTGACGCGCCGGTGGAGGACGTCCACCGGTCACGCCTGTGGCTGAACAACGCGACGCAGCAGGTCCTCGCGAACGGTCTCGACCTCCTCGGCGTCTCCGCGCCGGAAAGGATGTAGCAGTGGTCGCCGAAGCATCACCGCTCGCCCCGGGCTGGCTGTCCCTACCGACGGACCAGGCCCGGCTCGATGCCAAACTGTGGGCCGAGGACGTCGAGCGCGGGACGGACGGCGTCCTGCGGATCGACGGCGTGCCGGTCGCCGATCTGGCCCAGGAGTTCGGCACCCCGCTGTTCGTGATGTCCGAGCGTGATTTCCGCGCGCGTGCCGCGACCTTCCGGAACGCCTTCGACGAAGCCTTCCAGGATCTTTGCGGGGGAGTGGACGTCTTCTATGCGGGCAAGTCCTTCCTGTGCACGGAGGTCGTCCACTGGGTGCGCGAGGAAGGGCTCGGGCTTGACACCTGCTCGGGAGGCGAGCTCGCCGTAGCCCTCCGCGCCGGCATGCCCGGCCACCGGTTGGGCCTTCACGGGAACAACAAGTCAGCGGCGGAGATCACGCGCGCG
Source organism: Arthrobacter sp. PL16 (assembly GCF_035985055.1). Lineage (NCBI taxonomy): Bacteria > Bacillati > Actinomycetota > Actinomycetes > Micrococcales > Micrococcaceae > Arthrobacter > Arthrobacter sp. PL16. The sequence continues at coordinate 349,264 of NZ_JAXCIC010000001.1, forward strand.
ATCGATGCCGACCTCGGGCGGATCGTCGTCGACAGCCTCCAGGAGGTGGCGCTCGTCGGCGATCTCGCCGTGCAGCGCGGACGCACGGCCAACGTCATGCTGCGGCTCACCCCCGGCGTCCATGCGCACACCCACGAGTTCATCGCCACGGCGCACGAGGACCAGAAGTTCGGTCTCTCGCTGACCACCGAGCAGGGACCGGGTCAGGCGGCCGGGAGCGGGAGGGACGGTGCAGGCGGAGCCGAGGCCGACGGCGCCTCCTCGCCCGCGGCCCGGGCGGTCGCGGACGCGCTGGCACACCCGGGCATCAACCTGCTCGGCGTGCACTGCCACATCGGCTCGCAGATCTTCGAATCGGAGGGCTTCGAGCTCGCGGCGCAGCGGCTGCTCGGTTTCCTGGCGGGAGTGCGTGACCGGCACGGAGTCGAACTCCCGGAGCTCGATCTCGGCGGCGGCTACGGCATCGCCTACACCGAGGCCGACGAGCCCCGTCCCGCGGCGGAGATCGCGCGGGCCATGGCCGCCGTCGTCGGGTCCACCTGCACGAGGCTGGGGCTGGGGGTGCCCCGGATCTCGATCGAGCCCGGCCGGGCGATCGTGGGACCGACCACCTTCACGCTCTACACCGCAGGCACCACCAAGACGGTGCGGGTCGACGCCGCCGCGAACGGATCCGAGGTGGTGCAGGACACCTCCGTGACGCATCCGCGACGTTATGTGTCGGTCGACGGCGGCATGAGCGACAACGCCCGTCCGGTGCTCTACGGCGCGGATTACTCGGCCGTCCTGGCCTCACGCACGCCGGATGCCGATCCTGTGCTCTCCCGCGTGGTTGGAAAACACTGCGAGAGCGGTGACATTGTGGTGCGGGACGTCTACCTTCCCGACGACACGGGAGCAGGTGACCTCCTCGCCGTTCCGGGCACCGGAGCTTACTGCTGGGTGCTCTCGAGCAACTACAACTACCTGACCCGCCCGCCCGTAGTGGCGGTGGCCGACGGTATCGCACGGCTGATCGTGCGCGGCGAGACGGAGGAGGACCTGTTCCGCAGGGACGTCCAGCGCGAGCCGGCCTCGCCCGCAAAAGCAGTGCCCGCAACGGATCCAGGAGCCCCACGGACAGTATGAACTCATCTGCAACGCCCCCCGCACAGCCCCTGCGCGTAGCCCTTCTCGGTTGCGGCAACGTGGGCTCCCAGGTAGCCCGCATCCTCCTCGACGACGCCGAGAACCTCGGCCGCCGTGCCGGGGCTCCGCTCGAACTCATCGGCGTCGCGGTCCGCTCGCTTGACGCGCGGCGCGACGTCGAGCTCCCGACAGGGCTCCTCACCACCGACGCGGAGTCGCTCGTGGAGCAGGCGGACATCGTCATCGAGCTCATGGGCGGCATCGAGCCGGCGAAATCCCTGATCCTCCGCGCCATCCGGCACGGAGCAGCCGTGGTCAGCGGCAACAAGGCACTCCTCGCGCAGGACGGCCCTGAACTGTACGAGCAGGCCGATGCCGCCGGTGTCCAGCTGTCCTACGAGGCCGCCGTCGCCGGTGCCGTGCCGATCCTGCGGCCCATCCGGGACAGCCTGTCCGGAGACCGCATCACGCGCGTGCTGGGCATCGTCAATGGCACCACCAACTACATCCTCGACCAGATGGACTCCACGGGCGCCCAGTTCGCGGACGCGCTGAAGGCCGCCCAGGACCTGGGCTACGCGGAAGCGGATCCGACGGCGGATGTGGAGGGCCACGACGCCGCCGCGAAGGCGGCCATCCTCGCCTCGCTGTCCTTCCACACACGGTTCGCGCTGGAGAACGTCTACTGCGAGGGCATCACCTCCGTGACGGCCGACGACATCGCAGCCGCGGCCGAGGACGGCTATGTCATCAAGCTTCTCGCCATCGCCGAGATACTCACCGATGAGGCGGGAGCCGCGGGTGTCGGCGTGCGCGTCCACCCCACCCTCCTGCCGCGTTCCCACCCGCTCGCCGCGGTGCGGGGGGCCTTCAACGCCGTCTTCGTCGAAGCCGAGAACGCCGGCGAGCTGATGTTCTACGGCCAGGGTGCCGGCGGTACGCCGACCGCCTCGGCCGTCCTGGGCGACGTCGTCAGTGCAGCGCGACGCATGGTGCTCGGTGGGCCCGGCAGGACGGAGACCACCACCGGCCACGTCCCGCCGCTGAGCATCGACACCGTGCGCACGAGCTACTGCATAGGCCTGCAGGTCGCGGACCAGCCCGGTGTCCTGGCGCGCATCGCGCAGATCTTCGCCGAGAACGGCGTCTCGATCGAGACGATGCGCCAGCGCATCCACCAGGGAGGGTCCGACGGCGGCACCACCGCCGAACTGCGCATCGTCACGCACCGCGCGCCCGAGGCCTCCCTCGCGGCCACCGTGAAGCAGGTCGCAGCGCTCGATGTCATCACCGCCGTCTCATCCGTACTACGAGTAGAGGGAATCTAAGTGGCCCACCAGTGGCGCGGAGTCATCCGCGAATATGCCGAACGCCTACCCGTCACGGACGCCACCGAGGTCGTCACCCTCGGTGAGGGCGGAACGCCGCTCGTGCACGCCCGCCACCTGTCCGAGCTGACGGGATCCACCGTCTATCTCAAGGTCGAGGGCATGAACCCCACGGGATCCTTCAAGGACCGCGGCATGACCATGGCCATGACGGCGGCCGTAGCGGCCGGCGCGAAGGCCGTCGTCTGTGCGTCGACCGGCAACACCTCGGCGTCCGCCGCGGCCTATGCCACGCAGGCGGGGATCACGTGTGCGGTCCTCGTGCCGGACGGCAAGATCTCCATGGGGAAGCTCAGCCAGGCGATCGCCCACGGCGCGCAGCTCCTGCAGGTGAACGGTAACTTCGACAACTGCCTCGACGTCGCCCGCAAGCTCGCCGAGGCCTACCCCGTGTTCCTCGTGAATTCGGTGAACCCGGCACGGCTCGAGGGACAGAAGACAGCCGCCTTCGAGGTCGTCGACACCCTCGGTGACGCTCCCGACTACCACCTCATGCCGGTTGGCAACGCGGGCAACATCAGCGCGTACTGGAAGGGCTACAAGGAGTACGCGGCGCCGTACGCGTCCATGCACCACGGCGAACTTCCCGCCGTCGCCACCCGCACTCCCATCATGTGGGGCTTCCAGGCCGAGGGTGCGTCGCCGCTCGTCAAGGGCCACCCGATCACGGAACCCGACACCATCGCCACCGCCATCCGCATCGGCAACCCGGCGTCCTGGGATTTTGCCGTCGCCGCCCGGGACGAATCCGGCGGTCTCATCGAGGCCGTGACGGATGAGGAGATCCTCGATGCCCACCGCTGGCTGTCCGCCCGTGAGGGCGTCTTCGTGGAGCCGGCGTCGGCCGCCGGCGTGGCAGGCCTGATCAAGAAACACGCCGAGGGACTCGTGCCCACGGGCAAGACCATCGTCATCACCGTCACGGGCCACGGCCTCAAGGACCCGCAGTGGGCGCTGCGCACCGCGGACGGTTCCGACATCGAACCCATCAAGGTGGAATTCGACGTCGTCAGCGTCGCCGCCGCACTCGGGCTCGAGGACTGAGATGGCAGGCCTGCCTGCAGTGCCTGTGCCGGCGTCGGTCGAGGCAGGAGGCGGCGTCGCCGACCTCCCCTCCGTCGAGTCGGGCCAGGACGTGGTGGTCCGGGTACCCGCCACCAGTGCCAACCTCGGACCGGGTTTCGACACCCTCGGACTCGCGCTGGCGCTGCATGATACCGTCCGGGTCCGCACCACGACGTCGGGCACGACGACGGTGCGCGCAACAGGGGAGGGCGCTGCCGCCCTGCCCACCGATGAGACGCACCTCGTCGCGCGTTCACTGATCAGCACGCTGAGCCGCGGGGGCTTCCGGGCATCGGGGCTCGAGCTGGACACCACGAATGTGATCCCGCACGGCAGGGGCCTCGGTTCCTCCGCAGCCGCGATCGTCGCCGGAGTGCTCGCGGCCAACGCGCTGCTGCCCGTCGATCGTCGGCTCGACGCCGCGCATCTCCTCCAGTGGGCCGCCTCGATCGAGGGCCACCCCGACAACGTCGCCCCGGCCCTTCTGGGCGCGCTCGCCATCTCCTGGGAGAGCGGCTACGCCTTCCACAGCACGCGCGTCGAGGTGCATCCGGACATCATCCCCGTCGTCGCCATCCCGGAGCTCGCGCTGTCCACGGACAGTGCCCGGGCCCTCCTGCCGCCGTCGGTGTCCCATCGCAGTGCCGCAGCCAATGCGGGCCGCGCGGCACTGCTCGTGCACGCCCTCGGAGCCGATCCGTCACTGCTGTTCCCTGCGACGCAGGACTCCCTGCACCAGGATTTCCGCGCCCAGGCCATGCTGCCGAGTGCCACCCTGATGCGCGGGCTGCGTTCGGCGGGATTCGCCAGCACCATCTCCGGGGCGGGACCGAGCGTCATGACGCTCGCCGTCGGGGAGGCGGGCGCGGCTGCGGCGGAGGAGGCCGTGCGGCAGCTGGTCGGGCAGGTGGACACGCCCGGCTCGTGGCGCATCCTCCGGCTCGCGATCGAGCATGTAGGTGCTAAAGTGGGAGTGCACCAAGGGTAATGATCGTTCCGGCGTACGCTGTGCGCCTCGCGAATCATTGTGTCTCTCAAGACATCGTGTGCTTCTGTTGAGTCGGCCGTCCTTTTCTCAGGGCCGCCACGAAAACTGCAGGTTCCTTGAGCAGTAGCACATCCTCCGGTGTAGCCTCCGACCTTATCTTCGTGCGTTCGGGCCAGATCTGACGCACGAAGACATCCTCAGGCTCACAGCACACCCAGCCGACGCCGGATAGCCTTCGGTCCAGCTGAACCCCGCCTGCTTCATATGCGGCACGGGGCAAACCACCGCGGACCACTGATCAGGTGGCCGCCCGACGAGGGGGAAGGATCCTTCGTGACTGACACCACTGACCTGTTACCAGGTGTGGCCACCCAAGACGCCGAAGCAACCGGCGCAACAACTTCCAAGAGCAGCGGCCTTGCCGGCCTGAAGCTAGCCCAGCTGCAGGCTCTTGCCGGACAGCTCGGGATCACCGGCGGATCGAGGATGCGCAAGAGCGACCTCGTGTCCGCGATCTCGGACCACCAGCGCGGCGGCGCCGTCGCCGATCGGCAGAAGGCTCCCTCCGTCCGGAGCGAGCGCACCGCCGACGCAGAGCGCACCGCTCCGGCCGACACCGCGACTGCAGGATCCTCGACCGCAGGACCCTCGACCGCAGATGCTCCGGCCCCTGCTTCCGAGGAGCGCACCGCGGACGAGCAGGCGCCGGCAGCCGAGCGCCAGCCCCGCACCCGCAACCGGAACCGTCGTGCAGGGAGTGACGGAGTCGTCTCCGCACCTGCATCGGATGCCGCCGTCGTCACCAGCGAGCAGGTCGAGGCTCCTTCCCGCGAGGGCTCGGAGGACTCACCGGCCGGCGAGCAGCAGGATCGCGGTGACCGCGAGAGCGGAGGCCGCAACCAGCGCAACCGCCGCAACCGCCGCGGCGAGGACCGTTCAGACGCGCAGTCGGGTCAGAACGAATCCACCAGTGCCCCGCAGGGCGAGACGCAGGCAACCGCACAGAACGACACGCAGGCCGAGACCCAGTCCGGCCAGCAGGGCGAGGGCCGTGCCGATCGCAACGAGCGACGCAACCGCTCACGCAACGGCCGCGACGAGGACCGCTCGAACAACGGATCCGGCAACGGTGCGAACGGAACGTTCACGAACGGCTCGAACAGCGGCGGGAACAACACCGGCAATAGCGACAGCCAGAACGACGGCGGCCGCAACGGCAGCGAGCGCAGCGACAACCGGAACAACGGCGCCAACGGCGCGAACGACGACGAGGGTCGCGGACGTAACCGACGCAACCGCGCGAACCGCACCGGCGGTCCCGTCGTCGAGGACCGCAGCAGCCGCTTCCGCGACCGCAACGACCGCAACGACCGCCGCCGTGGACGCACCCAGAACCCCGAGGTCGACGACGTCGAGGTCACCGAGGACGACGTCCTGCTGCCCGTAGCGGGCATTCTCGACGTCCTCGAGAACTACGCCTTCGTCCGCACCTCCGGCTACCTGCCGGGCCCCAACGACGTCTACGTATCCCTCGCCCAGGTCAAGAAGCACAACCTGCGCAAGGGCGACGCCGTCGTCGGCGCCATCCGCGCACCCCGTGATGGCGAGACCCAGGCCAGCGCACGCCAGAAGTTCAACGCCCTGGTCCGGATCACCACGGTCAACGGCCAGCCGGCAGAGGACCTGAAGGACCGCGTCGAGTTCGCGAAGCTCGTACCGCTGTACCCCTCGGACCGCCTGCGGCTCGAGACGGATCCCAAGAAGATCGGTCCGCGCGTCATCGACCTCGTGGCTCCGATCGGCAAGGGCCAGCGCGGGCTGATCGTCTCGCCGCCCAAGGCGGGCAAGACGCTGATCCTGCAGGCGATCGCCAACGCCATCACGATCAACAATCCTGAGGTCCACCTCATGATGGTGCTCGTCGACGAGCGTCCCGAAGAAGTCACCGACATGCAGCGGACCGTGAAGGGCGAGGTCATCGCCTCGACCTTCGACCGCCCGGCCGATGACCACACGACGGTCGCCGAGCTGTCCATCGAGCGTGCCAAGCGCCTCGTGGAGATGGGCCAGGACGTGGTGGTCCTGCTGGACTCCATGACCCGCCTGGGCCGTGCCTACAACCTCGCTGCTCCGGCGTCGGGCCGCATCCTGTCCGGTGGTGTCGACTCGGCAGCGCTGTACCCGCCGAAGCGCTTCTTCGGTGCCGCGCGCAACATCGAGAACGGTGGCTCGCTCACCATCCTCGCGACCGCGCTGGTGGAGACCGGCTCCAAGATGGACGAGGTCATCTTCGAGGAGTTCAAGGGCACCGGCAACATGGAGCTCCGCCTGTCACGCAATCTCGCGGACAAGCGCATCTTCCCCGCGGTGGACGTCAACGCGTCCGGCACACGGCGCGAGGAGAACCTCCTCTCGCCGGACGAGGTCAAGATCATGTGGAAGCTGCGCCGCGTGCTGTCGGGTCTGGAGACCCAGCAGGCACTCGAGCTGCTCACCAACAAGATCCGGGAGACGCAGTCCAACGTCGAGTTCCTGATGCAGGTCCAGAAGACCACGCTGGGCTCCAAGGACTCCGACTAGCACCACGGAACCGCCCGGAACGGGGCCACGACGCAGGGAGTCCGGCAGGCGATCAGCCTGCCGGACGCCCGGAACCCGTGGTCCCGTTCCAGGGCGGTTTTCGGGTTAAGCCCGCACGCCGGGACCGGCGTCCGGTGCGGGGACGGCATGCACGACCACCCGAGTGGTGACGTCCACTCCGCCCCGATGTTCTTCGTAGACTGGCCGTACACGCCGAAAGAGGTATACCCGATGTTTGAGTCCATCCAGGGACTGCTCGACGAACACTCCGAGCTGCAGGACCAGCTCGCCGATCCCGCTGTCCACGCCGACCAGGCGCTGGCGCGGAAGCTCGGCCGCAGGTACGCCGAACTCGGCCGCATCGTCGATGCGCACAACCGGTGGGCCGCCCTTGACGACGACCTCGAGGCCGCCCGCGGGATGGCCTCCGAAGACCCGGAGTTCGCCGCCGAGGTGCCCGTCCTCGAGGAGCAGCTCGCCGTCGCCCAGGAGCGCCTGCGACGACTGCTGATCCCGCGCGACCCGAACGACAGCCGCAACGTCATCATCGAGGTCAAGGGCGGCGAGGGTGGCGACGAAGCTGCGCTCTTCGCCGGGGACCTGCTCCGGATGTACGCCCGCTATGCCGAGTCCCGGGGCTGGAAGACCGAGCTCCTCTCGGCGAACGAATCCGATCTCGGTGGCTACAAGGACGTCCAGATGGCCATCAAGGGATCGTCGAACGATCCCGCCGAGGGCGTCTACGCGCGACTCAAGTTCGAGGGCGGGGTACACCGTGTCCAGCGGGTACCCGTCACGGAGTCCCAGGGCCGCATCCACACGTCCGCCGCGGGGGTCCTAGTCCTGCCCGAGGTCGACGAGCCCGAGGAAGTGCAGATCAGCCAGAACGACCTCAAGATCGATGTGTACCGCTCGTCCGGGCCCGGCGGGCAGTCCGTCAACACGACCGACTCCGCTGTGCGGATCACGCACCTTCCCACGGGCATCGTGGTGGCCATGCAGAACGAGAAGTCGCAGCTGCAGAACCGTGAGGCCGCCATGCGTGTGCTGCGCTCACGCATCCTGGCGCACGAGCAGGAGAAGATCGATGCGGTGAACTCCGACATCAGGAAGTCGCAAATCCGCACCATGGACCGTTCGGAGCGCATCCGCACCTACAACTACCCCGAGAACCGGATCGCGGACCACCGCACGGGGTACAAGGCCTACAACCTCGACGCCGTCATGAACGGCGAGCTGGAGCCCGTGGTGCAGTCGGCCATCGAGATGGACGAGCAGGCCCGCCTGGACGCCATCGGCTCGGACGAGTAGGCGTGGAGGAAGCCCTGCGGGCAGCGGAGCGTCGGCTCCGCGAGGCAGGCGTCCCGAGCCCCAGGGTCGACGCCGAACTTCTGGCCGCCCACCTCCTCGGGGTCTCAAGGGGACGCCTGCGTGCCCTCGCCCTCACCGGAGCGGACATCCCCGAGGGCTTCCACGCCCTGATCGACGAGCGTGCCCGGCGGGTACCCCTGCAGCACCTGACGGGAACGGCGTCCTTCCGGCGCCTCGACCTGTCGGTCGGGCCCGGCGTCTTCATCCCACGGCCCGAGACCGAGACCGTGGCGCAGTTCGTGATCGACCTGGCCAAGGGTATGGTCGGCCCGAAGATCGTCGACCTCGGCACCGGATCGGGGGCGATCGCCGCGGCGATAGCGGACGAGGTGCCGGGCGCGGAGGTGTACGCCGTCGAGCTCAGCGGCCTGGCACTCGCGTGGGCGGCAGCGAACCTCGAGCAATTCGGGGTGCGCCTGATCCAGGCCGACCTCGCGACGGCCCTTCCCGAGCACAACGGCTCCTTCGACATCGTGGTCTCCAATCCGCCGTACATCCCCGCGGAAGCCGTGCCGAACGAGCCCGAGGTGGCGGAGCACGATCCGCAGATGGCCCTGTACGGCGGGGGAGCGGACGGCCTGCAGCTGCCGCGGGCCGCCGCAGCCTCTGCTGCGCGGCTCCTCAGGCCCGGCGGCAGCTTCGTCATGGAGCACGCCGAGGTACAGGCGCCCTGGGTCGCCGCCTTCCTCGTGCAGGCCGGCGTCTGGTCCTCGGTGACGACGCACCAGGACCTCGGCGGACGGGACCGGGCGACGAGCGCCGTGCTCAGCGACGACGAGGCATCGACAGGATCGACAGCGACGACAGGACAGGCATCACGATGACGGAGCAGCCGACCCAGGCACCATCGACCGGCGACACCGTGGCCGTGGCCGCGGTGACCTACGACCGCCCCGGGGAGCTGGCCCAACTCCTGCGCTCGCTCGCCGCCCAGACAGCACCGATCGTGACGGTGGCGCTCGTGGACTCCGGCACGAAGCCGGCCGGTGATGTCGTTGCGGCCGCCGAGGGCACCATCCACTACCTGCGCTCGGAGGCGAACCTCGGAGGTGCGGGTGGCTTCGCCTTCGCGATCCTCGCGGCGATCGCCAGCGGGGCCCAGTGGATCTGGCTCATGGACGACGACGGCCATCCCGAGGACGAGCGCTGCCTCACCGAACTGCTCCGCGCCGCGCACGAGCACGAGCTCGACATCGTGAGTCCACTGGTCGCGGCGACCTCCGACCCCTCTCGCCTGTCCTTCAACTTCCGGATCAACGGACGGCTGACCAACGACCGCGCGACGCTGGAGCCGATGGGTTTCCTGCCCGACATGGTGCACTTCTTCAACGGGGCGCTGATCCGCGCCGAGGTGTTCTCGAAGATCGGGCTGCCGGACATGAAGTTCTTCATCCGCGGGGACGAGGTGGACTTCCTCGCACGCGTGCGGAAGGCCGGTCTGAAGTACGGGACCCTGGCCACCGTGGCCGTCCGCCACCCGGCCACCTGGACGGAGATGAAGCCGATCTTCGGTGGCTTCATCACCCCGGTGATCCCCGAGGGCGACTTCAAGCGGTTCTCCTACTTCCGCAACCGGGCCTACCTCGCCCGCAAGTACCGGAACCTTCGATGGTTCGGTGCGGACGTCATCGGTTTCCCCTACTACTTCCTCACACAGCGCGACCTGAGAGGCCTGCGGGCCTGGTTCGCAGCATATTCGGCAGGCTTCCGTGGCACGGGCTTCGGCCCGCCGCCGTCGGCCTGAGTCCGCCCCTGACCCACCCGCCTGATGCGCGCAGGCGTGTCCCCCCTGATGGAAAGATGATCCGGTGACCACTAGCTACGACTGCTCCGACCCCCTTCAGAAACGCGAGGGATTGACCGCAGCCCAGCGGGCCGTCTCGCTCAAGCAGGTCGTCGTGCTGCCGACGGACACCGTGTACGGCATCGGAGCCGACGCCTTCTCACCCCAGGCCGTCGCGACCCTGCTGGCCTCCAAGGGGCGCGGCCGGAACATGCCGCCGCCGGTCCTCATCCCACGGATCCAGACGCTCGACGGCCTCGCGACGGATGTCCTTCCCGACGCGCGCAGGTTGGCCGAGGCGTTCTGGCCCGGTGGCCTCACACTGATCTGCCATTCCCAGCCGTCCCTCACCTGGGACCTGGGTGACGCACTCGGTACCGTTGCCCTCCGGATGCCCGACGACGAGGTAGCCCTCGAGCTCCTGACCCTCACGGGGCCGCTGGCCGTCTCCTCGGCGAACAGGACGGGCCAGCCGGCCGCGACGACGGCCGCCGAGGCAGCAGGACAATTGGCGGAATCCGTGGCCGTGTACCTGGACGCAGGCCCACGGACAGCGGGAGGCGGCACAGGCTCGACGATCGTCGATGCGACGGGGGAGACCCTGCGGGTCGTACGCCAGGGCACTCTTTCGCTGGAACGGCTGCGCGAGGTCGTGCCGGGAATCGTCGGGATCGACGGCGCCGACCCGGGCGTCGGGACTCCGGCAGAGTCGGGGAAGGTTGCGCCGGCAGAGCCGGGCAGCGGAACACCGGCAGAGTCGGTGGACGACGCGCCGGCGGTGTCCGGCGGCTCCGGCCCCTTCACCTCCTGACGGTTTACCTCCAGACGGTGCCCCCGGTTGCAGCGCCGGCAGCGGCGAGGACGTCCCGCACCCGGGCCGTCGGGACGATACCTGCCTGAACGGCCCAGCCGGGCACCTGATCCTGCCCGAACCACATCAGTTCCACACGGCGCACGTGTCCGTCGAGGCGTCCGCGCATCAGCATCGACGCCGAATAGCCTCCTGCCACGGCTACCCTGCACAGGGCCGCCGGCAGCGCACGGGGCCGCCCGCCCGCCGCCTCGAGGACCGAGCGGGCCGTGAGTCCCTCCCATGGCTGCAGGACGATCCGGGGCACGACGTCGTCGTGGCGCCCCGCCGCGACCACCAGGTCGGCCAGCGCCTCGACCGAGGTGATGGGGGACTTCGCGCTGCCCGGTGAAGCCACCGAGGCCAGCGGTGAGCGGGCGAGCCGGGCGATAGCCGTCGTCATCGGGCGTCCCGTGCCCTGGACCGACGTGGCCCGCACCGTCACCACGGACAGGTCGGGGAGCCGCAGCGCAGCGAGGCCCTGTTCGCCGAGGGCCTTGCTGCGCGAGTAGGCCGAGAACGGCCGTACGGCATCCGTCTCGTCCAGCGTTGCCGTTCTCCCCTGCACAGCCGCGCTGCTCAGGTGGAGAAAGCGCCGGACGCGCGCCTCGCCGGCCGCGCGGGCGAGGACGACGGGGAGCAGAGCGTTCGCGCCGAGCAGGTCGGCGCCGGCGGACGCAGACGGCGTGGCCAGTCCCGCCGCGTTGACGACGACATCGTGCCCCTTCATGAGTGCCACCAGCGTCGTGATGTCAGCACGGACGGCGGCTTCGGCCAGCGCCTCCGGTGTGTCCGCCGCGGTCCTGAGCCGTGGCGCTGGAGCGGTCCGGGCCTCGACGCCTGCTGATTCGAGTGCCCGGAGTATCGCGGACCCGACGAAGCCGGACCCGCCGAGGACGAGCCAGCTCACCGGCGTTCCGCCTGCACGGCCGGGTCCGCCAGCGGCGGCTCAGGCCGCCAGTCCCGATCCCGCAGGATGACGCGCGCGGCTCGCCAACCCCGCCACAGGGCGGAGACCCCTGACAGTGTTCGCTCGACGGCGACCAGCCGTACGACCTCCTTGCCCGTCGAGAGGAGAGTCCCGAGTCCGAAGCCCACGCGGGAGTAGCAGCCGTTGACCTGGAGGTAGCGTGCGAGGTGCCCGCGGTTGCGCATGCCGCAGAACCGCGACAGGTCGCTCGAATCGTTCAGGTGACGTACGCCGAGGTCGATCTGCCGTTGGGGGCGGGTCTTCTGGAGCACGAACGCGTCGACGTAGGCCACGGGGTGCTGCTGCGAGATGAGCCAGCCGTAGGTGGTGTCGTCACCGTTGAGGAAGAAGCGCGCATCCGGCAGACCCGTCTCCCGCACCACGTCGGCCGAGACGAGCATCCCCTCGAAGCAGCCGACGTTGGTGTGGAAGACCGGAGACGACGCGAAGACATCGCCGCGGACCGGCAGATGGACGCCGAGGGACTCGTTGAGGATGTGCTGCCAGAAGAAGGGGTTCCCGGCGTGGTCGAGGCGGCGCCCGTGGATGCAGGAGTAGCGGCCCATCCAGGGAGCGAAGGAGGCGAGGGCGTCGGGGAGGACGACGACGTCGTCGTCCATCAGCCAGAGCCAGTCGGCGCCCTCCTCGAGTCCGGCCGTCACCCCGGCCGCGAACCCGCCCGAACCTCCGACATTGCTCGGGAGCCGATGCACGATGACCGGCACGGGAAGGTCCACCGCGGCGAGTACCGCGGTGGTCCCGTCGGTGCTGGCATTGTCGACGACGATGACGCCCGCGGGTGCAGGATCGAGGGACGCGATGGAGCCGAGGAGTTCTTGCAGGTGGGTTGCCCGATTGAAGGTGGTGATGACGATGAACACGCGGGGAGAGCCGGCGTCAGGGGCGGACAACCTGTTCCTTCCAGGCCGCGCCAGGGCAGTGCGCAACAGGCCTGGCGCAGGCGGGGCAGTTAGTATTCTCGGGTAGTAGCAGTCTATTACACCGCGTTCCAGCCCCTGCCGGTCCGGTCCCGGCACTACCGGTGCCGGGTCTCCCGGCGGCAGCACGTGAAGTGTGGAAGGCGGTGTCGGCCTGCATGACACCGTTAGGAATCATGGGACTCAACGAAGGCCGGGCTACCGCCCGGACACCCGGCTCCACCGCCGCAGCCTCGACCGGCGACAAACCGGCCATCTGGTTGTGGTCGCAGTACCTGCTGGATGCGGCGGCCTGGATCGTCGCCATCCTCCTTGCCCTGATCCTGCGCTACGAACTCCTCGTCAAGGAAGTCAACGTCCCGGGCATCGCTGCATTCTGTGCGGTCGCCGTGGTCGCGCAGCTGGTGGTGGGCCTGAGTTTCGCGCTCTATCGCGGCAGGTACAGCTTCGGCAGCTTCCACGAGGCGAAGCTCCTGGTCATCGTCGCGGTGCTCGTCGGGGTGATCCTCGTCCTGGTCAGCGTCGCGTTCTTCACCGTGATCGAGGTGCCGCGGAGCATCGGCATCATCGCCTTCCCCTTCGCCTGCATGTTCCTCGCGGCCACGCGGTACCTCAAGAGGATGTACGTCGAGAGCAAGGCGAAGCCGGGCGAGGACGCCCAGCGGACGCTGATCTACGGAGCCGGGTTCCTCGGCAACTCCCTCGTCAACCGGATGATGCAGGATCCGGAATCGCCCTACTTCCCCGTCGGGCTGATCGACGACGATCCCGCCAAGAAGCACCTCCGACTCTCCGCCGTGCCCGTCCTGGGCCGCATCGACGACCTGCGTGAGGTGGCTACGAGGACCCAGGCATCGATCCTCGTCATCGCCTTCTCGGAGGTCGAGGCGGCTCAGGTGCGCCGGGTCTCCGACCTCGTGGCGGGCCTCGGGATCAAGGTGCTGGTCCTGCCCCCGCTGCGGGACATGCTCGGGGCCACGGGCCCGGCGATCGCCGATTTCCGCGAGGTCGCCGTCGAGGACCTCATCGGGCGGCGCCCGGTGGACATCCACCCCGACGACGTGGCCGGCTACATCACCGGCAAGCGAGTGCTGGTGACAGGTGCCGGTGGCTCGATCGGCTCGGAGCTGTGCCGGCAGCTCTCGGCCTTCGCCCCGGCCGAGCTCATCATGCTGGACCGCGACGAGACCGGCCTGCAGTCCACGCAGATATCCCTCACCGGACGCGGCCTCCTGACCGGCAGGGATACCGTGCTGGCGGACATCCGCGACGCCGACGCCCTGCTCGACATCTTCGAGGACCGCAGGCCGCAGGTCGTGTTCCACGCGGCAGCCCTCAAGCACGTATCCCTGCTGGAGCAGTATCCCGAGGAGGCCTGGAAGACCAACGTCCAGGGATCGCTCAATGTCCTGCAGGCATCCGCGGCGGTAGGCGTCACCAACTTCGTCAACATCTCGACGGACAAGGCAGCCGATCCGACGAGCGTCCTCGGTCACTCCAAGCGCGTCGCGGAGAAGCTCGCGTCCTGGCACGCGGAGCGCACGGGGCAGCGCTTCGTGTCCGTCCGCTTCGGCAATGTCATCGGCAGTCGCGGCTCCATGCTCCCGCTGTTCACGGAGCAGATCCGCAACGGCGGTCCGATCACCGTGACCGACCCCGACGTCACCCGGTTCTTCATGACCATTCCCGAGGCATGCCAGCTCGTGGTGCAGGCCGGTGCGATCGGCAGGGGAGGCGAGGTGCTGATCCTCGACATGGGGGAACCCGTGAAGATCCTCGACGTCGCGCAGCGCATGATCGCGATGTCCGGCAAGGACATCGATATCGTCTTCACGGGACTGCGGCCCGGCGAGAAGATGCATGAGGACCTGATGGGCGTGGGGGAGGAGGACTCCCGTCCACTCCACCCGAAGATCTCGCACACCTCGGTTGTGCCGCTCGACCCGCAGCAGCTCAGCCTGCAGGAATGGAAAGCCGAGGGCGGCTTCGGACATGACCAGCGGAGCATCGCATCGCTCGATGCAGCCACGGAGCTCGGTGCCATCGAGCCCGGTGCCACGCCCGACGGCGGATCGGCGTACGAGAAGAACGACGCGGCAGGCACCGTCCGCCATAGCAGCTCCACCTCGGCGTCGCGGCCGTCCACGCCCTCCACCTCCGGTGCCGGCGGCGGTGCGTCGTGAGCGTCCTCCTGGTCGTCGTCGGGCTTGTCGCGCTCGTCCTCTCGCTTGCACTGCCGGTCGTCGTGAAGCCCCTGCTCCGGCGGCTGGGGGTCATCGACATCCCCAACGACCGGTCCTCCCACAGCACCGTCGTCATCCGCGGGATGGGACTGGCCGTGGCGGTGGCGATCCTGGCAGCGCTGGTCCTTTCGCTCGTCACGGGTCTGGTCGCGGTCGACCGCTCGCTGATCCTCGTCATCGTCGTCCTGGTGGCAGCAGCCTCCACCCTCGGCTGGGTCGAGGACTTCCGCGGCCTGTCCGTCAAGGTCCGCCTGTCGGCGCAACTCGTCATCGGGGCGATCGGCACTGCCGCGCTCGCGACGTCGATCGACGACAGCAGCTACTGGTGGGTCCCGGTCGGAGCCGTCGCCTTCGCCACCTACATCAATGCCACCAACTTCATGGACGGTATCAACGGGATCTCGGGCATGCACGGGTTGGTCGTCGGCCTGTTCTATTCGTGGGCAGGCGTGCTGAGCGACCAGGTGTGGCTGACGGTCGCGGGCCTCGTGGTCGCCGCTGCCTTCACGGGATTCCTGCCGTGGAACCTGGGGCGGGGCTTCGTGTTCCTCGGAGACGTGGGCAGCTATCTGCTCGGTGCTTCCATCGCCGCCATCGCCGTGACCGGACTACTCGCCGGGGTCTACCTCGAGTACCTCCTCTCGCCGGTGCTGATCTACCTCGCGGACACGTTCACCACGTTCCTCCGGCGGGCCAGACGCGGTGAGCGGCTCTCGACCGCCCACCGCCAGCACGTCTACCAGCGGCTGACGGACGCCGGCCTCAACCACGTCCAGGTGTCGATCTTCGTCAGCATCCTCTCGGCGCTGACCGCTGCCGCCGGCTTCGTGCTCGCCACTGCCCCCGCGCCCCTCGCGGTGTCCGTTTCGCTGTTCGCGGCCGTCGTCGTCGCGCTCTACCTCTATTCACCGCGGATCCTCCGCGCGGTAGCCCGGCGCCGGGCGACGGCGGAAGCCTGACTCCCGGAGGCCCGCCCCGCGTGCGGTAGAATTTCAGGCGCCGGGCGCGACGACGACCAGTCCCGCTGATCCGGCATCAGACCTCCCGACGCCGTCGGCGGAGGAGCAGCAGGGCGCCGGACGGCGCAGCAGACAGAGCGGACAGAACGTGCCACGACCGGATCATCCGGTGAACGGACCCGATCGCCCGAACCTCGTACCGGTATCGGGCGCCACCGAATCGCCCTGGCTGGGGATCCTGTCGCGCAGTGCCGCCGCAGGCGGAACCGTCGCCGTCGTGCTGGCGGTGGCTGCAACCCTTGCGACGGCGCCTGCTGCCGGCCTGAGCGTGCTCTTCGGCGCCGCCCTCGTGATCGCCTTCTTCGGCATCAGCCTCCTCATCGGGCACTACACAGGACGGACGAACCCGTCCGGAGCCCTCGGGCTCTTCGCCGTGACCTATGCGATCAAGGTGGTCGGCTTCGCCGCCGTCCTCTTCTTACTGGGAACGCCGGGCTGGCTCGACCGCACCTGGTTCTTCACGGGTGCTCTCGCCACCGTCATCGCCTGGCAGGTCGCCGAGGTCTTCGCCTTCTCGCGGTTGAGGACACCTCTTTACGTCGACGCCGAGGACGCCGGTGAAGCCGCCCCGAGCCCGGGAGCCACCCCTGCCTCGGATGCCGCCCCTCCTGTCCATCGAACGGAAGGACACTGACATGCCAGGCTCCACCCCCGCTCCGGACAACGATCCGGCTCCTCCGTCCGAGCAGGTCGACGCGCGCTTTTCGAACGGCGGTTACAACGCCGGTATGGCGGTCTTCAGCTACATCATTGGCGGGATCCTGGTGTGGAGTTTGATAGGCTGGGGCCTGGATAACCTCCTCGACACGCGCTGGTTGGTGCTGGCGGGAGCGTTCTTAGGTGCAGCGGGGGGTTTCTACCTCTCCCACATGCACAACCTCACTCGGGACCACACGCCGAATCCGCGAAGCGGACTCCGGACGACGCCCGGTGCCGAGGTAGGACCCGAGTGATTCCCCTTAACTTAACGAGTCGGACCAGTCACGCTTCGGCCGAACAGATCTTGCCCAATGATGGACACTGCAGAGAGGAAACGCGTTGATCGCGCTTGCGCTCCCGGCCGCAACTACCGAAGAGGGATTCGTAGCCCCGACGATAGAGGACACCCACTACAGGGACATCCTCCCGTGGGGTGGCGAGTACGGCGTCCTGCTGGAGGCCGGATTCGGTAAGCAGATGCTGCTGACCATCCTCTCGGTCGTCCTCATCGCCGCCTTCTTCCTCATCGCCTCACGACGTCGGCAGATGGTGCCCGGCAAACTCCAGTTCCTGGGAGAATCGGCCTACGGCTTCGTCCGCAACTCCATCGGCAAGGACATCATCGGCGGGAACGACTTCCTCCGCTACGTCCCCTGGCTCTTCACCGCCTTCTTCTTCGTGCTGGTGAACAACATCTTCGGGGCCATCCCGTTCCTGCAGCTGCCGACGTTCTCCCACCCGGGCAGCGCCTACGGTATCGCAGCCCTCTTCTTCTTCCTCTGGGTCGGTATCGGCCTCAAGAAGCACGGCATCCGCTACTTCAAGCTGGCCGTCGTCCCGTCGGGCGTCCCGTGGTACATCCTGCTCATCGTGGTGCCGATCGAGATCATCTCGAACTTCATCGTCCGGCCGGTCACCCACTCGCTCCGACTCTTCGCCACGATGCTCGCCGGCCACCTCATTGTGACCCTGGCCGGCTCGGCCATCGAGTACATGGTCATGACGGGCAACATCTTCCTCCAGGGGACCAGCGTGCTCGTCCTCGTCGGCTCGATCGCGATGTACATGCTCGAGGCGCTGATCATGGTCCTGCAGGCCTACGTGTTCACGTTGCTCGCCGCGATCTACATCGAAGGCGCCCTGCACGCCGACGCCCACTGATTCACACACGTCTTCCCCGTCGGGGATGATCCCAAACAACCTGTCGCATCAAGGCGGCATCTTGAAAGGAACACAATGGAAGTACAGGGTAGCCTCAACCTCGTTGGATACGGTCTCTCCGCAATCGGCGGTGGTATCGGCGTGGGTCTCGTCTTCGCGGCCTACATCAATGGTGTAGCTCGCCAGCCTGAGGCACAGCGTGTCCTCCAGCCCATCGCCTTCCTCGGCCTGGCGTTGACCGAAGCCCTCGCGATCCTGGGTCTCGTCTTCGCCTTCGTCATCGGCGCCTGACACAGCCGCTCCGACCGACCGAAGACCAGTTGAAGAAAGACGGGTGAAAAATGCTTGATGCAGCGATTATGGCGGCGGAAGAGGGATCGAATCCTCTGATCCCGAACGTATGGGAACTGCTGGTGACCGTTGTCGGCTTCGTCGTCCTGATGTACATCGTTCGCAAGTTCGTCATGCCGGCATTCGAAAAGACATTCGCCGAGCGAACCGAGGCAATCGAAGGCGGCATCGCGAAAGCCGAGGCCGCTCAGGCCGAGGCCAACGCGGCCCTCGACCAGTACAAGCAGCAGCTTGTCGAGGCACGGACCGAGGCGAACCGCATCCGTGAGGAGGCGCGCGCCGAGGGTGCCCAGATCCTCGCGGACCTGAAGGAGAAGGCTGCGGCCGAGTCGGCACGCATCACCGAGCAGGCCCACGTCCAGATCGAAGCCGAGCGCCAGGCCGCCGTGGTCTCGCTCCGGGCCGAGGTCGGAACGCTCGCGACCGACCTGGCAAGCCGGATCGTCGGGGAGTCCCTCGCCGACGACGCACGCTCGTCGCGTGTCGTCGACCGCTTCCTCGCAGATCTCGAGACGTCGTCGAGCGCAGGTGCAGCGAAGTAATGGCAGGAGTATCGAGCCTCTCCCTGGCGAAGGTCCGTCAAGGACTGGAGCCACGACTGCCGGGTGCCGACCTGGCACTGGCCGAGGACCTGTTCGGTGTCCTGGTGATCCTGGACAGCAATGCAGGCCTCCGCCGTGCGCTGACGGATCCCTCACGCACCGGCAGCGACAAGGCCGTGCTCGTCGACCAGCTGATCGCCGGTCGTGTCTCGTCCGAAGCGGCGAGTATCGTCCGCGACCTCGTCGGTGAGCGCTGGGGCAATGCTCGCGACATCGGTGACGCCCTGGAGACCCTCGCGGCCACCGTGGTCATCTCGGTGGCCGAGCAGGGCAGCGGTGTGGAGGGCTTGGAAGAGCTCGAGAACGAGCTGTACTCCTTCGTCCAGGTGGTCGCGTCCAACCACGCCCTGCAGAGGGCGCTGTCGGAAGCGCAGGCCACCCCGGAGTCGAAGGTGGCGCTCGGCCTGAAGCTCGTGCCGCAGGCCGGACCGGCAGCACGGCTGCTGATCAGCCAGGCCGTTCGGGCCCCGCGGGGCATGAAGCCCGCAGCGCTCGTCGGGCGGTTCCTCGAACTGGTTGCAGCACGCCAGCAGCGCTGGATCGCCAACGTCAGCGTCACCCGTCCGCTGACGGCGAGCCAGCAGGAACGCCTGGCGACCGGTCTGAACGCGATGTACGGCCGGCAGCTGAAGGTCAACGTGAAGGTAGACCCCTCACTCATCGGTGGAGTGCGCGTCAGCGTAGGGGACGAAATGGTCGATTCGACTGTCGTCACTCGCCTGTCCGAACTCCGTCGCAAGCTGGCGGGATAGGCGTTCGCGCCTTGTTCCTTCCACGTCATCAACTGAATCACACCCCGGTCGCCACGCATCCCATGGTGATCACAACACAGGAGAGCAGGGACTGAGATGGCCGAATTGACCATCAACGCCGAAGACGTTCGTAGTGCGTTGAACGACTTTGCGGCGTCCTACGAGCCCGGAAACGCGGAGCGCGTCGAAGTCGGCCGCGTGACCACCGCCAGCGACGGCATTGCCCGAGTCGAGGGACTTCCCTCGGTCATGGCCAATGAGCTGCTGCGGTTCGAGGACGGCACGCTCGGACTCGCCCAGAACCTCGACACCCGTGAAATCGGTGTCGTCGTCCTCGGTGACTACAACGGCATCGAAGAAGGCCAGGAAGTGCACCGCACGGGCGAGATCCTCTCGGTTCCCGTCGGCGACGCTTTCCTCGGTCGTGTCGTGGACCCCCTGGGCCAGCCCATCGACGACCTGGGCGAGATCGTCGCCGAGGGCCGCCGAGCGCTCGAGACCCAGGCTCCCGGCGTCACACAGCGCAAGTCGGTGCACGAGCCGATGCAGACCGGCCTCAAGGCCATCGACGCGATGATTCCCATCGGCCGCGGACAGCGCCAGCTGATCATCGGCGACCGCCAGACCGGCAAGACCGCCATCGCGGTGGACACGATCATCAACCAGAAGGCCAACTGGGCTTCCGGCGACGTGAACAAGCAGGTCCGCTGCATCTATGTGGCGATCGGCCAGAAGGCGTCGACCATCGCTGCGGTCCGCCAGACCCTCGAGGACAAGGGTGCCCTGGAGTACACGACCATCGTCGCGTCTCCCGCCTCCGACCCCGCGGGCTTCAAGTACCTCGCCCCCTACGCCGGTTCCGCCATCGGGCAGCACTGGATGTACGGCGGCAAGCACGTCCTGATCGTGTTCGACGACCTCTCGAAGCAGGCAGAGGCCTACCGCGCGGTATCCCTCCTGCTCCGCCGGCCGCCGGGACGCGAGGCCTACCCGGGCGACGTGTTCTACTTGCACTCCCGTCTCCTGGAGCGCTGTGCGAAGCTCTCCGACGAGCTCGGCGCCGGCTCGATGACGGGCCTGCCGCTCGTCGAGACGAAGGCGAATGACGTGTCGGCCTACATCCCGACCAACGTCATCTCCATCACCGACGGCCAGATCTTCCTGCAGTCGGACCTCTTCAACGCCAACCAGCGTCCTGCCGTGGACGTCGGCGTGTCGGTGTCCCGCGTCGGCGGTGCCGCTCAGGTGAAGTCGATGAAGAAGGTCTCGGGCACGTTGAAGCTCGACCTCGCCCAGTACCGCGACATGCAGGCGTTCGCCATGTTCGCCTCCGACCTGGACGCGGCATCACGTCAGCAGCTGACCCGTGGTGCGCGGCTGATGGAACTGCTGAAGCAGGGCCAGTACTCACCGATGCCGGTGGAGCAGCAGGTCGTCTCCATCTGGGCAGGAACGAACGGGCACCTCGACGAAGTACCCGTCGAGGACATCAACCGCTTCGAGACGGAGTTCCTGGAACACCTCGGCCACACGTCGCCGATCCTCACCACCCTTGCCCAGACGGGCAAGCTCGAGGACTCGACGATCGAGGAGCTGAAGACGCAGATCACGAACTTCAAGCAGGGCTTCTTCGGTACCGGTGGGGACGGTGTCCACCCCGGTCACGAGGAGCACGAAGCGATCGACGCCGATTCGGTCGAGCAGGAAAAGATCGTCAGGCACAAGCGCTAGAGGATCTGCTGCCGGGAGGGACCAACCCTCCCGGCGTGCAGCACCCTGGCCTGATCGCTTCTCCTAGCGGAAGCGAAGGAAAGGACAACAATGGGAGCCCAGATCCGGGTCTACCGCCAGAAGATCGCCTCGACCACATCGACGCGGAAGATCTTCAAGGCGATGGAACTGATCGCGACTTCTCGCATCGGCAAGGCACGTACGCGTGTTGCCGCGGCGCTGCCGTACGCGAACGCGATTACACGTGCCGTCTCGGCCGTCTCGTCGCAGACGGAGATCGACCACCCCCTGACCACCGAGCGCGGTCAGGTGCGGCGCGCAGCCGTACTGGTGATGGCATCCGACCGAGGCCTCGCCGGCTCGTATTCGGCCAGTGCCCTCAAGCAGGCGGAGGGACTCTTCGAGACGCTCCGCTCCGAGGGCAAGGAGATCCAGGCATACCTCATCGGCCGGAAAGCCCAGGTCTACTTCGACTTCCGCAGCCGCGGTTACGAGAAGGTCTGGACCGGAGGCACCGATGCTCCCGAGTTCAGCACCGCCCGTGAGGTCGGTGAGGCGCTCCTGTCCACCTTCCTGAAGGACTTCGAGGACGGTGGCGTGGAGGAGATCCACGTCGTCTACACGAAGTTCAGGTCGATGGTCGTGCAGGAACCGTCCATCATGCGCCTGCTCCCGCTCGAGGTCGTGGACGAGGACGAGCCGCAGGACGGCGAACTCCTCCCTCTCTACGAGTACGAGCCGGAGCCCGAGCAGGTTCTGGACGCGCTCCTTCCGAGGTACATCGAAGCGCGTATCTTCGCCGCCATGCTGCAGGCAGCGGCGAGCGAGCTCGCTGCCCGCCAGCGGGCGATGAAGTCCGCAGGTGACAACGCGACGGAGCTCATCAAGAAGTACACACGCCTGCGCAACACCGCCCGCCAGGCGGAGATCACCCAGGAGCTCTCGGAGATCGTCGCCGGCGCGGATGCGTTGAACGCCTCCTGATGTCCTCCCTCATCCGGGTCCTCGCGGGCGCCGGGTGCACAGCTAGACTTGTTTCCACGCCATCTACGTAAATGAAGTGAGAGAGATGACTGCCCAGACTGTTGAACACGGTACGGACTCAGTTGCCCCCGGCGCCACCGGCCGTATTGCACGTGTCATCGGCCCGGTTGTCGACGTCGAGTTCCCGGCCGACGCAATCCCCGCAATGTACAACGCCCTCACCACCGAGGTCACCCTCAACGGTGTCACCCGCCTGATCACCTTCGAGACTTCGCAGCACCTGGGCGACAACCTCGTACGGGCGATCTCGCTGCAGGCCACGGACGGTCTCGTCCGCGGGACCGTGGTGCAGGACACCGGATCGGCTATCTCCGTCCCCGTCGGTGACGGGGTCAAGGGCCACATCTTCAACGTCCTCGGCAAGCCGCTCGACGTCGACGAGTCCGAGCTGCAGATCACCGAGCGGTGGCCCATCCACCGCAAGGCCCCCAGCTTCGCCTCCCTCGAGGGCTCCACGGAGATGCTCGAGACCGGCATCAAGGTCATCGACTTGCTGACCCCCTACATCAAGGGTGGGAAGATCGGTCTGTTCGGTGGCGCCGGTGTCGGCAAGACCGTCCTCATCCAGGAGATGATCACGCGTGTCGCCCGTAACTTCGGCGGCACCTCGGTGTTCGCCGGCGTCGGTGAGCGTACCCGTGAGGGCAACGACCTCTGGGTCGAGATGGAGGAGGCCGGCGTTCTCAAGGACACGGCCCTCGTGTTCGGCCAGATGGACGAGCCGCCAGGAACGCGTCTTCGCGTGGCGCTCTCGGCCCTGACCATGGCGGAGTACTTCCGCGATGTGCAGAACCAGGACGTCCTGCTCTTCATCGACAACATCTTCCGTTTCACCCAGGCGGGTTCCGAGGTGTCGACCCTGCTGGGCCGCATGCCGTCCGCCGTAGGCTACCAGCCGAACCTCGCCGACGAGATGGGCCTCCTCCAGGAGCGCATCACCTCGACGAAGGGCCACTCGATCACGTCCATGCAGGCCATCTACGTGCCTGCTGACGACTACACCGATCCGGCTCCGGCAACCACCTTCGCGCACCTCGATGCGACCACTGAGCTCTCACGCGAGATCGCGTCCCGTGGCCTGTACCCGGCCGTGGACCCGCTCGCCTCGACCTCGCGCATCCTGGCCCCCCAGTACATCGGCAACGATCACTACAACACGGCCGTCCGCGTGAAGCAGATCCTGCAGAAGAACAAGGAACTGCAGGACATCATTGCCATCCTCGGCATCGACGAGCTCAGCGAAGAGGACAAGGTGATCGTCGCGCGTGCGCGCCGTATCCAGCAGTTCCTCTCGCAGAACACCTACACCGCCAAGCAGTTCACCGGCGTCGAAGGGTCGACGGTCTCCATCAAGGACACCATCGAGGGCTTCTCGGCGATCTGCAACGGCGACCTCGACCACATCGCGGAGCAGGCGTTCTTCAACATCGGCGGCCTCGACGACGTCGAGCGCCAGTGGGCCAAGATCCAAGAGCAGACCGGTAAGTAGCGCCGATGGCGACACAGGGCGAACTCCAAGTCGAAATCGTCGCGGCCGACCACTTCGTGTGGTCGGGCGCGGCGCGCGTGGTCAATGCTCGGACCGCCAACGGCCAGATCGGGATCCTTCCCGGCCACGCGCCGATCCTCGCAATCCTCGAAGCCGGCGAGCTTTCGGTGGTGCCGGTCAGCGGCGAGCGCCTGGTCGTGGGTGTGGACGGAGGATTCTTCTCGGTCGATTCCAACCGCGTGGTGATCGTGGCGGACAACGCCAAGGTCGGCGGCTCGGTGACGCCGGAATCCGCTTAGGGTCCTGAGCATGGAGGTACTGGGTGTGACGTTCATCAGCCTCGCGGTCGTCTTCGGACTGCTCGTGCTCGTGATCGGCGCATTCCTCCTCCGCCGGTATCAGCTGAACCGTGCCCTCGGCACCTTCGACGCCTCCATCCGCCTCCCTCCGAAGGGTTGGCGGGTGGGGGTTTGTCGTTATACGGACAAGAACCTGGAATGGCTCAGTCTCCTGTCCCTGAGCCCCATCCCCAGATTCCGTTTCCTGCGCAGTTCCCTCGAGGTGGAGGGTTGGCGGTCTCCCACGGAGGCGGAGCGTGTCCGCATCCAGCCCGGAGCCATCGTCGTGCAGTTGGCCTATGAGGGCGAGCCCTTCGATCTGGCGATGAAGTACGACGTCTACGCGGGCCTCTCCTCATGGATCGAGGCGGGTCCGGTCATCGGCATCGGGACGTGGCGCTGATTCCTCTACCGTGGCGCTGAAAAGCCAGGGGATGTCAGAGCTCCAGGGGCCGGATCCAGGTTCCACTGCGGAGGACGCCTTTCAGCTCGAGGTCCTCGGACACCACCAGCGCATCGGCCCGGAGGCCGCTGCGCAGGCTCCCCACTTCGTCCGCGAGTCCCAGGACGCTCGCCGGGACCGATGTCGCGGAGCGAACGGCGTCGACGATGCCCACTCCGGCCTGAACCGAGCACCGAACGACGTCGAGGAGGCTGCCCGCGCCGCCGGCCAGGGCTCCGGTCGCCATGAGTACGGCCGAGTCGCCGACGACGGTCACCTCGCTGCGTCCCAACCGGTAGGTTCCGGAGGTGCAGCCCGTCGCCGACGTCGAATCGCTGACCAGGCAGATGTTCTCCGACCCTGCGATCGTGAACGCCATCCGCACCGTCTCCGGGTGGAGGTGCACATTGTCCGCGATGAGTTCGACGGCGATCTCGCCCGCGCGGGCGCGCTGCAGCAGCAACGGCACCGGCCCGGGCGAGCGGTGGTGGATCACGGGCATCGCGTTGAAGAGGTGGGTCGCCGTGGGCCTGCCGCTGAAGCCGGCGAAACCGGTGGACGCCAGCTCCTCGTTGATGAGGTCCAGCGCGGCCGCCGTTCCCTCCGTGGAGCTGTCCGTATGGCCTATCGACGGGATGACGCCGTGCATCACCAGCTCGTACACGAGGACGTCGCTCCCGGGGAGTTCGGGGGCATACGTCATTGAGGCCAGGTGCCCGCGCCCGGCGGCCACGAGCCGCGCGACGTCCTCCTGCGTCGGCAGGAGCAGGAAAGCGGGGTCATGGGCTCCGTTGCGATCCTTCGACAGGAAGGGACCCTCCGCGTGGATGCCTGCCACCAGTCCGGCTTCGACGGCCTCGGACAGGCGGCCGAAGGCGGCCTCGAGGTCCTCGAGAGGTGCCGAGCAGGTACTGGCCAGGACTGTCGTCGAGCCGCTCCGGTGGAGGTGTGCCGCAGCCGTCTCGATATCGGTGGCTGAACCCGAGGTGAAGTCGCCTCCTCCCGCACCGTGGCAGTGGAGGTCGATGAGCCCGGGGAGGATCAGGTAGCCCTCGGGCAGGTTTCCTCCGGCGATGTCCCCGGTGTCCCGGCCGGCCGCGGTGATGCGGGTGCCGTCCCAGTGCAGCACGCCGTCGTCGATGATGCCGGCGTCGGTCACCAGTCGTCCGGAAAGGGCAGTGGGCGTTCCGCTGGAGAGGGCCATGGTCCGATTCTAGGCCGTCGTGGTTCCGGCCCTCCGGCGGAGGACGGGACCGGGGTGGGCCTAGAAGAGGCGGGAGGCGCTGTCGTCGACCCCGCGCATCGCGTCGTAGTCCAGGGTCAGGCAGTCGATGCCCCGATCGATGGCCAGCACGCGTGCCTGCGGCTTGATCTGCTGCGCCGCGAAGACCCCCCGCACCGGCGACATGATCGGGTCCCGGTTGAGCAGCTCGAGGTAGCGGGTGAGCTGCTCGACGCCGTCGATGTCGCCGCGGCGCTTCAGCTCGATGGCCACCGTCCGCCCCTCGGCATCACGGGCGAGGATGTCCACGGGCCCGATGGCCGTCATGTACTCGCGGCGGATGAGGGTGAAACCGGCTCCGAGGAGCTCGATCTGCTCGGCGAGGAGGCGCTGCAGATCCGCTTCGACGCCGTCCTTGACGAGCCCTGGGTCGACCCCGAGATCGTGCGAGGAATCATGGAACTGCTCGCGGATGTTGATGACGAGCTTGTCGTCGCTCTTGCCGTGCTGCACCGTCCAGACCTCGGTGATGCCCTCGGCGCGGTCGGCATCGTCGGGCGGGGTCAGGCGCAGTGTGGCGGGCGGACTCATCCAGTTCAGGGGTTTGTAGGAGCCGCCGTCGGAGTGCACCAGGACGGAACCATCGGACTTCACCATGAGCAGCCGGGTGGCAAGGGGGAGATGCGCGCGGAGGCGGCCGATGTAGTCGACGGAGCAGCGGGCTATGACAAGACGCACAATCAACCTTCGGATCTACTGCGGGTGGATGCCCGGCCGCGGTCACGGATGGTCGATCCGCCGGCGGTCGGACCTGTCCATTCTAGGGGCCCGCTGGGCCGGGTCCGGACTCCTGCGGGGTCCTCAGGATTTCGACAGCGGGCGGTTCGGGGTCTGCCGGAGCAGCCACTACTTGGTCGGCTTTGGAAAACACGAGTGTTGCCGAGCCTGAAGTACGCACCGACACTTGACCCAGGCAAACAATATTGGGCCACCCCAGACATGCCTCCCGGCGGCAATCCCTACAGTGTCAACAGATTGCCCTGCCCCCAAACCCAACCACGCACGGCCACTTCCATACGCAGATTCGACTACCCGCAGCGTTGCGAGGCAGGAATCCCCTATGAAATCACGCAGGTACATCACAGGTCTCGCCGCTGTCGGGCTGCTCGTCGGCGGTGCGGTCGGACCGCTCGCTCCGGCAGCGAACGCCACCCACACCCGGGCGCACACGTGCCTGCAGGCCGGCGGTGTCTATACGGAAGCGGCTACACAGGGCGGGGACCGGTGCGTCGTCACCACGAGGACTTTACCGGTCACCGTGGCCGGCGTACCCGAGACGACGTACAGCAATGCGGTGCCTTTCGGCTCTCCGATAGTCGTCGATTCGCCCGCACCATTGGTTGATGCGACGACGGAGACGGAGACCCGTGATGTCGGAGATCCTGTCGTGGTGGAGACCGAGCGTCCTGGTACCCCCTCGGTCAGCTCCGAAGAGATTGATGCCGGGGAGTCCACGGCGGTCCCGGTGGTCGTTGCCGGCACGCCGGTGACGACCACCCGCACCGAGCGCGGGACACCGACCAGCACCGATGCACCCGGCACGCGGAACTGCCAACGTGTCAACAATGACAAGGGTGCCAAGCCCGTCGAGCGGTGTGAGCGGACCGTCGTGACGACCACCACGACGCCGACGACCGTGATCACCACCGTCACCACCCCGCAGGAGCGCGTCACCACGACGACTCAGCTGCGGGAGACCGTCACCACGACGACCACGCCGGTGACCGAGGTGTCCACCTCCAGCCAGCAGCAGGAATCCTGCGTGACGACCACGCAGCCCACTTCGTTCACCAGGACCACGACGCAGGCGACGACACAGACGCGCACGGTGACCGTTCCGCGGACGAGGACCGCGACGACCACGGTGACCACATACCGGTACGAGCTCAACACGACAGCCCCGCTGGTGCTGGTGGTATTCCCCATTGCCGCCAACCCGCGGATAGTCGTCAATGAGACGGCCCTTGCCCCGTTGGTGACGACCTTCCAAGAGGCCGGCGAGCCGGTGATCACCAACGAAACGTTCCCCGGTGAGGACCTGGTGAATACGCTCTGCGCACCCGCCGCCCCTGAGGTAACGGTCACGGAAGCTGCGGCCCCGGACGATGTGCAGGAGGTAACGACCCCGGCTAATCCCGAGGTCACCGTGGACCGCGAAACCTTGGCCCCGCTCGAGACCGAAACCAGTGCACCCGGGGCGCCGGTCGTGACGTCCAGCACCCGCGGGACCGGTGACACCTGCTACAACAACCCCGCCACCGCAGAGCAGCGGGCCAGCCGCTGCTAGCAGGCAGACAGCGCGAAACAGGCCTCCCCGGTGCGGGTTCGTACCGGGGGAGGCCTTCCGCGTGGCAGCACGTTCCGACGGAGGCCCCGACCCGTTTCCACGGACAGCCCCCGGTCGGGCAGACTGTGACGGTGCCCCGTTCCAACCGCCCGAACCGTCCCCGCGGTTCCTCACGGCCCAAGTGGGCTGCGCCGCCGGAGGAGGACCTCGAGCGGTCCCGCGTAGGGCTGCCCCTGCGGGAGACCGCGCCCGACGGCGAGTGGTCCGTGAGGCGCATCACCGAGCGGAACGCGGCGAAGACGTATACGTGCCCCGGCTGCAACTCGTTCATCCTGCCCGGGATCGCGCACCTGGTGGTGTGGCGCGAGGACTCGCTGTTCGGTCCCGAGGCAGCGCTGGCTGACCGGAGGCACTGGCATGTGCGGTGCTGGCAGACGCGGAGCTTCCGTTACTGAGGCTCTTCCCGCAAGCCCGAGGGGCCGCCTCGGAGGCCGGCAGACCCACCTAGACTGGTCGGATGGCCAGCCGCGACACCCCCGAGTACACCTTCAGGACCAGCCACGAGGCAGTCGAGATCCGCGCGTCGACGGTGCTTCCCGCGGATCGTCGGAACATCGAGCTGCACACGGCGGACGGGCTGACGCTGGTGGGGGAGTTCGCCGCACCCGCGGGCGGTCGGGCACCGCAGGCCACGCTCGTGACGCTTCATCCCCTGCCGACGCACGGCGGCTTCATGGACTCCCACGTGTACAGGAAGGCCTCCTTCCGGCTCCCGGCCCTCGCCGACATCGCCGTCCTGCGGTTCAACACGCGCGGCACCTGCTCGCCGCGGGGCTGCAGCGAGGGTGCCTTCGACGGCGGCGACGGCGAGCGCCTGGACCTGCAGGCCGCAGTGGACTGGGCCGTGGCGCAGGGGCTCCACAACATCTGGCTCGTGGGCTGGTCCTTCGGCACCGAGCTGTGCCTCAAGTACGGCGCGCGGGACCCGGTGGCGGAGCTCATCGAGGGGGCCATCCTGCTCTCGCCGCCACTGCACCGGGCGGACGATGACGACCTCGCCGCCTGGGCAGCAGCGGGCCTGCCGTTGAAGGTTCTCGTTCCCGAACACGACGACTACCTGAAGCCCCCGGAAGCATCTGAGCGCTTCGCGGCCGTGCCGCAGGCGGAGGTCGTTCCCGTGAAGGGTGCGAAGCACCTCTGGGTGGGGGAGAAGTACGCCGCGCGCGCGCTCAACGAGATCGCCGACGTCGTGCTGCCCGCCCCGGTGTCACCGCTGCCCACCATGTGGGAGGGTCCGGCGGCTACAGCCCCGTAGGCGGAATGCCGCCGACAGCTTGAACGGGGCCTATTGGCTGTCCTGACGCGCGATGAAGACTTCCTTGAGCAGCAGCATCACGGCTGCCGCCGTCGGGATGGCGATCAGTGCGCCGAGGACGCCCAGGAGGCTTCCGCCCGCGATCACGGCGATGACCGCTACCGCCCCGGGGACCGCTACTGCCCGCTGCATGATGCGGGGCGAGATGAAGTACGCCTCGAACTGCAGGTATGCGATGTACGGAATGGCGAACAGCAGGGCGGTGTGCCATCCCACGGTGAGGGAGATCAGGGTGACCAGGACCGCGGCGATGGTTCCGCCGACCAGCGGGATGAAGGCCAGCAGGGCGACCACGAACGCCAGCAGCACGGAGAACGGTACGTCGGCGAACGACATCACGATGAAGGCGAAGGTGCCGTTCAACAGGGCGACGCAGGCCTGCCCGATGACGTACATGCCGACGCTGCGGGTGATCTCCTCGGACAGGACCTCGACGCGCGGGCGGCGTGATCGCGGGGCGAGCCGGTACGCCCACTTCTTCATGGACGGCAGCGACGCGAGGAAGTAGAGCGCCAGCACCAGGATCACCAGGGCCCCGAAGAGTCCGTTGACGATGACCGTCCCGACGCCAAGAACCCCTCCGAAGATACCGCCGACGGCCGAGCTGTTGGCAAGGAATCCATCGATCTCGCTGCTTACGCGCTCCCGGACCTGGAACTGCTGGTCGACGGTCGTGAAGAACTCGGAATTCAGGAAGTCGTCGGCATATTCCGGCGCGCGGTCGATGATCTGGGACGTCTGGTTGACGATGGTCGGGATCAGCAGCGCGAAGAAGCCGACGACGATGCCCACGAGCACCAGCAGGGAGACCGCGATTCCCGCAGGGCGCGGTACGCGCTTGGTCTCGAGCCACCGGACGATCGGGTCGAGGCCGAGGGCGATGAAGAGTGCTGCGCCGATCCAGACCAGGAGCTGACCGACGTTGGTGATGATGAAGAAGGCGAGCAGCGCAAGGCCGACGCCGACACTCATCATGAAGCCGAAATGTATGGGGTGGGTTTGCATACTCGGCGCTCTGACTCCACCGAACTTGAGGCGTTCGTCCGACAGGGAGACGCCAGGGTCGACGGCGATGGGAAGGGGCTCCAGCTCCGGGAACTCGAAGCGCGGCCGTGGCTGTGCCGAGGGGAGCGACCTGCGGGCGAGCGAGAAAAGGCTCCGGAGAGTCGACGGCGGCGGTGTCACGATGACGGACCGATCAGCTGCGGACAGGCCGTTGTCGCTGGTTCCGGCCCCGTCAGGCCGAGGAAGCGGCTGATCGAGCGGGAGGTCCTGGTGGTCTGTCAACGAAGAGCTCTGCTTTCACGTGAGCGGTGCGTCTACCGCGGGTCTAGCGAAACCCTAACAGTCAGGGCATGCGGGCGAGGTTCTTGACGCGGGGCGATCCGCGCCCCGGCAGGACCGTCCGACGGTGGCGCGGGCGGGCGCCGCTCAGGGCCGATCGAACGGTAGGAACTTCGTTACCATTGAGTGACTATTCCTGCGTGGACTTCCGAGCGGCATGCCGGACCACCAGAGCGGAAGGGGCCACGCGGTCCGCCGTAAACGGACGACGATAGGCAATCAGTGCGCGTTAAGACAGCAGTACCGATCATCGTGGCAGGGCTCCTGCTGATGCTTCTCGGCATCGGGCAGCGGACCATCTGGGCGCCGGCGGAAACGGTGACGGCGAGTGTTGCGCAGGGTGCGCAGTCCGCGCCCCTCACGGTGATCGAGCCGGGTGCGCGTGGTTCCGAGGGCGGCTCGGTCGAGGTGACGGTGACTGCCGACGGGCCCTTCACCCTCGCCGTCGGACGGGCTTCCGACGTCGAGGCATGGGTGGGGGATGCGGCGCATCTCAGCGTGACCGGTATCAGCGAGGACGCGTTGTCCAGCGAGCGCGTCGACGGTGAGGACTCCGTGCCAGACCCCAGCGGAAGCGATCTCTGGGTCAGCGAGGAGCCGGGGGACGGCACGCTCACCTACCGGTGGAGCGAGCCCGTCGAGGGGGACTGGTCCATCCTGCTGGCGGCGGACGGGAAGGCGCCGGCTCCGACCGACGTGTCCGTGACGCGCCCGAACGACCAGTCGACCCCCTTCGCGCTGCCCCTCATCATCGGTGGCGCCCTCGTCGTCGTGCTCGGAATCGCACTCCTGTTCATCACCCCCCGCGCCCGGGGGAACAGTGGCACTCCCGGTAGCCGGGACGAACCTGCCCAGGGAACCCGTGCCTATGCACGCAGGCAGGCGCAGGACGGCAGGACGGGGGCTGCGTCCTCCATCGCCACGCCCACCGCCGTCGTCGTGGTGACCGGACTGATCGGTGCCGGATCCCTGCTGGGGATCGCACCGGGAATGGCGACGACGTCGCCGTCGCCCTCCGTCTCGTCCACGGCATCCCCATCTCCCTCCTCCACTGCGACGCCGACCTCGGCCGCCACGGGCGCGCCGTCCGCAGGCAGTGAGGCGAGTGGCCCGCCAGTCGTCCTCGAGAGCCAGCTCGAGCGCATCCTCGGGTCCGTAGCCTCGACCGTTGCCGACGCCGACGCCGCCTCCGACGCCAAGCGCCTGGCACCTCGGGTCGCCGGCGCCGCGCTCGATCTCCGCTCGGGGTCCTACGCCGTCGGCGCGAAGGACGCGAAGGCAGCCGCGCCCGCGCCGGTTGCCGATGCACCCTTGATGCTGGAGATGGTCCCGACCGGTCCGGAATGGCCGCGAACCATCGTGGCGCTGACACAGGGCGAGCAGAACCCCGTACCGCAGGCGCTCCTGCTGGTTCAGGAGACGCCCCGCGACAACTACAGGCTGACGTCAGCGGTGCAGATGCTGCCGGGAAGCACCTTCCCATCCGCTCCAGCGCCCGGCGCTACCGGCCCGGTGCCGCTCGAGGAAGCCGGAACGCTCGCCACTGCCCCGCAGTCGGCCGTGGCCTCCATCGCGGACTTCCTCACCAAGCCCTCCGGTGCCAACAAGGAGACGTTCGAGGAGAATTCGTTCGCCGAGGCGATCACCGAGTTCCAGGCCGGCGTCGTCGCCGACCCGGGCAACGAGGCCGCCACCATCACCTTCAGCCACGCAGCCGAGGAGGACCGCACACAAGCCCTCCTCTCGGGTGACGGCGGCGCCATGGTCTTCGGATACCTCACCCACACGTACAGCAGCCTGCCCAAGTCCCCGGGGGACACCATCGACCTGAAAGGGACGGTGTACCAGTCCCTGACGGGCAAGGATGTCAGTGAGAAGGGCATCGACGTCAATTACGGCGAAGCCGTGATGATGTATGTACCACCCGCGGGGAGCGACGATAAGATCCGGGTCATCGGCGCCGCACAGCAGTTGTTGTCGGCCACACTGCGCTGAACAAGGCTTCATGCCGCCATCGGTCGGCAACCCACCAGCAGCAGCCAGAGAAAGGCAGAGCATTGTCCACACCAGCACAACGGGGCGGTATCCCGCCGTCAAGCATGAACCTGCGGGGAGCGGTGGACCTCTCCGCCCTGAAGGCACGCGCGGAAGCGGCTGCCCGACCGGCAGCGGCACGGCAGGCGCCTGCTGCACAGAGCCCCTACATCGTCGAGGTGACGGAGCAGACCTTCCCGCAGCTGGTGCAGCTTTCGTCCCAGGTGCCCGTCATCGTGAACCTCCGCGCCCCGTGGAGTGAGCAGTCCAACCAGGTGACGGCCGTCCTCGAGGCCGCTACCGTGGCGTCCGATGGCAGGATGCTGCTCGCGAACGTCGATCTCCAGGCACAGCCTCAGATCGCGCAGGCCTTTCAGGCGCAGGGCGCACCGACCGTCGTCGCGGTCGTGAAGGGACAGCCGGTACCGCTGTTCGAGGGCGTCCTTCCTGAACAGCAGATCCTGGGCTATCTCGACGAGCTCATGAAGGTCGCCGAGGCCAACGGCGTCACGGGCAGCCTCAACGACGGGTCGCAGCCCGACGCCGCAGAGGCGGAGGAGCCGCCTCTGCCGCCGTTGCACCAGGAGGCTTTCGACGCCATCGAGAAGAGCGACTACGCAGCCGCCGCAGCCGCGTATCGGCGTGCGCTCATGGAGCAACCCGCGGATGCGGAGGCGAAGGCAGGTCTGGCGCAGGTCGAACTGTTGGAGCGGGTCCAGAACCTCCGGGCCGACGTCGTGCGGCAGCGCGCAGCCGACGAGCCCGACGCCTTGGACGCCCAGCTCACGGTCGCCGACCTCGACCTCACGGGCGGGCATGTCGAGGACGCCTTCAACCGCATCATCGCGTTCATCGGGCGCACCGCCGGCGAGGACAAGGAAGCGGCGCGCAGGCGACTGCTCGACCTGTTCGACGTCGTCGGCGTCACCGACCCCCGCGTGACGAAGGCGAGGAGCGCGCTCGCCCGCGCCCTGTTCTAGACCACGTCCATCCCCGCCCGACACCATCGAAGGACGACATGACCTCCGCAGTCACCCGGACCGGTAACCCCGGTCTCTTCGACCCGATCACGCTCCGTTCGCTCGAGCTCCCGCACAGGGGATGGGTGGCAGCCATGTGCCAGTACTCCTGCGACCCGGACGTGGCCGCGGGTGTGCCCACGGACTGGCACCTCGTGCACCTCGGCCAGTTCGCCACCGGCGGCGCGGCGCTCATCATCACCGAGGCGGCGGCCGTCAGCCACGAAGGGATGATCAGCCCCCGCGACGCCGGCATCTACACGCAGGAACAGGCCGACGCGTGGCGCCGCATCAACGACTTCGTCCACGAGCACAGCGCCGTCGGGACGAAGACGGCAGTGCAGCTAGCCCACGCCGGCCGGAAGGCGTCGACCTACTGGCCCTTCAGCGGCCGGCACAACTCCGTGCCCGCTTCGGACGGTGGTTGGGAGACCCTCGGTCCGACGGAGGAGGCCTTTGGCAAGTACGCGGCACCCCGGGCGATGACCGAGGAGGACATTGACGGGGTCATCCGCGATTTCGGTCGTGCTGCGGTACTGGCCGTCGACGCCGGATTCGACGCCATGGAAATCCATGCGGCCCATGGATACCTGCTCCACCAGTTCCTCTCGCCGCTGGTCAACACCCGTACGGACGGCTGGGGCGGCTCGGAGGAATCCCGCTTCCGCCTGACGCTCGAGGTGATACGCGAGGTCCGGCGCGTCATCCCGGAGACGATGCCACTCCTGCTGAGGATCTCGGCCTCCGACTGGACGGAGGGCGGGATCGATGGCGCGGTCTCCGCGCGGCTCGCGAAGTGCGCGGCGGAAGAGGGCGTCGACTTCGTCGATGTCTCCTCCGGTGGCGCGGTCCCGGCTGCTCCGATCCCGGTCGGCCCTGGCTATCAGGTCGCGCTGGCCGAGGAAGTGCGGACCTCGGGCGTTCCGACCGGCGCCGTCGGGCTCATCAGCGACCCGCACCAGGCGGACGCCGTGATCCGGAACGAGAGTGCCGACGTCGTGCTGATCGCCCGGGCCGCGCTTCGGGACCCGCACTGGTGGATGCGGGCAGCCCACGAGCTCGGACATGAATTCGTCCCTGTACCCCAGTACGAGCGCGCCGGCGGTTTCTGACCGGGATCCGCCTCCTCGTCCTCCTCCTACGGGTGGCTTTTCCTCCTTTGGGATGACGAGCAGCCCGCGTGCCCGTTGCTAGCGTGGGCGCATGAGCTCTCTGGTGCCACTACCGTCCGACGAGAACAACCCCGAAGCAAGGGCCGGTAGCGCGGCGCTGAGCATTCGTGGGCTCGCCAAGCGTTTCGGCGAGAAGATCGCGGTGAACGGCGTCACCCTCGAGGTTCCGCAGGGTTCGTTCTACGGGCTGGTGGGACCCAACGGTGCGGGCAAGACCACGACACTGTCGATGGCGACCGGCCTCCTTCGACCGGACTTCGGCCAGGCTCTCGTGCACGGCGTCGATGTGTGGGCGCGGCCCCTCGAGGCGAAGAAGCTGATGGGCATCCTGCCCGACGGCGTCCGACTGTTCGATCGCCTCACGGGCGAGCAGCTCGTCACGTACGCCGGATTATTGCGCGGAATGGACCGTGCGACGGTCGCAGAGCGGACCGGCGACCTGCTGCGGGCTTTCGACCTCACGAACGACGCCGGCACACTGGTGGTCGACTACTCCGCCGGTATGACGAAGAAGATCGCCCTCGCATCGGCCCTGATCCACGCTCCGAAACTGCTGGTCCTCGATGAGCCCTTCGAATCCGTGGATCCCGTGTCGGCAGCGAACATCCGGGACATCCTGGCGAATTACGTGCAGTCCGGAGGGTCGGTGATCGTCTCCAGTCACGTGATGGACCTCGTCCAGCGCATGTGCGACCACGTTGCCGTCATTGCCGCGGGTACTGTGCTCGCCGCAGGGACGGTCGACGAGGTCCGGGGTGACGCGACGCTGGAGGACCGCTTCGTGGAGCTTGTCGGTGGCCGCAATACGTCGGACGGGCTGTCGTGGTTGCGAACCTCCTGAGACTGAAGCTCCTCCTCCTGCGTAACTCGCTCAAGCGCAGTACCGCGCAACTCATCGGCGTGATCCTCGGCGGCCTGTACGGACTCGGAATCCTCTCCCTGCTCGTCGTCGGTCTCGTGCTGCTCGGATCGGCCGACGTGGAGTTCATCCGGACGGTCCTCGTGATCGGTGGCTCCGCAGCAGTCCTCGGGTGGCTCGTCATTCCCATCGCGGCGACCGGCATCGACATGACGCTCGACCCGGCGCGCTTCGTGACGTTCGCCATCCCGATGCGCCAGCTTCTCGCAGGGCTGGTGCTCGGTGGACTGGTCGGCATCCCCGGCGTGGTTACCCTGATCGCGAGCCTGGCGCAGGTGCTCACCTGGATCCGCTATCCGGCGGCAGCGCTCACAGCGCTCGTGTGCGGGCTGGTCGCGGTGCTGCTATGCGTCGTAGCCTCCAGGCTCGTGACGACGGCGGTGTCCTCCATGACCGGTTCCCGGCGGTTCAAGGACGTCAACGGGATCATCGCCTTCATCCCCCTGATCTTCCTCGGCCCCATCATCGGGGGAGTGACGGCGGGTTTCCAGAACTCGCCGGGATTTGCATCTTCGTTGGCCGACGTCCTCGCCTGGACTCCGCTCGGAGCCCTCTGGGCAGCTCCGGCCGACGTCGCAGCGGGCGAGGCCGGGCTCGCCGTCGCCCGATTCCTGATCGGGGCGGCGACGTTGGCGTTATTCCTCGTGCTGTGGAGCCGGAGCCTCAGCCATGCACTCGTCACTCCGCCCTACAACGCGGTCACCAAGCGCGCGGGTGGAAATCTCGGGTTCCTGGGCCGCTTCCCGGCGACGCCTGCAGGAGCCGTGACGGCCAGGGCCCTGACCTACTGGTTCAGGGATCCGCGGTACTCCGCCTCGCTGGTGATCATCCCGTTCGTCGCCGTCCTGTTGTTCTTCTCCGGGGGCGCGTCAGGAGAGGCCTTCGCCTTCCTCGGCCCGATCACGGCATTCCTCATGGCGTGGTCCATCTCCGCCGACATCTCCTACGACAACACGGCCTTCAGCTTGCACGTGTCCACCGGAGTGAGCGGGCGCGACGACCGGTCCGGACGTGCCGCGGCGCTGCTGGTGTTCGCGTTGCCAATCACCCTGGTGTTCACCCTGGTGCCGCTGGTGGTCGCCGGCCGCATCGGAGATGCGCCGGCCATGCTGGGACTGTCCCTGGGACTCCTGCTGACTGGCGCCGGGCTGTCGAGCGTCGTCTCGGCCCGGTATACCTATAACGTTCCACTGCCGGGGGAAAGTGCCTTCAAGACTCCTCCGGGCACGAACTTCACGATGTTCGCCGTGCAGTTCATCGGGTGGTTGGTGATGCTGCTCCTTGCCTTGCCCGAGATCGTCCTCGCCATCGCCTATTTGGTGACCGGCAATATGCTGTTCGGTTGGCTCGCGTTGCTGGTCGGGGTGGCACTGGGAGCAATCCTGCTCGTGGTCGGCATTCGGATGGGTGGTCGTTGGTACGACCGCAGGGCGCCCGAGTTGCTGCTGGCGGTCTCCGCCAACCGTTGATTCGGCTGCCGGTCGAGCCCCGTGCGTTTGTGCGCATGGAGCCGCGACGAGCGGCGTGGAGTGCCAGTTGGAACCGTCGGGGTGCTCGCGACCCCTCTGGAACGCTCGTGGTATCCCGAACGCCGTGCCTCCCATCTGATGGCAATTTCGCTGTGCATAACCCGTAGCGCTATCCGACCTCCCGGCTATGCTGGGCCGTTCCGGGTGTCGGGCAAGTGTGATGGGGGAATTGCATGTACTTCATGCGATCGGTTGGTCTTGGACGAGTGACTCCGGTAGTGGCAGGTGCGGCAGTTGCAATAGTGCTCCTGAGTGGCTGCCAGGGTGACCCTGATCCTGCCGCCACCCAAACCGCTGGTCAGCCGTCGCCGTCCTCATCTCCGGCGGGCCCTGATGCGTCGCCGTCAGCCTCCGCGTCCGCACCTGCCAGTTCCGAGCCGTCGCCTGCGTCTTCAGCCGGTCCCGCCGCCAACCTTCCAATTCCTGCGAAGCCGGCGCTCGCTGACGAGAATTCGGCCGAGGGGCTGGAGGCGTTCACGAAGTACTGGTTCGAGCTCTTCTCGTACGGTTACGAGACGAATGATTGGGTGCCTTTCGAGGCTGTCACTGGCGAAAATTGCAGGACGTGCAATCAGGTGAAAGAAGTGGTGCAGGGCATCTATGAAGATGGTCAGTGGATCAGCGGCGGGGAATTTGAGGTGCTTAGCTTCAGCACAGACTTTACAATCAACACCGAGGGGTCTGTGCAAGTATTTGTCGATAATGAACAGGCGGAAATCACCTACTTTGAAAACGATGGGAGCGCATTCCCTTCAGAACCCGCAACCGAGGCGATGGTGGATGTCATTTTTGCCTCCTATGCCCAAGGTGGTTGGACGGCCCTCGATTTTGGACGGCCAGAGGGAACGTAATGCGTCAAATATCACTGGTTGCCGTCTCCCTGGTCCTAATTGTAGGTCTTCTCACGCCGACAACCTCGGCGATAGCCGATGGTGTACCGCCAAGTGCGAGGGCCGACAGTAACGAGTTCGTTGCCACTGCGAAATCTGGTTCCCAGAAGCATGATGCACCACCGCAGAGCCCATCTGATTCGACTCCGACTAGTGCAAACCCTGTGGTTTCGCCTATCGATGACGGAGTTGATTACACCTATGTTCGGGCCTGTACTGCTGGGGTCGGTAGTGATCTGGATCCAGCGCGGTGTCCGCGAGTAGATGCCCGATGTGATGCTCAGGATGGTGGTGTCCTGGTGAACTGGATTGAAGTGGATAGCAACGTGCAGCCGGCATCTCAGACTCCCACCGGACGGTCGTCCTGTATGTACCCCGGTTCGCCACCAGAGCCTCCTGTTGAAGGGGCAACTTCAGCCGTGGCGGAGGCTCCGGTTGTGATCACGATCGAGGAGTTTCAAAAGCAGCCCGTCCTGGCGGCGGCGGTCGTGTCACAGCCGCTGAATTTCGGGCTGAGGAACGCGCATTCCAATATCTATGCCAAGGCTGTAGAGCAGAATTTCACATTTGAGTTTCAGGACGCGATGATCGTGCTCAAAGCACGACCAGTGTCCTACGAATGGTCCTACGGGGATAGCACGAGTGCGACGACGTCGACGCCGGGCGGCCCGGTAGACGGGGTGGCGTTCAATACGCAGACTTCAACCAGTCATCAGTATGTGCAGACGGGTGACTTCACGTTGACATTGACGACGTTCTTCGCGGGAGATTATTCGGTTGACGGAGGTCCGTTTCAGCCGGTGGCCGGTGAGGCCTCAGTGATATCGGAGCCACACCTGATGAGTATCTGGCGGACCAAGGGGCACAACGTGAGTGAGAACTGCATCGAGAACCCGACCGGCATCGGTTGCGAAGCCCCCACCCGCTGATATCGCTCACCCGCAGGACTGGTCCCACCGGTCACACCGCCTCGAGTATTGCCTTCAGTGCACGCCAAGGTTGATGCCCATATCCGCATGATGCCAGCTGCGCAGTTGGTGGGTGCTGAATGCTTGGCGATCCGGCGATCCGGCGATCCGGCGATCCGGCGATCCGGCGATCCGGCGATCTGGCGTTCAGGTGCTCAGGGGGTTGGGGGTGTCGTAGTAGGTGTTGCCGGCGGGAGAGCGTGCTTGAAGGGTGCCGTTGGATTGTTGGTCGTAGTGCCAAATGCCTTCGCTTTTGAGCATGTGGTGTTTGCGGCAGAGGTGGGCGAGGTTGTTGTGGGAAGTGGTGCCGTGATGGGACCAGGGCCTGGTGTGGTCGAGTTCGCAGCGTGAAGCCGGGGTGGTGCAGCCGGGGTGTCGGCAGGTTTGGTCGCGGACGCGTAACCATTTCTTCAGGTCGGCAGGAACGGCATAGGAGGTGCGGCCAACGCTGAGGACCGTCCCGGTTTCGGGGTGGGTGAGAATGCGTGTGAAGGAGGGGGCGTGGGCGGCGAGGCGTCGGGCGATGTCGGCGGGAATGGGCCCGTAGCCTTCGAGGTCGGCGGGTTCGTTGTCGACGCCGAGCAGCGTCAGGACGGGCACGGTGACGTTGATATGGGCTCGCACACGCTGACCACCAAAGCCAGTTGATCCACAGGAACCACCAGAATTACCGGAACTTGAAGAGGCAGGCGGGGCCGTCGACCGTGATGCTGCCGACTGTGATGAGGCGCGGTTCGCCTCGAAGCGCCCGTCCAATAGTCGGTGGTCTTGCTCGTCACTGGGGTGGGGGCGGTCGTCGAGCAGGAGGTCTGTGAGGATGTCGGCGCGCAGTTGGGGGAGGGTTCGTCGCTCGTGGGGCGTTTGGAGGGCTCTGGCGGTGTGAGTCAGTCGGGCGTCGATGGCTGCGGCGTCGGTGGCGGGGAGATAGGCGTGAAGCCAGGCCATAGCGTCGTCGGCTGGTTCAACGTCGATGCGCCGGTTCTCGGTGGCGCTGCGGGCGCGGTCTTGAAGTGCGGTCGGGTGTAGTCGGGTGCGCAGGCGACGGGCCCGGTACGACAGGCGGGACACGGTGGTCACCTGGGCGACGGGTAGGAGCGCTTCTTCCATACGTGTCGCGGTGGTGTGGGGTAGGCCCGCGTATTCGTGGAGCAGGGCAGTGGTGTGGTCCCAGGTGATGGTTCCTGCACGCAGGGCGACGAGAGTTGGTCGGTGATGGTTGATCAGGAGCATCGCGTGTTGCACGAGGCGGTGGGCGGTGCGTTCGGAGACCCGGAGCAGGCAGGCGAGTTCCGTGGCGGTCGTGGTGTCCGCGAGGTTCGTCCTGGGCCGCTTGATGACAGGGCCCGAAGGGGATCGAGTGGTGGGTTGGGACAGGTGGGTCAGGAGTCGATGCTCGAAGAGCACCCGCATATGTTCGGTGGCGATCGCCAGTTCTGCATCGATATGTGCTTTCTCGGCGCTCAGGGAAGTAATCCGAGCAGTTATGTGCTCGAGGTTCTTCAAGTCCTCCGAATTCGTAGCCATACCGCAATTATGTCCCCTGCCACCGACAATTCTGGCCACTAGCCGACGTGCATTCAATTGAGCGGTAGGTAATCATCGCCGAAAGACAAGAAGAGAGTCTCGACGAATATCAGTCGCCCGGAAAAGGCGAATATCGGTCGTCCCGAAGAACAGTCGGAGCGCTACCGAGCACCACCTGACCAGCGCAGCCTCGAGCGATAGACTGAGCCCATGACTATGCCTCCTGATCCCTTCGCAAACGATCCACTCGATGCCGGTACTGGCGGCTCGACGGCGACCATCGAACGTGAGGAACTCCGTCAGGAGGTCGAGCCCGGCGACGCAGAACGCTTCTCGCACTATGTCCGCAAGGAAAAGATCATGGAGTCCGCCTTCACCGGCGAACCAGTGATTGCCCTCTGCGGCAAGGTATGGACTCCGGGCCGTGACCCGGAAAAGTTTCCTGTGTGCCCGGAGTGCAAGGAAATTTACAACGGGCTTCGCCCAGGTGGCGACGACAAGCCGAAGGACTAGGACCCCGCCCCGCTGGTGGATTCTGAGCGGCTCGGATAGCTCAAGCGGCCGTTGGCTGCGCAAACCAGGAGAAGACGCGCCGCCTGACGCTTCGAAGGGCTGAGCAGTGCGGCACCGCCGACTTTTCCGCGGCTTCGGCAAGGCACAGTTCGCAACGTGGCACCCCCGTACTGCCGCGGGTTCAGTAACGCGGGGCTTCAGCAGTTCGCAACGTCGCACCCCCCTAAAGCCGCAGGTCCGGCAACGCGGGGCTTCAGCAGTCCGCAACACCGCAGCCCCACCAGTCCGCAGCCCCCGCAACACCGCAGACCCACCCTCAGCAGAACAGGTGACATGAGCAAGGCCACACGTAGAACGTCCGATACGCCCGTCGGAGCGATGTCTCCTGAGTTGCGGCCGCTCACCATCGGCATCCTGGCCATCATCACCTGCGCCGCCTTCGAGGCCATGGCCGTGGTTACCGCGATGCCGTCCGTGGCGCGCGAGCTGTCCGGGGAGTCGAGCTACGGCCTCGCGTTCTCGATGTACCTGACTGCCTCCCTGCTCGGCACGGTCGTCGCCGGCTCCTGGTGCGACCGCAAGGGCCCCCGCCCCGCTCTCGCGGTCGGGATGGCCCTCATGATCCTCGGACTGCTCGCCGCAGGAGCCGCGCCGGCTTTCTGGCTGGTGACCGTCGGCCGGGCCGTGTCGGGGCTCGGCGGGGGCTTCATGATCGTGGCGGTGTACGTCGTGATCGGCCGTTCCTTTCCGCAGCGAGCGCAACCCGTCGTCTTCGGCTGGCTCGCCGCGGCGTGGGTTCTGCCGGCGCTCATCGGGCCGGTGGTCGCGGGGTTCGTGACCGAGCAGTTCGGGTGGCGCTGGGTGTTCCTCGGCGTGGCTCCGGTGGTGCTCGCCGCAGTTCTCATCGTGTGGCCGAAGACCAGCCAGCTCGGACCCATCGCGTCGGTCGAGACTGGCTCGGCCCGGACACGCACGCTGCGCGGGTTCGCCCTCGCCGGTGGTGTCTTCGCAGCGCAGTGGGCTGTCGTCCGGCTCGCCGATACGGAGAAACCCGACGCCGGTAGCGTCACCGGCCTGACACTGCTCGCGGCAGCCGGCGTCGTCGTCGTCCTCCTGGTATTGCCCGCGCTCCTGCCGAAGGGCACCCTCGTCCTCGCGCGGGGTCTACCCAGCATCATCGCAACGCGCGGCCTCGTGAACATCGCGTTCTTCGGTACCGAAGCCTTCATCCCGCTCATGCTGGTGAGCTCCCGCGACCTGAGTCCGGGGACCGCCGGGCTCACCCTGAGCGCCGGCGCTCTCGGGTGGAGCGCCGGATCCTTCGTCCAGGCACGGGTGACCTTCGCCCGCCAGTGGCTGCTCGTCGCGGGCTCGTCCATCCTGTCCATGTCCCTCGGTCTCTTCGCCCTCGCAACCGCCCTCGAGGCACCGCTCTGGGTGCTCGCCGTCGTCTGGGGACTGTCCGGCTTCGCCATGGGCATGACGCTCTCCAGCACGTCGGTCCTCGTCCTGAAGCTCTCGGCGCAGAGCGAGCAGGGACGCAATTCCGCGGCCCTGCAGATCTCCGACCAGCTCGGCGGCGTGGTCGGAACGGCCGGCGCCGGAGCGCTGTTCGCACTCCTGCACGACGACGGCAATCCGGGACACGTCCCCACGTTCGTTGCCATCTGGCTGGCTCTGTGGGTGTCCACGGCAGCAGGTATAGTTTCGGGTCTGAGAGGGGCCGGGTCTTCGGACGCCGGGCCAAGCTCGACCCCCAGCAAGTCAATGGAAGGTACTGTCCTGGCGTGAGTAGTGACACCCTGTTCGGTGCCGGCGGAGCCCTGCCCCCCGCATACCCGGAGCGCGCGGCCTGGGGGACGGCTCCCAAGCTACGCCAGTGGCAGAGCGAGGCCCTGAAGAAGTACTTCGACGAATCGCCCAGTGACTTCCTCGCGGTCGCAACCCCTGGTGCGGGCAAGACGACATTCGCCCTCCGGGTCGCGACCGAGCTCGTGGAGCGCGGAATCGTCAACCGGATCACCATCGTCGCCCCGACCGACCACCTGAAGCGCCAGTGGGCTGATGCCGCTGCGCGGGTAGGCCTCGCCATCGACCCGAACTTCAAGAACGCCGACGGTCGCCACGGAGGCGCCTTCATCGGCGTGGCTGTGACGTATGCGCAGGTCGCGAGCAAGCCGATGCTGCACAGGGCGAAGACGGAAGCTGCCCGCACCCTGGTCATCCTCGACGAGATCCACCACGGTGGAGACGCCCTTTCCTGGGGTGACGGCATTCGTGAGGCGTTCGAGCCCGCAGCCAGGCGCCTCGCCCTCACCGGAACGCCCTTCCGCTCCGACACCGCCGCGATCCCCTTCGTCGAGTATGTCGAGGACCGGGACGGCATCCGCCGGTCGCGCGCCGACTACACCTACGGCTACGGGCAGGCGCTCCGCGACCACGTGGTCCGTCCGGTCATGTTCATGGCCTACTCGGGCCAGATGCGCTGGCGCACCAGTGCAGGCG
The DNA here is from genome assembly GCF_035985055.1 of Arthrobacter sp. PL16. Classification (NCBI taxonomy): domain Bacteria; kingdom Bacillati; phylum Actinomycetota; class Actinomycetes; order Micrococcales; family Micrococcaceae; genus Arthrobacter; species Arthrobacter sp. PL16. Next base: position 393,557 of record NZ_JAXCIC010000001.1, read on the forward strand.
AGGAGATGGCAGCGTCCCTCGGCGAGGCCGCCGTGACCAAGGACATCACAGCGCAGGCCTGGCGTACCGCCCTGAACCCTGCCGGGGAGTGGATTCCCGCCGTCCTCGCCGCCGCGGACAAGCGCCTCACCGAGGTGCGCCGCACCGTGCACGACGCCGGTGGCCTGGTCATCGCGACGGATCACGACGATGCCCGCGCCTACGCCGGCCAGCTGAAGAGGATCACGGGGGAGTCCCCGACAGTCATCCTGTCCGACGACGCCAAGGCCTCCTCGAAGATCGAGGAGTTCTCCGACAGCGACAAGCGATGGATGGTCGCAGTCCGCATGGTCTCCGAGGGTGTGGACGTTCCGCGACTCGCCGTCGGCGTCTATGCGACCTCGACCGCCACGCCGCTGTATTTCGCGCAGGCCGTGGGCCGCTACGTGCGTGCCCGACGGCGCGGGGAGACGGCGTCGATCTTCCTGCCGTCGGTGCCCATCCTCATGGCGCTGGCCAACCAGCTCGAGCTCGAACGCGACCACGCGCTCGACCGGCCCGAGAAGGACGACGAGGGCTTCGGTCTCGACGATGGACTGATGGAAGCGGCGAACCGCGAGGACAAGGCGTCGGACTCCCTGACCAAGCAGAAGTTCGAGGCGCTGGAGTCGCAGGCATCCTTCGATCGCGTCCTGTTCGACGGCGGCGAGTTCGGCACGGGCGGCGAGATGGGGAGCGAGGACGAGCTCGACTTCCTCGGCATCCCGGGACTGCTCGACGCCGATCAGGTGGGCCAGCTGCTGCGCCAGCGCCAGCACGAGCAGCAGTCCCGCCGGAAGGCGAGGGGTTCGGCGGCGCCGGCAGCGGATCCGCTCGTCGTGGACCACCGCCAGCTTACGGAGCTGCGGAACCAGCTCGCCAAGAACGTCTCTGCGTGGGCTGCGCGAACGGGTATGCCGCACGGTCAGGTGCATACGGAGCTGCGGCGCGAGTGCGGCGGACCCGCCGTGGCCCAGGCCAACGAGGACCAGCTCCAGCGCCGGCTACAGAAGCTTCAGGACTGGTTCATCGGCAAGAAGTAGGACGGGCCCAGGGACACGACAGGCCGGGCTGCGCGAACCAGCCCGGCCTGTGTCCGTGGTAGGAATTCAGCGCTCCAGCTCCACGCCGGCGGCCGCCAGCTCCTCGAGGACGTCCTCGGTGTTGTCCTCATGCACTCCGCGCGTGAGATCCGTCAGCAGCGTGACGGAGTAGCCGGCCTGCAGCGCATCGAGCGCCGTGGACCGGACGCAGTAGTCCGCTGCCAGACCCGCGATGACCACGTCGTCGACCTCGTGCTCGCGGAGCCAGTCGTCCAGCGTCATCGGGTCCTCGCTGTTCTCCACCGACCCTCCGCCCAGCTTCTGCTCGCCGGTGGGCACCTCGTCGTCGGGCGCCTTGACGCCCTCGAAGCCGGAGTAGGCCGCCTCGAACTGACCCTTGCGGAACACGGCGTCGATGCTCTCCGTGTCGAGGTCGCGGTGGAAGTCCGAGCCCTTGGTGCCGGCGACGCAGTGGACGGGCCACGAGTCGATGAAGTCCGGTGTCTCGGAGAAGTGCGCACCCGGGTCGATGTGCCAGTCCTGCGTGGCGACGATGTAGTCGTACGAACCTGCCTGCTCGTCGATGTGGTCGCTGATGTCGGCCGCGACCTGTGCGCCGCCCTGGACGGCGAGCGAGCCGCCCTCGCAGAAATCGTTCTGCACGTCCACGATGACCAGTGCGCGCGTCATGATGCCTCCTCGTATTCGGTGGGGATGACTGGTTCGCCGCGCTGCAGGCGGCGGACTGCTCCGGGTAGCTCGGCCATGGACAGTGCGTGACGCTCGGCCGCGCGGGTGACGGCCTCGGGTCCGGTCCAGCCCGGCAGGAGGACGCCCTCCTTCACGAACTGCTGCATGAGGGGACGGTCATTGCCGTCGTCGGCGGGACTGATACCGACCCCCACCACCTCGACCTGCGCGGTGCCGTGCTCGTCGAGGCGGCGCAGTGCGTCTTTGATCCCGCCGACCGAGGCCTTGTTCTTGGCAGCCTTGGCCACGGAGATGAAGGTGCCGTCGTCGTCCTGCCTGCTCACGAGCTTGTAGACCATGCCCGCGGTAGGTGCTCCGGAGCCGGTCACCAGCGAGGTGCCGACGCCGTAGGAGTCGACGGGAGCGGACGCGAGGAGGCCGATGGCGAACTCGTCGAGGTCCGACGTGACGACGATCCTTGTCGTGTGGTTGCCGAGGTCATCGAGGAGCTGGCGCACCCAGCGCGCCTGAGCGACGAGATCTCCCGAGTCGAGCCGGACTGCTCCCAGGTCAGGACCCGCCACCTCCACGGCGGTGCGTACCCCCTGTTCGACGTCGTACGTGTCCACCAGGAGCGAGGTGCCGCGGCCGAGCGAGGCGACCTGGGCCTCGAAGGCGGCTCGCTCGGAATCGTGCAGCAGGGTGAAGGAGTGGGCTGCGGTGCCCACCGTCGGCAGGCCGTACCGTCGACCGGCTTCGAGGTTGGATGTGCTGGCGAAGCCTCCGATGATGGCGGCGCGGGCCGCGGCGACCGCCGCCTCCTCGTGCGTGCGACGGGATCCCATCTCGATGCACGGCCGCCCGGCCGCAGCGCCGGTCATTCGGGAGGCGGCCGAGGCGATGGCGCTGTCGTGGTTCAGGACCGACAGGATCAGGGTTTCGAGGATGCACGCCTCTGCGAAGGACGACTCGACCGTCAGGATGGGGGAGTTGGGGAAGTAGGCCTCGCCCTCGGCGTACCCCGAGATGGAGCCCGTGAAGCGGAAGCCCGCCAGCCAGTCGAGGGTGGTGTCGTCGACGATCCTGTGGTCGCTGAGGAACGCGAGCTGCGCCTCGTCGAACCGGAAGGTGGCCAGCGCCTCGAGGAGGCGGCCCGTTCCTGCGACGACGCCGTAGCGCCGCCCCGCCGGGAGGCGCCGGGCGAAGGCCTCGAAGACCGATCGGCGGTGTGCCGCCCCGGAGTGGAGGGATGCCTGCAGCATCGTGAGCTCGTACTGGTCGGTGAAGAGGGCGCTGTTCGGCGCATCCACGGCAGGGGGGGCCGAACCCGCGTCAGGTGATTCAGTGGTCAGGGCATCAGTCACCCTCAAAACGATAGCGGGGCGTCCGCTGTAGGAGTACCAGGCCACCGGGCATCGGTGATGCGACCTAGAATGGACGGTATGACAGTAGGCTTTGCAACCGGCACCGACACCCAGGAGAAGGTGCGGACGACCGAGAAGACCGACCTCGACCAGCCCTGGGTCGTCGTGGTCTGGAATGATCCCGTGAACCTCATGAGCTACGTCAGTTACGTGTTCCAGTCCTATTTCGGCTACACCGAGGCGAGGGCGCGGACCCTCATGCTCGAGGTGCACGAGCAGGGCCGTTCCGCCGTCGTCTCCGGCAGCCGCGAGAAGGTGGAGCAGGACACCGTAGCCCTGCATTCGTACGGACTCTGGGCCACCTTCGAAAAAGCCGGAAGCGAGTAAGCCCACCCCATGGCGAAGCACTTCAAGTCGACCCGACGCGGTATCACCGGAGCGCTGGAACCGGGTGAGGCGCGCCTCCTCGGCGCCCTGCTCGACGACGTCATCTCGATGCTCGAGCCCGAGACGGCGCCGAGCGAGGATCCGTTGGCCGCGCTCGTCGGCATGTCTGGTGCCGATGCCGAGGCCACTACGCCGGACGATTCCGCCGTCCGCCGCCTCCTGCCCGACGCTATCCGCGGGGACGACGACGAAGCCCTCGCGTTCCGCCGGCTGACCGAACGTTCCCTGCGGGAGCAGAAGATCGGTGCCCTGCGCGGCAGCGCCCTGCTCATCGAATTCAGCCCCATGACGCTGAACGACGAGCAGGCGAGGCTCCTGGCACAGGCGCTCAACGATGTGCGGCTCGTCCTCGCGGACCGGCTCAGGATCGAATCCGAGGCGGACGCCGAACGCCTCCACGACATCGCGGACTCGAAGGATGTCGACGACGTCGAGTCCTATCTCGCGCTGGTGTACAACTTCGTCACCTGGCTGCAGGAATCGCTGGTGCAGGCCATGTTGAAGGCCGTTCGCCTGGATCGCTGAGGGCCCGGCACGCGTGGTCTGTGATGCACCCCACGCAGAGGCGAATAGTTTTCGTCGGCGGCACGTCTTATTCTCAGAGAATCATGACCCTCTCGCCATTGAACACGGACCGCAGCGAAGCGCCCATCGGCATCTTCGACTCCGGCGTCGGAGGACTGACCGTGGCGCGTGCCGTCATAGATCAGCTTCCCCATGAATCGATCATGTATGTCGGTGATACGGCGAACGGCCCCTATGGCCCCCTGCCGATCGCCAAGGTACGTGCCCACGCGCTGGGTGTGATGGACGAGCTCGTCGACTCGGGCGTCAAACTCCTCGTGATCGCCTGCAATTCGGCGTCGGCAGCAGTGCTCCGCGATGCGCGGGAGCGCTACACGGACCGGTACGGCATCCCCGTCATCGAGGTCATCCAGCCGGCGGTCAGGCGAGCGGTGGCCTCCACCCGGTCCGGCCGGATCGGCGTGATCGGGACGGCCGCGACCGTCGGCTCGCGCGCCTATGACGACACCTTCGCAGCTGCCCCACACCTCGACGTCACCTCCGTCGCCTGCCCTTCCTTCGTCGAGTTCGTGGAGGCAGGGATCACGGGTGGCCCCGCCCTGCTCCGCACCGCCGAGAAGTACCTCTCGCCGCTGCAGGACGCCGGCATCGACACCCTCGTGCTCGGCTGCACCCACTATCCGTTGCTTACCGGCGTCATCTCCTATGTCATGGGGGACGACGTCACCCTCGTCTCGAGCGCCGAGGAGACCGCCAAGGACGTCTACAGGGCACTCGTCTCGCACGGCCTCGAGCGCAGGAGCGCGGCGCCCGCCGTGCACCGCTTCATCGCGACGGGCGATGCAGGGAGCTTCGAGGTGCTGGCGCGCCGTTTCCTCGGACCCGAGGTGCTGAGCGTGCAGCACGTGGACCACGTCGCAGCGCAGTACCCCACCGGCAGCCTGGCTCGGATCACCCCCGAGATGATCGCCGCCGCCGGCTTCCCCCGCGCATGAAGCTGACCATCGTCGGGTGCAGCGGGTCCTTCCCCGGGCCGCAGTCCCCGGCCTCCTGCTACCTCCTGAGCGCGGAGTGGGAGGGCCGGACGTGGCGTATCCTGCTCGATCTCGGGAACGGTTCGCTCGGCGCCCTGCAGCGATACATGAACCTCCGCGAGATCGACGCCGTGTTCCTGTCCCACCTCCATCCCGACCACTGCATGGACATCTGTGGCCTCCACGTTGCCGTGCACTGGGATCCTTCGGGCTGGGGTATGCCACGTATCCCCGTCTGGGGGCCGGCGGCGACCGCCGACAGGATGGCGAGTGCGTACGGCCTCGAACTCGACCCCGGGATGCACGAGGATTTCGACTTCCACTCCTGGGGCGATCGTGATCCGGTCACGGTAGGTCCCTTCACCATCACGCCCTACCAGGTCCTGCACCCCATCGAGGAGGCATACGCGCTGCGGGTCGTGGTTGCCGAGACGGATGAGCACGGTGTCGCGCACCCGCACATCCTCACCTACTCGGGTGATACCGACTCCTGCGACGGACTGGTGGAGGCCGCGCGCGACGCCGACATCTTCCTCTGCGAGGCGGCGTTCCACGAGGGTCGCGACGATGGGATCACAGGCGTACACCTCACGGGCAAGCGGGCGGGCGACGTCGCTACGCGCGCCTCAGCCAAGCGCCTGCTGCTGACCCACCTCCCGGTGTGGAACGACGCGAACCTCGCCGTCAGCGAGGCCCGGCAGAGCTATGACGGACAGCTCGCGGTCGCCGTCGCCGGCGTGTCCTACACAGTCTGACCGGCGTCGGCCGCGCGACGGTGTTACCAGCAACCTCCCATGCGCAGCCGTCTAGACTGGAAATCATGACCTCTGCGAATTCCACACCCGGCCCTGTGTCCGACGCGGCTGTACCTCCCGTGCTGCGAGCGGACGGCAGGACGCCCGACCAGCTGCGGAACATCAGCATCACCCGCGGCTGGTCGAAGCAGGCCGAGGGATCCGCCCTGATCGAGTTCGGCAACACGCGTGTGCTCTGCACCGCGTCCCTCACGAGCGGCGTACCCCGCTGGCTGAAGGGGGAGGGCAAGGGGTGGGTCACCGCCGAGTACGCGATGCTTCCGCGTGCCACGAACACCCGCTCGGACCGTGAATCGGTCAAGGGCAAGATCGGCGGCCGGACGCACGAGATCTCCCGCCTGATCGGACGGTCGCTGCGTGCCATCATCGACACCAAGGCGCTCGGCGAGAACACCATCGTGCTCGACTGCGATGTGCTGCAGGCCGACGGCGGCACCCGCACCGCGGCGATCACCGGTGCCTACGTGGCCCTGGCCGACGCGATCCGGTACGCGAAGGACAAGAAGCTCATACCGGCGTCGGCCTCGCCGCTGACCGATACCGTCGCCGCCATCAGCGTCGGCATCATCGACGGCGTGCCCATGCTCGACCTCCCTTACGTCGAGGACGTGCGCGCCGAGACCGACATGAACGTCGTCGTCACCGGGTCCGGGAAGTTCGTCGAGGTGCAGGGCACTGCCGAGGGAGCGCCGTTCGATCGTGCCGAGCTCGACGCGTTGCTCGACCTCGCACTGCTGGGGACGGCGCAACTGGCGCAGATCCAGATCGATACGCTGCGGGACTCCCAGGTGGCTGAGGGCAAGCAGCCACGCCTCGTCCTCGCGACGCGCAACGCAGGCAAGCTGCGGGAGCTGCGCGAGCTGTTGCGTGACCAGGTGCCGGGACTCGACGTCGACACCCAGGTCATCGACGCGGCGTCCGCGGGCGCCCCCGACGTCGTCGAGAGCGGTGTGACCTTCGAGGAGAACGCACTCCTCAAGGCCGAAGCGACTGCGCGCGCGACGGGACTCGTCGCCGTCGCCGATGATTCCGGCCTGGCCGTCGATGTCCTCGGAGGAGCCCCGGGCATTTTCTCCGCCCGCTGGTCCGGACACCATGGGGACGACGCCGCGAACCTGGAGCTGCTGCTCGGTCAGTTGCGCGACATCCCGCGCGAGCGCCGGGGCGCAGCCTTCGTCTGCGCGGCCGCACTCGCGCATCCCACCGGTGATGCGGCCGCCAGCCGCACCGAGCGAGGCGAACTCCGCGGCTCACTGCTCGACGCACCCCGCGGGACCGGGGGCTTCGGCTACGATCCGATCCTCGTCCCCGAAGGACTCGACCGGAGCTGCGCCGAACTCGCACCCGACGAGAAGAACACCATCAGCCACCGCGGTATCGCCTTCAGGGCGCTGCTGCCGCACCTCGTCGACGCGCTGTCTTCTCGTCCTACCGAGTAGCGACACGCCTGACGCACCAACACTGCTGACCCGACAGCGCGAGTAGGACCGCAGGGTCAGCCGGCAGCACCGCACGCCAGCACGCACGCACCGGCCGCCCGCAGGGCGGACCACGAGAGGGACGGATTCACCCGTGAGCATCATCCAGACAGTCCAGGCGGTCCACGTCCCATCGGCGACCACGACGTCGGACGGCTCGGCCCTCGGCGCCGTCACGGACTGGGCGGTGAACCTGATGGAGACCATCGGCGCACCCGGAGCGGGCCTGGCGATCGCCCTCGAGAACCTGTTCCCGCCGCTGCCGAGCGAGGTCATCCTCCCCCTCGCGGGATTCACCGCCAGCAGGGGCAATTTCTCGTTGTTCGAGGCGATTCTCTGGACAACGCTGGGGTCGGTCGTCGGTGCCTACGCGCTGTACGCCCTGGGCGCGTGGCTCGGGCGTGACCGCATGCGGCGCCTCGTTTCCAAGGTTCCCCTCATCGACCTCGAGGACGTCGACAAGGTGGAGGCCTGGTTCAATCGCCACGGCTACCGCGCGGTCTTCTTCGGCAGGATGATCCCCCTGTTCAGGAGTCTCGTGTCCATTCCGGCGGGTATCGAACGCATGCCGATCGGCAAGTTCCTCCTGCTGACCACGGCCGGCAGCCTGATCTGGAATACGATCTTCGTCATGGCCGGGTTCTACCTCGGGGAGAGCTGGCACATCGTCGAGCAGTACGCCGACACCTTCCAGAAACTCGTGATCGTCGCCGTCGTGGTGTTCGCGGTCTGGTTCGTCGTCTCCAAGGTGCGCAAGCACCGGGCGGACAAGCGGGTCCAGTGAGCACCGGCCTCCTGGAACGTGGGGACTCCGCAGGGTAGGACTGAAAGCCGAGGTGGCCGGGGTGCCCAGGGCCCTGGCTGTCCCTACTCCTGGATCAGCGCGCTGACCGCCGGTTCCGCGCCGGGCAGGGCCACGGCCTCGAAGCCTCGCGCGGTGCCTTGCGCCCTGCCGGGCGCTACGAGTGTCCTCGACAGGTCCGACGACGGGTCGAACAGTCGCGCGTCGATCCCCAGGGAGTGGGCAGCAGCGATGTTCGCCGGCGAGTCGTCGACGAACGTCACCAGTCCGGGGTCGACGGCGAGCTCTGTCAGCACGTGCTCGAAGATCGCCGCCGACGGTTTGACCAGTCTCAGGGACGAGCTGAAGAACAGGTGCTGGAAAAGCTTCGTCCAGGGAGCGTCTCCGAGGTGGGAGACCATGGCGGCCGGCATGTTCGACAGCAACGCCAGGCGCTCGCCCCGGGCATCGAGGTCCTCCAGGACGTCGAGTACCTCGAGGTTCGGGTGCGACCACTGATTTCCGTCGAGGATGTCGAGCCAGGCGGCCCTCACGGGGTTGACCCGCGCGCCGCTCACCAGCGACCAGTATTCGTCCGAGGACAGCGAGCCGGCGTCATAGGCGTACCTGTGGAGCCAATAGGTGGACGTCGGTTCCTGGAGTCCTGGGATGCCGATCGCCTCCGCGAGCGCGTCCCAGTCCTGCGGCGTGGGAGGGGTGGAGATCACGTTCCCGTAGTCGAAGAGGTACCACCGGCGGGAGGAGTCAATGCGGGCCATGATTCAGGGTAGAACCACTTGCTGCGGGAACGCGCCGGGGCGCGATGAACGTTCGGTGAACGGGTGTGGGTGGGCGGCAGTACAGTTGAATGCGTGGGAATTGCGTTTACGGCCATCGACTTCGAGACGGCGAATGGCTTCCGTGGCTCCCCGTGCGCCGTCGGCCTGACGAAGGTGCGCGACGGCAGGGTCGTGGAAGAAGCATCATGGCTGATGCGCCCGCCCGAGGGGCATGACCATTTCGACCCCCGCAACATCGCCATCCACGGCATCACCTCCTCGATGGTGGCCGGCGCCCCGAGATTCGGGGAGCTGTTCCCCGAGATCGGCGGGTTCATCGGCTCCGACGTACTGGTGGCGCACAACGCGGCATTCGATCTCGGTGTGATCCGCTCGGCCCTCGAGGTCTCCGCGCTCGCCGGCCCGGCCTGGGAGTACGCGTGTACCGTGGTGCTGTCCCGCAGGAGCTACTTCCTCCCGTCCTATTCGCTCCCGTTCGTGGCCGAAGCAGCGGGCGTGCCCCTGGTCAACCACCACGATGCCGTGGAGGACGCCAGAGCCTGCGCCGGCATCATGATCGATATCGCCCGCCGGTACGAGGCCTCCACTGTGGAGGACGTGCTCGGCTCCCACAACCTGCCGCTGTCGCGTGCCGAGCCCTACGCACCGGGCATCGATGAACTGTCGAAAGCCACCCGCACGGCACTCGAGCGCAGTGCATCGCCGTCGGGCTGGTCGGGCTGGCCCGAAGAGGGCGAGAACCCCCACGCCAATGCCCAGGCGGACCCGCGACACCCGCTCTACGGACAGACTGTCGTGTTCACGGGCAGCCTCGGCATCTCGCGGCCGCAGGCGAAGGAGCGGGCGGCGCGCCTCGGAGCGCAGCCTGCCAGTTCCGTCACGCGCCGCACGACGGTGCTGGTGGTCGGCGACGGCTTCGTCGCCTCGGACCTCAGGAACGGACGCGTCACCGGCAAGGCCCGACGCGTCCTGGAGCTGCATGAGCGCGGACAGGCCATCGAGGTGCTCTCCGAGGCGGAGTTCCTACAGATGACCGGCGGCCGCTGGCCCGCGGGGAGCCAGTAGGCGCAGATGCGGGTGCCAGGGTTCCCAGGTGCGGTCAGAAGCTGAGGTCGATTCCGGTCAGGCCGGCTGACAGGTCAATGAGTCTCGATGCTGCGTTGCTCTCCCGGGCGTGCGGCTTCGCCGGGACGACGGCGGGGGATCCCGTGAGCTGGAACCAGCCGTCCGGTCCGCAGTAGGCACCGTTGGGGATGGTCGGATCCACGGTCGCGCGCACCAGCGGCCATGCGCCGTGGTCCTTTCCCTGCGCAACCGGCCGCAGAATCCGCTGCCGCCACGTCGCCGCGTTCTCGAACGTGGCCACTCCGGGCCTTTCCGGCGTGAACATACGCAGGGCCAGGCCGGGATGGGCCACGACGCTCGTGGCAGCGCTGCCGGTCAGGTCGAGACGCCGGGCCAGTTCGAAGCCGAACGCCATCACGGCGAGCTTGGACGTGGCGTAGGCGCGCGCGTTGCGGTAGGTCGAGGGCTGCAGGGACGTCGGCGTCAGACGCGCCCATCGGTGGCTGATGCTGCCGAGGTGCACGATCCTCGTACCGGCAGCGGACAGTGTGGGCAGGAGGAGCGCCACGAGGGCGTAATGGCCGAGGTGGTTGGTGCCGAACTGCAGTTCGAAACCGTCCGCCGTCGTCCGGTGCTGTGAGGACCCCACCACCCCCGCGTTGGCGAGCAGGCCAGTCAGGGGCGGTGCGTCGGCGAGCGCGTCCGCGGCTGCACGCACCGAGGCGAGGTCCGCGAGGTCGAGGGATTGGAAGGACACATCGGCGTGAGGATGTCGTCCGCGTATGGCGCTGATGGCGCGACGGGCTTTCTCGTCACTGCGCGACGCCATGACCACGCTCGCACCGGCTCCCGCGAGCTGCTCGCAGGCGAAGTAGCCGAGACCGGCATTGCCCCCGGTGACGAGGACGCGGTGATTGGAGAGCTGGGGGAGGTCGGTGGGATTCCACATGATGTCAGCCTAGGCAGGTGCTCCGGTCGACCGAGGAGCTTCCTCGGCACACGGCGACGGTCCCGGGGCCTGGATCCATCGGCGGAGCGTCACGAGCCCGTCGTGGCTCTCACGAGGGTGCGGGCCATGCCCCGGACGACGGCGGGCATTCCCTCGGCGTTCCGATACGAGGCCGGAAGGGCCCGGGTGCCGTGCAGCGCGCCGACGATCGCACCCGCCACGGACGCCGCGACCGTGGAGGAGGCATCAGGGCGTCCGGCGGACGAGGCGTGGGCGAGTGCAGCTGCGAGATGGTCCTGCGGAGAGGACGACTCGGAAGCACCCTCGAGCACGGCCTGCAGTGCGGCCTCGAACGTCCCTGCCGCCGTCGTGGCGTCAGCCCTGCTGCCCGTCGTCGTCGCGTCCGCGGTCGTTCCCGCCATCGCTCCCGGCGCGACCCTCGCGGCCGGTCCGCCTGACGCTGTCGGCGCTGTCGCTCCCGTCGTCACACCGCTGGTGCCGTCGTCGTGTCCGGACGTGTGCGCCAGGCGGTCTTCCTCGCCGCGCATGACGCGAACTGCCTCGTCCAGGGTCAGTTCATCGATGGCGAGCGAACGGACGAGGCCGCTGAACAGGGCTGCCGTGCCCCGGGCGGCAGGGGATCCGTGCGTGAGCGCGGCAGCGTCGACCGTCAGCCGTTCCACCATGCTCGCCGGAATCCTGGGGACCAGACCGAAGGGAGCCGATCGCATCAGGGCACCGGCGCCCTCCGCCTGCGGGTTGAGGGGGCGTGACCGCGTGCCCATCGCACCCGTGAGGAGAGCGCGAACCGTGTCGGCATCGGGGTCGTGCACGGGCAGCAGGTCGTCCTGGCGGTCCAGCCATCGTCCGGGCGGTGCCGGTGCGTTCGCCGGGAGGTGCTCGCCCTGCCGCACGAGCCAGCGGAGATAGGCGAGCCAGAGGCAGGCGGTCTCGTCGGCGGCGACGCCGTCGTTCGCCCACTCGAGTGCGTCGACGAGGCCGTCGACGGTGTACAGGGTCAGCTGGGTCGCGTCGGAGACGGCGAGTGCCGCAGGATCGCCGAGCGCGGCGGAGGGATCGTCGCCCACGGCGTGGAGGACGCCGTACGCGTCCCCGGCCATGGTGCCCAAAAGGCATCCCAGCACCCGGTCCGCATAGGTGGACGGGTCCGTCGATGATTCGTCGACCTTTTCCGGGACGTCGGCGGGAGTGCTGGCGGCGGCGCTGTCTCTGGTCACGTCCCCAGTCTAAAGAGGTGCGGGTTCATTCCTGCGCCGCGAGGACCAGCCCGATCCCAGCGAGCGTCCAGACTAGGATGGAAGGCTCGTCGGCGGCCCGGTATACCACCGGGCGGTCTCCCGCAGGCTCGATAGAAGGACTACGACCCCATGACGCACCCTACGACCGCGACCGGCTCGACGCCGGACTCCGCCCCGATGACGAGCGGGGACGACGGGCCACAGGCGTCCGGCCTCGTGGCACGCTCCATCGCCGAGGCAGTGGGCTCGTTCTTCATCATCCTCGTGGGCCTCGGAGCCACCATGCTCGCGACGGAGACGTCCCTCCAGCCGACGCTCGTGTTCGGGTTCGCCGTCGTGGCAGCGATGATCGCCTTCGGTTACATCTCCGGGGGCCACTTCAACCCGGCTGTCACCCTCGGCTCGGCGATCGCCGGGCGGACCGGCTGGGCCTCCGTGGTCCCCTACATCGTGGCGCAGGTCCTGGGGGCGGTGGCGGCGTCCGGATTGATCTGGCTGGTCCTCAGCGCGAACTCGCAGCTCACCGGGATCCGTACCTTCTTCAGCTCGGCTTCCAACGGCTTCGGTGAGCACTCGCCGGCCCAGTTCCCCCTGACGAGTGCTTTCCTCCTGGAGGTCACCGCCACCGCCATCCTGGTGGCCGTCTTCCTCGGCGCCGGTTCGCGCCGTGCTCGGCGCGACCTGGCACCGTTCGCCGTCGGCCTGGCCTTCGCGGGCCTGCTCTCGTTCCTCCTGCCCGTCACGAACGGCGCCCTTAATCCCATCCGGGCCACCGCGTCGGCCATCTTCGCGGACTCCTGGGCGCTTCAGCAGCTGTGGCTGTTCTGGGCCGCGCCGATCATCGGAGGCGTCATCGCAGGGCTGGTCTTCCGAACCGTCGACAGCTGGGAACCCGCCCGAGCCGGCCGTGGCACGGTTGATGCCCCCGTCTCCGCCCCGGCAGATCCTGCGGCCGGTGAGGGGAGCTCCGAGTGGATGACGACCGAGCCCTCGAGGCACGGTTCGCCCGCGGCGCAGGACACCCCTGGCGGAACCGCGGCAGGCGACCGCGTCGTGCAGGGCGACGAGCGCCGCGGACGTGACGCGGCAACCTTCTTCGAGACACGGGACACCGATGCGCGCGAGGCATCACGAATGGACGATCCGGATGCACCCGGGACGGGGCGCTAGCGTCCTTTCGCGGCCCGCCGCGCGCTGGTTCGCGGAATGTCGGCGAGCGGCGGTAGCGTGAAAATCATGAAGATCCTCCACACGTCGGACTGGCACCTGGGCCGATCGTTCCACGGCACCGGGATGCTCGACTCCCAGCGGATCTTCATCGACAACCTCGAGAAGACGGTCCGCGAGGAGGGGGTCGACATCGTCCTCATTGCCGGGGACGTGTACGACCGGGCGCTGCCCGGCGTCGACGTCGTCGCCCTTCTCGATGACGCCCTCGATCGGCTGACCGTGGCCGGAGCGCACGTCGTCGTCAGTAGCGGGAACCACGATTCCGCGACGCGGCTGGGATTCGGCGGACGGATCCTGGCGCGAGGCGGAGTGCACCTGCGTACGCGCACCGAGGACATCGGGACGCCGGTCGTGCATCCACTCGGAGCAGGTGCAGAGCTCGCCATCTACGGCGTCCCGTACCTGGAGCCGCGCGTCGTCGCCGAGATCCTCCAGGCGCAGGCAAGCACGCACACGGCCGTCACGACGGCGGCACTCGACCGGGTCCGCGCGGACATCGCCCAGCGGGCTTCCGAGCGCCGCGTGGTGTCGATCGTCATGGCGCATACCTTTGCTGCAGGTGGTGCGGGTTCCGACAGTGAGCGCGACCTCGCCATCGGCGGCCTCGGCTCCGTCCCCCTCTCCCTCTTCGACGGCTTCGACTACGCAGCGCTCGGGCACCTCCACGGGAGGCAGAAACTCTCCGACAGCGTGCGCTACTCGGGATCGCCCCTTGCCTACTCCTTCTCGGAGGTGAACCAGACCAAGGGTGCCTGGCTCATCGAGGCGACGGAGAACGGCATCGGTGCAGTTCGCGCCGTCGAATGGCCGGCGCCACGTGACCTCGCCGTTCTGCAGGGCCCGCTCGAGGAACTCCTGGTCCGCGAGGACCTCCGATCGGCCCAGACCGCCTACTGCCACATCACACTGACGGACAGGGAGCGGCCGGCACGAGCCATGGAACGCCTCCGGACGAGATTCCCCGATACCCTCGTCCTCGCCTTCGCGCCCGAGGGCGGAGAGCGGGAGGACGCACGGACCTACAGCCAGCGCATGGCTGAGGCACGGGACGACGCCGACATCTGCAGTGGTTTCCTGCATCACGTACGCGGCCGCGCCGCGTCGGCGGAGGAAGAGGCGCTCATCAGGTCGACCGTCGATTGCGCGCTGAGCCTCGCGCACGAGCGATAGGACGGCATTGTGAGAATCCACAACCTCGAGATCCAGGCGTTCGGCCCGTTCGCCGACCGCCAGGTCGTCGACTTCGACGCCCTGTCGAGTCAGGGACTGTTCCTGCTGAACGGCCCGACCGGGGCCGGCAAATCCAGCGTGCTGGACGCTGTGTGCTTCGCGCTCTACGGTTCAGTTCCGGGCGCACGACAGGGAGCCAAGCGACTCCGGAGCGATCACGCGGCGGAGTCGGTGGCCCCTGAGGTCTCCCTGGAGTTCTCCGTCGCCGATCGTCGCTTCCGGGTCGTGCGGTCACCGGCCTGGGAGCGGCCGGCGCGCCGGGGGAGTGGCACCACGACGGAGCAGGCGCGCACCCTGCTCAGCGAGCGGATCGGCTCCGAGTGGGTGCAGAAGTCTGCACGGAGTGACGAGGCGGGGCTGGAACTGCAATCCCTGCTCGGCATGGACAAGGAGCAGTTCACCAAGGTGGTGATGCTCCCCCAGGGTGAGTTCGCGGCGTTCCTGCGGGCCGACGCAAAGCCACGGCGTGAACTGCTGCAGCGTCTTTTCTCGACGGTCCGCTTCGAGGACCTCGAACGGTTGTTCGCCGAGGAGAGCCAGCGGTCGTCCCGGGAGCTGGCCGAGGAGGAGGGCAAGCAGCGGCATCTCTTCCTCCGGGCGGCTGATGAAGCCGAGCGGCACGGTCTGGGCATGACAATGGCAACTCCCCCTGACGATGCACTCGGTGCGGCAGACAAAGTCATCGGAACCATGTCCCCGGAGGAGCGGGATGGAGAGATGCATGCGCTTACGGAGGCGCTGCGCGACCGATGGGAGGTGGCGGCCGCGGAGAACACGGAGCTTGCTGAGAAGAGTGCGCTCGCCGATGGCTCGCTGGCAAGCATCAGCCGACGTCGGCTCCGCTTCGAAGCCCTTGCGCAGCTCCGGCGGCGACGCCGGGAGCATGAGAGCCGAACGGAGGGCATCGCGCGCCTGGTGGAGCAGACGCGCCGTCATGATCAGGCGCAGGGGCTTGCTGCCCTTCTCCGGTTGAGCGACGAGGCGACCTCGGAGCTGGAACGTGCACAGACGGGTGAGGAAGATGCCCGGCGCCGTGTTGAGGCAGACCGTGTCGCCGGAGAGTATCTGGACTTCCGTCTGCTCGGTCCTGGCACTGACTCCTCCGAGCGACCGAGGGAAGCCCTCACGGCGGCCTGCGAAGCGTCCTCGTCAGCGTTGGCAGTCCTGCGTGCTGCGCTGCCGGAGGAACAGCGGCTGATCGACGTGCGACGTGAACTCGATGGCTTGACGACGGAGGTCGGCCGCCTCGACGGACGGATCGACGAGGCGGACAGAGGGATCAGTGCGCTGCAGCGCCGGCGCGCGGAGGACTCCGACAGCCTGGTACCCCTGCGGCTGGCCGCCGATGGCCTTACGCATGTCCGCGCCGAACTCGCCGCGGCAGTCGCTGCGGAGGATATCGTCCGGCAGCATGGCATTGCCGAGGAGCGTCGGGGCGTGGCTGAAGCGGAGTACGTCCTCGCGTCGGAGCGCTTTCTCGCCTTGAAGGAGGAATGGCTGCACAAGCTGCAACTCCGGCTCGAGCAGGCCGCGGAGGAGCTTGCGGAACGACTCGAGGAGGGACAGCCCTGCCCGGTCTGCGGTAGCGAGGAGCATCCGGCTCCCGTGACATCGCCCGGCGGTGACCGCGTCACCCTCGCGGAGGAGCAGTCCGCGCGCCGGCAACAGGCCGATGCCGAAACCGCCCTGCAGGCCGCCCGGGAGGCAAGGGACCGCATCCGGCTCGAACTGGCTGATCTCGCGGCTCGTGGAGGCGCCAGAGTTCCCGAGGACGTTGCCTCCTCGACCCGCGCCGCCCGTCTCAGGGTGGACCGGACGGAGGCGGCGCAGGCGGAGTGTGTTTCCGTCGAAGAGCGGATCCTGCGCGCGACCGAGGAGGAGGAGCGGATGCGGGCACTGCGGGACGTCCTGCGCCACGAGCGGAGCGAGGTGGAGAAGCGCCGGGCATCGCTGACCGACCAGGACGCCATGCTGGCCCGAAGACTGGCGGGACTGCAGGCAGGGGCTGCGTCCCTGGCGGACCGCGTGGACGAGGTGCAGCGCGCCGCCGAGAGGATCGAGCGCGCCCGGAGTGCGCTCGATACCCTGGACAGGGCGACGACTGCGCTGCAGGAGAGCCGACAGCGGCTCGAGCAGGCGCTGGGCAGCACGCCGTTCACCTCGGCGGCTGATGTACGAGCAGCATTGTTGCCGGAGGACCGTCACGCCCGGCACGTGCAATCCGTCAGGGACCACGAGATCCAGGGTCACCGCCTTGACGCGGAGTGGGACTCCGAGGACATCAGGGAGTGCCTGCGGGAGGAGGAGAACGGCCTGACGCCGCCATCCGACGACGACGAACGCGATGCGGCAGCAGCAGCGGCAGATCTTCGGACCCGCGCCCACCGGGCAGGCATCAGCGCCGAGGTACTGGGGCACTCCGTGGTGCAGCTCGAGACCTACGCCCGAGAGCTGTCCGACCGTGAACGCACCATCGCACCGCTGAGGGAGCGGGCGCACCTCACCTCGGCCATAGCCGACACCACGCGCGGAGGCGGTGAGAACCTGTACAAGATGTCCCTCGCGACGTACGTGCTCGCGTCCCGCCTCGAGCAGGTCGCGGCCGCCGCGACCGAGCGGCTACTCCAGATGTCCGACGGGCGGTACCAGCTCGTCCACAGCGATGCCACGGCGGGGAACAAGCGGTCGGGCCTCGGCCTGGACGTGATCGACGGGTGGACGGGCAATCGACGGGACACATCGACGCTCTCCGGTGGAGAGTCCTTCATGGCGTCCCTGGCGCTCGCGCTCGGGCTGGCTGACGTGGTGCAGCAAGAGGCGGGTGGACTCGACATCGAGACGCTGTTCGTGGACGAAGGGTTCGGCTCGCTGGACGATCAGGCGCTCGAGCAGGTGATGGACGCTCTCGAGGGCTTGAGGAGTGGGGGGCGGGTCGTCGGACTCGTCAGCCACGTGCCTGAACTCAAGCAGCGCATCAGTGCGCAACTGCAGGTCGTGAAAGGCAGGCAGGGTTCGAGCCTGCACTATGTGGAGCGGCCTGTGAGCGTGTAAAATTTCATGCGTTACCGGGTCGGGCGCATCGGGAGGGGGGACGATGCGCGTTTCGCGCACCCGGAAAGCACATGTACAAGAACCCCACACCGGCCTCGCCGAGTCCTGTCCCATCCCCGGACACATCTCCTGAATCGACCGCCGAAGCACCTCGACGATCCCGGCTGGGCAAGTTCGGTGTCCTCCCGCAGCTGGCAGGAACCTCTTTCCTCGTTCTCGGCCTCTTCGCCCGGCTTCCCTTGGCGATGCTCGCGGTCGGAGCTCTCACGCTCGTCACCACCGCCAGCGGTTCCTATGCGGCTGGAGGCTTCGCAGCGGGTGCCGTCGGTCTCGGGTCCGCCCTCGGAGCACCCCTGCTCGGATTTCTCGCCGACAAGCGTGGCCAGCGGATCGTCCTGCTCGTGTCGGCGGTGCTCAATACCCTGGCCATCGCGGCCCTGCTGGTCGTGACATCGACCAGCGCCGGCTTCACCGGTAGGGCCCTCGCCCTCGTCCTCGCATCGTCGCTCGCCATGGGATTCACCTGCCCGCAGGTCGGCCCGCTCGCCCGCGTGCGGTGGATGGCCATGACCCGCAGGAGTCCCCGATCTGCCCTGGATACAGCACTGTCCTACGAAGGCACCGCCGATGAGCTGACGTTCGTCCTCGGCCCGGCACTCGTCGGGCTGCTTGCGAGCCTGATCGCACCATGGCTCCCGCTGGCCCTCGCCGCCGCACTCACCATCACTTTCGTCTGCGCCTTCGCCGTGCACCCCACTGTTGCCTTCAGCGATGCGCGTCCGCTCGTGGAGTCCGAGGTGGACGCCGATGGTGGAGCCCTCGGGCAGGATGGAACGGGCGCGTCGGTTCCGCGTCTCGGTCCGGCCCTCGTGCTGTTCCCCGTTGCAGGCATGGTCGCCATGGGCAGCTTCTTCGGTTCCACGCAGACCTTCCTCACCGCGTTCACCGGCGAGTTCGGCGCTGCCGAATCTTCCGGTCTGCTGTATGCCGTCATGGGGTCGAGTTCCGCCATCGCCGCACTGTCGGTGGCCTACTGGTCGCCGCGCTTCCGTCACACGAGCCGCTGGATGGTGTCGGCAGCGGCGATGACCGGTGCCGCGGCCGCGCTCGCCCTGCCCGTGTCGATCGCCGTCATGGTGGTGGTCCTGCTGATCCTGGGACTCTTCGTCGGACCCGCCATGGTCACCATCTTCTCCATCGGCTCCGCAGTGGCGCCGGCTCATCGCCTCGGCACCGTCATGACGTTCCTCGCGAGCGGCATCGTGGCAGGCACGGCGGTCGGGTCAGCGCTCGCCGGTACCCTCGCCCAAGCGGGCGGAGCTGCAGGAGCCGCGATGGTGCCGGGCGTGGCAGCCGGAATCCTGCTGCTGATCGGCGCGTTGTCCGCCATCGCTCTCCGTCGCGTCAGCACAGCCTGACCACGAGTCGATGTGGGGTCATCAACCGATTGTTCATCGGTTACCGCCGCGCCTAGTATCGGAGCACGGCCGATCAGCAGGAGGACACATGAGCACCGAAGGAACCAACCGCAACGACGACGATCAGGCGGACTCGCAGGGCGTGGGACCCGAAGGAACCATCCCCGCGGGCGCCGACGGGGTCGCAGCCGGGACGATGGACGAGCCGAGCAATTTCGAACCGGAAGAGGACGACGACGGCGCCTAGGGGCGCCCCGTCCGCAACAGCGGATGGACCACCCGCGGCCGTCAGGTGATGCGGGGAGCCCTGCCCGGTGGTTCTGGGATGTGGATATTGCCCGTGATCACGCCGCCTGGGATGGCTTCGAGCGTCAGCATGTCCACGTCCCGGGAGTACGAGGGCGTGCCCGCGGCCCGAGGTTGATCAGCAGGCGTGAGGGGCGGATCGAAGTGCTCGTCCGCATAGCTGCGGAGCTGCAGGGCGACGTCGTGGGCGTAGGGCCGCGCCGTCGGATCCCTCGAGGTCATTCGATGCAACACATCGCTCCAGTCCGCGCCCAGGGACTCGGGCACCTCCGGATCGCGCAGCAGGCGGGCCAGCGCAGCCTCGACGGCAGGGCCTGAAAAGGCCTTCTCACCTGTGAGGCACTCCAGGAGCACGAGCCCGAGGGAGTAGATGTCGCTCCGCTCATCCAACGCATCACCCCTGGCCTGCTCAGGACTGAGGTAGTTCGCGGTCCCGATGGTTGCACCGGCAGCGGTCGCCATGGTTGCGTCGATCATGCGTGCGATGCCGAAATCGGTGAGCTTCGGATACAGGCGGGTGCTGTTGTCCCTGCTGTGGAACATCAGTATGTTGGCTGGCTTCACATCGCGGTGCACAACGCCCTCGGAGTGGATGTAGGCCAGGGCATCGGCGAGGTCGGCACCCACCTGCGCGACGTCGACAGCGGAAAGGGCCCCGCGCTTGAGCAGGTGCCGGAGGTCCTCGCCGTCGACGAGCTCCATGACGAGGAAGCCGGTGGTGCGGCCATCCCGGTCCTGGTGGATACCTGCGTCATGCAGCGTCACGAGGCCGGGATGATTCAGCGTCGACAACAGCATCGTCTCCGTGTGCTGGCGCCGGTAGTCGTCGTCGTCGGGCGTCGTCGGATTGAAGATCTTGACCGCGACATCGCGACCGAGGTTGTGGTCGACGGCACGGTAGACGGAAGCAGCCCCACCCACTCCGAGGAGGTCGGTGGTCTGGTAGCGGTCAGCAAGGAGCACATCCATGGGGTGTCCTCCCGTGACAGGTTGTGATGATGGATCATCGCCGAGCCTCAGAGTAAGGCGGCTGATCAGTTCTCAGTATAGCGCCGCTCCAGTGCTGATTTCCCGGAGCGGCGCGCACCTCGCCGAGCCGTCATCACCGGGTGTCAGGCCAGGAATTCGACCGCCGCTTCCTTGAACAGCCGGGAGGTGATGGCGTTGGTGTGGTTCCTGCCCGGAAGACGGGTGATGCGGGCATTCGGGGCCCAGTCCTGGAGGTCGTCGATGCCTCCTGCATAGTCGTCCTGATCGCCCGCGACCAGGAGAAGCGGCATCTTCGGGACGGCTGCCTGCGGATCGAAGGGCTCCGTGGTGATGGCCGATACCAGCGCCAGGAGCGATGGGAGGTCGTTGTCAGGGACAGCCTGAGCCATGCGTAGGAGGTCGACCGTCGTAGGGTCCTGGGACGCCGGCCCCCCGGCAAGGAAGCGCTCCGCGCCGGCGAGATCGAAGGTGGCGAGCGGATCAGCCGTTCCGGGCCCGCCGAGAACCATCCGCCGGACCGTTTCCGGCTGCGTGGCGCCGAACTCCCAGGCCAGTCGCGACCCGAGCGAGTATCCGACGACGTCGACGCCGGAGGTGGGCTCGCCGTCCCTCAGGGGGGTGATGCGTTCGTCGAAGAGCGCCTGCAGAATGTCCGCGCGGATCCTGCTCGGCGCATAGGCGCCGGCATCCGCGGGAGCAGCACTGTCCCCGTGCGCGGGCAGGTCGACCATGACGGCCGAGCGCCCGGCTTCATTCAGGACGCGTACCCAGCCGGTGTCGACCCAGTTCCGCTGCGACGAGGATCCGAAGCCGTGCAGCAGCAGGACCGGGGGAAGCGGACGTGGATCGCGAGCATCGCTGCGGGTGATGGACAGGTGTGGGTCGACACCTTCGACGTCGTGTACAGCGTGGTGGTCCATGGACCCATGGTAAGGGCGGCAGGGACATGTGCATCCTTGAACACATCCCCGCCGCGCGGCCTCGAAGGGCCGACGCATGTGACTTTAGACACTCCTCCTCCTCGGGGCAACCCGAAGCGCGGTTATGACGCGTGGCGGCAGGGCGGGCCCAGTGCCGTCGGCCCTCGCTCACGCTGTCGCCTCGATATGAGTTATAGTCAATCTGACCTTAACAAGACACGCGTCGTCGACCGGCCGGAGGGCTCCATGGACAGTTCCGCCAATGTGTCGGAGCGCCAGGTGCAGGCTCCGTCCCTTGCGATCTCCACCGTCATCTTCGCGCTGCGTGACGACACGGCTACCGGGCGCCCGGAGATCTGGTTGCCTCTCGTTCGCCGGATCCGCCAGCCGCACCTGGGCAGATGGGCCCTTCCCGGAGGCCCGCTGGACGGCCGCGAGTCCCTGCAGGACGCCGCAGCGCGGAACCTCCGGGAGACCACCGACCTCGATCCCACCTACCTCGAGCAGCTGTACGCCTTCGGAGGGCTGGATCGATCGGCCACGCAACGGCTCGTGTCGATCGTCTACTGGGCGCTCGTCCGTCCGGAGCAGGCAGACCTGGCACGGGCCTCCGAGAACATCCAGTGGTTCCGCGCGTCCGAAGTCGCGGGGCTGGCCTTCGACCACGACGAGATCGTCGCCTACGCACTCGGAAGACTGAGGGGCAAGATCGAGTACGGCTCGGTCGCCTACCACTTCCTGGGGGAGCGTTTCACGCTCGCGCAGCTGAGGGGTGTCTATGAGGCCGTGCTCGGCAAGCAGCTCGATCCGGCGAACTTCCGACGTCAATTCCGTTCCGCCAAGGACATCGCGCCGACCGACGAGGTGCTGCAGGGAGGACGGAACAGGCCGCCGCGCCTCTACCGGTACACGGGAGCACGGGCGGACCCTCCGGGCGTGGACGATGGCACCGGTGCCGGCCGCAGAACGGGCACGGCGCCAGGTACTGGAGCCCGGAAGCCGGTCGGTGTTCCTGGGGCCAAGCCGGCCGAGGTCGTCGCAGAGGCTGCCGGAGGGCCGTCCTAGGCCCGGCCCGCGCGCCACGTCGGCCTATCCGCGGCCACCCGCATGGTCGGAGCTTGTCCAGCCAGGCACTCCTGCTCCGCGCTCGTCCGGACCCATCCGGTCCGGACCCCTTCGATCGAACGCCCCGCCGTACCGCCCCCACGCCCTGCCGGGCGAGGGCCCACCCTAGGGAGAAGCACTTGTCCGTCACCACTGCCATCGAGCTCATCTCACGCGGAACAACAGCCGTACCTGCGCCCACCTCGACCTGTTCTCCGGCGCTCGCCCGGGATCCCTGGGCCTTCGACGCGCTGCCCATGCCCGAGTACGGGCCGGGCGCCTCCATGGGGGATACCGCTCCGCCCGCGACGCCCCGCCAGGGCGAACTGCCCGAGGAGTACAGGACAGCCTCCGCTCCCGACCTGGACCGACGCATCCGCGCGGCGAAGGAGACGCTGGGGGAGTCTGTCGTCATTCTCGGGCACTTCTACCAGCGTGACGAGGTGGTGCAGTATGCCGATTTCATCGGCGACAGCTATCAGCTCGCGCGTGCAGCCACGGAACGGGTCGAGGCGGAGGCCATCGTGTTCTGTGGGGTCCACTTCATGGCCGAGACGGCGGATATGCTCTCGACTCCGCAGCAGGCCGTCATCCTCCCGAACCTCGCCGCCGGCTGCTCGATGGCCGACATGGCCGACATCGACTCGGTCTCCGAGTGCTGGGACCAGCTGACCGAGCTGTTCGGCTCCGAACCCGACGCCGACGGACGCCAACCCGTCATTCCCGTGACGTACATGAATTCCTCCGCCGCACTGAAGGGTTTCTGCGGCGAGCACGGAGGAATAGTCTGCACGTCGTCGAACGCCGCCGCAGTGCTCGAGTGGGCGTTTGAACGTGGCCAGCGCGTCCTCTTCTTCCCGGACCAGCACCTTGGACGCAACACTGCCAAGGCCATGGGCGTCCCGCTGGAGCAGATGCCGATGTGGAACCCGAGGAAACCGTGGGGCGGAACGGACGAGCAGACCCTCAGGGACTCCCGTGTGATCCTCTGGCACGGATTCTGCTCCGTGCACAAGCGCTTCACCGTCGCCCAGATCGACAAAGCCAGGGCGGACGTTCCCGGTGTCCGGGTAATCGTGCACCCGGAATGCCCGATGGCCGTCGTCGACGCCGCCGATGAGGCGGGCTCCACCGACTACATCCGGAAGGCGATCGATGCGGCGGAGCCCGGAAGCACGTTCGCGATCGGCACCGAGATCAACATGGTGAACCGCCTGGCCGCCCAGTACCCGCAGCACACCATCTTCTGCCTCGATCCCGTGATCTGCCCCTGCTCGACGATGTACCGCATCCATCCCGGCTACCTCGCCTGGGTGCTGGAGGGACTCGTCGAGGGCCGAGTGATGAATCGCATCACGGTCGCGGACAGCGTTGCGGAGCCGGCCCGCGTGGCCCTCAACCGGATGCTCGCGGTCCGCCCATGACCCGGACGGGCACGCGTGGCACGACGGTTCCCTCCGTCGGTCGGGCGCGTCGGATCGTGGTGGTTGGCGCCGGCATCGCAGGGCTTCAGACGGCACTCGTGCTGCGTCAGCTCGATGCGCGGTGCGCCGTCGTCCTGGTCTCGAAGGTCGTCCTCGCCGAGAGCAACACGCGGTATGCGCAGGGCGGTATCGCCGCCGTCGTTCCTCGGGTCGCGGAGACCGACGGGCGGCACCCGCGGCGGGCCGACGGGGACACCGGGGACTCCGTCGCCGCGCACATCGCCGACACCCTGGCCGCCGGTGCCGGTGTCTCCGACCCTTCCGCCGTCTCGGTGCTATGCCACGGCGCAGCCGACGGCATTCGGGCCCTGCGGCGCGCAGGAGTCGTCTTCGACACCGTCGGCGACACGGGAACATCCTTGGCCCTCGGACGCGAAGCCGCCCATTCGGCTGCCCGTATCCTGCATCTCGGAGGGGACGCGACGGGTGCCGGCCTCGTTGACGCGCTGACCGCGGCCGTCGGGAGGGATGACGGCATCGAGGTGCTCGAGAACACCTTCGTGTCGCGCGTCCTGCTGTCGACCCCGACGGGAAGCGTGCCCCTGGCCGTCGGGGTGCGCGTACTCGCGGCCGGTCGCCTCCGCGACATCACCGCCGACGCCGTCGTGCTTGCGACCGGCGGGGCGGGCCAGCTCTTCGCCTCCACGACGAACCCGGTGATCGCCACGGGCGACGGCGTAGCGTTGGCCTGGCGAGCAGGAGCTGTGGTCGCCGATCTCGAGTTCTTCCAGTTCCACCCGACGTCACTCGATGTTCCGGGCAACCCGCTGATCTCCGAAGCAGTCCGGGGCGAGGGTGCCCGGCTCGTCGATGCAGACGGACGGGCCTTCATGGCGGACTACCACCCCGACGGGGACCTGGCCCCGCGCGACGTCGTGTCCCGCAGCATCGCCCGACACCTCGCGCTTCGCGCCTCCGAACCGGCGACCCATTCGGCGAACAGCTCGGTTGCGGACGCGCCCGATCACTCCTCCAGGAACCGGGTGTACCTCGACGCGACCGCCCTGGGGGAGGAGTTCCTCACCCGGCGCTTCCCCTCGTTGACGGAGCTCACTGCGCGCTACGGATTCGACTGGTCGTCGGAGATCATCCCGGTGGTGCCCGCAGCCCACTACTGGATGGGAGGAGTGCGGACCGACGCCGACGGGCAGACATCCGTCCCCGGGCTGTTCGCCGTCGGAGAGGTGGCGAGAACGGGCGTCCACGGCGCCAACCGCCTGGCCTCGAACAGCCTGCTCGAGGGCGTGGTGTTCGGTGCCCGCTGCGCGGCGGCGATCGTCCACGGCAGGGCAGGGGCGCCCAGCTTCGACGCCGAGCCCGTCGACCTCGACTCGCACAGGGCGGCGTCCTACGCCTTCAGTCGCCGCGACCTGCAGGACCTGATGTCCGACCACGCCGGGGTGCTGCGCACGGGTGCGGGCCTCGACCTGGCCCGCAAGCACCTCGCCTCCTACCGCGCCGGTGCGGATCCCGAGACGGACAATCTGCTGCTGTGCGCACGCCTGCTCGTGCACGCAGCCACGCAGCGCACGGCGTCCTGCGGAGCCCACTACCGGGCAGATCAGACCGAGACCGCCCCCCGGCCCGCACCCGGCCGGTCCTATGTACGAGCTGCTGAAGGAGCCACCGAATGACCCCCACGACCAGCCCCACGAGGGCCGCCATGAGCAGGCTGACCCTGGTGGTACCGCAGGCGACCGTTCCGCCGCGGCACCTCATCGAGTCGATCGTCGCCGCTGCGCTCGCCGAGGACGCACCCTGGGGTGACATCACGGTCCAGGCGCTCATCGACCCCGACCTCTGCTCGACGGCGACCATCACGGCACGCGAACCAGGTGTCCTCTGCGGAACGGCGGCCATCGAGGTGGCCATGCAGCTGACCGACGGCCGTATCAGCGTCACGTTCCCTCGCCCGGACGGCTCCCGCTTCGAGGCTGGAGACACCATAGCCGACATCTCCGGGCCGGCCGCGGGTATCCTCACGGCCGAGCGGACGGCCCTCAATATCGTTCAACGCCTCAGCGGGATCGCGACCATGACCCAGGCCTTCGTGGAGGCTGCCGGCGGTACGGACGCCCGGATCGTCGACACCCGCAAGACCACCCCGGGCCTCAGGGTGCTGGAGCGGTGGGCGGTCCGGTGCGGAGGTGGCTCGAACCACCGATCCAGCCTCTCCGACGCCGTGATGGTGAAGGACAACCACCTTGCCCTGCTCGCCGTTGACGGGCCCCTGGCTCTCACGGAAGCACTGCTGGCAGCCCGCTCGCGGCTGCCGCACACGGTGCACGTCGAGGTGGAGGTCGATCGGCTGGACCAGATCGAGCCGGTCCTCGCAGCGGGGGTCGACACGATCATGCTCGACAACTTCGCCCTCGAGGAACTGGCGGAGGGCGTACGCATGATCGGCGGCCGTGCGCTCGTCGAGGCCAGTGGAAACGTGCGCCTGGACACGGTGGCGGCGATCGCTGCAACCGGGGTGGACATCATCTCCGCGGGTGCGCTCACGCACAGCGTCCGTGCCCTCGACCTGGGGCTCGATTTCGCGGCGGGCCCCAGCAGGCCCGTGGCGGCTGCTTCGGATGGGGTATCGGAGGATGCTACCGATCAGGGCGGCGAGCATGATCTACCTTGACGCCGCCGCGACGGCACCGGTCCGGCGTGAGGTCCTCGAGGAGATGTGGCCCCTCCTGACCACGACGTTCGGGAACCCTTCGAGCCACCACACCTATGGCGAGGCCGCCGCGGACGCCTTCTCGACCGCCCGCGTCCGGCTCGCGGGGATGCTCGGCTGCAGGCCGTCGGAGGTCATCATCACCTCGGGCGGCACCGAGGCCAACAATCTCGCGTTGAAGGGTATCTCCCTCGCCTCCCCTCGGGGCCGCCATATTGTCACGAGCGCGATCGAGCATCCCGCGGTGACCGAGGTCCTCGCCTACCTGCGGGACACGCATGGTTTCCGGATCACCGTGCTGCCCGTCTCCGACACCGGTGTCGTAGCGCCCGCCGCACTCGAGGCTGCCTTGGGGGAGGACACCACGCTGTGCACCGTGATGTACGCCAACAACGAGATGGGCACGGTGCAGGACGTCGCCGCTCTGGCGGGAATCTGCAGGAGGAGAGGCGTCCCCTTCCACACGGACGCCGTGCAGGCTGCAGGCTGGCTTCCTATCGACGTCGACCGTCTGGGCGTCTCGGCGCTCAGCCTGTCCGGACACAAACTCGGCACGCCGAAGGGTATCGGCCTGCTGTACCTGCGCGCGGGAATCCGCTGCGAACCGGTGCTGCACGGCGGGGGCCAGGAACGGGGGCGCCGCTCGGGCACCGAGAACGTGGCCGGCGCCGTCGGCCTCGCGAGGGCGCTGGAGCTGGCCCAGGGCGCGCTACCCGCAGCAGCCGCTGACGCGGCGTCGGCGCGCGACGCCTTCATCGCGCGGATTCTGACGCGTGTTCCGGATGCCCTTCTGACGGGTCATGCCGAGGACCGACTGCCGAACCTCGCCTCCTTCTGTTTCCCAGGCGTGAGCGGGGAGACCGTCCTGCTCGAACTCGAGCGGCGCGGCGTCGTCTGCTCGAGTGGGTCGGCCTGCGCGGCCGGATCCTCGGAGCCGTCGGCCGTCCTGCTGGCACTCGGGCTCGACGAGGGGACAGCCCTCAGCGCCGTCCGCCTGTCGTGGACCCAGGGCATGGCGCGCGAGGACCTCGAGGAGGCAGCCGACGCCGTCATCGCGTCGGTCCTCGCCGTCCGCTCCCTCGGCGCGGCACATGGGGTCGGTCACCTCGCCGACCCCTAGACTGGCGGCACGAGGCGACGCCGAGGGAGGGCCGCAATGATCGAGGCACGACCCAGCAGGAGCGCCTGGCGGTCCTCGCGCATCCTCACCGCGGCGCTCATCGCGCTCCTCCTCGCGTCGTGCACCGCGGCGGAGGAGGGCGACGGAAGTGCGTCGTCATCAGGATCATCTGCCAGCGCAACACCCGAGCCGACCGTGGCGCCCCTCCGCGAGGCACGGGACGGGTGGAAAGTCTTCACCGATCCTTCGAGGCTCGTGAGCTTCGAACTGCCCCAGGACTGGGTGGTGCAACCGCTCGCTCCCGCGCCCGGCCTCTACGCGCCCGATTCGCTGCACTACGCCGTCCGCACGCCGGACGGGATGACCACCGCAGAGCTTCACTCCGGCATCCTCACACCGGAAGCGCCCTGCCCCGAGTCGGAGCGCACGCCCTACTACGTCATCGGCAGCGAACCGCTCGCGCTGACGGACGAACCAGCGGCCACCACCGGGATCGAGCCGCGATTCGTCGTCCGGCTCATCACCGGATTCCGCTTCTTCGGCGCGTACGGGATCACCGACGGAGTAGGCGGGGCGGACGCGCTGGCCTGCTCCCTGTCGAACACCGTCCAGGGCGGCGAATCCTTGGGCCGCTTCAGTTTCGGAGACCTCGAGGTGCTCGCACCGAAGGCGCCTGCGAACACCGGTCCGGCAACCGTCTCCTTCGGCACGATCGGGGAGGCCGAGGAGTACTACGCCACGCCGGAGTTCGCCACCATCCGCGAGATGATCCTCTCGGTGCAGGTCGCGGCACCGCCGACGGGCTGACTCCTCGCCTTCGGCCGGCCGGCGGCCGACCCTATCGCTGTCGGTCAGCCGGCAGGCCCACCTTCCCGTCGGTCAAGCAGGCAGGCCCATCCTTGGCTCTCGGTTGGCCGGCAGGCCCTCGGTCAGCCGGCCGGCTGGAGCGACGCGTAGTCCACTCCGGTCAATTCGACACTGCGGTTCCAGAGCCGCACCGCGATGTCCCGGTCGAGAACCCTGGCCACCGGTGCCACGAGGCGGGGAGCGCCGCGGGTCTCGCCCGGACCGGACGGGCCGTAGTAATCGCCGCCCCTGACGTCCGGGGCCGTCGCCGCGTACAGGGTGGGCAGTGCTCCGGCTGCATCGGACTGGCTCATCAGCCGAACGAAGCCGGAGAAGACATCAAGCATGGCCGGGGTCTGCATGCCGGCAGTCAGGTTGGTGTTGGCGAGCCCCGGGTGTGCTGCAACCGAGACGAGGTCCCATCCTGCGGCACGGGCGCGCCGATCGAGTTCCACCATGAAGTACAGGTTGGCGATCTTGCTCTGTCCATAAGCACCCCATCGGCGATAGCCACGCTCGGACTGCAGGTCCCCGAAGTCGAGACGGCCGCGCTTGTGCGCGAGGCTCGACAGCGTGACCACGCGCGCCGAAGTGGCCGCATGGAGGTTCCGCAGCAGCAAACCCGTCAGTGCGAAGTGGCCGAGGTGATTTGTGCCGAACTGCAGCTCGAACCCGTCAGCGGTGGTCGACCTCGGCGTCGCCATGACTCCCGCGTTGTTCACGAGCAGATCGAGCGGTCCCTCCGTGCCGGCCGCGAAGTCGCGCACGGAGGCGAGATTCGCCAGATCGAGCACGCGCATGTGCACGTGCTCGCTTCCGCTGAGGGAACGCACCCTCTGTTCGGCGTCGCGCCCCCGCTGCTCGCTGCGGCACGCGAGCACGACATGGGCACCCTTCCGCGCCAGCCCGACGGCGGTCTGCAGTCCGAGCCCGCTGTTGGCGCCCGTGATGATCGCACGCCTTCCGGTCAGGTCGCCGATGGCATCCGCTGTGAACTCGCTCATGATGTTCCTCTCATGCCGCTACGGCCCGCCGGCCCGAAGATGCCCGGCTGACGCCGACGTGTGCGGCCTTTTCTCAAGCATAGAGTTGGAGGCGAACCGACCGTCTACCGGGAGCAACGAACCGGCCTCAGTCCGATGGACTTCCACGCCGCCGTCGAGGCGTGGGTCGACGGTTTCTGGCTCCTGCTGGACGCGACCGTGCTTGCGCCGAGGGCCTCGATGCTGCGCATTGAGACCGGCAGGGATGCTACCGACACGGCCTTCCTCCCGACGGTCGGCGGCTCGCTGCAGCATTCACGGCTGCTGGTGATTGCCACGGTCGACAGCCTCCCCCTGGAGCGCAGCGAAGAGCGGCTCGTCCTCCGCTGATTGCCGCGCTGACTGCTCCCCAGACGGACGAGCCCACCCGACGCCGGCGATGACGAAGCCCTCCCGCGTTCCGCGTCGACGGTCCGGGGAGGTACGCCGTGCTAGTCGCCGAGGTGCGCGTTGATCTTGTCGGTGAGTGCTTTGAGCTGCTCCATCTCGGTTGTGCTGAGCACGGGCGCCAGCACCTCCTGGATGCGGTGGACATGCGTCGATCCGATGCGCCTCTGCAACGCCCGGCCCTCGTCGGTGAGCGCGAGTTCGACGCCGCGCTGGTCCGTCTGCGCGGGCCGCTTCACCACCAGGCCCTTTGCTTCCAGCCGGTCCACCATCCGGCTGAGGCTGGGCTGGCTGATGAGTAGGTGGTGGTTGAGCTCGTTGAGGCGCGTCCAGCCCGTGGGACAGCGGGTCAGGTTGAAGAGGACGTCGTACTCGCCGATGGGTAGCTCCCTGAACACCGGATCCATGCGGATTCGCCGCATGACGCCGACCTGAGCGCGGAACAGCGACTCCCAGGTCTCCGACGACTGCCGGACCGAGGGCCCGGTATCGCTCGGGTCGTCCTGATCCGTGCGTCCGATCGTTGTGTCCACCTGCTCAGCCATGGCTGCGTCCCGGCCTTCTGCCGGCGCCGCCGACAACTAGATAGCTTTGCATCTAGTGTAGCCGCCGATCAAGGTACCGCACCTGACAGTCACGATGCGTCCTTGCTGGCTAGGCGGGTTGTTCGCCCGTAAGGCCCCGGGACCGCTCCTCCCGGCGCGACGCCCGTTCCTCCCGGCGGCCCTCGACGAGCCGGTACAGGACCGGCACGAGGACGAGCGTCAGCGCGGTCGAGGAGACGAGCCCACCGATCACGACGACGGCGAGTGGTTGCGAGATGAAGCCGCCCTCGCCCGTCAGCCCGAGTGCCATCGGCGTCAGCGCGAAGATGGTGGCCAACGCGGTCATGAGGATGGGCCGGAGGCGCTGGCGGGCTCCCTCGCGGATGGCATCCGCGACACGGAGGCCGGGGAAACCGTTCCGCGGAAGCCGGTACTGGTTGATGAGGTCGATCAGCACGATCGCGTTCGTGACGACGATGCCGACGAGCATCAGCATGCCGATGAGAGAGGGCAGCCCGAGGGGGATGCCGGTGATCAGCAGGAGCGCGATGGCACCTGTGGCCGCGAAGGGAATCGAGACGAGCAGGATCAGGGGCTGCACGAGGCTCTTGAAGGTGGCGACCATGATGACGTACACGATGGCCACGGCCGCCCAGAGCGCCAGGAACAACTGCTCGAAGGACTCCGTCTGCTGGGACGAAGCCCCGCCGACGGTGGCGGTTGCGCCGGTCGGCAGCTCGATGCCGGCGAGCCTCTCGTCGACCGCCGTCGTCAGTGTCCCGAGGTCTTCGCCCGACGGCGTGATCGAGATGCGGGCGGTCCGCTCACCGTTGGAGCTGGTCACCGAAAGAGGCACCTGGACCTCCTCCACCGACGCGACGTCCGTCAGGGCGACGGGCCCCCGAGACGTCGGGATCCGAAGGGTGCGCAGTTGCTCGAGGCTTGTGATCGCCGTTCCCTCACCAATCAGGACCGGGAAGTCACTCGCATCGAAGCGCACGGTGCCCGCAGGGACCGGACTGATGCGGCCCCCGAGGAGGGCGGCGATCTGGCCCTCCGTGAGCCCGGCCTCCACGGCGCCGGCCCGGTCCACGTCGATCTGCACCTGCGGTTGGGCCGCGGAGAGGTTGCTCGTGACCTCGCCGGCGCCGTCGAGCCCCTGCATGCCGTCGAGCACGGCGGCATTGGCGGACTCGAGGTCTTCGCTCACCGGCGCCGTGATATCGATGTCGATCGTGCTGGAGGTGCCGAAGCCGCCCTGCTGGCTCGACAACGAGAAGCTGCCGGCGTCCTGGAGTTCTTCGAGGTCCCCTCGTACGGATTCCTGAAGGACTTCCTGGTCGGCCTCCTCGTCGGTGATGACGGTGAAGGTCGCCACCGAGGCACCGCCCGAGAACTGGGCGGCGAACGCTCCGTCGGCGTTGCCGACGGTGAGCTGGACGTCGCGGATCTCCGGATTGTCGGCGAGGATCTCCTCCGTCCGGCCGGCTGCCTCCGTGGTGGTGGCCAGGCTTGATCCGGGAGTGAGGGTCTGTGTGATCGAGAAGCTGTTCTGCCCTGATCCACCCAGGAGGTTCGTAGGAAGGAACGGGACCATTGCCGCCGTCGCTCCCAGCACGATGAGCCCACTGATGAGCGTGACGACGGGGTGACGCTGCGTGCCCGTCAGGATCGGCAGGTAGCCGCGCTGGAGGAAAGAGGTCCGCTCCGGGCTCGGTGTGATCTGCCCGCCGTCACTCGGCACGGCGGCGGCGTGACGGGCACCGCGGCGTGTGGCCGCGGAGTTCTCGAAGCCGGCGGGCGTCGACGACGCGGAGGTTGAGGACGCGGAGGTTGAGGACGCGGAGGTCGAGGAAGCGGACGTCGGGAACATCGCGGGGGCCACCGACGTCCGGGGCAGGAACCAGAAGGCCAGCACCGGGATGATGGTCAGCGACACCGCGAGGGACGCCAGGAGCGCGATCCCGGTGGTCACGGCGAAGGGCCGGAAGAGCTCGCCGGCCAGCCCGCCGACGAAGCCGATCGGGGCGAAGACGGCGACCGTGGTCAGTGTGGAAGCGGTGATGGCTCCCGCGACCTCGCGGACCGCCGTCAGGATGGCCTCGCGCTTTTCCTCCCCGTAGCCGAGATGGCGCTTGATGTTCTCGATGACGACGATCGAATCATCCACGACGCGACCGATGGCGATGGTCAGTGCTCCGAGGGTGAGCAGGTTGAGCGAATAGCCCGCAGCGTAGAGGCCGATGAAGGTGATCAGCAGTGAGAGCGGTATCGAGATGGCGGTGACGAGCGTCGAGCGGACCGACAGCAGGAAGATCAGGATGATGAGCACGGCGAATCCGAGCCCCAGGATGCCCTCCGTGGTGAGGTCGTCGATGCTGCTCTCGATGAACGGCGCCTGATCGAAGACCACTGTGATGTCGGCGGCATTGCCGAGTTCGGCCTCGAGCTCGGGGACAAGGGCGACGATCTCGTGCGAGATCTCGACCGTGTCGCCATCGGGGACCTTCGTCACCGTCAGGGCGAGCGTCTCGACCCCGTTGGTACGGGCGACGGAGGTGGGGGCATCATCGGCCAGGCCGACGTCGGCGACCTCACCGATCGTGACGGCCGGACGGGGAGCAGTCGCGGTCCGCCCAGGGGCGGGGGCGGTGGAATCGGGTGCACCGGAGGAGGTGGACGGCAGCACCGGCAGTGCCTCCACGTCATCGAGCGACCCGATCTGGCTCCCGGCCTGGATGGTCAATGACCGCGGATCTTCATCGAGTGTTCCGACAGGGAACAGTGCGCCGTTGTCCTCGAGGGTGCTGGTGAGGTCACCGACAGTCAGGCCGGCCGCTTCGAGGGCTCCGTCCTTCGGCAGGATCGCCACGTGTTGGGAGGTTCCGCCCGAGACGTCCGCCGTGCGCACGCCGTCGATCTTCTGGAGACGGGGAACGGTCAGCCGAGCGAGGTCCCCGTTGAGCTCGCTGAGGGACTGGTCCGAGGACACCGCCATGAAGACGATCGGCAGGTCGCTGATGCTGCCGGCCAGCGCCTGCGGCTCGACGTCATCGGGAAGCGTCGGACGGACTGTGGAAATGGCCCTGTCGACCTGCGCCCGAGCCCGGTCCAGGTTCGTGCCGTAGACGAAGACGAGGTTGACGGTGGAGACGCCGGTGCGGGAGGTGCTCGACGACGATTCCAAACCCTCGACTCCGCTGAGCGCCGCCTCGAGCGGTTCGCTCACCTGCTGGTCGAGGTACTCCGGTGATGCTCCCTGAACGGCGGACAGCACGGTGATCCGGGGGAACTCGAGCGAGGGGATGAGTTCCTGCTTGAGTGACCCCAGGGTGATGACACCGAAGACGGAGGCGAAGATCGTGATGAGCGCGATGAGCGCGCGATTACCGAGCGAGAGCTGGGCAAGACGGAACAATTAACCTGCCTTCGGTGCTGACGGTCGCCCGGCTGGCTGGCTCCGCGGTCGTTATGCGAGTTTGAGGGCCTTGTCGGTGAGCGACTGGACCTCGGCCGCCAGGGACGGGTTCTCGTTGAGCTGGACGCCGTACCCGGGCAGCATCTCCTTGAGCTTCGGCTCCCAATCGGACATCTTCCCGGGGAAGCACCGCCTGAGCAGTTCCACCATGATGGGAGCGGCTGTGGATGCCCCGGGGGAGGCGCCCAGCAGTGCTCCGACCGAACCGTCCGACGACGTGATGACTTCAGTACCGAACTGCAGTACGCCGCCCTTCTTCGGAGCCTTCTTGATGACCTGTACACGTTGCCCAGCGGAGATGAGTTCCCAGCTGCCGCCCTCGGCGCTTGGCAGGAACTCGTTCAATGCCTCGTTCTTGGCCTCGCGGTTCTTGAGGACCTCCGTGATGAGGTACTTGGTCAACGACATGTTGTCCTTGGCCACGGCCAGCATGGGCACGAGGTTCGAGGTCCTGATGGAGGTGGGCAGGTCCAGGTAGGATCCGCGCTTCAGGAACTTCGTGGAGAAACCGGCGTACGGACCGAACAGGAGCGAGCGCTCACCCTTGACGAAACGGGTATCGAGGTGCGGGACGGACATGGGGGGAGCGCCGACCGAGGCCTGGCCGTAGACCTTCGCGTTGTGCTGGTCGACGAGCTCGGGATCCGTACAGCGGAGGAATTGCCCGGAGACGGGGAAACCGGCGAAACCGCGACCCTCGGGGATTCCGCTACGCTGCAGCAGGTGCAGGGCGCCGCCGCCCGCACCGATGAAGACGAACTTCGTGGTGACAGTGCTGGCCTCGCCCGTCGCCCTGTTCTTGACCTTCACATCCCAGCGGCCGTCGCCGGCGCGCGCGATGTCGAGCACGTCGAAGCCGTAGTGGAGGTCGACGCCGGTGCCGTCGAGGTACGTGGTGAGGTGGCGGGTCAATGCTCCGAAGTCGACGTCGGTACCGCCCTCGACCCGGGATGCAGCGACGGGTTGCGAGGGGTTGCGACCCTTCATGACCAGCGGAGTCCAGCCGGCGATGGTGCCGTGGTCCTCGCTGTGCTCCATCGTGGAGAAGAGCGGCTGGGCGCTGAGCGACTCATAGCGCCTGCGCAGGTACTCCGCGTTGGCCTGGCCCCAGACGAAGCTCATGTGAGGCACCGTGTTGATGAAGGTGCGCGGGTCGCCGATGTGGCCCTCGGACACCATGTGGGACCAGAACTGGCGTGAGACCTGGAACTGCTCGTTGATGGCGACTGCCTTGGCCGGGTCCACCGAACCGTCCTTGGCAGCGGGCGAGTAGTTCAATTCGCAGAGTGCGGAATGCCCAGTGCCTGCATTGTTCCAGGGGTCGGAACTCTCGAGGCCGGCGACGTCGAGCCTCTCGAAGAGGGAGATGTCCCAGGTGGGCTGCAACTGTCGCAGGAACGCTCCGAGCGTCGCACTCATGATCCCGCCGCCGATCAGGACGACGTCGGTGGTCTTGGCGGGCGTGCCCTGATGGGTGGTGGTCAACGTTGTCTCCAGTCGCGAGGTCCTAGCAGGGAAAGCCTAGCGTCTGGCGGTGACCATATTTAAATCCGCACGCCCCCGTCGAGAGGTACCGGAAGGATACGCACGATGCATCAGCTGGACGGCTCGGGCCTCGGCTCGACGTCGGCCAGGTCGATGCGGTTGAAGACCTCGTTCATCACGGGGCTGACGGGGTAGGTGGTCACCCGTGCGCTCATCGCGAGCGCGGAGATCGGGAAGGCGAGGGGGACGGCCGGGATCCGGGCCGAGATCTGGGAACTGATGTCCGCATACGCCCCTGTTCGGTCCTCGTCGGCGGGGAGTCCGCGGGCGCGGTTGATCTTGCTGAACAGCTGCGGGTCCTCGTAGCCGAACTCCTCGTTGTAGGCGCCGAACAGGGCTCCGACGAAATTGTCCGGATCCTCGTAGCTGCCACTCCAGCCCAGCAGATGGAAGGCCCGGTCGCCCGTCTGCTGGACCGCCTCGATGTAGCCTTCGCTCCAGTCGATCGGTACGGGCTTGATGACGAATCCGGCCTCCGTCAGTTGGCGGCTCAATTCTGCGTAGGCCTTCTCCGGGGACGGCAGGTATGCCCTGGACACGTTGCGGGGATAGTAGAAGGGAAGTTCGCGCCCGTCGTACCCGGACTGTTCGAGGAGGTCCTTCGCCCGACCGAGGTCGTAGCCGTAGGCCTCCACCGTCTCGCCGCTGACGCCGAGCTTCTCGGGGATGAACTGCCGGGCCGGTTTCGTACCGTCCAGGAAGCGGCCCTGGATGAGCGCGTCCTTGTCGATGGCGTGGGCGACGGCCTGCCGGAACAGCAGGTTGTCCACCCCGGGGAAGTCCTCGTTCATTCCGAGGTACAGCACGGAGTAGGGATCCCGCTGCAGGAACTGCAGGCCGTTGCGGGCGAGATCGACGGCGCTGTCCACAGAGACGAAGTCGTATCCGTCGATCCGGCCGGAGGTCAGGGCCCTGGCTCGCGAGTCCGGATTGGAGATGGTGGTGAAGACGACGCGGTCCACCTCGCCCCGCTCGCCCCAGTACCCGTCGAAGAAGGACAGTTCCACCCCGCCCGGCTCCCATGAGGCGAGCTGGAAGGGACCCGTTCCGACAGGAGCCTGCCCGTAGCGGGACATGGGCGCTCCGTCCAGGGACTCCGTGAGGTCGTTCGCGGCGCCCGCCTCCAGTGCGGCGGGGGAGGAGATGGCGAAGGCGGGAGCGGCGAGCGCCGGGATCAGGCCGGTGATCCGGCCGGCGAGCTGCAGGTCGACCGTGTATTCCGCTATAGCGGTACAGCCCTCGTACAGGCTGGTCTCGGGCTGGTCCGCGTAGCCCTTGAAGACATTCTCGAAGGGCAGGCGGCCGGTACCGGTGCGAGCGGTGGCGGGGAGGGTGTACCAGCGGTCGAAGTTCGCGCAGACGGCTGCGGCGTCGAAGGGTTCCCCGTCCTGGAAGACGACGTCGTCCCTCAACGTGAACTCGTAGGAACGGCCGCTGTCCTGTTCGTCCCAGGACTCGGCCAGCAGCGCCGTCGGCTCCGACGTCAGCGGGTCGACCCCGACGAGGCCCTGCAGAATCTGCTGGGTGACGCGATAGGACTCCGTGTCATTGGCGAGTGCGGGGTCGAGTGTGCGGGGATCGGCAGCGGTCCCGAAGGTGAAGGTGGAGACGTCAGCGGCAGCAGTAGCGGCCGGCGTCGTCGTCGCGGAGGGTTGTGGTGGTGCCACCTGGCCACCGGTGCACGACACGAGCGAGGCCACGGACAGGAACGCGATCACGGCCCGCAGCGGGTGCGCGAGCGTCCTGGTGGGAGCCTGTCCGTGGCTGGCGCGGCGCGCGGCGGCGTTCTTCACAAGCAGGATCTCCGAAAGGCAGGGGAATCCCGGTCCTGGCGATCCGGGGGTTGGAAGCCCTCAGTCTAGGCGATCCTTCTGTCCCTGCCACTCAGGTACGCGGGTTCGACGACAAAGGAGCGGACCCCCTCACCGCGGGGGTGAGAGGGTCCGTCCGTTATCCCTGGAACGCGTTAGAGGTTTGAACCAGGGAGATCAGTGGTCCTTAGCCGGCTGCGGGGGGCATCATGACGGCGTCGATCAGGTACACGACGGCGTTGGCGGTCTGGACGCCACCGCAGATGACGTTGGCATCGTTGACCTTGAGCTCATCGCCCGAGCCGGTGACCTCGAGCATGGCGCCCTGGACCGTGGTCTGGGTGGTGCCCTCGAGCTCGGCCGGCTGGATCTTGCCGGGCACGACGTGGTAGGTGAGGATGCTGGAGAGGCCCTCGGTGTCGGTCTTGAGGCCCTCGACGGCCTCGGCGGGCAGGGCTGCGAAAGCCTCGTCGACCGGGGCGAAGACGGTGAACTCGCCACCGTTGAGGGTGTCGACGAGGTCGACGTCGGGGTTGATCCCACCGGAGACGGCAGCGGTGAGCTGGGTCAGGATGGGGTTGTTGGACGCGGCGGTCGCTACGGGATCGAGGGCCATGCCGGCAACCGAGCCTGCGCCGTCGGGAACCGTCTCGGCGTAGCCGGCACAGCCGGGGCCTACGAGGTTGGCGGCGGGGTCCATCGCGGCGTCGGCGGAAGCCGAGGGGCTCATGCTTGCCTCTGCCGAGGGGGACTCGCTGGCCATGCTGGTCTCGCTGGCCATGCTGCTCGGGGTGGCCTCGGACGCTGATTCGGTGCCACCGCCACAGGCTGCGAGACCGAACATCGAGACGGCTGCGATCCCGAGGATCGAGAGGTTCCTGCGCTTGGTGATTTCCATGAGATTTCCTCCGTAGAAGTGACCCGGCGAGTGCCTGCGGTCTGTGACTGTTTGATGAAACACATCGTGTCGATGTCTCACAGTTACTTCGGGGGACCGGTGGGGGTGGATGGGTTGGTTCTGCAAAATTAAATTTCCGCTCACGGTTGGGCCCAGCACGCCGTGACCTGCCCGTGACCTGCGGTGATACTGGCGTCGGCGGCGTGGAGGACAAACCCTGCGTGCAGCGGAAAGGCCCTGGTCGGATCACTCCGGCCAGGGCCTTGATGTGCGCAAGAGGGGACTTGAACCCCTACGTCCGAAGACACTGGAACCTAAATCCAGCGCGTCTGCCAATTCCGCCACTCGCGCTTCGATGCGCCTCGCCAGAGAAGCACCCTGCCTCCTACTTTAGCGCCATGGGAGGCTGGGGCAGGACTCCCTACTGGTCGATCCCGAGGTCGCGACGTAGCTTCGCGACGTGGCCGGTCGCGCGCACGTTGTACTGCGCCAGAGCAACCCTGCCCTCCTCGTCGACGACGATCGTGGAGCGGATGAGTCCCTCATAGGTCTTGCCGTAGTTCTTCTTCTCGCCCCACGCGCCGTAGGCCTCTGCGACCGCGTGGTCCTCGTCGGAGAGGAGCGGGAAGGTGAGGGCTTCCTGCTCGGAGAACGAGGCCAGCTTGGCGACCGGGTCGGGGGAGATCCCCAGGACGGTGTACCCCGCGGCGCCGAGGGAGGCGAGGTTGTCGCGGAAGTCGCACGCCTCGGTGGTGCAACCGGGGGTGGCGGCGGCCGGATAGAAATAAACGACGACTTTTCCGCCCCGAAGGGAGGACAGTGTCATCTCGTTGCCTGCGGCGTCATCGAGCGTGAAGTCGGGGGCACTCTCGCCGGCGGCTAGTCGTTCTGACATGCATACTCCTGAGGATCGAACGAGCGGCCGGAGCGGTGGACCCGCCGGAAAGCGAGCCCCGGGCTACTGCCGTGGGGATTGACTAGCCATCCTAGCTATCATAGGTGGAGGATCCGACGCCGAGGCGGTCGCCGGTTCCGCGAGTGAGAGGAAGTGCACGGTTCTATGCCCGATCTGGACCAATGGCCCACCGGTCGACTGCTGACGACGGCGGCGCGGCTCGTCGAGCACGCGTGGAACGAGCGCCTCGTGGACATCGGGGTCACCCATGCAGGCGTGATCGCCCTGGGCGTCCTGGCCGACCAGGGCGCCATGACGCAGGCCAGCCTCGCGCAGATCGTCCGTGTCCAGGCGCAGACCATGGGTAAGACGCTGTCACGGCTCGAGTCGAGGGGACACGTGACGAGGGTGCGGAACGACCTCGATCGTCGCTCCCACATGGTCTCGATCGCTCCCGGCGGTCGGCATGTCCTCGAAGCGGCCGACGACATCGAGCGGACGCTCGTCGCCGGCGGCGGGCTCGTGTCGGACGAGCTGCGGAGCCACCTGCAGGTCGTCATCAGGGAACTGGGAGCGCCCCGCTGGAATTGGCCCGCTACGAGCCCGTCAGCTGAGGGCTCGTCGCTCGAGAATCCCGGCGCGTCAGGGCCGGCAGCAACCGTACCCGGCTGACGCCAGGGCTGCAGCCCAACGCCGTCACCGGCAGGACGACACTATCGAAGCCCTTTGCCACCGAGGCAGGGGGCTTTCTGCATGCCTCGGGAAGTACCTGGCGATGTGCCGCTTTACACGAGCCTGGTGAAGAAGGAAAGGGTTTGGGAGAAAGTAGTGCAGCAGTAGAAACAGGTTGCGTACTAAGCAGGCTGATGTTTTGTTGGGAAGCGTACGTGTCCAGCGCCCAACGGAGAACAGCATGCAGAGTACCGCCGCACCCCAGTCGATCATCGGAGGCCTCCGGCGCCCGCCGGCAGGAGTGCCCGCCGTCGACGACCGGGCCGGAAACGGTACGTGTACGGAGGGCCCCCTCAAGGCCGCGCTGCAGGACGATATCGCGCTTCGCCACATGGACATCGCCGAAGCGGTAGCCCGGTCCTTCGCGACGACCGGGCCGGAGGCGTCGGATATCCGGCAGGTCGCGTACCTGGGGCTCATCAAGGCGGTACAGCGGTTCAATCCGGCTCGCGGTGTTCCCTTCGCCTCGTTCGCCGTGCCCACGATCACGGGGGAGATCAAGCGCTACCTCCGGGATTCCTGCTGGGTGGTCCGACCTCCTCGGGATGTGCAGGATCTTCGGACGGAGATCGCCCGCACAGCACCCGCCATGGCGCAGCGGCTCGGACGGGAGGCGACGGCGCGGGAACTCGGGATCGAACTGGGCTGGCCGGAGGACAAGGTCCTCGAAGCGCAGGCGTCCCACTGGAGCCTTCGACCCGACTCGCTCGATGCTCCGTTCGAGGGCCGCAGCTGGGCGGACACCCTGGCGGCGGATTCCAGCGGCATGGAGCGCAGTGACGACATGATCTCGCTGCGTGGCGCGGTCAATGAGCTCGATGGCAGCGAGAAGGAGCTCCTGTACCGCCGCTACTTCATGGAGCAGACGCAGCAGGCCATCGGCGACGAACTGGGGATGTCGCAGATGCAGGTCTCCCGAATGCTCGCCCGCATCCTGGTCAAGCTCCAGAAGCGCCTCCTCGGGGCACCCGCGCAGCAGGACCAGCGGGGACTGCGCACGAGCATCGCCTGACCCGGGGATCCCCGCTCGGAAGCGGACCGCGCCTGCGTCAGCTGATGCCGTGGTTCGCCGCGGCAGCCAGCACCTGCTCGACCGTCACGGCCATCAGGGCCGGATCCGGTGTGGGTGAAAAGGTCTCGCCGACGCGGAGGGACTCGTCCGTCAGCACCGTGTGCGGTCCCGGCGGCGGTCCCCACTCCGATGCCGGCGCCGGACCGAACAGCACCACGGACGGCCGGGCGTAGGCCGACGCCAGATGCGCAGCGCCCGTGTCGGCCGAGATCACCAGTGATGCTCCTGCGATCAGCCGTGCGAAGCGGTCGAGGGGTAGCTGGCCTGCGGCTACCGTGTCCTCGGGCAGGCCGGCGGCGTCGGCGACGGCGAGCGCGCGGGCCCGCTCCTTGCCGCTGCCGGTGAAGACGACCCGGTGCCCCGCCGCAGCCAGGGTGCGAGCGACCTCGGCGAACCGCTCCACGGGCCACAGCCGGCTTCCGTACGCGGCGCCCACGTGTACGACGACGGCCTCGGGCGCAGGGCTCTCGCCGTCGGGCACGCGCAGCCTGCAGTCCAGCGGGTCGGCAGGCACGCCGTGCCAGCTCACGAGGTGCGCCCAGCGGTCCCGCTCGAGCACGCCGTCCTGCCAGCCCGGCCCGTCCCAGCCCGGTGACCGGTGGCCCATGCGCCGCTTCGCGCCGATCTCCTCGAGCCGGGCCCTGCTCTCCCCTCCGCTGCCGTGCAGGTTCACGGCGAGGTCGATCCGCCCGTACTCGATGGGCAGGGGATCGTCGAGTCCGTGCGTGGGAAGGAGGTCGTCGATGGCGCCGGTGAGGCCGATGATCGGGCGGAGCCACTCCTGCGCGGCGTAGAGGATGCGGTGCTCGGGGAAGGCCCTGCGCAGCCCCTTGAGTGCGGGAACCGCGACGAGGAGGTCCCCGAGTTTCAACGCGCGCAGTGCGAGGATCTCGGGGCGCCCGTCCGGGGCGGGGGTCGACGCGGGAACTCCGCGTGCACTCCAGGGCTCCGACGGGGCCGGCTGTGGAGGTGAAGTCAGGGGGGTCGGCTGCTGGGCGCTCACGGCGCTCCTGCCCTCGGAAGTCATGCCGATCATCCTGCCAGAGGATCGAACGAGTATTGCTTCCGACGCCGCCGGACGGGGCCGGAAGAAGGAGCAGGAGAAGAAGTTCGGTGAGAAGTGTTTAGTACTGCTGCTTCTCGGGAACTAAGCCTGTATGCATATTTCGGCCGAGCTCACGCCGACCGCCCCCCGGGCGGTCCTGTTCGACCGCGACGGGACCATCGTCGTGGACGTCCCGTACAACGGCGACCCGTCCCTGGTGCAGCCCATGGCCGGCGCCCGCAAGGTGCTCGACGGCCTGCGCTCACGCGGCATTCCCGTGGGTGTGGTGACCAACCAGTCCGGGATCGCGAGGGGATTGATCACGCGCGAGCAGGTCGACGCCGTCAACGCCCGCGTGGAGGAACTGCTCGGTCCCTTCGACGTGTGGGAGATCTGCCCCCACGGTGCCGGCGACGCCTGCTCGTGCCGCAAGCCCGGTCCCGGGATGGTCCTCTCGGCCAGTGCCCGCCTGCAGCTCGAGCCCGGTGAAGTCGCCGTGATCGGGGACATCGGAGCGGACATGGGCGCGGCTGCGGCCGCGGGCGCTCGTGCGGTCCTGGTCCCGACCGACATCACCCTCGAGGACGAGATCAGCGCGGCTCCCGCCGTCGCCGGGAGTCTCGCCGAAGCCGTGGAATTGCTGTGGGCAGGCACGGCGTGAGGCGCCGCGTCCTCGTCGCCCGCCTCGACAGCGCCGGGGATGTCCTCCTCGCGGGTCCTGCCGTACGCGCCATCGCGGCCGGTGACCACGGTGACTCGCCGAACGACGTCGTCATGCTGTGCGGCCCGCAGGGCGCAGCCGCGGCCAGGCTCCTGCCCGGCGTCGTCGACGTCCTCACCTGGTCGGCTCCGTGGATCATCGACCCCGCCCCGGAGCTCACGCCGGACCTCGTCGGAGAACTGCACGACGCCCTGGTGGCGCTGGGCGTCGACGAGGCCGTCATCCTGACGTCGTTCCATCAGTCACCCCTGCCGCTCGCACTCCTCCTCCGCCTCGCGGGGGTGCGGCGGATCGCCGGCGCATCCGTCGACTACGCGGGGTCGCTGCTCGATGTCCGGCTCAAACCGGGCGAGGACTTCCCGGAGGACCAGCCGGAGGCCGAGCGGGCGCTCGGCATCGCGGAGGCCGCGGGGTACGCCCTCCCGCCCGGCGACGACGGCAGGCTCCAGGTGACGCATCTCGCCGATGCCTCGGCCCTCGTCGGTCGAGGACCCTACGTCGTCGTGCACCCCGGCGCCTCCGTGCCCGCCCGGGCGTGGCCGCCCCTGCATCACGCCGCCGCCGTCGAACTCCTGACCGCTGCCGGGTTCCGGGTCGTGGTCACGGGCTCACCCAACGAGACGGACCTCACGTCGACCGTCGCCGGTCCCGAAGCCGTCGACCTCGGCGGCCGTACGGACCTTGCCGTGCTGGGCTCCGTGCTCGCAGGGGCCTCCGTGGTCATCACGGGCAATACCGGTCCGGCGCACCTGGCCGCCGCCGTCGGCACTCCGGTCGTCTGCCTCTTCTCACCCGTGGTCCCGGCCATCCGCTGGGCCCCGTACCGCGTCCCGGTCGAACTCCTCGGGGACCAGGATGCGGCCTGCGCACTCAGCCGCGCCCGGATCTGCCCCGTCCAGGGCCATCCGTGCCTGTCCAACGTCTCACCCGAGGACGTCGTCGACGCCGTCCTCCGGCTCAGCTCCGGAATATCGTCGCTCGGCTCACGCCGCAGCATCGGCCGCACCGACGGCCGCAGAACAACGAGGGGAAACCGATGAGGATCCTGTTATGGCACGTCCACGGCGGGTGGACCGACGCCTTCGTGAGGGGCAGCCACACCTACGTGCTGCCCACCACGCCCGACGGCGGCGCCTGGGGTCTCGGGCGGGCAGGGCGGGACTGGCCCGCATCCGTCATCGAGGTGGCACCCTCCGACCTCGCGGACGCCGACATCGACCTCGTCGTCCTGCAGCGGATCGAGGAGATCGCCGAATGCGAACGCCTGCTCGGGCGGACGCCCGGCCGCGACCTTCCGGCCGTGTTCCTGGAGCACAACACCCCGCGCCGGGACATCGTGGGCACGGTCCATCCGCTCGCCGCCCAGACGGACATCCCCGTCATCCACGTCACCCATTTCAACGAGCTGTTCTGGGACAGCGGCGTAGCGAGCACCACGGTCATCGAGCACGGCATCGTCGATCCGGGCTACCTCTACACCGGTGAGGTCGAGCAGCTCGCCGCTGTCATCAACGAGCCGGTCCGCCGCGGCCGCATCACCGGCACCGACCTCCTCCCGCGGTTCGCCGGCGTCGCGCCCGTGGAAGTCTTCGGCATGGGGACCGACGGCCTCGGCGACACACTCGATCTCGGTCCGGGAGAGCTGCGCATCGGCGGTGACCT
Organism: Arthrobacter sp. PL16; assembly: GCF_035985055.1. NCBI lineage: Bacteria > Bacillati > Actinomycetota > Actinomycetes > Micrococcales > Micrococcaceae > Arthrobacter > Arthrobacter sp. PL16. The sequence continues at coordinate 438,029 of NZ_JAXCIC010000001.1, forward strand.
GCCGATGGCGGAGCTGCACGCCAGGCTGGGGCGCTCCCGGGCGTACGTGCACCCGCTGCGGTGGACCTCGCTCGGTCTCTCGCTCCTGGAGGCCATGCACGTGGGGCTTCCGGTGCTGGCGCTCGCGGCGACGGAGGCCGCACGCGCGGTCCCCGCCGAAGCCGGCGCCATCTCGACGCGCGTCGACGACCTCGTCCGTATGGCGGCACGCCTCATCGCCGACCCGGATGAGGCTCGAGCACGGGGGCTGGTCGCTCGCGAAGCGGCCCTCGAACAGTACGGGCTCGCCCGGTTCCTCGCCGACTGGGACGACGTCCTCGAGCAGGAGCCGACGCGGCACCGGGTCCTGGCGGTTACAGAAAGGAATGCACAGTGAGGATATCGATGGTGTCTGAGCATGCAAGCCCGCTCGCGGCCCTGGGAGGAGTCGACGCCGGAGGGCAGAACGTCCACGTCGCCGAACTGTCCCTGGCGCTCGCCCACCGGGGACACGACGTGACCGTGTATACGCGCCGGGACGACCCCGCCCTGCCGGACCGGGTACGGACGGACCCGCACCTGGAGGTCGTGCACATCACGGCCGGTCCGGTCCGCCACGTCCCGAAGGACATGCTCCTGCCGTTCATGGGTGACCTCGCGGACGGGATCGTCGAGGACTGGGGACAGGAGCCACCGGACATCGTCCACGGGCACTTCTGGATGTCGGGCCTGGCAGCGCTCGACGCCGCTCGCCAGTCGCGCAGCGCAGGCCGGCCCGTGCAGGTCCTCCAGACCTTCCACGCCCTCGGCACCGTCAAGCGGCGCCACCAGGGCTCGGAAGACACGAGCCCGTCCGAGCGGCTCATGCTGGAGGCCATGGTGGGCCGCAGTGCCGACCGGGTCGTCGCCACCTGCTCGGACGAGGTGTTCGAGCTCAAGGCCATGGGAGTGTCCGGCAGTCGCATCTCGATCGCGCCCTGCGGCGTCGACCTCGAGCTCTTCACTCCCCGGGGACCGGTGGAGGACCGCGGCCGCGCCCACCGGATCGTCAGCGTGGGGCGGCTCGTCCCGCGCAAGGGCATGGACCTGGTCATCCGCGCCCTCCGTGACCTCGCGGACCAGGGGCGCGACGACGTCGAGCTCGTGATCGTGGGCGGCGGCAACACCTCCGGGCTCGAGGATGATCCGGAGGCACAGCGGCTCCTCGGCCTGGCCGCCGACCTCGGGATCGCCGACCGGGTGATCCTCCGCGGCCAGGTCTCCCGCGCAGAGATGCCGGCCGTCCTCCGGAGCGCCGACGCCGTCGTCTGTGCTCCCTGGTACGAGCCGTTCGGCATCGTTCCGCTCGAAGCCATGGCCTGCGGCGTACCCGTGATCGCCGCGGCGGTCGGAGGTCTCGTCGACACCGTGGTGGACGGGAAGACCGGTCTCCACGTCCCGCCGCAGGATGCCGGGGCCATCGCCGCCGCTGTCGCCGAGATGATCGCAGATCCCGAGTGGGCGCGCGAACTCGGTGACCACGGTCATCGCCGCGTCAGGGCCCGCTACTCCTGGAGCCGCATCGCCGCCGACACGGAGAGGGCCTACCAGTCGGCACTGGGCGCGGCGGCACCCACCCAACCGGCCACCGCGCGGCGGAGTGCCGCGCGTCGACTCGAGAGCACCGGAGGCAGGGCACTGTGACCACGCACCTTACAGACGCATATCTGCAGACACGCAGCGACACTGCACCGCCGCAGGCGCTACCGACGTCCCCGAACCGCCGCGGCCAGGAAGGACGTCCGCAGGATGTCGTCCAGGAGGATGCGCGCCGGATCGTCATGGAGCACCTCCGGGCCGTGACTCCCGCCCTCGAGTCCCTGGCGCAGAACGCCGGGACCCTCGCGGCATGGGGGGTGGAACTGGCTTCGCGCCTGATGACGGGCCAGCGCCTCCTCGCGGCCGGCAACGGAGGGTCCGCCGCGGAGGCGCAGCACCTCACGGCGGAGCTCGTGGGCCGCTTCGACGGGGAGCGCGAACCGTTCTCCGCGATCTCGCTCCACGCCGAGAGTTCCGCGGTCACCGCCATCGCGAACGACTACGGATTCGACCGGATGTTCGCCCGCCAGGTGAGCGCCCACGGCCGTCCCGGCGACATCCTGGTCCTGCTGAGCACGAGCGGCAGGAGCCCCAACCTGCTGCACGCCGTCGCCGCCGCCAGGGCAGCCGGAATCACCACCTGGGCGCTCACGGGCGCCGGACCGAATCCCCTGACCGAGTGCGTGGACGACTTCGTGGCGGTCGAGGCACAGTCCGCCAATGCCCAGGAGGGCCATCTCATCGCCCTCCACGCCATCTGCCGGGCCTTCGACGCAGAAGTGCACCGTCGTCGTCAGGAGGAGCAGCGATGAGGATCGTGGTGGTGGGGGACGTCCTCCTCGACACTGACCTGTCCGGGGGAGCCGGCCGGCTGTCGCCGGATGCACCCGTGCCCGTCGTCGATGTCGACGCCGTCCAGCGCCGCGCGGGCGGCGCAGGCCTCGTAGCCCGCATGCTGCAGGCCGACGGGCACGATGCCGTTCTGGTGACGGTCTTCGGCGACGACGACTCCGCTGCCCTGCTCCGCGCCGAGCTGGACGGCATCACCCTCGTCGCGGGCCCCTCGGGTGCACCCACGCCCGTCAAGACGCGCGTCCGTGCTTCTGGCCAGCCGGTGGTCCGGTTCGACGAGGGATGCGCGACGCCGCCCGTTCCGGGGTGCACGGCGGACATGCTCGCAGCGCTCGACGGCGCCGACGCGATCATCGCGGCGGACTACGGCAGGGGACTGCTCGCCAACGAAGAGCTTCGCGCACGCCTCGAGGCGCTCGTGGAATCCACCCCGGTGGTATGGGATCCCCACCCCTCGGGGGCGCAGCCGGTACCGGGGGTCGCCGCCGTGACGCCGAACCTCGGAGAAGCACTCCGGTTCGCCGAGGTCAGGGGCCCCGGCACCCAGGCCGCCGCCGCTGCCGCCGATGTGCTGCTGGCCGCCTGGAGGAGCCGGGCCGTCATCGTCACGATGGGCGAACACGGAGCCCTCGTCGTCGCGTCCGGCCTGCTGCCCCAGGTGGTGCCCGCTCCACGGGTCGGCGCCGCCGACCCGTGCGGGGCAGGAGACCGTTTCGCCTCGGCCCTCGCCGCCGGCCTCGCACAGGGCTTCCCCATCGATGCGGCCGCGCAGCAGGCGACGGAGGCCGCGGCACACTTCCTCGGGTCCGGAGGCGTCGGCGCCATGGGTCGGCGGGTCGAAGACGCTCCCCGGCAACTGCCCGTCGACGGACTCGATGCCCTGACCGTCGCGCAGCGTACGAGGGAAGCCGGCGGCACCGTCGTGGCGACCGGCGGGTGCTTCGACCTCCTGCACGCCGGCCACGCCCGGACGCTCGCGGCAGCCCGCCGGCTCGGGGACTGCCTGATCGTCTGCCTCAACTCCGACGAATCCGTGCGGGGGCTGAAGGGCGAACACCGCCCCATCATCAAGCAGGAGGACCGCGCCGAACTACTCTCCGCGCTCGAGTGCGTCGATGCCGTCCTCGTCTTCAGCGAGTCGACACCGGAGAACGCCATCTCCCGCCTGCAGCCCGACATCTGGGTCAAGGGTGGCGACTACGCGGCGGAGGACCTCCCCGAAGCCGCACTCGTGAGCAGCTGGGGCGGCAGGACGGTCACCGTTCCCTACATACCCGCCCGCTCCACCACCAAACTCGCAGCCGCGCTCGCACGCGTCGGGTAACGAGCTGCAGATCCGGTCGGACCGAACCGTCGGTCCGTAGCCAAGCACCGAAGGGAACAGCATGACTGAGAACGCAACGACCACCACAGGAACGAACGGCTTCAACCCGGGACGCGTCCTGGTGACCGGCGGAGGCTCCGGCCTCGGCGCCGCCATCGTGCAGGGCGTCATCAGGGCCGGGGGAACCCCCGTGGTCCTCGACCGCGACATCAGCCGCGTGACCGGCGTCAAGGCCTTCGAGGTGGACGTCGCCGACCGGCAGGCCGTCGAGAAAGCCGTGCAGGAGGCAGCCGAGATGATGGACGGGCTCGACGCCGTCGTGACCGCCGCCGGGATCGACCGGTGCGGTGCGCTCGATACCGTCCCCGCCGACCAGTGGGAGAAGGTGATCGGCGTGAACCTCATGGGCACGGCGTCGACCGCGCGCGCCGCGCTGCCGTACCTGAAGAAGACACACGGCCGCGTCGTGACGATCGCCTCGACGCTCGGCATCAAGGCCGTCGGCGACGCGACGGCCTACTGCGCCTCGAAATTCGGCGTCATGGGTTTCTCGCAGGCCCTCGCAGCCGAGACGGCAGGCCAGATCGGGGTGACGACGATCATTCCCGGCGGCATGAAGACACGGTTCTTCGACGACCGCGACGAGCAGTACAAGCCGCAGGACGACTCACGGCTCAACGACCCGGAGCGGGTCGCCGAGGCGATCCTCTTCGCGCTCTCGCAGCCCAAGAGCTGCGAGATCCGCGAGATGGTCATCGCCCACGCAGAAGAAGGCTCGTGGCCCTGAGTTCCGCCACGTCCGCGTAGACGGCGTCGGGCTGGACGGTCGCAACGAACGAGTCATCGTGCTCGCAGCGTGTCGCCGTCCAGCCGACCTGCGTGACGTCCACATCGCACACCGGGCACCGGGTCACCCACGAGAAGTGCACGCGGTGGAGTGAGCGTCCCATGGCGCCCGCGTTGATCACATTGCCGATCCAGTAGACGCCGATCGTCGGCGTGCCGACCGCCTGGGCCAGATGCCGCGGACCGCTGTCGTTGCCGACCATCACGGCGCTCCGGTCGAGGATCCCGGCGAGCTCTCCCAGGGTGAGCCGACCGGCGAGCGAGCGGACGTTCGCGGACGGGTCCGCCTCGAGGGCGAGGCGGACGATCTCCTCCGCCGTCGGGGCATCGGTCTCGTCTCCTACGACCACCACCTCGCACCCGTCGGCCGCCGCGCGCAGTGCGACCTCCGCGAACGACGACGACGGCCACCGTCGGCGGGGATCCGTGGCTCCGGGATGCAGTGCGACCACGGGTCCGCCGCCTGTCAGGTGCGCCGCGCGCTCGATCTCCTCCGGCCTCACGTCCAGGCGGGGCTCGAGGTCCACCGGCACGGCGCCCGCCAGCCCGACGACCTCGAGCGCGCGGAAGACCTCGTGCTGGTAATACACGTAGGGAATGGTCCGCTCCAGCCCGACGGCGTCGGGCGTCCGCGTACCGATGGTGTGGCGCGCGCCCAGGCGCAGGAGGAAGGGATTCGAGTTGCGTCCACCACCGTGCAGCTGCACAGCGAGGTCGAAGGATCCGCGGAGGCCGGCGAAGAACTGCTCGACGGCGACAGGATCCTCGTCACGGCCCGGACGGACTCCGGGGAAGTAGGGAAGCTCGACGATGCGGGAGACCGCACCGGGTCTGCCCTCCAGGAGGGCGGCATGCCCCGGCATGCCGAGCAGGGTGATGTCCGCATCGGGGTAGCAGCACTTCAGGGCAGCGATGGCCGGCATGGCGAACATGAGGTCACCGAGGCCTCCTCCGCGCAGGACGGCGATCCGGCGCACGTCCTCGAACGGGGCGAGGACGGGTCCGACGGACCTCGCCGTGTCCTGTCGTCCGCCGAAGTCCGCCGTCGTGTTCGCGTTCCGCATGAAGCCCTTCCCCGTTCCTGTCCGCCACCACTGCTGATGAAGCTCGCAGCTGGAGACTGTCGATGACCCGCTGATGGACCCCTGGTGCCCAGCGCACGTACCGCAGCCGGCTCGGGGGTCCCCCTCCACCTCTACACAGCGCTGCTGCTGCTGTCCACGCCTTTTCCTGGCGCCCGGGAACCGCCGGGCCTGTTTCCGCCACCCTATGCTAAGCGTGCTGATGGCTGCGCGGCGCGGCGGAGAAATCAGCTGACTCCCTGTGTGAAGCAGCGGGAGCGGGGGTATGGAACCACTAGCCGTGCTGCCGGAACGAAGAGCAGCGGCACCTCTGCAGTCAGTCGATATCAAGGAGCGCAATGTCCGTCCAGTCCCAGGCACCCTCCCTGCTTGATGCGCAGGAGGGCGCGTCCATCACGATCGTCAGTCCTGTGGACGGCACCGAGGTGGGCACCCTGCCCGGTACCGCCCGCGAGCAGGTCGCCCTTGCGGTGTCGCTGGCCCGGACGGTACAGCCCGAGTGGGCGGCCACCAGCCCGGCCGATCGCGGAGCAGCCCTCCGGCGGGCAGCGGCAGCCCTCCGCGACGGAGCCCGGGAACTCGCGGAACTCAATACCAGGGAGACCGGAAAACCGTTCTCGGACTCGCTCGGCGGCATCGAGGCAGGCATCTCGACGCTCGAACAGTACGCCGAGCTCGGTCCGGTGCACCGCGGGCTGAGCCTACGGGGAGCCGTGACCGCAACCGACTACACCGTCGCCGAGCCGCGCGGCGTCGCGGTCCTCCTCACCCCGTGGAACGATCCCGTGGCTGTGGCGGCCGGTCTGATCGGTGCAGCGCTCGTCACGGGCAACACCGTCATCCACAAGCCCAGCGAGCGCTGCCCGCACGTGGGCGAACTGCTCGGACGCCTGCTCCAGCCGTCCTTCCCCGACGGCGTCCTCACCACCCTGACGGGTGGCGCCGAGGTAGGACAGATGATCACCATGGAGACCGACGTAGACGTGTTCGCCCATGTCGGTTCCAGTGCCACGGGTGCGCGGATCGCGCGGGCCGCCGTGCTCACGGGAGCCCACGTCATCCGCGAGAACGGCGGCAACGACCCCCTGATCGTCGACGCCGATGTCGATCCGGTCTGGGCAGCGGGTCAGGCAGCCCTCGGGGCCTTCGCCAATGCAGGCCAGATCTGCACGTCCGTGGAACGCATCTACGTGCACCGGGATATTGCCGAGCCCTTCCTCGCCGCACTGACGGAGGAGGCCCGCACCCGTACCGCGAGCGGTAGTTTCCCGCCACTCGTCGATCGCCGCATGCGGGACGCCGTCGATGCCCAGGTCAGCGAGGCGATCCGCGCAGGCGCGCGCTGCCTGGCAGGCGGCGCTGTCCCGGAAGGCCCTGGAGCGCACTACCCGGCGACCGTCCTCGCCGACTGCACCGGGACCATGACCGTCATGACCGAGGAGACCTTCGGACCCGTCGCCCCCGTGACCGTCGTCGACACCTTCGACGAAGGTCTTCGCCTGGCCGCAGCCGGACCCTACGGGTTGGCGGCCTCCGTCCTGACCGGCAGCATCGCACACGCGCAGCGGGCCATCGCCGGCCTCGCCGTGGGCACGGTCAAGGTGAACGCCGTCTTCGGTGGTGCGCCCGGCGGGTCCGCCCAGCCGCGCGGCATCAGCGGCGCAGGCTTCGGTTACGGACCGGAACTCCTCGACGAGTTCGCCCTCGTGAAGGTCGTCCACATCAGCTCGCCACCGCAGGGGGGCGCCTGATGGCGGAATCTTTCCAGGACCGGCTCGGCTCCGCAGCAGACGGACCGGACGGGGGAAGTGACGGGGACGAGCTCTCGGAGGTACGCGGGCTCGCTGCCTGGGTGCCCGCTGCCATCGCAGACCGTGCCCCGAGCATCACCGTGGTCGGCGATGCCATGCTGGACGGCTGGTGGAGCGGAACCATCGAGCGCTTCTGCCGTGAGGCGCCTGCACCCGTGGTCGACATCACGCGCCGCGACTACGCAGCCGGTGGTGCGGCGAACACCGCGATGAACCTCGCCGCCCTCGGAGCACGGGTGCGCATGTGCGGCCTGATCGGGACCGACGACGCCGGACGCCGCCTCCGCGCGATCCTGGACGACGCCGGTGTGGACACGACCGACCTCGTGCAGGACGACCGCGTCGGCACCACCACGAAGTACCGGATCCTCGGCGGCGACCAGGTCATGCTGCGCCTCGACGACACGCACGACCAGCTCCCCGGGCCGGCGATCAGTGCGCTCGCCGCCCGGGTCCCGCACGCCGTCGCCGGGGTGGACGCCGTCGTCGTCTGCGACTACGGCTCGGGCGCGCTCGGCGACGAGGTCCGCGCGGCTCTCGGAACCGCGTCGGCCATCGACCCGCGCATCTTGATCGTCGTCGATGCGCACGATACCGCTGCCTGGTCGGAGCTCAATCCGCACCTCGTCACGCCCAACGCCGGAGAAGCGGCGCAGGTCCTCGCGACCCGCCTCGATCCGCGCTCGGACAGGGCTGCCGCAGTCACCGCGCGCCGTGCCGAACTGCTCGCGGCGACCAACGCCGCCGCGGTCGTCGTGACACTGGACCGTGACGGGACGGTGCTCCTCACGCGGGACGGCGGCGGACACCGGACGTGGGCCAGGCCCGCCACGGAGAAGCAGGCGTCCGGCGCAGGAGACACCTTCGTCGCGAGCCTCACCGTCGCGCGAGCGGCAGGGCTCCCGCTGACCACGAGCCTCGACCTCGCCCAGGCCGCCGCCGACGTCGTCGTGCACCGCCCGGGCACCTCCGTCTGCACGACGGCGGATCTCACGCGCCACCTCCAGCAGGTCGCGGACACCGCGCTTTCGACGGCCGACCTCCTGCGGCGGGTGGAGGAGGACCGCGCAGCAGGCAGGCGCATCGTCCTCACCAACGGCTGCTTCGATGTGCTGCACCGCGGCCACACGCGCTACCTCAACCAGGCCAAGCAGCTCGGCGACATCCTCGTCGTCGCTCTCAACGACGACGACGGCGTCCGTCGGCTCAAGGGACCGGACCGGCCCATCAACCCGATCGCCGACCGTGCCGGGATCATCGCATCCCTCAGCTGCGTGGACTACGTGACCGTGTTCGATACGGACACCCTGGTCCCGCTGATCGAGCTCCTGCGGCCCGACGTCTATGCGAAGGGCGGTGACTACACCGCGCAGATGCTGGAGGAGACGCCGGCCGTCGAGGCCTGCGGGGGCAGGGTCAGCATCCTCGACTACGTGCCCGAGCGCTCGACCGCCGCCGTGGTGCGCAGGATCCGGTCGACGCCGGTCCCCGGTGACGCGCCGTGACACCACGCTGGTCGGGGGAGTGGGCGCTCGACGTTCCCAGCGAGGAGCCTCTCGTCGACGTGCTGATCCCCTCCTACGGACGGGCCGCGGAACTCGCCGTGACGCTCTCCGGGCTCGCAGCGCAGGAGGGTGTGCCCTTCCGGGTCATCGTCAGTGACCAGACCGAGGGCGAGGCCGCCTCCTTCATGCAGCCGGCGGTCCGGGCGATGGTCCGGGTCCTCGAGGCCCAGGGCCACCGCGTGCAGCTCGAGCGTCACCTGCCCCGCAGGGGGCTCGCCGAGCATAGGGACTACCTCCTGGGACTGGCGAGTGCCCCCTTGGTCCTCTTCCTCGACAACGACGTATGGCTCGAACCCGGCTCGCTGGTACGGATGAGCAGGGCGTTGGAGGCATCGGGCTGCGGGTTCATCGGCTCTGCCGTGCAGGGTCTGTCCTACCTCACCGACCGCAGGCCGCACGAGCGTATCGGGCTGGTTCTGTGGCCGGACGACGAGGTGCTCCCGGAGCGGATCCGGCCGGGGAGTGAGGGTTTTTCCCGCTGGCCCCTCCACAATGCCGCCAACCTCGCCCACGCCGCCGCCGAGCTCCGGATCCCACAGGGGGAGTGGCGGCTGTACCGCGTCGCGTGGGTGGGCGGGTGCGTCCTGTTCGACCGCGAGGCCCTCGTGGCATGCGGTGGGTTCGATTTCTGGGACAGGCTTCCGCCCGGGCACGCCGGAGAGGACGTCGCCGCGCAGTGGCGCGTCATGGAGCGCTACGGCGGAGCAGGCATCATCCCCTCCGGCGCGGTGCACCTCGAGGCGCCCACCACGGTGACCGACCGTGAGATAGACGCTGCCCACGTGATCCTGGGCCAGTGACGGCGCCCCCACCGGGAGCGCCACCATGCAGGGAAATCAAACCGATACGAAGGAGCACCACATGGCAGATCCGAGTCCGATCGACATCCAGAAGGCACTGGGCGGCATGGAGTATCCGGCGTCCAGGGAGGACCTCGTCAAGCACGCCGAGGGAAAGGGCGCGGACGGATCCGTGCTGGAAACGCTGAAGAACCTGCCGGACCGTGAGTTCGATTCGCCGACGGATGTGAACAAGGAAGCATCCAGGTAGGAGGCGCCCGACGGCGGTGCCCGGGGTGGGTGCCGCCGTCGTCGTCCGACGTCCCGGAAGGACGGCTTGAAGAACCAGGAATACACCCCGGCGACCGAGGCGCCGCCGGCCGTGGACGCACCTCAGCCGTCCCCGGGCAGCGACAGCACGCTGACGGTCATCATCGCGTTCGTCGCGAACCTCGTGGTCGCCGCCGCCAAGACCTTCGCGGCGATCGTCACGGGGTCCGCCTCGATGACCGCGGAAGCAGCCCACTCCTGGGCCGACACCGGGAACCATATCTTCCTGCTCGTCGCCGAGCGCAAGTCCAGGCGCCACCGGGACCGCACACACCCGATGGGGTACGGACGCGAGGCCTACGTCTGGTCCATGTTCGCCGCCTTCGGGCTCTTCACGGCCGGCGCCGTCGTGTCCATCACGCACGGGGTCCAGCAACTGCTCGAGCCCGAACCAGCCGGTGACTACGGCATCGCCTACGCCGTCCTCGCGGTCGCGTTCGTCCTCGAGGGGATCTCGTTCACCCAGGCGTTCCGGCAGGCCCGCAGGGCTGGGCGCGAGAGCGGGACCTCAACCCTGCACAGCGTTTCGACGACGTCGAACCCGACGCTCCGCGCAGTCTTCGCGGAGGACTCGGCCGCCCTGATCGGGCTTGTCCTCGCGTTCGTGGGCATCCTCCTGCACCAGCTCACGGGTTCACCCGTACCGGATGCGATCGGCTCCATCCTGGTGGGCGTCCTCCTCGGAGTGATAGCCGTGATCCTGATCGACCGCAACCGGCGCTTCCTCGTGGGGCAGGCCGTGTCTCCCGCCCTCCTCGAGTCGGTGGCCGCGCGGCTCAGCGCGCACCGGAGCATCGAGCGGGTGACCTATCTCCACCTCGAGTACGTGGGACCCGAGCGGTTGTACCTGGTGGCGGCGGTGGACCTCGTGGGGGACCGCCGGGAGCACGACGTCGCCGTCGCCCTCCGAGCGGTCGAACACGACATCGAGGACCACGAGCGCATCGAGGAGGCCGTGCTCACGCTGTCCATGCCGGACGAACCGACACTGACCTTCGAGACCGGTGCACGGGCCTGGCGGTCGAGCGGCGGCTCCTACCCTCCGATTCCTGCCTCCTGGGCGTCGGTGGCTCCGCCCGCGTCGGGACCCGCACCCGCCCCGGCGATGTTGACCATCCACGAGATGCCGAACCGGTCGATGCACATGCCGAAGCTGTCACCCCACGGTGAGGCAGCCAGCGGCATGATCTCGGTGCCGCTCCCGGCGAGGGCATCCCAGTAGCCGCGGAGCTCCGCCTCGTCGTCGCCGCTGAGCGAGAGCGAATGACCGCTCGGAGCGCTGTACTCCATGCTGTTCGGCGTATCGGCGGCCATGAGCACCTGCCCTGACGGAGTCGTCAGCATCGAGTGCATGACCTTGTCCTGCTCCGCCGGGTCCTCGCTGACCTGGTATTCCGCGAAGGTGCTGCGCTGCAGCTCACCGCCGAACACCGACTGGTAGAAGTCCATCGCCTCAGTCGCGTTGTCCTTGAAATTCAGGTACGTGTTGATCGTCGCCGCCATGATGTGTGCTCCTGTCATAACCCGCGCTGTCTGGCGAAGGTGCCTGTGGGAGCGATTATGCTCCGCGTGGGAGCAGTCAGGGAAGACCCGGCGCGTAGGCGCTGCCCGCCCCGTCCATCCGATGCTCAGGACGGCGAGGGCTCCGGCCGCGCACCGATCGCACCGGCAACCTTCTTCTCGAGCGAGGTGATGGTGGCGTCGGGGAGGACGATCAGCCCGTCCAGCTCCCGGCGCGCACGTCGATACGCCGTCTGGCGCTCAGCTGCTGTCGCGGCGTCGTCGACGGCCACGGTGACGAGCTTGCGCGCCGTGTCCAGGCGCAGGCGCTCATCGGTCGTGAACCCGCTCGCCCTGACGCGTCGGGCCTCGGTCTCGGCCACCTGGAACGCGACGTCGAACGAGGTGACCGCCGAGCGGTACGCGGCGAGTTCCTCGGACGAGACGCCCGCGGGTTCCTGCGGCCGCAGTGCGTCGGCCTCCCGCTTGGCGCGGAGGAAGGCGACGGTGAGCGGCTCCCGCACGTCGGTCATCATCGGGTAGTCGATGAGCTTGGCAGCATCGAGCTCGTAGGACAGCCATTTCCTGTCGACCTCGTCATGCATGCGCTCGACATGCCGGACGTCACGCTCCCGGCTGGCCCGGTTCTGCGCCGGATCGCCGGTCGGCTGCTGCGGTGCCTGCGGAAGTGCCGGATTCTTGAGCCGGTACAGCTCCATCCTGCGCTGGTGGCGCCGCTCGCCCGCCGCGGACCACGACTTACCCCATACCGCGAATACCCCGGACAGGGGGAAGACAAGCCACCAGTAGTTCCCGGCAAAGGACAGGATTTCGTTCACGCGTCCATCGTAGGCCCGGGGGACAAGCAGTCGGCGGCGTGATGACGAGGTGCTGGTGCCGATACTGCTGCAGGCGCCGTCGCGGCACGCCCGGTGGCCGCCGTGACGGCGCGACGTGCGTCAGCCGTTCGTGTCCCCGCGGCGCTTCTGCGTCCTCCTCGTGCGGCGGAAGAACGACACCAGGACCAGGGTGCTCACCAGGAGGTGGAGGATCGACAGGGAGGGCAGGACCGTCAGGAACAGGACGGTCAGGAGGCCGAGGAGGATGGCCAACCGGACAAGGGGAAGGTAGGGCGCCGGGATCGGACGGGGCCAGGGATGGTAGTCGAAGGCGGGCCGATCGTCCGCGGCATTCCTGGTCATCTACGTCCCTCCGCCGACCGACACCTGCGCCTGCACGCTTTCTTCCATCGTGCAGACCGGTGGACCGTGGTGCAATGAGTGATGGGACCTGGGAACGGGCTTGACCCCGCGCCGACCATGTCGGGAAACCTCGACAACATCCGGGCATAACGAAACCCCGCCCTCCAGGCGGCGAGACCTGAAGAACGGGGTAACGAAGTGCACCCCTCGGGACTTGAACCCGAAACCCATTGATTAAGAGTCAATTGCTCTGCCAATTGAGCTAGAGGTGCGTGGCTTTCTACCTCCCGATTTCACCCGGTCTGGTCATCCGCAACAGCATGAGACTCTACCAGCACTTCTGCCCAAACATGAAACCGGACGCTCACCCCGACGGACCGACGGCGATGCGCAGGATCCTCGCTCCGCCGGGCTCGTTCGTCGCGACGAGCAGCGAACCGCCCTCCGCCCCTGCGACGTCCCGCAGCCGTCCATAGGACCCGTCGAAGTGACTGACAGGCTCCCCGGCCGTGCCGCCCTCGAGCGGGACCTGCCACAGCCGCTGCCCGCGCAGGCCCCCGATGTAGGCGATGTCATCGAGGATGGTCATGCCGCTGGGGGAGGACGACGCCGTCAACGGCCACACCACCTGGGCGTCGAGGAAACGGGAATCGCCCGGGGCGCCGGTGACCTCGGGCCAGCCGTAGTTCCCGCCCGGCTGCACGAGGTTCAGTTCGTCGTCGATCTCCGGCCCGAACTCCGTCGCCCAGAGGGACCCGGCGGAGTCCCAGGCGAGTCCCTGCACGTTTCGGTGTCCCAGGCTGTAGACGGGGGAGCCGGGAATGGGGTTGTCGGCGGGGATGTCGCCGTCGACCGTGATCCGGAGGATCTTCCCGCCGAGGTTCCCGGGATCCTGCGCGTTCGGGCGGACTCCGGCGTCGCCCGTGCCGATGTAGAGGTGACCGTCGGGCCCGACGGCGATCCGCCCGCCGTTGTGGATGTCGGCCTTCGGTATGCCTGTCAGGATCGGCTCCGGGGCACCGAGCCCGCCGTCGCCCAGCGGGAGGCGCACCACGCGGTTGTCCATGGCCGAGGTGTAGTAGGCGTACAGGGCTGCGGGGTCGGCACTGTCTGCCACGGCGAGGCCCAGGAGTCCTCCCTCGCCGGCCGCGGCCGTAGCGTCGGCGATGGTGCCGATGACCTCCCGGGTGGTCCCGTTGATCCGCCTGATCTCCCCGGTGTCGCGCTCCGAGACGAGCAGGCTGCCGTCGTCGAGCACCACGATGGACCACGGGAGGCCGAGCCCCGACACCGCATCACCCTCGTAGGACAGGGCAGGAGGAACGGCGGACGAGGCATCCGCGACGGGAGCGGGGGCCGCGGAGGCACCCGCGAAGACCGGCTCGGGCTCGGCCGCCTCGGGTGAGCAGGCGGTCAGGACCAGCAGCGCGAGGGCCGGCAGGATGGCCCGGGCGGGGGAGCGGTCGGGTCGCCGTCGTGCTGCGGCTGACATGCTCCGACCCTAGGACGGGCTTCTCCGGGTGTCCACCCTCGTCGGCCGCGGGGCAGCCGCAGCCCCGGCGCTAGGCTGGCACCATGACCGACCCCTCGACTCCTTCCGCCGGCCCGATCGTCCGAACCCTGAGCGTCCCCTCCGCGGATCTGCGCGATGCGCTGGCAGACGTCTCTCCAGCCGTCGACGTGGTGCTGTGGGATTTCAGCGATGCCCCCGAGGGCTTCGACCCTGCGCAGCTGGACGCTGCCGTCCTGCCCTACACGGGGCGGGCGCACCTCGACGGAGCCCTCGATGCGGCGCCGAACCTGCGGCTCGTGCAGACGCAGTCCACGGGGTACGACGGCGTCGCGGACCTCGTCGGACCGGGCGTCGCGATCGCGACGGCAGCCGGGGTGCACGCTGCGGCCACCGCCGAGCTGGCCGTCGGGCTGGCCCTTGCGTCGCTGCGCGGGATCGACGACGCCGTGCGGCAGCAGTCCGAGGGCCGGTGGCACAGCGCCCGCTACCCGGGCCTCGCGGACCGGCGGGTGCTGCTCGTCGGCGTCGGTGGCATCGGCGAGGAGATCCGCCGCCGGCTCGTGACCTTCGAGGCGGAGGTGACCCGGGTCGGCAGCGCGGCCCGCGACGACGACCTCGGGCACGTCCACGGCAGCGACGAGCTGGTCGGCCTCGCGCCGGACCACGACGTCGTCATCGTCATCACACCCCTGACCGGACCGACCCGCGGTCTGATCGGCCGCGAGGTCCTCGCTGCCCTGCCCGACGGCGCGCTCGTCGTCAATGTGGCCCGCGGCGCCGTCGTCGACACGGAGGCACTGACACGCGAGGTCCTGGCGGGTCGGCTGAAAGCGGCGCTCGACGTCGTCGACCCGGAGCCACTGCCGGAGGGCCACCCGCTGTGGAGCGCTCCCGGAGTGATCATCACCCCCCACATCGGCGGCAACACGGAGGCTTTCCCACCTCGAATCCTCGCACTGCTGAAGCGTCAGGTCGGGCTTCTCGGGGAGGGCCGCGAGCCGGAGAACCTCGTACGGAAGGGCCCGTGGGACTAGGTCCCATCCGCACGGGGGTTCATCAGGCCATCGCGATGAAGGCAGCCATGAAGGCGTTGAAGTCGATCACGTCGTCGTCCTGCGGCAGGTGCAGGGGAGTGCCCGGCCCGATATCGAGCACCGGATCGGCGGACACGTCGAAGCGGAAGATTCGCCCCGTGCTCGTGCCGACTTCGAAGCTGTCGTCGGCATCCCACTGGAGCGCGTGCGCGAGATTGGTCATGTTCACCTCGACGGGCACACCGGCGCCCGTGATGCCGGTGAGGTCCACCGGCGCGATCATGAGTTCCATCGGCTTCCAGCGATAGCCGACCACGTAGGCGGTGGCGGACGGCGACGGAGCCACCGGAGCCGACCGCGAGGTTCGCGCGCGTCCCGCCGCCTTGCTCGCGTGCCGTGCCGCGAAGACCAGGTTGTAGTCGCCGTAGTTGGGGATCTGCCCGTCGAAGACGCGGCGCAGGGCGTTCTTCAGTCCCTGTCCGCCGTCGAGGGGTGGGCTGGAGTCGGAGGGCTCATCGGGAGTCATATCACGCCGTTGCGGTAGGAGGCTGTCGGACTGGTCCCGTCCGGGACTTCTCGCGGAGCTCTCGGCCGGCGGGCCGGAAGGACTGCCCGCGAGATCCACACTGTACCGGAGGGCGGCGGGAAGGCACGAGGATCCGCGCGGGTGGAGACGGCCCTCCCTTGCCCGTTGCCGGCTGCTGTAACAGGAGGGTCATATGGCGAAACGTGCCTGCAACGCGGGCCTAGACTTTCCCTTATGAGCGTGGAAACAACTCCAGACATCAAGCCCAGAAGCCGCATCGTCACGGACGGAATCCATGCGGCGCCCGCACGCGGCATGCTTCGTGCGGTGGGAATGGGCGACGACGACTTCGCCAAGCCGCAGGTCGGCGTCGCGAGCTCCTGGAACGAGATCACCCCCTGCAACCTGTCCCTCAACCGCCTGGCGGAGGGCGCGAAGGAAGGCGTCCGCGCGGCCGGCGGGTTCCCCATGCAGTTCGGCACCATCTCCGTCTCCGACGGCATCTCGATGGGTCACGAGGGCATGCACTTCTCGCTCGTGTCACGGGAAGTCATCGCCGACTCCGTGGAGACGGTCATGCAGGCCGAGCGCATCGACGGGTCCGTGCTCCTCGCCGGCTGTGACAAGTCGCTGCCCGGGATGCTCATGGCGGCCGCACGCCTCGACCTCGCCTCCGTCTTCCTGTACGCGGGCACCATCATGCCGGGCTTCGCGAAGCTCGAGGACGGCACGGAGAAGGAAGTCACCCTCATCGACGCCTTCGAGGCGGTGGGTGCCTGCGCGGCCGGCACGATGAGCCTCAAGGACCTGGACAGCATCGAACGCGCCGTCTGTCCCGGGGAGGGTGCGTGCGGCGGTATGTACACCGCGAACACCATGGCCTGCATCGGCGAGGCGCTCGGGATGTCACTGCCCGGGTCCGCCGCACCTCCCTCGGTCGATCGCCGACGCGACGCGTTCGCGCAGAAATCCGGCGAGGCCGTCGTGAACCTCCTGCGCCTCGGCATCACGGCGCGCGACATCATGACGAAGAAGGCCTTCGAGAACGCCATCGCGGTCACCATGGCCTTCGGCGGTTCGACGAACGCCGTCCTGCACCTCCTCGCGATCGCCCGCGAGGCCGAGGTGGACCTCACGCTCGACGACTTCAGCCGCATCGGTGACACGATCCCGCACCTGGGCGACCTCAAGCCGTTCGGGCGCTATGTGATGTTCGACGTCGACAAGGTGGGCGGGGTGCCGGTGATCATGAAGGCACTGCTCGACGCCGGACTGCTGCACGGCGACTGCCTCACCGTCACCGGCAAGACGCTCGCGGAGAACCTCGCGGACATCAACCCGCCGGACCTCGACGGCAAGATCCTCCGCGCACTCGACAACCCGCTGCACAAGACCGGCGGCATCACGATCCTGCATGGCTCGCTGGCACCCGAGGGTGCCGTGGTCAAGAGCGCCGGTTTCGATGCCGACGTCTTCGAAGGCACCGCGCGCGTCTTCGAGCGTGAGAACGGTGCCCTCGAGGCGCTCGACGCCGGCGCCATCCACGCCGGCGACGTCGTCGTCATCCGCTACGAGGGGCCGAAGGGCGGGCCGGGCATGCGCGAGATGCTCGCGATCACCGGTGCCATCAAGGGTGCGGGCCTCGGCAAGGACGTCCTCCTGCTGACCGACGGACGCTTCTCGGGCGGCACCACGGGCCTGTGCATCGGACACGTCGCACCCGAGGCGGTCGACGGCGGTCCCATCGCGTTCGTGCGCGACGGCGACCGCATCCGGGTCGACATCGCGGCCAAGAGCTTCGACCTGCTCGTCGACGAGGCCGAGCTGGAGGAGCGCAGGGTGGGCTGGGAGCCGCTCCCCGCCCGCTACACCAAGGGCGTGCTCGCGAAGTACGCCAAGCTCGTCCACTCGGCGTCGACCGGTGCCTACTGCGGCTAGCGCAGGTTCGCGTGGCCGGCGCGGGGGCATCTTCCCCCGCGCCGGCGAGATGGGGAAGAGCGTTAGTGTCCAGTAACTGGACGCAGGAGTCCACCATGTGAGATCGCAGGGGGTGTGGTTGACACCCTTTCGCGGGGGCGTGGAGACTACAGGTATGCAGCTCGAACCCGTAGTCGTCGTCCTTATGCAGCGCGTGGCCTGAAGCCCGTCTCATCGACGACTGCAGTCACGCGCAACCCCTCGCAGAGCCCGACAAGGCTGAGGGGTTTTTTTGTTGACACAATCTGTCAACGGAAGAGGGGCGCGTGGAAGTCCGTCCGCAGTTCCAGCTGCAGCAGTGCAGCACACGTTCCGAAGGAAGTCTGAGATGTCCAAGGGATCGCCCATCAGCCCAGCGCTGTTGGCAGCAAGACCAGCACCTCCCGCAGCACCCGCGCGCGAGACCGCGGCCACGCCCGTCGTCCCGGTGAGCGCCGTCCGAGGGTCCAACACCGTCGTGGCGCCCACCGAGATGCTCGGGTCCGCCGCGATCGTCCGGTCCCTCGAGGAACTCGGAGTCGACGACGTCTTCGGTCTTCCCGGCGGGGCGATCCTTCCCACGTACGACCCGCTCCTGGCCTCCACGAAACTCCGCCACATCCTCGTGCGCCACGAGCAGGGTGCGGGCCACGCAGCGCAGGGCTACGCCATGGTGACCGGCCGCCCCGGAGTCTGCATCGTGACCTCGGGCCCGGGTGCTACCAACCTCGTGACGGCCATCGCCGACGCCCACATGGATTCCGTGCCCATGGTCGCCATCACGGGCCAGGTCTCGAGCGCCTTCATCGGATCGGACGCGTTCCAGGAAGCGGACATCGTCGGCATCACGATGCCGATCACCAAGCACTCCTACCTCGTGACCAAGGCGCAGGACATCCCCCGCGTCCTCGCCGAGGCCTTCCATATCGCGACGACCGGACGCCCCGGTCCGGTGCTCGTCGATATCGCCAAGGATGCGCAGCAGTCGACGATGATCTTCTCCTGGCCGCCCAAGGTGGACATCCCCGGCTACCGCCCGGTGATGCGCGGGCACTCGAAGCAGGTCCGCGAGGCCGCACGCCTCATCAGCGGCTCGCAGCGCCCCGTCTTCTACGTAGGCGGAGGCGTGGTCAAGGCCCATGCGTCCGCCGAGTTGAAGGAGCTCGCCGAGCTCGTCGGCGCGCCCGTGGTGACGACGCTGATGGCCCGCGGCGTCTTCCCGGACTCCCACGACCAGCACGTGGGCATGCCCGGCATGCACGGCTCGGTCTCCGCTGTCACGGCCCTGCAGCAGGCGGACCTCCTCATCACACTCGGAGCCCGCTTCGACGACCGCGTCACCGGCGTGCTCTCCAGCTTCGCGCCGAACGCCAAGGTCATCCACGCCGACATCGACCCGGCCGAGATCTCGAAGAACCGCACGGCCGACGTGCCCATCGTCGGGTCCGTCAAGGAGATCATCCCCGAGCTGACCGCAGCCGTCCGCGAAAGCTTCGGAACGCAGGAACGGCCCGACATCTCCGCCTGGTGGAGGACCATCAACCACCTGCGTGAGACCTACCCGGTCGGCTTCACCCAGCCCGATGACGGCCTGTCGGCACCCCAGCAGGTCATCAAGCGCATCGGCGAACTCACCGGCCCGGAGGGCGTCTTCGTCTCCGGAGTCGGCCAGCACCAGATGTGGGCAGCACAGTTCATCCAGTACGAGCGTCCCCACGCCTGGCTGAACTCGGGCGGCCTCGGCACCATGGGCTACTCGGTCCCGGCAGCCATGGGAGCGAAGGTCGGCAACCCGGACCGCGTGGTCTGGGCCATCGACGGCGACGGCTGTTTCCAGATGACCAACCAGGAACTGGCCACCTGCGTCATCAACAACATCCCCATCAAGGTCGCGGTCATCAACAATTCGTCCCTCGGTATGGTGCGGCAGTGGCAGACCCTCTTCTACGAGGGGCGCTACTCCAACACGGACCTCAATACCGGGCACGACACCGTTCGTGTGCCCGACTTCGTGAAGCTCGCCGATGCCTACGGCTGCGTGGGGCTGCGCTGTGAGCGCGACGAGGACATCGACGCCACCATCCAGCAGGCCCTTGCGATCAACGACCGCCCTGTCGTCATCGACTTCGTGGTCAGCCGCGACTCGATGGTGTGGCCGATGGTGCCCTCGGGCGTCAGCAACGACCTCATCCAGATTGCCCGCAACATGACCCCGACCTGGGAGCAGGAGGACTGACCATGGCACGACACACCCTTTCCGTGCTCGTCGAGGACGTTCCCGGCGTCCTGACCCGCGTCGCCAGCCTGTTCGCCCGGCGTGCGTTCAACATCAACTCGCTTGCGGTCGGACCGACCGAAGTCGCGGGGATGTCCCGCATCACCGTTGTGGTGGAGGCCGAGGAGGAACTCCTCGAGCAGGTCACCAAGCAGCTGAACAAGCTCATCAACGTGATCAAGATCGTCGAGCTGACCACCGAGCAGTCGGTGCAGCGCGACCACATCCTGGTCAAGGTCAGGGCCGACGCCGCGACCCGGCTGCAGGTCACGCAAGCCGCGGACCTGTTCCGCGCCTCCGTCGTCGACGTCGCCACCGATTCGCTGATCATCGAGGCGACGGGCACACCGGAGAAGCTCTCGGCGCTCCTGTCCGTGCTCGAGCCGTTCGGCGTCCGCGAGATCGT
This sequence comes from Arthrobacter sp. PL16, assembly GCF_035985055.1. NCBI lineage: Bacteria > Bacillati > Actinomycetota > Actinomycetes > Micrococcales > Micrococcaceae > Arthrobacter > Arthrobacter sp. PL16. The sequence goes on from NZ_JAXCIC010000001.1 coordinate 458,587, forward strand.
CCAGTCGGGCACCCTCGCGATCGGCCGCGGGGCCAAGTCGATGAGCGACCGCGCCCTCCGCAGCGCCTGACAGCGCTTCCGAGCGCTACCCCTTCCTTTCCAGCACCACCCACCCCAAGGAGAAACACCCGTGACCGAGATGTTCTATGACGACGATGCAGATCTTTCGATCATCCAGGGCCGCACCGTGGCCGTCATCGGCTACGGCAGCCAGGGCCATGCCCACGCCCTCAGCCTGCGTGACTCCGGCGTCGACGTGCGCGTCGGACTGAAGGAAGGATCGGCGTCGCGCGCCAAGGCCGAGGCGGAGGGGCTCCGCGTCCTCTCGGTGGCCGAGGCGACCGCCGAGGCGGACCTCATCATGGTGCTCACCCCGGACCAGGTGCAGCGCCACGTGTATAAGGACGACATCGCCCCGAACCTGCAGGCCGGCGACGCCCTGTTCTTCGGCCACGGCTTCAACATCCGCTACGGCTACATCCAGCCTCCGTCCGACGTCGACGTCGCGCTCGTGGCACCCAAGGGCCCGGGGCATATCGTCCGACGCGAGTTCGAGGCCGGACGCGGCGTTCCCGACCTCATCGCCGTCGAGCAGGATGCCACCGGCAAGGCGCGCGACCTCGCGCTGTCCTACGCGAAGGCCATCGGCGGCACCCGTGCCGGCGTCATCGAGACCACCTTCACCGAGGAGACCGAGACCGACCTCTTCGGCGAGCAGGCCGTCCTGTGCGGTGGTGCGTCGCAGCTGATCCAGTACGGCTTCGAGACGCTGACCGAGGCCGGCTACAAGCCCGAGGTCGCCTACTTCGAGGTGCTGCACGAGCTCAAGCTGATCGTCGACCTCATGGTCGAGGGTGGCATCGCCAAGCAGCGCTGGAGCGTCTCCGACACCGCGGAGTACGGCGACTACGTCTCCGGCCCGCGCGTGATCACGCCCGAGGTCAAGGAGAACATGAAGGCCGTCCTCGCGGACATCCAGAGCGGTGCCTTCGCGAAGCGCTTCATCGACGACCAGGACGCCGGCGCGCCCGAGTTCACCGAGCTGCGCAAGAAGGGTGAGGACCACCCGATCGAGAGCACGGGCCGCGAGCTCCGCAAGCTCTTCTCGTGGATCAAGACGAACGATGACTACACCGAGGGCTCGGTCGCGCGCTAGCGCCTGATCCCTCCCCGGCAGGGCACGTGTTCAACGCTCAGCGACGAGCAGGTGCCCTGCCGGTCCCATGTCCGGCCCGGGTCCGCAGCGCCCGGCCGTTCCCAGCCAGCCGCCCTCTGCCACACCCCAGAAGGAACTCCCCGTGACCCCGAAGCCCGTCGTCCTCATCGCCGAGGAACTCTCACCCGCCACCGTCGAGGCCCTCGGCCCCGATTTCGAGATCCGCAGCACTGACGGAGCGGACCGCGCGCAGCTCCTCGGCGCACTCGCCGACGTCGACGCCGTCCTGGTGCGCTCGGCGACGCGGATGGACGCGGAAGCTATCAGCGCGGCGCCGAAGCTGAAGGTCATCGCGCGCGCCGGCGTCGGCCTGGACAACGTCGACATCAAGGCCGCGACGCAGGCGGGCGTCATGGTGGTCAACGCCCCGACGTCGAACATCATCTCCGCGGCAGAACTGACGGTCGGCCACATCCTCAGCCTCGCGAGGAACATTCCGCAGGCCAGTGCGGCCTTGAAGGCGGGGGAGTGGAAGCGCTCCAAGTACTCCGGCACGGAGCTCTACGAGAAGAACATCGGCATCATCGGCCTCGGTCGCATCGGTGCGCTCGTTGCGGCACGCCTCCAGGGCTTCGGCACGCAGATCCTCGCCTACGACCCCTACGTGACCTCGGCCCGGGCAGCGCAGCTCAACGTCCGCCTGGTGACACTCGACGAACTGCTCCGCGAATCGGACTTCGTCACCATCCACATGCCGAAGACCCCCGAGACCGTGGGCATGCTCGGCGCCGACGCATTCGCCCTCATGAAGGACACCGCGTACGTCGTCAATGTCGCCCGTGGCGGACTCGTCGACGAGGCGGCCCTCCACACGGCGCTCGAGGAGGGCCGGATCGCCGGAGCCGGCGTCGATGTCTTCGTGCAGGAGCCCAGCACCGACCTCCCCTTCTTCGCCCATGACAGCGTGGTGGTCACACCTCACCTCGGTGCCTCGACGGAGGAGGCCCAGGAGAAGGCCGGCGTCTCGGTGGCGAAGTCCGTGCGGCTCGCCCTGGCCGGAGAACTCGTGCCCGACGCCGTCAACGTGGCCGGCGGCGTCATCGACCCGGCCGTCCGGCCCGGCATTCCGCTCATGGAGAAGCTGGGACGCATCTTCACCGCCCTGACGCACGACTCGCTGACGCAGATCGACATCGAGGTCGCCGGCGAGATCGCGTCCCTCGACGTGAAGGCCCTCGAACTCGCCGCCCTGAAGGGCGTCTTCACCGACGTCGTGTCGGAGCAGGTGTCCTACGTGAACGCACCGATCCTCGCGGAGCAGCGCGGTATCACCTCACGGCTCATCACCACACCGGAGTCCGAGGAGTACCGCAACGTGCTCCGGTTGCGCGGCGCTCTGTCCGATGGCTCGCAGATCTCGGTGGCCGGTACCCTGACCGGGCCGAAGCAGGTGGAGAAGCTCGTCGGCGTCAACGGCTACGAGCTCGAGATCCCCATCAGCGACCACCTCCTGGTGCTGCTGTACGCCGACCGGCCCGGTGTCATCGGGACGCTCGGTCGCCTGCTCGGTGAGCGCGGCATCAACATCGCCGGCATGCAGGTGGCACGGAACAAGGAGGGGGGCCAGGCGCTGTCCCTCCTGACCGTGGACAGCTCCGTGCCCCAGGAGGTCCTCGACGCCATACGCGCCGAGATCGGTGCATCCGTGGCCCGCGAAGTGGACCTGCAGGACTGATCGAAGTCCCATGACCGCTGTCACCTGATCGACGTTCCCGAGGAATGCGCTCCCATGGCGACCCACCGGCTCCTTGCCCAGCAGGCGACCGCGACGCAAGTCCTGTCCCGGGACACCGCACCCGTGCTGACGATCGAACCCGGCGACCGCGTGATCGTCGAGTCCCTGGACGCCTGGGGGCACCTCGAACGGCAGTCCGCCCCCGGCGCGACGACGCCCTACCGGTTCCCTGATCGCCGGGGGCACGCGCTCACGGGCCCCATCGAGGTAGCCGGAACCACCGCGGGTGACGTGCTCGCCCTCCGGTTCGACGCCGTCGAAACAGCGGACTGGGGCTGGACCGCCGGGGGCAGTCGGGACGACGCCTTCGCCCACAGCCTGGGCATCGAGGGGTCGGAGCCCGCCTGGCTGCTGTGGGACCTCGACCGCGACGCCGGGACCGGGACGAACCAGCACGGCCACACCGTCCGGCTCGCGCCGTTCCTCGGCGTCGTGGGCCTGCCGCCCGTGGAGCCCGGAGAACACTCCACCACCCCTCCCCGCGCCGCCGGCGGCGGCAATATCGATTGCCGCGAGCTGACGGCCGGGTCCACGCTGTTCCTGCCCGTCACCGTACCCGGCGCGCTCCTGCACCTCGGCGACGGGCACGCCGCGCAGGGTGACGGCGAGGTCGGTGGCACCGCGATCGAGTGCGGCATGACGACGACGCTCACCGTCGACGTCGTCCGCGATGCGCCGCTCAGCAGCATCCATGCGCTCACCCCGACCGCCCGCATCACCTTCGGATTCGATGCCGACCTGAACAGGGCGACGGCGGAAGCGCTCGGTGCGATGCTGACCTGGCTGCAGCAGTTGTACGGACTGGAACGGAAGACGGCGCTGGCCCTCGCCAGTTCCGTCGTCGACCTCCGTATCACTCAGATCGCCAACCGGACCTGGGGCGTCCACGCGGTGCTGGGACTCGACGCCGTCGTCGTCGAGTGACTGCCGGAGACGGCCGACCTGTCCTTGCCCCCCTGCCGCACTTGGGCAAATGGAGGTCCCGCGGGGTAATTTCATAGGGTGACTCCCGCTGCTGACGCCAAACCTCCGTTCTACATCACCACGGCCATCTCCTACCCGAACGGCGTCCCGCATATCGGGCACGCCTACGAGACCATCGCCGTCGACGCCATGGCGCGCTTCAAGCGCCTGGACGGGTTCGACGTCATGTACCTGACGGGGACGGATGAGCACGGCCTGAAGATGCAGCAGGCAGCGGACCGCGAGGGCATCCCCGTTCGCGAGTTGGCCACCCGCAACGCACTTGCGTTCCGTGACATGAACGACGTCGTCGGAACGTCCTACGATCGCTTCATCCGTACCACGGACGAGGACCACTACGCCGCCGCGACCGAGATATGGAAGCGCATGGAGGCGAACGGGGACATCTATCTCGACAAGTACGCCGGCTGGTACTCCGTGCGGGACGAGGCGTTCTGGGGCGAGGACGAGACCGAGGTCCGCGAGGACGGCGTGCGGTACGCGAGGGAGACCGACACGGAGGTCACCTGGACCGAGGAGGAGAGCTACTTCTTCCGGCTCTCGGCCTACCAGCAGAAGCTGCTGGACCTCTACGGGTCGCAGCCCGAGTTCGGTGCGCCACAGCCCCGCTTCAACGAGGTCATCTCTTTCGTGCGGCGTGGGCTCGAGGACCTCTCCATCAGCCGCACCACCTTCGACTGGGGCGTCCCCGTTCCGGGCAACGACCGCCATGTCATGTACGTGTGGGTGGATGCACTCACGAACTACCTGACCGGCGTCGGATACCCGGACACCGGATCGGAGACCTTCCGGAAGTTCTGGCCCGCCGACGTGCATGTCATCGGCAAGGACATCTCACGCTTCCACGCCATCTACTGGCCCGCCTTCCTGATGTCCGCGGGCCTCGAGGTGCCGAAGCGCGTCATGATTCACGGGTTCCTGCACAACCGCGGCGTCAAGATGTCCAAATCGTTGGGCAACACGGTGGCGCCGGGTGACTGGGTGGACCAGTACGGCCTGGACCAGGTCCGCTTCTTCCTGCTCCGTGAGGTCCCCTTCGGAGCCGACGGCTCGTACAGCCATGAGGCGGTCGTGGGGCGCATGAATTCCGACCTCGCGAACAACTTCGGCAACCTCGCGCAGCGCTCGCTCTCGATGGTCGCCAAGAACTGCGGCGGTGCCGTGCCAGAGCCGGGCCCGCTGTCACCCGCCGATACCGGGATCCTCGATCAGGCGCACGCCCTGCTCGACGCGAGCCGATCGGCCTACGACCGCCAGGAGTTCTCCCGCGCACTCGAGGCGGTCTGGACGGTGCTCGGCGACACGAACGCGTACTTCGCCGACCAGCAGCCTTGGGTCCTCCGCAAGACGGACCCCGAGCGGATGAACACCGTGCTCTACGTGACGCTGGAGGTGCTCCGGGTGGTCTCGATCCTCGCGCAGCCCGTGATGCCGACCAGCGCGGGCCAGATCCTCACCGCACTGGGGCAGGGTACCGACGGCGACGATGCGCTGCGCCGCTTCGAGGCGCTGGGCCGGCACATCGGGGCCGGGACCCGGCTGCCCGCTCCGTCGCCCGTCTTCCCCAAGTACGAAGGACCCGCGGGGGAGTGAGGCGCCCCTGCGGTCGCCGCCGGACCACCGCAGGGTCATACCCGGGCTACTGCAGGGTGATGCCCGGCTACTGCTGCAGGAAGCGGGCCGGCGCCGTCTCGGTCATGACGCGGGCAACCGTGTCCTGCTGTCGCTTGGAGGCTTCGAGGAGCCGCTCCAGGACCGGTGTATTGAGGACTGTCTCCGCCATGTTCGCCTGCTGTCCCGATCCTGCAGGAGAGAGTGCCAGGAGCGTCGACCAGAGCGCTTCCTTCCCCTTCAGCAGTGACTGCAGGGCCTCGAGCTCGAGTTGCGCGCCCGCGCTCGCCTTCCGCCGTTTGGGGTTGAGGGGATCCAGGTCGGCGATGACGGAGAGGACCCTGGCAAGGGTCATCTTGACGAGGCTCGGCCGATGACCGAGAGCCTTGATGAGTCGCTTGAGGAATGTGCGCTCCTCGCTGATCTCCTGCCGCAGCCGCGTGAAGTCCTCCTCGTACGGTGTCCCGGCCCAGGAGAGGCCCGCCGCCCGGAACAGGCGAACGCCGTTGGTCGCACCGACGAGATGGAGGTCGAGGTAAGGCAGGAGGGTGTCCAGATCCAACTGGCGCACCGGTATGCGGTTCGCTGCCGCGGTCATGAGCGTTCCTTCCGTGCGGAGTCCAGCTCGTCAGCCTACGGCAGCGTGGTTCAGCAGCGGTAGCGTGATCGCCACCGACGTGCCGACGCCCAGGCTGGATTCGATCGTGATAGTTCCGTGGTGGTCCTCGAGCGTCTTCTTGGCGATGCTCAGTCCGACGCCCGCGCCCGGAAGGGCAGGTGTCGCATTCGACGCCCGATGGAAAGCGTCGAACAGACGGGGGAGGTCATCCGCGGGGATGCCGATCCCCGTATCCTGCACGACGATGACGACGTGTTCGTGGTCGGGCTCCTGCGTCAGCCGCACGGAGACGGTGCCCTCCTGCTGGGTGAACTTGATGGCGTTAGACAGGACCACCGCGAGGGCCGCCGACAGCTGCCCGCGGTCACCGGAAACCGTGACCAACCGGTCTGGGAGGGCGCAGTCGAGTGTGATGCCGCCTGCAGCGGCCTGCAGCACCGCGCGGCTGGTCAGCTCCGAGACGAGGTGCACGATGTCGACGGGACCATGCTCGGACGCGTCGGTCTCCCGGGCGGAGAGCGCAGAAATGTTGTCGATCAGCTGGCTCAGCTTGGCGGTGTTGCGCTCGACGGCCTGCAGCATGGTGTGCGCTTCCGGCGGCAGCTCGCCCCCGACGCCATCGATGATCATCTCGAGGTAGCCGGCAATGGATGCTAGGGGTGTTCGCAGCTCGTGATTCACCGTGCCGACGAAGTCGCTCTTCGCCTGGTTGAGGGCGCGCAGCTTGCGTACGGCCTGCTGCTGCCGGGAGATCAGCTGCGCCTGGATCAGCCCGTGTGCGAGGTTGCCGAGGACGTGCTGCGTGAGTGCTGCCTCGACGCCGGTCCAGGTCAGCGGTGTCTCCTCACTCATGATCCACAGCAGCCCGAACGGAGTGTCTCCCTCGCCGAGGGCCGCCACGACACCGTGCATCGTCCGGTCGTCCCCTCGCAGGCTCGCGGGATCCGCCCGCGCGTGGTGGAGTATCCATTCCGGCGGGGGGATGTCGTCCCGTTGTGGCGCGGCCGCTGGTCCGGAGCTGAAGGATGCGGTCGCCGTGTCCTCCCACAGTTCGAGTGCGAGTGCGAGCGACGCTTCCTGGTGGGTCCGGAGCGGAGCCGCGATAGCTGCTCCATCATCGGTGTCCCTGGTCCAGCTGCAGCTGTGCGCTGCAACGCGGTCGTCGTCGAAGACCTGCAGTGCCACGTGGTGTGCGTCGAGGGCCTGGCCGACCGCCGGCAGGAACTGGTCCACTATCACGGCCGGATCGTTCGTCGCCCGGATGCGGGCCGAGATCCTGCGCATGTCTTCGCGCAGCCGCTCGGATGATGCCCTCTGCGCCTGACGGTGCCGTCGCCGCGCAATCGCGGATCGGGTCCGTTGCAGCACCTCCGTGGCCTCCAGCGGTCGGAAGACGACGTCGGAGAGGGAAGGCGCGAGCGTATCCGGGAGCTCGCCGGCGCCGCCCTCGGGCAGCAGGAGGATCACGGGCAGGTCGGTGAGTTGTGGGTGCTGGGCGATGGTGTCGGCGAGTGAGTCCGCGTACGCGAGGGCCAGGAAGACATCGACGAGCAGGACGTCGGGCCGGGCCGTGAGTACCTCGTCGAGGAGCGAGGCTGCCGTGGTGACCGTCCTGGTCGGGAGGCCGCCGTCCTCGAGGAGACGCTTGAGGTGTGCGCGTTCGTTGCCGGATGCGGAGGCGACGACGGCGGAGGCGTCACCTCGACGTCCACGTACTTCGTCCTGCGCCACGGTGTCCTTCCCGACCTCTGCTGAGCTGTCCTCACAATATAGGTCGCGCATGCGCGCGGCGCGGGGATGCGGGACGTCCCGTCCGTGGCCTGTCGGTCAGGACCGACAGGAGCGGCTGCGCACGGTCGGTGCTCCGCCCCGGGTGGCGCCGCTCCGTTCCTCCCACTGCTCCGCCGACCCCGGGTGGAGTTGTCTCACCCTGCGGACCGATTGTGACCGCCCCGCGCGCTTTCCTACGCTGGAGCCATGACTGATGCGCGCCGCAGTATCGACCTCGCCGTCATCCCCGGGGACGGGATCGGCCCCGAAGTGACCGCGGAGGCCGTCAAGGTGCTGCGGGCTGTCGCGGGCGACGACGTCCGCCTGACGCTGACCGAGTACACACTCGGCGCACAGCACTGGCTCGAGACGGGGGAGACGCTCTCCGACGAGACCCTCGGAAAACTCAGGGGCCATGACGCCATCCTGTTCGGGGCGGTGGGCGCGGCTCCTGGAGATACGCGTATCCCGTCCGGGCTCATCGAGCGCGAATTCCTGCTGAAGCTCCGCTTCTCCCTGGATCATTTCGTGAACCTGCGACCCTCACGCCTGTATCCCGGGGTGCCCAGTCCGCTGGCTGCTCCCGGTGTCATCGATTTCATCGTGGTTCGGGAGGGGACCGAAGGCCCCTATACCGGCAACGGAGGAACGCTGCGCGGAGGGACGCCGCACGAGGTGGCCACCGAGGTCTCACTCAACACGGCATTCGGCGTGGAGCGTGTGGTCCGCGATGCGTTTACGCGGGCGTCGGCGCGCCGCAGGAAGCTGACGCTGGTACACAAGCACAACGTCCTCGTCTATGCAGGCCACCTGTGGAAGCGCACCGTCGAGGCCGTCGCCGCCGAGTTCCCCGACGTCAGCCATGACTACCTGCACGTGGACGCGGCGATGATCTTCCTCGTCACCGATCCGTCGCGCTTCGACGTGATCGTGACGGACAACCTGTTCGGCGACATCGTGACCGACCTGGCAGCGGCTGTCTCCGGCGGGATCGGGCTTGCGGCGTCCGCGAACCTCAACATGGATCGCACCGCGCCCTCGATGTTCGAACCCGTGCACGGGTCGGCGCCCGATATCGCCGGCCGGCAGATCGCCGACCCGACCGCCGCAATCCTGTCTGCGGCGCTCCTGCTCCGGCACCTCGGTCTCGACGAGCACGCCGCGAGGATCGAGCGGGCCGTGGAGGAGGACATCTCGTCCCGCACCACGGACCGGAGGACGGCCGCCGTCGGCGATGCTATTGCCGCTGCCGTGTCCTAAGGTGGTTACACATCACTAACCCAGTGTCGAAGCACTGACCACCGACGGGCGACGGCGGCCCTGCCGCACGAGCAGCCCGCGTGAGCGCGGAGGAATCATGACAGCCACCGATACCCGGTTTGCCCGGCACCTGTCCACGCAGCGGGCGTCCGCAGCGGAGCGGGAGGCGATCCTGGCCAACCCCGGGTTCGGCAACTACTTCACCGACCACACGACGATCATCGACTTCCGCGTCGATGCATCCGGTGTCGGAGGGTGGCACGACGCCCGACTGGAGCCCTACGGCCCCATCGCCCTTGACCCTGCCGCCGCGGTGCTGCACTACGGCCAGGAGATCTTCGAGGGAATGAAGGCCTACCGGCACGCCGACGGGTCCATCTGGACCTTCCGCGCGGACGCCAATGCCGCCCGTCTCAACCGCTCGGCCGTGCGCCTGGCCCTGCCGCAGCTCCCGGAGGAACTGTTCCTCGAGTCACTGCGTCAGCTCGTCGCGGCGGACCAGGACTGGATTCCCTCCGGCGACGGCGAGAGCCTGTACCTGCGTCCCTTCATGATTGCCACGGAGGCATTCCTGGGCGTACGACCCGCGCGCGAGGTCTCCTATCGCGTGATCGCATCCCCTGCCGGCAACTACTTCGGGGGCGAGGTGAAGCCCGTCGACATCTGGGTCTCACGGAACTACGCCCGGGCGGGACGTGGCGGCACGGGTGCCGCGAAGGCGGGCGGCAACTACGCGTCGTCGCTCGCTGCCCAGCTCGAGGCCGAGGCCCACGGCTGCAAGCAGGTCCTTTTCCTCGATCAGTTCAATGACAACGCCGTCGAGGAGCTCGGCGGCATGAATGTCTTTTTCGTCTTCCGGGACGGCTCGATCGTCACACCGGCCCTGTCCGGAACCATCCTCGAGGGCGTCACGCGCTCCTCCGTCATCCAGCTCGGACGCGATCGCGGCCTGCAGGTCAGCGAGCGGAAGATCACCCTGGACGAATGGCGTGACGGTGTAGCCGGTGGCGAGATCACCGAGGTCTTCGCCTGCGGCACGGCCGCGGTCATCACGCCCATCGGACAGCTCCGCGACGGCGACGAGTTCATCGGCATGGCCGATGCTGCGGCGGGGGAGGTCACCATGTCGATCCGCAGCCAGCTGCTCGGCATCCAGACCGGCACCGTCGAGGACACGCACGGCTGGCTGACGCGCCTGGTCTGATCGGTCACCTCTGATCGGTCACCGCGAGGACCCGCGCGGTCACCGCAACGGCGCTACCTCGGGGTCGTCGATACCTTCCTCCACGCGCAGGTGCCGTGTGGAGGCGAGGAGGGCGCCGGCCTCTTCCGCCGGCAGGGGCCGGCTGAAGTAGTATCCCTGGCCGCTCGCGCAGCCCATGGCGCGCAGCTGGTCCGCCTGCTCGCGTGTCTCGATCCCCTCGAAGACAGCCTCCAGCCCGGCAGCCCGGATCAGTTGAAGGATCGCCGCGACGAATTCCAGCTGACCGGCCCTGGTGTCCAGTTCGACCAAGAGCGAGCGGTCCACCTTGACCATGCTGACCGGCAACTCGCGCAGGTAGCTGATCGATGAGTAGCCGGTACCGAAATCGTCGATCTCGATGCCGACGCCGAGCTGTTGCAGGCTGAGCAGCGAGTACATCTCCACCTCGCCGCGCGTCACGATCGCGGTCTCGGTGATTTCCACCACCAGGTTCTGGGCGGGAAGGTCGAGCTCGCGGAGGAGGGTTCGGACGTGGTCGACGAGGTCCAGCTGCTTGAGCTCGACCGCTGACAGGTTCACCCTGAGCTGGAAGTCCGCATCGAGATCGAGGTCGCGTCTCCACCGGGCGAGCTGCCGGAGGGACGCCGACATGACCCAGCGATCGAGATCGTGGATGACGCCGATTTCCTCGGCGAGCGGAATGAAGGTATCGGGCGGTATCAGTCCTCGCAGCGGGTGCTGCCAGCGCACCAACACTTCGACGCCGAGGATGCGGTTCGTCGCCAGCTCGACCACGGGCTGGTAATGCAGGACCAGTTCGTCGGCGCTGATGGCGCCACGCAGTTCGGTCGCCATCTGGCTGCGCAGTTGACGCGAGTACAGCATGACGGGCTCGAAGACCTTGATGATGCTGCGACCCTCGCGTTTTGCGGCGTACATCGCCGTGTCCGCGTCCAGCAGGAGTTCTTCCGGCGTCTGCTCCGCGGTTCCGAGCCGGACGCCGATACTGGCGCGGGAGTGTACGTAGAGCGAGTCGAGGCGGACCTGTTGTCCGAGGACCTCGAGTGCCCTGCGCGCCACCTGCATGGCGATATCCATCGTGGCGGCCGGAAGGAGGATAGCGAACTCGTCCCCGCCGAGCCTTGCGACGACGTCGCTCTCCCGAACGACGCTGTTGAGGCGTAGGGCGACTTCCTGCAGGACACGGTCACCGGCATCGTGGCCGAAGCGGTCATTGACGTTCTTGAAACTGTCGAGGTCGAGGAGCAGGAGGGCCGGCGGCAAGGCGCCATTCGCAGCCTGGTTGAGTGCTTCCTCGATGGCATCCATCAGCGCGACCCGATTGGCGAGACCCGTGAGGGCGTCCGACATGGCCATCTTCATCATGTCCAGGTGGGCCTGCCGGAGCATGGCCGTGCGGCTCTCCACGCGCTTCTCGAACTGCTCGTACACCTGCTCCAGTTCTTCGGCGAGGAGATTCACACCGGTGATGACGGCGTCAACCTCGTCCCGTGCGGTGGAGGGTTCGATGCGACTGCTCAGTTCTCCCCGCGATAGCCGCACGATGCTCTCGACCAGCATGGCGAGCCGGGGGTCCTTCTGGTCAGCGCTCATCGGTTCCAGCGTACATTCCGGATGGCAGGAATCCGGGTGTGGTGGAGTCAGCGGCGCCCGCGGTCGGAAGGAGCAACCAGGGGACAAGCCCTACGCGGGAGATGCTGCAGGAGGAAGCCCTCGTCATGGCGCCCTACCCCCGAGCCGTCGCCGAATGAATGAATGGATTGGATCCGGACCTGCGTGCTTGACCCAGCCGGCAGCAGATGAACGGCGAGCATCGCGCCATCGGCTACCTGACGGGAAAACACTAGCACCGGGACGCTTCATCGCAGGCCTGTCGGCGCGTCAAGATAGCCTCAATTTCGCCCAGAGGACGCGAGCGGGAAAAAGCCCCGATCGGGGTGGGAGTAATGGGGGAAAACGCCCAGCCCGGTCGGGGCCTGAAGAAGACGCTACGTCAGGCGCGGCGGAGATCAGGGCAAGAGTATCGCCGCGGATTTCCCTTGACTTTCAATCGCTTGTGCCGATTCAGCTTTGTGGCTGCTGAATGGTCTCGATGAGAGCCCTGGCAGTGGTTGCTCTTTCATCAGCACCTGACTGTAGGAAGAGCTTTTCACTCAGCCTGAGGTCGGCAAGGGCGTCTGCGTTGCTGGTAGAGGCGGCCAACGCCTGCCCCTGAAGGAAATGGGCCTGGGCGGCGACATGCGAGGCCAGCAAGTGCTTATTGTCGATGATTTCCGTGAGTTGTTTGATGGCTGCCTCGAACTGTCCCGTGAGGACGAGCCACTGCGCGCGCGTCAGCTTCAACTCGAGGCGGTCCCGCTCGGTGCCCCCGACGATGGAGCTGGCAAGTTCAGCGCGTTCGATGCACTCGAGGGTCTCGGGCTCCACCACGCCGGCGGCAAGACGGAACTGGGCGGAGCCTCTGTTGAAGCGCGCCCACAGATCGAGGTCGTTGGTGGGCGAGAGGCTTTTGGCGGCGAGCTGGTGATACGACACCCCCTCGGTAATGTGTTTCAGGAGAAACGCCACGTTTCCGATGGCCCAGTAGCCAAGACCGGTTGACTGCGTGGTCGGTTCGGTGGACAACATCTCTGCGAGGATCAGACTTTCCTGCCAGGCGCCTTCGAGTTGATCACTGTCCGCGAGCGCCGCGATCAGTGCATTTCGGGCTTCCATCCTGATACTCTTCTGGCCGGGCTCGACCTCCGCGAATTGGACAGCCGCGCGTGCCGCTACGACCGCCCGGGCGAGGTCCCCAGCGCCTTGCAGAGCGAATGAAGTCAGCGTTGCCACCCGCGCACTCAGGGCGTTCGAGGTGCGCGTCAGCGCATGGTTCTCGAGCCTCTCCGCAACGTCCCTCGATTCCTGCATCAGCCCCTGCTTCCTCAGGGCTTCCGATACGAGGAAGGTCGCATTCCACCAGCTCGACTCGTCGTTCGACGCTGCAGCAGCGCTCGCTGCGCGCTCGGCCAATTCCTGCGAGCGCACATAATCCCGCTGATTCCAAGCATCTCGCGCTTGCAGCTCAATCATGAGCTGCTCGCTGCGACTGTCATGCAGTGCCATGGTCGCCTCCCGCCATCGACTGTCAGGCTATCGCCCCTGAACAGTATTGGCCCTGATTGCTGGGGAGGACACGATTTGGACTCAACTCGCAACTTTCTGGCGAAAAGTGTTACCAAAGTGACTGGTGTGGCTTACGATGATTTCGAGGGCGCATTATGGTAATGACCAGCACCCGCACCCATCACCGTTTCCGACTTTAAGGATGTCCAAAATGAAGCGTCTCGTTTCCGCACTCATGCTTTCTGTGTTCCTCGTCTCCGGAACGGCGGCTGTAGCCAATGCAGCTCCCGCCAAGACCGGAACCACGGCCCCCGTCTCCTCGACCGACCGCGTGAACGGATGGCCTTACTAACCACCCCGGCTCGGTGCAGGCGTCCTGAAGGATCTTGCCCGGCGAGTTCGTGAGTTAGTGCTGATACCGCGGGCACCCTCGTTCTGGGGAGGGAGTGCCCGCGGTATTTTTTATGTCCAGCGGCACCCGGGCCCCGCGACGGCGACCGCGTTCGGATGCAGCGGCTCAGGCTACTCTTAGCGGCATGCGAATTGCACGCTTTGTCGTAAATGATGACCCTACCTTCGGCGTCGTCGAAGGCCCGGCCGGAAGCGAGGAGGTCGCTGTCATCAACGGTGACCCCTTCTACAACGGCGTCCAGCTCACCGGCGTACGTCATGCCCTGGAGGACGTACGCCTGCTGGCACCCGTCATTCCGCGTAGCAAGGTCGTGGGTATCGGACGGAACTACGCCGACCACATCCAGGAGATGGGCAGTGAGACTCCGGCTGCGCCGTTGATGTTCCTCAAGCCCAACACCTCGGTTGTCGGCCCTGGTGACCCCATCATGCTGCCGTCCTTCTCCGACCAGATCTCCTACGAGGCCGAACTGGCGGTCGTCATCGGCCGGATCTGCAAGGACGTCCCGCTGGAGCGGGTCGACGACGTCGTCTTCGGCTACACCTGCGCCAATGACCTCACCGCGCGTGATGTGCAGAAGACCGACGACCAGTGGGCGCGGGCGAAGGGCTTCGATACGTCCTGCCCGATCGGCCCCTGGATCGAGACCGACCTCGACCCCGAGAACCTCCGCGTCCGGGGCACGCTCGACGGTGACCTCCGCCAGGACGGCTCCACCAGCGACATGATCTGGGGCGCCCGTGAACTCGTGGCCTACGTGTCACAGGCCTTCACCCTGCTGCCCGGCGACATCATCCTCACCGGCACGCCCGCGGGAGTAGGCATGATCACGGACGGCCAGCGATTCGATGTCGACATCGAAGGCATCGGACGGCTGTCCAACCCAGCCCGCCGCTGAGAGGTTGCACCGTCGGGTCGGAGGCACGACGGCGGCGCGCCCGGCCAGGGGGCCCCACGTAGACTGAGACCATCATGACTACTGCCGCAGACCTCCCCATCGTCACCGATGCCACGCCCGTCCGGGTCAGATTCTGCCCGTCACCAACGGGCACGCCGCATGTCGGGCTCATCAGGACCGCGCTGTTCAACTGGGCCTACGCGCGACACACCGGCGGAAAGCTCATTTTCCGCATCGAGGACACGGATGCCGCCCGTGACAGCGAGGAGAGCTACCTGCAGCTCCTGGAAGCGATGACCTGGCTGGGTATCGACTGGGACGAGGGCGTGGAAGTCGGCGGACCGCACGGCCCCTACCGCCAGTCCCAGCGCGGCGAGCTCTACAGGGATGTCATCACGCGGCTCACGGAGGCAGGCCATCTCTACGAGTCCTTCTCGACGCCGGAGGAGGTCGAGGAGCGCCATCGGGCGGCCGGTCGCGACGTCAAGCTCGGCTACGACAACCACGACCGCACCCTCACCGAGGAACAGAAGAACGCGTTCCGTGCTGCGGGCAGACCGGCGGTCCTGCGCCTGCTGATGCCCGACGAGGACATCACCTTCACCGACCTGGTCCGCGGCGACATCACCTTCCGCGCGGGCAGTGTTCCGGACTTCGCCGTCGTGCGGGCGAACGGGGCGCCGCTCTACACCCTCGTCAACCCGGTCGACGACGCGCTCATGGGCATCACGCATGTCCTTCGCGGCGAAGACCTGCTGTCCTCCACTCCACGCCAGGTGGCGCTGTACCGCGCGTTGATCGATATCGGCGTCGCGAAATACATGCCGCTCTTCGGCCACCTGCCGTACGTGATGGGCCAGGGCAACAAGAAGCTGTCCAAGCGTGATCCTGAGTCCAACCTGTTCCTGCACCGGGAGCGCGGCTTCATTCGCGAGGGACTGCTCAACTACCTGTCGCTCCTCGGCTGGAGCATGTCGGCAGACGAGGACATCTTCTCGGTCGAGCAGCTGGTAGAGAAGTTCGACGTGCGTGACGTCCTGGCCAACCCCGCCCGGTTCGACCTCAAGAAGGCCGAGGCCATCAACGGCACCCACGTCCGGCTGCTCGACCCCGCAGAGTTCCGCAGCCGCCTCCTGCCCTACCTCGCTGCCGCCGGCGTCATCGGCGAAGAACCGACGGTCGAGGAGCTTCGCGTCATCGCGGCGGCCGCGCCGTTGATCCAGGAGCGCATCACACTCCTCGGTGAAGCCCCCGAGATGCTCGGCTTCCTCTTCAAGGCCGACGACGCCGTCGACATCGCCGACGACGCCCGGAAGGGTCTTCCGGAGAACCTGGCCGAGGTCCTGGATGCAACGCTGGAAGCGCTGGAGGGCTGCGAGGCCTGGGATGCGGAGGCGCTTCAGGCCGCGCTGCGACTTGCCCTGGTCGATACCCTCGGCCTCAAGCCGAGGGTCGCCTTCGGCCCCGTCCGCACCGCGATCTCGGGACGCAGGATCTCCCCCCCGCTGTTCGAATCCATGGTGATCCTGGGACGGGAAGCCTCGATCGCACGGGTACGCGCCCTGCGTGCGACGGTGGACTGAGGGGTGTCCGACGCTGACCAGGCGGGACAGGAGGCCATCGTGGCCGACGGGGTGCTGTTCGACATCGACGACACGCTCGTGGATCTCGAACAGGCGATGGGGCACACCCTCCAGTCCATCCCCGATCCGGCGCTGAGCCACCTCGGCGACGACGACTGGGTGCGCTACAAGGCCATGTACACCACCGACCCGCAACGGCACTACGACCGTTTCCTCGCCGGGGAACTGACCTTCGAGGAGCAGCGCGTCCACCGTGTCCGGCACGCCAGGGCTGCATTCACGCCCGAGCCCTTCCTGGGGCACGTGGCCGATGCATGGGTGCGCGAATACGAGCAGACGCTCCCGCTCCACTTCCGGGCCTACGACGACGTCGGGCCGTTGCTGGACGACCTCGACGCGCGGGGCATACCGTACGGCGCGGTGAGCAACAATGTGCACGACTACCAACGCGCGAAGCTGAATCGCGCCGGACTGGGTCGGATCGGGATCCTGGTCGGCATCGACACCGTCGGCGTCGCGAAGCCCGATCCGGCGATCTACCTGGAGGGTGCCCGACTCCTCGGCACCCTGCCAGCCAGGACCCTCTATGTAGGCGACAACCGTGAGATCGACGCGGTCGGGGCGAGGAACGCCGGGCTGGTCGGCGTATGGCTGGACAGGGCAGGCCGGGGCGGCGGGCCGGGCCCTGACCCGGCTGCGGACGGGGGGACGGCTGCGGGATACCAGGGTGCTGCAGGTGAACCAGTCGTGGAGGATGCGGCGGCAGTGCCGCGTATCGCCGGGCTGGAAGCCGTTTTGCAGTTCCTGCCCTCCGTCCGGTAAAGTTATTTCTCGGCGCGGAGCGGTTACGCGAGCGGATCCCAGCACGATCAGGGCTTCGAAAAGCGCCATTGGGGTATGGTGTAATTGGCAACACACTGGTTTCTGGTACCAACATTCTAGGTTCGAGTCCTGGTACCCCAGCGCACTCCGGTTCTCACGGACGGGATGGCACAAGTAGGAAAAAGCAGTAAGTAGCAAGAAAAAGTACTGGCCCCATCGTATAGCGGCCTAGTACGCTGCCCTCTCACGGCGGTAACGCGGGTTCGAATCCCGCTGGGGTCACAGCGGTCCTCACGGACACACAGGACGTCCCGGACATCATCACGATGTCCGGGACGTCCTGTTTAACCAGGTGCCGCTCCGGGCAAGGGCATCCGGTTCGTCTGCCCGGGTCTCGAGCGCCCGGCAGAATACCTGAACGACGTCCTCGGGCAAGCTCCGGCCGGCCGGCACACCGGCTGGCATGATGGTGCCATGAGCGCACCTTCCCTCGCCGGCGAGGCCCGCGGGCTTCCTTCGCTGCTGCGTGAGGTACGCGGGGCACTGGAGTGCCTTGCGTTCCCCCTGGCCCTTCCGACGTCGGTCGAGGCGCGCGGCTCCGCCGAGGCGGCGCGCGGTCAGCTCAACGACTACATCCTGCCGCGTCTGGCCAGTCTGGACGCGCCCCTGGTCGCCGTCGTCGGCGGTTCGACGGGTGCAGGGAAATCGACGCTCGTCAACGCCCTGGTGGGACGGTCGGTGTCCGTCGCGGGTGCCGTCCGGCCCACCACGCGACAGCCTCTCCTGCTGCATCATCCCGACGACGGCGCCTGGTTCGACGACGCCCGCATCCTGCCGACACTGAGCCGGGTCCGCCTGGCCGGAGATGACGGACCCGTCGAGGCGTCCTCGGGGACAGCCGCGTTCGGGAGCCCTTCGATCCCGTCGTCGACCTCGGAACCGCGGTCCGGCCTCCATCAGGCCGCCGGCGCCGACACACTGCTCCTCCGACCCGTGCCGACGCTGCCGCCGGGCCTCGCCCTGCTCGATGCGCCCGACGTGGACTCCATCGCCGATGAGAACCGCAGGCTCGCCGGACAGCTCCTCGCTGCCGCGGACCTGTGGATCTTCGTCACCACGGCGAACCGGTATGCGGATGCTGTTCCCTGGAAGCTGCTGGCAGAGGCCGGGCGCCGGGACGTGCTGGTCGCGGTCGTCCTCGACCGTGTCCCACCCGGTGTCGAGGAGGAGATCCGGGGAGACCTGCTGACACTGCTCGCCGCCGAGAATCTCGGCCACGCTCCGATCTTCGTCATCCCCGAGGTGCGGCTCGATACCTCCCGCATGCTGCCCTTCGATGTCGTCGAACCGATCATGCGCTGGCTGCAGGCGCTGGCGGCGGACGCCGAGGGGCGCCGCGACATCGCCCGACGCACCGTCCGCGGCGCCACGCGCGCCCTGGCTGCTCGCATCGAGGCGATAGCCGTTGCCGCCGAACAGGAGCAGTCCGTCGGGGACGCGCTGCGAGCCGCAGTCGACGGCGCGTACAGGGACGCCCTGGCGGATGTCCTGGCGGCAACCGAGGACGGCAGGCTGCTGCGGGGGGAGGTCCTCGCCCGCTGGCAGGACTTCGTCGGTACCGGCGAGTTCATGCGGGGACTCGAGACGAGGATCGGCTGGGCCCGCGACCGTGTGAGCGCGTTCTTCACCGGTCGGCCGGCACCGGCGTCCACCGTGGCCGAGGCCATCGGGAGCGGACTGCAGACCGTCATCGTCGAGCAGGCCGCCCGGGCGGATGAGGCGACGCGGCGACGGTGGCGCTCGGACCAGGCCGGTGCGGTGTTGCTCCAGGGCGTGCCCGCCTGGCGGGCCGATGATTTCTCCGCCGCCGTGGCAGGTGAGATCCGAGCCTGGCAGCAGGACCTCCTCCAGCTCGTCCAGGCCGAGGGCGCGGACAAGCGCTTCACCGCTCGGATGCTCTCCTTCGGTGTCAACGGCATCGCCGTGGCCCTGATGGTGGTGGTCTTCGCGTCGACCGGGGGATTGACGGGCGGGGAGATCGGGATCGCCGGTGCGTCCGCGATCGCGGGTCAGAAGCTCCTCGAAGCCGTCTTCGGCGATGACGCCGTTCGTCGCCTGACCGCCACGGCACGCACGAACCTGTCGGAGCGTGTCGAAGGGCTTTTCCGCCACGAGCGTGCGCCCTACGAGGTCTGCCTCGCGCCCCTTGCTCAGCAGACACCCGCGGAGTCGCTGCGCGTGCTCGCCCGCCGGCTGCGCACGGCATTGCCGGCCGGGCGACCCTCCGACGCGGAGGACGAGGCGTGAGCCGACACCTGGACGCTGCCGCGGAGACACAGCTGGCAACTTCCCTCACGGGGGTACTCGACCGACTGCGGACGGCCCACGACCTCGGCGTCGACCGGCTGCCGCAGGACCACCTCGAACGCCTTCACAGCGCCCTCGACCGTGCGGGAACCCGCCGGTCCCTGTCCGGTGACCACACCGTCGTCGGGGTCTTCGGACCCACCGGCAGCGGAAAGTCCTCCCTGGTGAACGCCCTGAGCGGCACCGATGCGGCTCGGGTAGCAGCGCGGAGGCCTACGACGTCGGAACCGCTGGCACTCGTGTGGCGACGGCAGGGGAGCGATGAGCTGCTCGACTGGCTCGATGTGCGCCAGCGCGTGGAACTGCCCGACGGCGCGCTGCTGGTGGCCGGGGCAGGTGGCGGGGCGCCGGCTGCGGAACCTACCGGGCCCGCAGGGCCGGCACGAATCGATGGGGCACAGGCTGGGAAGGGCGTCGCGGGACGCGGACCTGCCGAGGTGCTGGTCGCGGCGACCGCCCGGAACAGTAGCCGCGACAGCGCGAATCCCGATCGGGCCGGCCGCGACAGCGCCGACCTGCCCGCGAACCTCGATCAGGCCGGTGATGCGGCCGAGCGCCGGCCGAGGTGGGGACTCTTCAGGTGGCGGCGCAGGCGTTCGACGTCGACGACCCGTTCCTCGACCGTCCCGTCGAAAGTGCCGGTACCGCTCGACTCCGCTGCAGGTCTGATCCTGCTGGACCTGCCCGACTTCGATTCGATCACGCTGGCGCACCGCGAGATCGTCCACCGGCTCGCCGGGCAGGTGGACGTCCTGCTCTGGGTGGTGGATCCGCAGAAGTACGCTGACGCAGCGCTCCACCACGATTTCCTGCAGGAGCTGGCGACGCACGAGGCCGTGACCCTGGTAGCCCTGAACCAGGCCGACCGGTTGGACACCACAGACCTCGACGCGGTCACCGCTTCGCTCGAAGCGATCCTCGCCGATGAAGGCCTGCGCAATGTCGTCGTCCTCCCTGTGTCGGCGAGGACCGGCCAGGGCGTCGGAGACCTCTCGCGACAGATCCGGGAGCTCGCGGAGAGCCGGGCCGCGGCGACGCGGAGGATGGTGGCGGACGCGGCGCGGTCAGCAGCCGAGCTGCTGCCCTTCACGGCGGACCCCGCCGTCGCCATGCCGTCCGGGGGTGCTCTGGACGCACTGGCCGACGAGCTCGGATCAGCAGCGGGAGTCCGCGTCGTGGTGGACGCCGTCCGCAGTGCCTACCGCCGCGACGCGCACGCAACCATGGGCTGGCCCGTGACGCGGTGGCTCGCGGGGCTCCGGCCCGATCCGCTGCGGCGGCTCAACCTGCGGTCCCAGGACATGGCTCCGGAACTCCGGCGCTCGTCGCTCCCGCTCGCCCAACCCGCCCAGCGTGCGAGGGTGGATCACGCGCTGCGGGTGTTCGGGGATGCGGCGGCAGGCGACGTCGTCGAACCGTGGCACACGTCCATCCGCGACGCCGCCCGCGACACTGCGGGGGAGCTGACGGATGCCCTAGATACCGCCGTCACCGGGACGGACCTCGAGACGGGCAGGCGCGCCTGGTGGGGCATCTTCGGCGTCCTGCAGTGGATCGCCTTCGCGGCCCTCGTCGCGGGACTGGCGTGGCTCGGAGTTCTGGCAGTCCTCGGATTCCTGCAACTTCCCGCCATCGACGTCCCACGGGTCGAAGGTTTCCCGGTGCCCACGCTGCTCATCCTCGGCGGCCTGACCGCGGGAGTCCTCCTGGGGGTCGTGGCCGCCCTGCTCGCGCGATGGGGCGCGGGACGGCGTGCGTCACGCGTGCGGAAGCGCCTGCTCGACGCCTGCTCGGGCGTGGCGCACGACGTCGTCCTGCAGCCCGTCGCCGACGAGGTCGAGCGCTGCAACGCCTTCACCGCGGCCGTCCTGGCAGCTTCCGGGCGCGGCTGATCACGTCCGCCTGCGTCAGGAGGCCGTGCCGGTCCGGGCGATCGCATTGTGGCCCGAGCAGATCCACTCCACGGACCCGGTGCGGATGTGCTCCGCAAGGAGCTGGACCGTGCGCGCGGCAACAGGCTTGTCGTTGATGACGACTGCATAGAAGTCGCTGACCCGGCCGTCCGCCGACACCTTGGCGGCATCACCGGTGAACAGCACGGCCTGCCACTGGAACGCATAATGCCCCGGCGTATGGCCCGGGGTGGGGAAGTACCTGAGGCCCGGGAAGATCTCGCCCGAACCGGTCAGTTCCCGCGCGCCCTCGGGAAACGGCACGCGCGCCACCCTCTGCAGGACCTTGCGGAAGAGGGTCTTGGGGATGATTCGGCCGCGCAGGACATCGGCATCGTCCCGGCCGATCCATACGGTGGCCCCCAGCGCTTCCTGGAGACGCTGTGCCGACTGGGCGTGGTCGGCATCGTAGTGCGTGAGGACGATGTCGGTGATGGGGCCGGTGATCGTCTCGTTGGCGCGCAGCTCGGCGATGACGCCGTCGAACCCGGACGACATCCCGGGATCGATCACCGCGGTCCGACCGGCGCCGACGACGACGAAACCGTGCGACCCCTTCTGCTGTTCGAGGCTGTAGCAATCCTGGGCGATCAGGCGCATGACTGTCCTTCTTCTGGCGGCGGGTGCTTTTCTGGCCATTGTAGGGTCGTGTGATCGGCCGGTTCCGCCTCGGGGCGGTCGCCCATGCCGTGTAGCCCGGGCAGGCGACGGACATGCCGGGATGGCCCAAGCACATTGACATCCACTACGGGTGAGAGCACGCTTTTAGCGTCGCCCGCACGTGTCCGGCCCAGCCCTCACAGGGCGCCCCCATCGGGTCCGCCGGATCCTCATTCCCGGAGCATCTGCTTTCTCCTCCGGATGAACGGTTAGAAGCAACCCATCGAGGAGGACAAAATGCCTGCCATAACTGTCAACGCCCTTGAATCGAAATCCTTCAACGAGCCCGATGAAAAGCGCCGTCCGCCGAAAACCGAAGTCGACGTGGTCAGCCTCGGCGACACCACGCTGGGCAGGTTCACATTCGAGCCCGGCTGGCGATGGTCCGAGACCGTCAAGACCGTGGTCCATACCGAGAGCTGCCAGAACAACCACCTGGGGGTCTGCACCGCCGGGACGCTGGCAGTGGAGATGGAGGACGGAACCCGCACCACCATCCACGCCGGCGACGCCTACTCGATACCCGCCGGCCATGATGCCTGGGTCGAGAACGATGAGACGTTCGTGGGCTACGAGATCATGAGCGCGGCAACGTACGCCAAACCGGCCTAGTCGCGGCAACGGGAGCGGGAGTACCGGCCGGAGCGCTCAGGCGGGACGGTGCTTGTCCGGCGTTCGGACGCCACCGATCAGCCGAGCAGTCCCAGGACCTTCTCGATGGTGTTGATGTTCCTCGTCGTGGAGACGGCGGCGAAGCGCGAGCGCGCCAGCAGTTTCGCGAGGGGGACGTCCGTCGACCGGCCCTTGGGGGAGAACCACGCGACGGCGGTCCGACCCGCGAGCACGGTCGGCTGCTCCTCGATGCCGTTCGCGTCGTCGAGGAAGGCAGTGAGTTCGTCCCTACCGGTGAACAGAGTCACATAGGTGTGGACGTCGGGTGGCGCCACAGACGTGCCGTCACCGCCGTCCGGACGTGTCGGCACGGATGCCGCCACGGCCGCAAGATCCGCGCGCCTGACGACGATCACCCACGCCTGGTACCGGAACCGGCGCCGCAGCGCGTCCTCGACGAGGTCCTTGATGGCTGCAGCGTTCAGTTCCGAGGTGCACGTGACGTTGCCGCTCGCGAGGACGGTCGCGACGTCGGTCAGGGGCAGGGTCCCGAGCACGCTCCGGAGATCGGCCATCCGAACGGTGATACCGCCGACATTCACGCCGCGCAGGAAGATCGCATACCGCTGCTTCAGCCCGACCGGGTCCCCCTGATCCGGTGCACCCACGTCAGTCCGCCGCCTTGGCGACCGCAAGCGTCAGCTGGCGGGCCGCGTCGGAGACGACCTCGGCGTGGATGCGCCCCGGTTGGCGGGTCAGGCGCTCCATGGGACCGGAGATCGACACGGCGGCGATCACCCTTCCGGAGGGTCCGCGCACGGGAGCCGAGACCGAAGCGACTCCCGCCTCACGCTCGCCGAGGCTCTGGGCCCACCCGCGACGACGGACTCCCGCCAGTACCGTCGGCGTGAAGCGTGCGTGCTGCAGGCCCTTCAGCAGGCGGTCGTGGTCCTCCCAGGCGAGCAGGCACTGCGCGGCCGAGCCGGCCCTCATGGATAGCTGCGTCCCCACCGGGATGGTGTCGCGCAGGCCCACGGGTCGCTCGGCGGAGGCTACGCACACGCGCCAGTCACCCTGGCGCCGGAAAAGTTGCGCGCTTTCGCCCGTCGCGTCCCTCAGGTTGAGCAGGACGGGTCCCGCCGCCGCGATCAGGCGGTCCTCGCCGGCCGCGGACGCCAGTTCGACGAGCCTGCTGCCGAGCACGAAGCGCCCCTGGATGTCGCGTCCGACGAGCCTGTGGTGTGCGAGGGCGAGAGCCAGCCGGTGGACGGTGGGCCGGGCGAGGCCCGTGGAGGCGACGAGCTGTGCGAGCGTCGTCGGTCCGGCCTCGAGGGCGTCGAGCACGAGCGCGGCCTTGTCGATGACGCCGACGCCGCTAGAATTGTCCATAGGATGATATTGCAGTCTCATTATCTGAGACGCAAGCCGTCCGGCTGGCACTCCCTGTCGGGCACTGGTTGAGTTGACACCACCGTTGGTCCCGACAGCCGCCGCCCCACCGGTGTGGCGCTTCGGAACAGAAAAGGACGATCGTCATGGGCAAGACACTTGCAGAGAAGGTCTGGGACGCGCACGTGGTCCGCAAGGGCGAGGTCGTCGGCGCCGAAGCGCAGCCCGACCTCCTCTATATCGACCTGCACCTCGTGCACGAGGTGACCTCGCCGCAGGCGTTCGAGGGCCTCCGCCTTGCCGGTCGGCCGCTGCGCCGCCCCGACCTGACCATCGCCACCGAGGACCACAACACCCCGACGCTGGATATCGACAAGCCGATCGCCGATCTCACCAGCCGGACGCAGATCGAGACCCTCCGCGCGAACTGCCGCGAATTCGGCGTCCGCCTGCACTCGCTCGGTGACGCCGAGCAGGGCATCGTCCACGTCGTCGGTCCGCAGCTCGGCCTGACCCAGCCGGGTCTGACGGTCGTGTGCGGCGATTCGCACACGTCGACGCACGGAGCGTTCGGGGCGCTCGCCATCGGTATCGGGACGTCGGAGGTGGAGCACGTGATGGCCACCCAGACCCTGTCGCTGAAGCCCTTCAGGACCATGGGCGTCACGGTCGAGGGCACGCTCAAGCCCGGAGTGACCTCGAAGGACATCATCCTGGCGGTGATCGCCAAGATCGGCACCGGCGGCGGCCAGGGCTACGTGCTCGAGTACCGCGGGTCGGCCATCCGGGCACTGTCGATGGAAGCGCGCATGACCATCTGCAACATGTCCATCGAAGCCGGTGCCCGCGCCGGCATGGTCGCGCCGGACGAGACCACGTTCGCGTACCTCGAGGGCCGCCCGCACGCCCCGCAGGGCGAGGACTGGGATGCCGCCGTCGCCGACTGGCGTGAATTGCGCACCGACGACGACGCCGTCTTCGACGCCGAGGTGTTCCTCGACGCGAACGAGCTCGAGCCCTTCGTCACCTGGGGCACGAATCCGGGCCAGGGAGTCTCCCTCTCCCAGGCCGTGCCGTCACCGGACGACTTCGCGGACGAGAACGACAAGGCCGCCTGCACGAGGGCCCTGGACTACATGGCCCTCGAGCCCGGCACGCCGATGAAGGACATCCGCGTCGACACCGTATTCCTCGGCTCCTGCACCAACAGCCGCATCGAGGACCTCCGCATCGCGGCAGACATTATCAGGGGACGGGACAAGGATCCCGCGATTCGGATGATGGTCGTCCCGGGGTCAGCCCGGGTGCGCCTGCAGGCCGAAGCCGAGGGTCTGGACCGTGTGTTCAAGGACTTCGGAGCCGAGTGGAGGTTCGCCGGTTGCTCCATGTGCCTCGGCATGAATCCCGACCAGCTCGCGCCCGGGGAGCGCTGCGCCTCGACCTCGAACCGCAACTTCGAGGGACGCCAGGGCAAGGGCGGACGCACGCACCTCGTCTCACCCGTCGTCGCCGCCGCCACGGCCGTGCGCGGTACCCTCAGTTCGCCGTCGGACCTCGGTCCGCTGCCGGGCAGTACGGGCGCCTCTGCCGTGAATCCCGCGGACGCTGCGTCCGCAACGCCCACCGTGCCAGCAGCCTAGGAGCCCGCCATGGAGAAGATCACCACGCACACCGGCATCGGCGTTCCGCTGCGCCAGAGCAACATCGACACCGACCAGATCATCCCCGCCGTCTATCTCAAGCGCATCACCCGCACGGGCTTCGAAGATGCGCTCTTCGCGGAATGGCGTAAGGAGGAGGGATTCATCCTCAACCGGGAGCCCTATTCCCGCGGCTCCGTCCTCGTCGCCGGCCCGGATTTCGGCACCGGCTCCTCCCGCGAGCACGCTGTCTGGGCCCTGAAGGACTATGGCTTCCGCGCGGTGCTGTCCTCGCGCTTCGCCGACATCTTCCGCGGCAACTCGGGGAAGCAGGGACTCGTCGCCGCGCAGGTGGCGCAGGATGACATCGAGCTCATCTGGAAGGTGATCGAGAACGAGCCGGGCACCACCGTGACCGTGGACCTCGTATCCCGCAGCGTGCAGTGCGGCTCCGTGAGTGCACCCTTCCAGATCGACGACTACACGCGCTGGCGCCTGCTCGAAGGCCTGGACGACATCGGCCTGACGCTTCGCCAGGAAGAGCACATCACGGCGTTCGAAGCCCGTCGCCCGTCCTTCAAGCCGACGACGCTGCCCGTCCGCAGCTGAGCCACGGTTCGGTGACCGGGCCTCCCGTAGGTGGATGTCGCGCAGGTCACGTGCCGTTCGAAGGGCCTGCCGGAATGCCGGCGCACTCGCGGGGGTTCCTATCATGGAAGAGGGTGCGCACGAAGTACCCTTGTATTTCTGTCTGCCCCGGGGTGCTCCTATGCTTGGAACGAGCATTTTCGACTCCGCGGGGGCTAAACGTATGAGGAAAATAGGTATTCATGGGTAGCGTTCTGACCATTCGCGGCGGCATTCCGTTGACGGGCAAGGTATCCGTCCGCGGGGCGAAGAACCTGGTTCCGAAGGCCATGGTCGCCTCACTCCTCGGCAACACGCCGTCCGTCCTCCGGAACGTCCCCGAGATCAAGGACGTCGACGTCGTCACCAGCCTGCTGCAGCTGCATGGCGTCACAGTCACCAAGGACCCGGTCACCGGCGACCTCACCATGGACCCGAGCGAGGCGAAGATGGCTCGCTCCAAGGACATCGACGCCCACGCCGGCGATTCCCGCATCCCCATCCTGTTCTGCGGGCCCCTCATGCACAGCATCGGCGAGGCCTTCATCCCGGACCTCGGCGGCTGCAAGATCGGTGACCGCCCGATCGACTACCACCTCGAGGTCCTCCGCAACTTCGGCGCCGTCGTCGACAAGCGTCCCGGCGGTATTTCCATCTCCGCACCGAAGGGCCTCCACGGCGCTAAGCTGACCCTCCCGTACCCGAGCGTCGGAGCAACGGAGCAGGTGCTTCTCACGGCCATCCGAGCCGATGGCATCACCGAGCTGTCGGGTGCCGCCGTCGAACCGGAGATCATGGACCTGATCGCCGTCCTGCAGAAGATGGGCGCGATTATCACGGTCCAGACGGACCGCGTCATCCGCATCGAGGGCGTCAAGGAACTGACCGGGTACAACCACAAGGCGATCTCGGACCGTAACGAGACGGCCTCCTGGGCATCCGCCGCACTGGTCACCAAGGGTGACATCTACGTGGAGGGTGCCCGGCAGCTCGACCTCACCGCGTTTCTCAACACCTACCGGAAGATCGGCGGAGCCTTCGACGTCGACGACGACGGCATCCGTTTCTACCACCCGGGTAAGCCCCTCTCCCCGCTCGTCCTCGAGACGGACGTCCACCCCGGCTTCATGACCGACTGGCAGCAGCCGCTCATCGTCGCCCTCACGCAGGCCTCCGGCGTGTCCATCGTCCACGAGACGGTCTACGAGAACCGTTTCGGTTTCACCGATGCCCTGATCCGAATGGGCGCCAGCATCCAGGTTCATCGAGAGTGCCTCGGCAGTGTGCCGTGCCGCTTCGGCCAGCGAAACTTCCTCCACTCCGCCGTGATCTCCGGACCCACGCAACTCCGTGGTGCGGACATCCATATCCCCGACCTGCGTGGAGGCTTTAGCCACCTGATCGCAGCCCTCGCGGCCGACGGCGTCTCACACGTCACCGGGATCGAACTGATCAACCGCGGCTACGAGCGTTTCCAGGACAAGCTCGAGGGCCTGGGCGCCGACTTCGATATCACGGAGGACGCCCCGGCTGCCGCCGTGGCACTCTCCTAGGCGGTCCGGGAACGTGGGGGAGCCTCGGGGCTCACGTGCCATGTTCGCCTTCCTCGCCTCCTGGGTGAGGCCGGCCATGAACGCGATGATGTCCAAGGAATGGCAGGGGCAGGAACGCCTGCCCCGCGGCACGGGCATCATCGTCTGCCCGAACCACGTCACGGAGATCGACCCGATCGTGGTGGCTCACTTCCTCTACAACCAGGACATCATGCCGCACTTCATGGCGAAGGCATCGCTGTTCAAGGTGCCGGTGATCGGGTCCATCCTGCGCATCATCAGGCAGGTGCCGGTGGAGCGCACTTCCGCGGGCGCTAACCGGTCCCTCGAAGCCGCCCGGGACGCGCTGGCGGACGGCGGTGGCATCATCATCTACCCGGAGGGCACCCTCACCCGGGACCCGGACATGTGGCCCATGAAGGGTCGCACCGGCGCAGCCCGCCTGGCCCTGCAGACCGGTGCGCCCGTGGTACCGATCGCGCAGTGGGGCGCCCACGAGTTCTTCCCCCGCTACGCCAAGCGGTTCTACCCGTTCCCGCGCAAGCGCTCCCGCTTGCTCGTCGGCGATCCCGTGGACCTCAGCGAGTTCCGCGGTGCACCGCTGACCCGCACCACCCTCGACGCGGCGACCGACCGCATCCTCGATGCCGTCACCGAGCTCCTCGCCGAGCTCCGAGGCGAGCAGGCTCCAGCCGAGCGCTGGAATCCGGCGCTGCAGCAGCAGGATCGGATGGGGCGCGAACCCCGCGACGTCGAATCCCGCGAGAGCAGAACGAGGGAGCAGGGTCCTGGTGAGGCCCAGCCAGGGGCCAAGCCGTGAGCGACACCGTGAGGAGTGCCCGGCCGCCCCGCAAGATCGCCGTCCTCGGTTCGGGGAGCTGGGGAACGACCTTCGCGAAGGTCCTGGCGGACGCCTCCGCGGAGACCGACGTCATGCTGTGGTCCCGGCGTCCCGAGGTCGCCGACGAGATCTCCGCCGAACACCGGAACGCGCGCTACCTCGGAGACATCCGGCTCCCGCTGAACATCACCGCGTCGGCCGACGTCGACGCCGTCCTCACCGGTAGCGAGCTCGTGGTCCTCGCCGTTCCCGCGCAGACGCTCCGCGCCCAGCTGCCGGCCTGGCGACCGCTCATACCGGCCGATGCCGTCCTCGTCTCCCTCATGAAGGGGCTCGAGGTGGGCACGGACGCCCGCATGAGCGAGGTCATCGCCGAGGAGCTCGGCCTCCCCGCCGGGCGCATCGCCGTCCTGTCCGGCCCGAACCTCGCGATGGAGATTGCGCGGGAGGAACCGACGGCGTCCGTCGTCGCCTGTCCCGACCACCACACCGCCACCTGGATCGCCGCGGCGTGCACGGCGTCCTACTTCCGCCCGTACACTTCCACCGATGTGATCGGCGTGGAAATCGGCGGGATCGTGAAGAACGTGATCGCCCTGGCCGTCGGCATCTGCGAGGGCCGCCGCATGGGCGACAACACCAAGGCCTCCGTCATCACCCGGGGCCTCGCCGAGACGACGCGCCTCGCCGTCGCGCTCGGGGGCAGGCCGGAGACCATGGCCGGGCTTGCGGGCATGGGGGACCTCATCGCCACCTGCTCCTCCGCCCTGTCGAGGAACCACACCGCCGGTCACCTGCTGGGTCAGGGGCTCACCCTCGACCAGGTGACGGTACGCATGAACCAGACGGCCGAGGGTATCAAGTCCGCGCAGGCCGTCCTGGAGTCCGCGACGAAACTCGGCGTGGACATGCCCATCACCGAGAGCGTGGTGGCCGTCCTCCAGGGACGCCTGTCCGTGAACGACCTCGGGCCGCGCCTGCTGGCCCGCAACCTCAAGCCGGAAGGCGATCACGCATCGTGACCACCGAGACTGCCACTCCTGCCCGCAAGGCCCGCGTCCTCGTCCTCTTCGGCGGACGCTCCAGCGAGCACGCCGTCAGCTGCGTGACCGCGGCCGGCGTCCTCGAGGCGATCGACCGCTCCCGCTACGACGTCGTTCCCGTGGGGATCGCGAGATCCGGCCAGTGGTCATTGGTCTCGGCCGACCCGTCCGCCTGGTCCCTTCGGTCCGACGTCCTGCCCGAGGTCACGGCGAACGAGCAGGCCGTGGTGATGGGCACCGCCGGCGATGGCAGGGCAGGGCAGGAACTGCTCGTCGCCGCACCCGGCTCGGTCCCCGAGAGCCTCGGCAGGGTGGACGTGGTCCTGCCGCTGCTGCACGGTCCGTTCGGTGAGGACGGGACGCTGCAGGGCATGCTGGAGATGGCGGACATGCGTTACGTCGGCGCCGGTGTGCTGGCGTCCGCCGTCGGGATGGACAAGCACTTCATGAAGGTGGTCTTCGCGTCGGTGGGTCTCGAGGTGGGCCCCTACGTGGTGGTGACGGATCGCCAGTGGCGCACCGATTCCGAGGCGAGCATCGAGCGGGCGACGGCGCTCGAGTTCCCCCTGTTCGTCAAGCCGGCCAGGGCCGGCTCCTCGATGGGCATCACCCGGGTGGAGGACGCCGCCGGGATCCGGGCCGCGGTCGAGGCCGCGCGTGCCTTCGATCCCAAGGTGGTCATCGAGGCCGGCATCGTGGGCCGCGAGATCGAGGTCGCCGTGCTGCAGGGCCGGGGCCTCGACGCCCCGCGCACGTCCCTTCCCGGTGAGATCGCCATCCAGCCCGGGGACCACGCCTGGTACGACTTCGAGGCCAAGTACGTGGACGGGGCTGCCGCCGAGCTGTCCTGTCCGGCCGACCTTCCCGCGGAGGTCATCGAACGCGTGCGTCATTCCGCAGCCGAGGCATTCGAGGCGATCGGCGGCGAGGGTCTGTCCCGCGTCGACTTCTTCTACACCCCGGAGGGCCGCTTGGTGATCAACGAGATCAACACGATGCCGGGCTTCACCCCGATCAGCATGTACCCGCAGATGTGGGCCAAGTCCGGTCTCGGCTATACAGAGCTCATCGATGAACTGATCGGGCTCGCCCTCGACCGCGGTACCGGCCTGCGCTGAGCCGACCGGCCTACCGGGGGCATGAGAGTTCGCGTCCCTATCTCCCGCCCGCGCCCTGGCGTGACCCGGATCGGTTCTTCGGGTCGGTCCTCGGGTCGCGGCGTCCGGGGTGTCCTTGCTGGTCGAAGGGCTCCGGGATGACCGCGACGATTCCACGGGAGGGAGCGCAGGTGCTGACCGATGACCCGCACCGAGTAGGCCTCGTCGCCGCGGCCCCGGTCCGCGTGCAAGCGCGCGCGTCCCGGGCCCGGCCGGGCGACTCGAGAGTGATTCATCAGGATCGGGAACATCGGCGCGTCTCCGGCGTGATCTGGTCCGATGAGGACCACCAGGGGAAATCCCGCCCCTCAACGAAGTCGTGAATCTTCGTGCTCGGCCCGCCTCCAAGACCGGCCCATGCCATGATCCGCGGTCCCATCGGGCCTGCGTCAAAGAACATCACGCGCACTCGGATATCCTCCCGTACGCCATCATCACCATCAGGAGACGCGTCCTCGTGTTTCACCTTTTCAATCCCCGCCGTCACTAACTGCGCCGGTCGGTGCATCTGGCGGTACTGACCAGAGGTTCTTCTATAAGATACCCCATTTTTGCCGTTAACTACCCGAATTCGGGTGTCGACTACTTGCAGAATCGACGCCATTTCACCATAATTACTTGCTCGACCCGTTATTCGTGGCTTGATGCTGAATAAGACCTAGGAGCATCGGCGGATCTTCAAGGTACCATTCCATGACGGCAGGCGGGCGGTGTTCAGGTGCGGCGAAGATTGATGGACCGACACATTGAATAAAGTATCACAGCCCTTTTCTGATCGCTAGCGGTCATCTACAATGAAAGTGCACCCGGAAAAGGTGTAGGGGCGGCCCTGCTGGGGAAGCACGGTCCGAATGTGAAGATCGCAACTAGAGGCAGCGGAAACGAACGCAGGCAGGCAAGGCTGTCCGAATTATTCCTGGTTTGCGCATCTGCTCTGGCATGAACGAGCGGCCTCGCCGGACATCCGCCCGCGGCGTGCTGACCGCGGCACGCACCAATTCCTATTGTTGGCCCGGCATGTGTGGAAGAAAGCCATCATGAAAAAATCTCTTACTTGGCGCCTGTTCATCCTCGTTGCAGGAACACTGTTCGGTTTGCTGGCAGGCATGAGTCTTTCGGCACCAGCCATTGCGTCCCCCGTCCAAGTAGCAATGGATGGGAACTACCACGGCGACGATGAAGATCTAACCCTCAAGGTGAACCGTGACGGCAAACTGAAGGTCGTCGGCGACGATTACGATTCCAAGAAGGTTTACGTGCAAGTCGTCCAAATAAATCACAATGGCAAACAAAGGATAATCGACGAGCGCTACGTGTGGACGCAGCGCGGTGACTTCAACTACCTAATCCAGAAGGGCAAGTGCGACAACTCTTACCAGGCGTATAGCTACAGCGAGAAGGATGGCTGGGATAAGAGCGATAAGATGAGGATCAGATGTGACAAAGGCGGTCATCATAGTTACTAATAACGCAGGTCCACTTAGTGCATGATACGAGAATTTTCTTTGAGTGTCTTGATGGGCATTCTCGACCCGGTGGGGGTTGGGCCTTCGGAGGACCAACCCTTGCCGGGTCATGTCATCGGGGCATGTGAGCTTCAAAGAGATTCGGCGCCGTGGATGGATATACGGCTGCGCACCGGCCAGCTAGCTTGAGTCCGATTTCGCGGCCGGAGAGATCGATGCATCCCGCGAATAGGGGCGTTATCGATAGCGCTGCGGCAGCCTCACCCAATGGGGAATTGGGCGTTCGAGTTCTCAAGCTCCTGTAATCCTCGATCGACTCGACTTTATTGCGACTGACTCATTGCGACTGACTTATCGCGGGTGTCGCTTCACGGGGCAGCCACCACTTCAGGACGGGCGGACAGCCCTCCCTGGAGCTTCAGTTAGTGACGGCGGGGATTGAAAAGGTAAAACACGAGGACGCGTCTCCTGATGGTGATGATGGCGTACGGGAGGATATCCGAGTGCGCGTGATGTTCTTTGACGCAGGCCCGATGGGACCGCGGATCATGGCATGGGCCGGTCTTGGAGGCGGGCCGAGCACGAAGATTCACGACGTCCCTGATGGGCGGGATTTCCCCTGGTGGTCCTCATCGGACCAGATCACGCCGGAGACGCGCCGATGTTCCCGATCCTGATGAATCACTCTCGAGTCGCCCGGCCGGGACCGGGTCCGCGGCGACGAGGCCTACTCGGTGCGGGTCATCGGTCAGCACCTGCGCTCCCTCCCGTGGAATCGTCGCGGTCATTCCGGAGCCCTTCGACCAGCAAGGACACCCCGGACGCCGCGACCCGAGGACCGACCCGTCAGCTACGACGTCGAGGACTCCAAGGAATGCACCAGACGCCCCTTCACCATCAGCCAGCAATGCCGGAAGTTCGTCCCGCTACGACAAGCTCACTTCACCTACGGCGGGTTGTCTTCAGCGCCGTCACACTCTGGCTCCGGGCATCAGGAGACACACTCTAAGCCAGGACGACGACGCCGAGAAGTGAGACCCCCGCGAGCAGCAGGGTGGAGGCAGCGCCGACCGCAGCGAACCGTCCGCCCGTGCGCAGGAGCTGCCGGATGTCGATCCCTGCGCCGAGCCCGAACATTCCTGCGGCCAGCAGGATGGTCGTCAGGGTCCGGCCGGTGTCGAGGAGAGGCTGCGGCAGGACGTCGAGGGACCGCAGGACCACCATCGCGAGGAACCCGACGACGAAAAGCGGAATCAGGGGCGTGGTCCGACGTGCGGCACGGAGGTCGGCGCGAGCTCCTCCGCCGGACATCCCGGAGCCGTTCGGCGTCCCTTCCGGGACACTCGGCGCAGCAGCAGCAGCAGTAGCCCGCCGTCGTTCGCCGATGCTCGCCACGGCTGCCACGGGCGCCAGCATGAGGACGCGGCCGAGCTTGACCACCGTCGCGGACGCGAGTGCCACGGTGCCGGCGGTGCTGGCCACCGCGACCACCTGCGCCACTTCGTGGACGGCGAGGCCGGACCAGATGCCGAAGCGGCTCCCGTCGAGTCCGATCACCGCGTTCAGCAGGGGCAGGACGACGATCATGAGCGAGCCGTAGAGCGTGACCATCGCGACCGCGGAGGCCACCTCGTCGTCGTCGGCGTCGATGATGCCCTGCATTCCTGCGACGGCCGACGCGCCGCAGATCGAGAAGCCCGCCGCCATCAGGAGGGACCCTGTCCGGGTCAGGCCGAAGCGTCGTCCGAGCCATAGCGTGCTGTAGAAGCTCACGGCGACGCACGCGACGATCAGGAGGACGACCTGCGGCCCCAGGGCGAAGATGTCCGGCAGGGCGAGCTGGAGTCCGAGAAGGACCACACCGGCGCGCAGCAGGCGCTTGGTCCCGCCGGCGACACCCGTTCGGAGCCCCTCGGAATACAGGCTGGAGTTGCCGAGCAGGATTCCGAGGAGGAGCGCGACGACAAGGGCCCCGAGGAGAGTCTGGAGCGAAGCCAGCGCCAGGGACGCGGTGACGCCGGCCGCCATCACGAGAAGACCCGGGAGCCACGCCATAAGCCAGGGCTCCCGGGTCTTCGGGGTCCTCCCGGTGTCTCTCATATCGGGGCGTCGATCCTTCCGGCCGCCCAGGCGGGCATCGATACTGTCGGGATCGATTCTGCCAGAGGGCGCCGTGACGAGCCGACGGACCGGACGCGGGGCCGGACTAGAGAATGCCCTCGGTCAGTGCGTTCGGCGTGCCGAAGCGGTGCGCCGTGATGCTGATCGCCTGTTCCTGCAGGAACGGCAGGATTTCGACCCGTCCCGATTCGGTGACCGGCTGCGCATAGACCGCGAGATCCGGGCGTCCTCCCGTGGCAACGGCGAGGGCTGACGCGCTTCCGCCGATGAGTCGGATACGGCGCACGGGAAGCTGTCCCGCACGGGCCAGCCAGGCGTCATCGTCCTCCACGGCAACGCTGTCGGCCTGGCCATCGACGACGGAGCGGAGCTCGTCGGGGAGCTCCACGGCGGAGGAGACGGAGACCGGCGCACCGGCCGCCCCAGCGGCGAGGAGGACCCGGACGAGGTCGGCGAGGAGCGCGCCCTGCGAGAGGCGCACCGTCACGGGATGGGCGAGGTAGCGGAAGATATTGCGCTCCGCGGCCAAGGCCGAGACGTCCTGCACGCGGCCGAATTCGCTGGTCCAGGCCGCAGCATCCGATGCGGCGGCGCGCTCCAGACGAGCCACGTCGGTCTGGGGCAGGCCTGCCGACCGTGCCGCCGTGAGCAGGGGTGCGACGACGGGCAGGGGAGCCCCCCGGGTGAGGGACTCCTTCGACGACCAGGAGCCGAGCCCCACCAGGTAGTTCGGGCCGCCGGCCTTGGTGCCGGCACCGACGGCCGACTTCTTCCAGCCGCCGAAGGGCTGCCGCTGCACGATCGCCCCGGTGATACCGCGGTTGATGTACAGGTTTCCTGCCTGCACGCCGTCTACCCAGGTCGCGATCTCACGGCTGTCCAGCGAATGCAGGCCGGAGGTCAGTCCGTAGTCGATGTCGTTCTGCAGCGCGATGGCGTCATCGAGGGTAGCGGCGGTCATGATGCCGAGGATCGGGCCGAAGTACTCCGTCAGGTGGTACGTCGAACCGCGCCGCACGCCGTCGCGCACCCCCGGGCTCCACAGGCGGCCCGAGTCATCGAGCTTGCGGGGTTCGACGAGCCAGGACTCCCCTTCGCCCAGCGTCGTCAGGCCGTCGAGGAGCTTCCCCGCTGCCGGCTCGATGACGGGACCCATCTGCGCCGTCGGATCCTCCGGGTAGCCGACCGTCAGCGAGGTGACGGCGTCGAGCAACTGGTTGCGGAAGCGCCGGGACGTGCCCACGCTGCCCACGAGGATCACGAGGGAGGCCGCCGAGCACTTCTGGCCCGCATGGCCGAAGGCCGACTGCGCCACGTCCTTCGCCGCAAGGTCGAGGTCCGCGCTCGGCGTGACGATGATGGCGTTCTTGCCGGAGGTCTCCGCCAGCAGCGGCAGGTCCGTCCGGAAGGAGCGGAACAGTTCGGCGGTCTCGTAGCCGCCGGTCAGGATCACGCGGTCGACCCGCGGGTCGGCGATGAGCTGCCGGCCGAGGTCGCCCTCCTCGACCTGCACGAGCCGCAGGACCTCACGCGGTACGCCTGCCGCCCACAGGGCCTCGACCATGACGGAACCCGATCGGCGTGCCTGCGAGGCCGGCTTGATGATGACCGCTGAGCCCGCCGCCAGGGCGGCGAGCGTCGACCCGGCCGGGATCGCGACCGGGAAGTTCCACGGCGGCGTCACGACCGTGAGGCGCACGGGGGAGAAGGAGGCACCGTCGACGTCGTCGAGCTCGCGTGCGCGCTCGGCGTAGTAGTGGGCGAAGTCGACGGCCTCGGAGATCTCCGGGTCGGCCTGGTCCAGCGTCTTGCCGGTCTCCGCGGCCATGACCTCCATGAGGTCCGCGCGGTGTGCCTCGAGCGAGTTCCCCGCCTTGTGCAGGACCGCTGCGCGCTCGGCGCCGCTCAGCGAACCCCAGGAGCCCGACGCGGACACCGCGCCGGCAATGGTGTCCTCGAGCTCCTCGGCACGCGTGAGGGTCGTGGCGGCGACGACGTCGTTCCCCAGGCGGGACGTGGGGACGCGATCGAGGATCGCCCGGCCCCACGCCCGGTTGGCGGGCAGAGAAGGGTCCGTGTCAGGCGTGTTCGCGAAACCGCTGCCGGGGTGGGCCGCCGAGGGGACGGTCCGGTCCTGCCGGCGGTTGGGCGCCGGGATGCTGGTGTCGAGCTCCTGCAGCGAGGCGAGGAAACGGTTCTTCTCCCGCTCGAAGAGCGCCTCGTTCTCGGACAGCTCGAACACCGCGGACATGAAGTTGTCCTGGCTCGCACCCTCCTCGAGGCGTCGGATCAGGTAGGCGATGGCGACGTCGAATTCGCTGGGGTGGACGACGGGCGTATAGAGGAGCAGGGAGCCGACATCGCGCTTGACGGCTTCGGCCTGACCCTGGGCCATGCCGAGGAGCATCTCGAACTCGATACCGTGGCGGACGCCGCGCTCGCCGGCGAGGAGCCACGCGAAGGCGAGATCGAAGAGATTGTGGCCTGCGACGCCGATGCGGACGTTGTCGATGCGGTCCGGCTGCAGCGCATAGTTCAGCACGCGCTTGTAGTGGGTGTCCGACTGCTGCTTCGATCCCCAGGTGGCCAGCGGCCAGTCGTGGAGGGACGCCTCGACGTGCTCCATCGGGAGGTTGGCACCCTTGACGACCCGGACCTTGATCCCGGCTCCGCCACGGGCGCGTCGGGCGGCCGCCCACTCCTGCAGCCGGATCATCGCGGCGAGCGAGTCCGGCAAGTACGCCTGCAGCACGATGCCCGCCTCGAGGGTCTCGAATTCGGGACGGCCGAGGATCGCCGTGAAGACCGCGATCGTCAGATCGAGGTCCTTGTACTCCTCCATGTCGAGGTTGATGAACTTGGGCTTCTCCGATCG
The DNA here is from genome assembly GCF_035985055.1 of Arthrobacter sp. PL16. Classification (NCBI taxonomy): domain Bacteria; kingdom Bacillati; phylum Actinomycetota; class Actinomycetes; order Micrococcales; family Micrococcaceae; genus Arthrobacter; species Arthrobacter sp. PL16. Next base: position 496,130 of record NZ_JAXCIC010000001.1, read on the forward strand.
GGCCGCGAGTGCATAGAGCGGAGTGAGCTTCTCGGCGACGTGCTCCACGGCCTCCTCGAAGGCCCAGGCGGGATGGGGGGCGACGGTGGAGGACACCTTGATGGAGACATAATCGACGTCGGGGCGCTCGAGGAGGCGGACGGTGCCCTCCAACCGGCGTTCGGCCTCACGGTCTCCCAGCACGGCTTCGCCGAGAAGATTGACGTTGAGGCCTATTCCCTCGCGCCTGATCCTGCTGATCGACCGGCCGAGCTTGGCGTCGGAAGCATCGATGATGAGGTGGCCCACCATGCCCCGGAGCACGCGCCGCGCGATGGGGATGACGACCTGCGGAAGGACGGGCGCGACGGCGGCCCCGATCTTCACCGCGGAGCGCATGTACCAGGGCAGGAATCCGGGCACCATCGGTGCGATGGCTCCGAGATTGCGTGCTGCGACGGCGAGGTCCTCCGGACGGATGACGCCGTCGACGAAGCCCACCGTGAACGCGAGCCCGTTCGGATCCTTCAGGACGCCGGCGAGCTGCTGTGCCGAAGTGTCGACCGGGACGTTCGACGCTTCGGTGAGCCACCGGCGCACGAGCGCGATCGACGCCTCCGGCAGCGTTGCGGGTATGTCCGTGCTGCCGCCTGACCCGGCGGAGAAGTGGGTGGCGCCTCCGGTGGAGAAATGGGTGGTGTCTCGGGCGGAAGAGTGCGCCGCCGCGTGATCGGACCCCTGGCCCGACACGGCGGACGTGTCCAGGGGTGTCGCGGTGGCGGAAAGGCCCTCACGGGGCGGGATCTGGGTTGTCATGGCAACGGCTCTCGGTCGGACGGCTCACGCCGGCACAGGATGAAGCAGCAACTTCACTTTCCAGTATCGGCAGGCCCTAGGATTAGCAAAAGCGACGATTCCCGAAGGTTATCCATCGGTAGGACTGTAGTAACTACTCCCTGGAGGTCCCATGCTCGACCTGCGTCGGCTGCGCCTGCTCCGCGAGCTCAAGCTCCGGGGGACGCTTGCGGAGGTGGCAGCGGCCCTGAGCTACAGCCCGTCCTCCGTGTCGCAGCAGCTGGCTCTCCTGGAGAAGGAGGTCGGCGTCGAGCTCCTGCGGAAGACCGGTCGGCGGGTCGTGCTCACGCCACAGGCCGAAGTGCTCGTAGCCCACACCGCGGAACTGCTCGAGACTCTCGAGCGGGCCGAGGCCGATCTGGCGGCGTCGCTGACCACGGTGTCCGGGACCGTGCGGGTCGCGGTCTTCCAGTCCGCGGCGCTGGCGCTCATGCCCGACGCCCTTACCGCCATGACGCGTGACTACCCGGACGTCCGCATCGAGATGGTGCAGCGCGAGCCGGAGAAAGCGTTGTACGAGACGTTCGCCCGTGACTTCGACCTCGTGATCGCCGAGCAGTACCCGGGCCACGCCGCCCCCCGCCACCCCGAGCTGGACCACCTGCCGCTGACGGAGGATGCCATTCGATTCGCCGTCCCCGGGGCGGGCATGGGGCATGAGGGTATTTCCACGATCGCGGAGGCGGCGGAGGCGGCGTGGGTGATGGAGCCCAGGGGAGCGGCGTCCCGTCACTGGGCGGAGCAGGCGTGCCGGCGAGCGGGCTTCGAGCCGGACGTCCGCTACGAGACCGCCGACCTGCAGGCGCAGATCCGCCTGATCGAGTCGGGTAACGCCGTCGCCCTCATGCCGGACCTCGTGTGGACGGGGCGGAGCGTGCCCGTCCAGCTCCTCGAGCTCGACGACAGCCCGCGCCGCTCGATCTTCACGTCCGCACGCCGCGCAGGTGCACGCCGGCCGGCCGTGCTGGCCTTCCGCGAGGTCCTCGGACGCGCCGCGGCCGGAGTGCGCCGTCCCCTGCCCCGGCACCCGCCGTCCCTGATCCAGCAATAAACGGCTGCTGCTGTCCGTTGACAGTACGACGCACGTTTTCGCCGTCGTCCGCACCGCTCCTAAGGTTGTTGCATGCCCGCCCAGTCCATCCGGTCCGCCGAGTCCGAGTCCGAGTCCTCCTCCGTCCCGGCCAGCGTCGAGCGGGTCGTGGAGACCGTCCTGCCGACGAGGCACGGGACCTTCCGCATGGTCGGCTACCGTGACGGCGGAGGGATCGAGCATGTCGTCCTCGCACAGGGGATCGACGACGACGCCCACGGCCCCCAGGATCCGCCCCCACTCGTGCGCGTCCACAGCGAGTGCCTGACCGGAGACGCGTTCGGGTCGTGGCGGTGCGACTGCGGCGAGCAGCTCGACGCCGCGCTCGCTGCCATCGCCCAGGAGGGGCGAGGGGCCGTGGTGTACGTCCGCGGACACGAGGGCCGGGGCATCGGGCTCCTCGCCAAGCTCAAGGCCTACGCGCTGCAGGACCAGGGCATCGACACCGTGGACGCGAACACCGCCCTTGGACTGCCCATCGACGCCCGCCGCTATGACCAGGCGGCCGAGATCCTGCAGGACCTCGGCATCAGTGCGGTCCGCCTGCTCTCAGGGAATCCGGCCAAGGAGGAAGCCCTGGAGGAGCTGGGGATCAGCGTCGTCGAGCGCCGCGGCCTCGCGGTGTCCGAGCGTTCCGAGAATGCCGGCTACCTCGCGACCAAGCGCGCCCGCATGAGGCACGACGACGCCGCTCCGTCAGCGGACGCGTGGGAGGCCCTGCTCGACGGCGTCGTGCCGACCGCTCCCGCGCCGGGCGAGCCGGAGGAGCTCACCCATCGCTACGGCTACCTCGCGGCAGCAACGGGGCAGCTCGTGATCGGGCAGCTGCGGCAGAGCCTCGACGGTTTCATCGCGTCACGCTCCGGCGACTCCGGCCTGCACGAGGACCGGGGCGACCACGGTCACCTGCAGCGCCTGCGCGCGCTCGTGGACGCCGTCGTCGTCGGTGCATCGACGGTCCTCGCCGAGGACTGCTCGCTGGCCGTCGGGGACGTGGCCGGACGCAGCCCCGTGCGGGTGGTGCTCGACGCCGGCGCGAAAGTCGGCGCGGATGCACGGGTCTTCGCCGACGACGGCGTCCCCACCCTCTGGATCACGGGCCTCGACGCCATGGTGCCCGACGGACTGCCCGCCTCGGTGGAGGTCGTGAGGCTGCCTGCGGAGGAGTTTGCGCCTCGCAGGGTCCTGGACATCCTGCAGGCCCGGGGACTCTGGAAGGTGCTCGTCGAGGGTGGCGGCAATACCGTGTCGCGTTTCCTCGAGGCCGGACTGCTGGACAGGTTCTACCTCACCACGGCCCCCGTGCTCGTCGGGGACGGCGTTCCCGGCATCCGCTTCACCGGCTCCGACGTCCTGGCCGAGGCACGCACGGCTCCGGTGCGGCGCTTCGTGTTCGGCCGGGACATCTGCACCGAGTTCAACTTCGCGGCCGCACGGTAAGCGGGTAGGCGGCAGCCCCGGACGCGAGAATCCCACTCGTCGACCCCGTCCAGTGGGAATGTCCGGACCTGCCCACGGAAGGGCGTCGTCGAGTGGGATCAGGCGACCGTGAGGTCACGCGTCGGAGCTCAGGAGTCGCTGACCCGCTTGCTCTTCTTCTGCAGCCGGTCGATGTGCTCCGAGGCCTCGGCCTTGTTGATATCCGCCGGGATCTCCTCGCCGGCCTCCCGTGCGAGGGTGTCGAGGTAGCTGCGCTGCGCCGCGGTCATCGGCTCGTCACCGGTCACCCAGTCGGAGGGATCCCGCTCGAAACCACCCTCGGGCTCGGAGTTCGGACTTCCCAGTGTGTCTGCCATGTGAGTACCTCTTCATCGTGATCGGCTTGAGCCATCAGTGTACTTACTATCACCGACACCGTCAGGCGGAGGGATCAGGTGGAGTCCGACCCGGGGGAGCGAGGTGGGGGCCCCAGATGCCCGCCGTCGGCCCATCGGATCCGCAGGCTCCGCTCGGAGTGGGCGGCAAGCTTCATCCGCCCCCCGGCGTAGCCCACTCCTCCGCGCACCCTGCAGACGACGGCGAGCCAGCTGCACACGGCCCGTTCGAGGAGCCACACCGGGGCCCACAGCGCGGCTGCCGGATGGAAGACCGTACGCCCGCCCCGCCGTCGCCGTCCCACCTCGGCCAGTGCGACGACGGTGAGGGCGATGACCGCGAGCTGCCGGCCCGTAGGCCGGGCCAGCAGGACCGTCGGCAGTACGCTCAGCTCTACAGCGAGCCTCACCGGCTGCGCGAAGCTGTCGTAGGCCTGCCGCACGCGCTGCCGGGCGAAGTGCCGGGCCGAGCAGGGGATGCGACGGACGAAGAGGTCGTCGGCGCGGACCTCGACACCGCCCGCGGCCCGTACGGTGCGGATGAGCTCGAGATTCTCGAAGAGGGCGTCCGGGCTGTAGCCGCCGGCGGCAACGACGATGCTCCGCCGGATCGCGAGCGTGCCGGGGTAGTCGGAGGCAAGAGCCCGGTTGAGCAGCGCCCGTCCGGTATCCCAGCGGGCGTGCCACGGTAGCGGCGCGAAGTAGTTCTGGGGCCGCACCAGATCCGCCCCGTCGAGGAGGCCGAGCACCCGCTGCAGGTCGGGGCGGCGGTACCGGACGTCGTCGTCAGCAACGATGACGCGCTCGTGCCGCGCCAGGGCCAATCCGGTCAGGACACCCAGCACCTTGCCATTTCCGCCCCGGCGGAGGAGCTCCGGATCGGGCCTGACGTGGCGGACACCGGCGGGGAAGGCCCGGGCGTGCCGCTCGAAGAAGGGGCCGGCGGAGCCGTCGACCACGGTGACATCGACCCACCGGACCAGGTGCTCCAGGTAGCCGGACAGCTCGGCCACCGCTCCGATGTCGGCCCACTTGAGCGGCAGGATGTACTCGGCTGCATACGGCATGCGACTGCAGGTCCTCCTGTGCAACGGATTCCCGGACCGGATGTCCGCTTCCCTTCAATTACTAAGCGTGCTTACGGTGGAAGGGCAAGGAACCCACGGGTGCGATCATCCGTAGACACCAGGAGGAACAGTGAGCCAGCCAGCACAGCAGCAGGAACCACCCGGAACCACGGAAGCCATGGACCCGACACCGGATCACGGCGAGCAGTCCTACCGTGGTTCGGGACGCCTCGCGGGCAAGAAGGCGGTGATCACGGGCGGTGACAGCGGCATCGGCCGCGCGGTGGCGATCGCCTATGCGAGGGAGGGTGCGGATGTGCTCATCAGCTACCTGAACGAGGACGACGACGCCCGCGAGACGGCGCGCTGGGTGGAGGAGGCGGGGCGGAAGGCCGTCCTGTTCCCCGGTGACCTCGCCGACCCCGCGACCTGCCGGGCCGTTATCGATACGGCCGTCGAGGAATTCGGCCGGGTGGACATCCTCGTGAGCAACGCCGCGTACCAGATGTCGCACGAGTCCATCGAGGAGATCCCGGACGAGGAGTGGGACTACACCCTCGCCACCAATCTCAGCGCCTTCTTCCACCTCACGAAAGCCGTCCTGCCGCACATGGGTCCCGGCGGCTCGATCATCGGGTCCAGCTCCGTCAACTCGGACAATCCGGTGCCGACACTGCTGCCCTATTCGGCGACGAAGGCCGGCATCGCGAACATGATCGCGTCGATGGCGCAGCTGCTCGCCGAGCGCGGCATCCGGGCGAACTCGGTGGCTCCCGGACCTATCTGGACCCCGCTCATCCCTGCCACGATGCCGGAGGAGGAGGTCGAGAGCTTCGGCCAGCAGGTGCCGATGCAGCGGGCCGGTCAGCCCGCCGAGCTCGCGCCGGTCTATGTGATGCTGGCATCCGACGAGGCGAGCTATGTCTCGGGAGCACGCATCGCCGTCACGGGCGGCAAGCCGATTCTCTGAGGCGCACCTAGCCCCTGAACATCGGCAGGGCCGCTCCGGCTACTCCTGCGTCCAGGGAGAAGAGCGCGCCGGCCTGCGGTTCGGAGCCCTCAGGAATGTTCTCCTGGGTGGTGGTGATGAAGAGGGTCGAGAGGTCCCTGCCGCCGAACGCGCAGGCCGTCACGTTCGTGACGGGGAGTGGAATGTGCTCCGACAGCTTCCCCGCGGCGTCGTAGCGCGCAACGGCTCCTCCGCCGTAGAGCGCGGTCCAGATGCCGCCTTCCGCGTCGATGGCCATTCCGTCGGGCATGCCGAGGGCGGATTCGACGACGGCGAACGTGCGCCTGTCCGTGAAGCACCCGGCCTCCACGTCATACCCGAGGGCATCGATTCGCCCCGTCGGGGTGTCGCTGAGGAAGGCCGTGCCGCCGTCCGGGGAGAAGTGCAGGCCGTTGGACACGGTGAGTCCTTCCAGGACCGTGGAGACAGCATGGTCCTGGTCCAGTGAGTAGAGCGCGCCCGCACCGAAGCCGCCCCCCCAGCCCATCGACCCGCAGAGGAAGCGGCCCGCGGTGTCACAGCCGCCGTCGTTCATGCGTACGGCGGGATCGCTGAAGGCCAGGGGACCCCGAACGAGGTCCGTGAATGCGTCGTCGGAGAAGAGGAATCCCCGCTCGACGCCGATGACGTAGCCGCCCGAGGTCCGGCCGCGGATCACTCCGGCGAGGCGCGGGTGCACGTCATGCCGATCGAAGGTGCCGTCCTCGTGGCGTACGAGGACATCACCCTCCATCATGTCCACCAGGAGCAGCTCCCCGCGCCGGGGGTCCCAGTAGGGTCCCTCTCCGTGGAAGGTGCAGACGTCGGATATCTGTTCGGCTTTCACGGTGCCTCCTGGCGGGTCGCGGCTGGTTCAGGTGAAGCTGGGTAAAACGTGGGATCCGGCTCGGCCGGCCGAAGCGCGTCAGCCGCCAGGCGGTGCCGGAGTCGCATCGGACAGGCCCACGCAGGCGCGCGTCTGCTCGACCCGCGAGACGGCATCGCCCAGTTCCACGAGGACCGTGCTCGAGGCCACCTCGTCGGGGTCGAACAAAACCTCGACGGCGGGATCACGGCCGTACGTCGTCGCCGTCCACGCAGGGTCCCCTTCACGCACCACCCAATCGACGTCGTTCACCGTCACGCAGGGATCGGTGGTGGGACCGGGTACACCTACGCCGCATCGCAGGACCACCTTCGAGGGATCACCCCAGGCCGACGTCGCCTGGCTGTTGGTGTCGCGCTGCTCGTTCTCGGCGACCGTGGGCGGCAGCGCGATCATCACGTCGGCGCACGACGCGTCCGCGGCATCCTCCGCCGGATCGACGTCGACCACGGAGGTACAGCCGGGCAGTACGACGAGCAGGGTGACGGCCGCCGCCGCGAGGGCTACGGCGCGGGGGAGAGCACGCATGGTCCCACCCTAATGTGTAGCCCCGGCGCACTGACGACACGGAGCGGCCAGGGCTTCGGTGAACGGGCCGCGAGGATCGCCGACAGTAGTATTCGAGAGCCGCAGCCGAGCCACGCTGACGGTCCCCTGCGCGCCCGATGCTGTCTCAGCGGCACGGGTGCGGACATCGAGCCGAGGACGAATGACAGCGCCCCACCACCCCGCCCTGCCCCTGACAGCCCGCACCAGGACAGTCGGATCCCGATCCGGAAGGGTTGCGCTCCTCGTCGCGGGAGCACTGATCGCCGCGCCCACCTCCGCGCTCGCGGTGGATCCCGCGGCCGTCCGGCCGGCCATGGTCGCCCAGCAGCAGCAGCAGCAGCCGGACGTCGTCGCCCAGCAGCAGCCGGACGTCCTAGCCCGGCAACAGCCGGACGTCGTGAAGCAGCCGCAGCCCGCCGCGACCTTCGGCGAGCCCGCACCGCCCGTGCCCGATCCCACCGCGACGGCCGGCGTCGACTCGGCGACCGGCTTCGCGATCAATGCACGGACGGGTTATCTCGTTCATCCGGGGACCGGCCACCTCATCGAGCCGGACACCGGCTATCTCCTGTTCGCCGACACGCTGATCTACACGAACCTGCGGTACGACTCCGTGTCGGGGGACGTCGTGGACGTACCGGCCGAGGCACCCGCACCGAGCCCTACCGCCGGAGGCCCTTCGGCGACGGCATCCGCGAATGCACCGGCTCCGATCCCGGCTCCGGTCCCGGCGTCCACTGCCGGCGCATCGCCCACCGCATCACCGGCCGCGGCGCCGCCTGCGGCCGTTCCTACGGTCGCAGCCCCGACCACCAGCCCGACGGCGAGCGCGTCGCCGCGGGCAAGCCGGTCCGCATCGCCATCGGTCCGCAGTACTGCGGCGGCCGTGGGCGAGGACCGCGCGTCCTCGACAGCACCCGTCACGTGGATCGGTGCGGGCCTCCTCGCCGCTCTCCTGGCCGTTGTCGCCGTCGTCGTCGTGCGCAGGCGGGGCCGCCACCAGTCGTGACGCAGAGCCCTGCACCGGTCCGTGCCGGCTGGTGCAGGGCTGAGGCGACGGGGAGCACGAGGGCGCCTCCCAGTCGAAGTCCAAAGGGCGTCGGCCTGCCGTGAACTGCGCCCGACCAGGCAACCGCGGGTGCACCCGGTAAAGTGCAGGACGTGAAGAATCTCCTGGTGACCGGCGGCGCCGGCTTTATAGGGTCCAATTTCGTGCACTATCTGATGGAGCACACGGACGTCTCCGTCACGGTCCTCGACAAGATGACCTATGCAGGCAACCACGCCTCCCTCGAGGGGCTGCCCTCGGAGCGCTTCGAACTGGTCGTCGGGGACATCGCGGACGCCGCCGTGGTCGGTCCGCTCACTGAGCGGGCCGACGCCGTCGTGCATTATGCCGCCGAATCCCACAACGACAACTCGCTGCATGACCCCCGCCCGTTCCTCGACACGAACATCATCGGCACCTACACGCTGCTCGAGGCGGTCCGCAGGTACGGCAGGCGCTTCCACCACATCAGCACCGACGAGGTGTACGGCGACCTCGAGCTCGACGACCCCGAGCGCTTCACGGAGGAGACGCCCTACAATCCGTCGAGCCCCTACTCGTCCACCAAGGCGGCGTCCGACCTCCTCGTGCGTGCGTGGGTCCGGTCCTTCGGGGTCCAGGCCACCATCAGCAACTGCTCGAACAACTACGGTCCCTACCAGCACGTCGAGAAGTTCATCCCGCGGCAGATCACGAACGTGATCGACGGCGTGCGTCCCAAGCTCTACGGGGAGGGCCTGAACGTCCGCGACTGGATCCACGCGAACGATCACTCCTCCGCGGTATGGACCATCCTGAACAGGGGCGAGATCGGCCAGACCTACCTGATCGGCGCCGACGGCGAGCGGAACAACAAGGATGTCGTGGAGCTCATCCTCACCGAGATGGGTGAGGCTGCGGATGCCTACGACCACGTGATCGACCGCGCGGGCCACGACCTCCGTTACGCGATCGACTCGACCAAGCTGCGCACCGAGCTCGGCTGGACGCCCGAGTTCCACCACTTCGAGCAGGGCCTGCGCGACACGATCGCCTGGTACCGCGACAACGAAACCTGGTGGCGGCCGCAGAAGGCCGTGACCGAGTCCAAGTACATCGAACTGGGGCAGTAGCGCATGGGTCCCGTCTTCTCGAAACCCCTCGCCTCGCGCGAGACGCCGATCCCCGGGGTCGTGCTCTTCGACCTGCCGGTCCACGGTGACAACCGCGGCTGGTTCAAGGAGAACTGGCAGCGGTCCAAGATGACCGCCGCCGGCCTCGCCGACTTCGGTCCGGTCCAGAACAACATCTCCTTCAACGAGACCGCCGGTACGACGCGGGGGATCCACGCCGAACCGTGGGACAAGTTCATCTCCGTTGCCACGGGCCGGGTCTTCGGCGCCTGGGTCGATCTCCGCGAAGGGCCGTCCTTCGGCGCCGTCTTCACCGCCGAGCTCGACCCCTCGACGGCGATCTTCATCCCGCGGGGCGTAGGCAATGCCTTCCAGACGCTGGAGGATGGCACGGCGTACACCTACCTGGTCAACGACCACTGGTCCGCGGATGCCCAGGACCAGTACGTGTTCCTGAACCTCGCCGACGAGACGGCGGCCATCGAATGGCCCATCCCCCTCGGCAACGCGGAGTTGTCGGACAAGGACCGGGCCCACCCGCGCCTCGGCGACGTCACCGCCCTGGCTCCGCGCAGGACGCTCGTCGTGGGCGCTGACGGCCAGCTCGGCAAGGCATTGCGGTCCGCCCTCGCAGACCAGCCGTCGGTCGAATTCGCGGGACGGGCCGAACTGGACCTGCTCAGTGACGAGCTCGACGGCGCCCGCCCGTGGACGGCCTACGACACGATCATCAACGCTGCGGCCTACACCGCGGTCGACGCGGCCGAGAGCGCCGAGGGCCGGGCTGCCGCCTGGGCCGTCAACGTCGCAGGGGTCGCGGCCCTCGCCAGGGTAGCGAGCACGCACCGCCTGACCCTCGTCCACATCTCCAGCGACTACGTGTTCGACGGAACGCAGGAGCTGCACCAGGAGGCAGAGCCCTTCAGCCCGCTCGGCGTCTACGGCCAGACGAAGGCGGCGGGTGACGCGATCGTCGCGACGGTGCCGCGGCATTACATCCTGCGCACGAGCTGGGTGATCGGCGAGGGAGCAAACTTCGTACGGACCATGGCGAACCTTGCGGGACGGGGCATCTCCCCGAGCGTCGTGAACGACCAGATCGGGCGCCTCACGTTCACCGCGGACATCGCCGCTGCGATCCTGCACCTCGTCGGGAACGAGGCGCCGTTCGGCACCTACAACGTGACGAACGACGGGGAGCCCCAGAGCTGGGCCGACATCGCGGCCGATGTGTACGCCCTCTGCGGCAGGAACCGCGCGGACGTCACCGGTGTCAGCACGGAGGAGTACTTCGCCGGCAAGGCTGCCGCTCCGCGTCCCCTGCAGAGCACGCTCGACCTCGCCAAGCTACGGGCCACCGGCTTCGCCCCCGCGGCTGCCGCTGACCGGCTCGGTGACTACGTCACCGCCCTGACGACGGCATGAGCCGGCGCCGGGGTGCAGGGCACCTGCGCCGGTCCGGAATCCCACGGCAGGGCCTATGAGTCACGGTCCGTACAACGGGGTAGCCACAGAGCGGTCCCCTGCCGATGATGCGAGAGCCCGTCGGGGAACCGTCGGCGACGTGAGCGAAGGCGAACTCCTGGCCCGGATCCTTCCGCTGCTGGGTCCTGCTTCCGGGGCCCTCGTCGGTCCCGGGGACGATGCCGCAGTCCTGGTGCCCGAGGCCGGGCCCCTGGTCGTCTCGATGGACACCCTGGTCGAGGATCACGACTTCCGGCTCCTGCGCCCCGGTGGATTCAGGACGACGGGCTACGACGTCGGCTGGAAGTCGGCGGCCCAGAACCTGAGCGACGTCAACGCGATGGGTGGCGTCGCGACGTCGCTCGTGGTGAGCCTCACGCTCCCTTCGCAGACGCCGGTCGCCTGGGTCGAGGACTGCGCCCGGGGACTCGCGGCAGCGATCAGAGAGCTGGGTGCCCAGTCCTGCTCGGTCGTGGGTGGCGACCTCGGCGGCGGCGCGCAGCTCGTCATCACGGCGGCCGTGACCGGAGCGATGCGGGGCCTCACCCCCGTGCTGAGATCGGGCGCCAGGGCAGGCCACATCCTCGCGGTCGCGGGCACGCTCGGGAGGGCCGCGGCCGGCCTCGCGATCCTCGAGGGCGCCCGCCCACCCGCCGACTTCGGACAGCTGGGGGAGGAGCTGATCGCGGTGCAACTGCGACCCTCCCCGCCCCTCGCCGCAGGTCCGGTCGCTGCAGGTGCTGGCGCCAGTGCAATGCTTGACATATCCGATGGCCTGGTCCGCGACGCGCAGAGAATTGCCGCGGCGAGCGGGGTGCACGTGGACCTCGACCCGGCGGCGCTGCGGAAATACTCCGGTCCGCTGGCGCCGGCGGCCGACCTGCTGGGCGTCGACCCCATGGACTGGGTGCTCGGCGGCGGCGAGGACCATGGGCTCCTTGCCGCGTTCCCCCCGGACGTCCTGCTTCCACCCGGGTTCACTGCGGTAGGCTCGGTGAGGCCGGGCAAGCCGCAGGTGACACTGGCGTCACAGGCGACAGCTCTCACGGGATGGGATCACTTTGCACACTAAGATCACCGCTAATGCAGTCGCGATGAAGCGTTGGTTGAGCAAGGCGGAAGAGTCCCTCGGCAACCACAGCGACCGGCTCAACGCGATCAATATCTTTCCCGTCGCCGACGGCGACACGGGCACGAACCTCTACCAGACGGTGCGTTCCGCTGCCCGTGCAGTCAGCGCCGCCGACACGTCCGACCTGGGCGAGTTGCTCGCGCTCGCAGGCCGCGCCGCCATGGAGGATGCCCGTGGCAACTCGGGGACGCTCTTCGCCGTCTTCCTGGCAGCGTTCGCGGAACCGCTCCACGGCACCACCCGCCTCACCTGCTCGCTCTTCGCCTCGTCGCTCCACCGGGCGCAGATCAGGAGCTGGTCCGCGCTCAGCGATCCCGTACCGGGTACCATGCTCTCCGTGCTCGAGGCCAGCGCACAGGGGGCCGCCGAAACAGCCGCCGCGCACGCCGGGGACGACAGCAACCTGACGCTCGCCCTGACGCTCAGGGGTTCGGTGCAGAGTGCGCTGAAAGCAGTGGTGTACACGGAGAGCCAGCTCAAACCGCTCACCGATGCCGAAGTGGTGGACGCGGGCGGCGTCGGCTTCCTGCTGATCCTGGACGCCCTGCGGGCCGCAGCACTCGGCGAGGAGCTGCAGGACGAGCTGCTCGACGGACTGCACGGTTATGACATCCAGGCCCCGCACATCCACAACGGCGGCGATGCGGACGGCGTCGAAGTCATGTGCACCATCAACCTGAGTCCGCTGGACGCCGCCACGCTCCGCCTCCACCTCGACGAGATCGGCGACTCGGTGATCATGAGCGCCGTCACCCAGGTCGAGGAGGGCTACCGCTGGCGCGTCCACGTGCACGTGCCGGAAGCTGCGCCGGCCCTGGCGCTCATCAACGAGGCCGGTAGTCCGGTCAACATCACCGTCACCCAGCTCGCCGCCCCCGGTCCGGGAGCCGGGGCCGGTGACTCCTGACACGGCGCGGTCCACGACCGCCTCGGAACTCGACGCACCGCTGGACCGGCACCTCGGTCCACTGGCGAAGCTGCTCGCCAAACACCTCGGTATCACCACGGTGGGTGAACTGCTCAACCATTTCCCGCGCACCTACCTCAAGCGCGGTGAACTGACGCCCATCGCGGACGTCCCGGTGGACGAGGAGGTGACCCTGATCGCCCGCGTCCAATCCGCCAACTCCCGCAGGATGCGCACGCGCAAGGGGATGCTGCTGGAGGTCGTCATCACCGACGACGCCGAGGGGGGCATCGGCGCGATCAGCCTCACGTTCTTCAACGGCTATGGCGCCGAGCGCGACCTCAAGCCCGGTGTGCGTGCCATGTTCTCCGGCAAGGTCACGGTCTACCGCGGGAAGCTGTCGCTCACCAACCCCGGCTACGTGCTCCTGGACGAGGGGGACGACGATCCGGACTACGTCAACCGGCCCATCCCGGTCTACCCGGCCGTCGAGAAGCTGGGCAGCGAGCGCATTGCGCTGGCCGTCGGCACCATCCTCGACACCCTCCGCCTGTCCGACCTCGACGACCCGGTGCCGGCGTCGATCGCCCGACGCGACAAGCTGATGAGCCTCGCCACCGCCTACGAGCTGGTCCACCGGCCGCAGCAGGTCGAGGACGCCTACCGGGCGCAGCACCGCTTCCGCTACCAGGAGGCGTTCGTCCTGCAGGCAGCCCTGGCCCGCCGTCGGGCACTGGCAGCGCGGGAGGAGGCCACCGCCCGGCCCCGCCGCGAGGGTGGGCTCCTCGACCAGTTCGACGCGAGGCTGCCCTTCACTCTGACGAAGGGACAGCTCGAGGTCGGCGGCACGCTGGCGGAGGACCTCGCCCAGAACCATCCGATGAACCGGCTGCTGCAGGGGGAAGTCGGCTCCGGCAAGACGCTGGTGGCGCTGCGTGCGATGCTCCAGGTCATCGACGCCGGCGGGCAGGCGGCCCTGCTGGCACCGACGGAAGTGCTCGCCGCACAGCATCTCCAGTCCATCACGCGGACGCTCGGTCCGCTCGCCGAGGGCGGGATGCTCGGCGGGGCGATGGACGGAACGCGGGTCGTACTGCTGACGGGATCGATGTCCACGGCGCAGCGGCGGACGTCGCTCCTCGAGGCGGCGTCGGGAGATGCGGGCATCATCATCGGGACGCATGCCCTGCTCTCCGACAACGTGCAGTTCTTCGACCTCGGGCTGATCGTCGTCGATGAGCAGCACCGCTTCGGCGTGGAGCAGCGGGACTCGCTGCGCACCAAGGCCCGCACCTCTCCGCACGTCCTCGTCATGACGGCGACACCTATTCCGCGGACGGTCGCGATGACGGTCTTCGGCGATCTGGAGACCTCGACGCTCTCGGAACTGCCGGCCGGCAGGAGCCCGATTACCACCCACGAGGTCGGCCTGACCGAGCACCCCGGCTGGATCGACAGGATCTGGGCCCGGGCACGGGAGGAAATCGACGCCGGGCGTCAGGTGTACGTGGTGTGTCCGAAGATCGGGGACGACGGCAAGGCCGAGGAGGACGCCCCGGAGGCGCTCTATGGAGAGCCGCAGGGAGAGAAGAAGGCCGGCGGGCAGCAGGAACTGACCAGTGTGGTGGGGTTGTTCGAGTCGCTGGCAGACATACCCCAGGTGCGGGGCGTCGTCAGTGGCATGCTGCATGGTCGGATGGATCCACAGGACAAGGCCGACGTCATGTCGCGCTTCACCGACGGCACCGTCCAGTTGCTCATCGCCACGACCGTGATCGAGGTGGGCGTCGACGTCCCCAATGCGACCCTCATGGTCATCATGGACGCAGACCGTTTCGGCATTTCGCAGTTGCACCAGTTGAGGGGCCGCATCGGCCGGGGCGGGCACGCGGGAACCTGCCTCCTGGTCACGAAGCTCGAGCCCGAGCACCCGAGCCGCGAGCGCCTGTCCGCCGTCGCGTCGACGACCGACGGGTTCGAGCTCTCGCAGAAGGACCTCGAGCTGCGGCGGGAGGGGAACATCCTCGGGGCCTCGCAGTCGGGTGGACGCTCCGCCCTCCGGTTCCTCAAGATCACCCAGCACGGCAAGGTGATCGAGAAGGCCCGCAGCGACGCCCAGGAGATCGTTGCGGGTGATCCGGACCTGAAGGGGTACCCGGGACTCTCGCTGGCCATCGAGCTGTACCTCGACCCGGAAAAGGAAGCATTCCTCGAGAAGGGTTAGCATCCCTTCGCCCCGCATCTGAGGATGTAGCATCGGATATATGACGCAGCTACGGATAGCAGACGCGGCCCGATACCTCGGAGTCAGCGACGACACCGTCCGCCGGTGGATCGACAGCGGTGTGCTCAGGAGGGCGAAGGACGCTGCGGGTAGGTCGGTGGTCGATGCGTTCGAGCTGGCGACGCTCGCGCACCGGAACGCCGTCCTGCCGGGAGACCCGTCGGACATCGGGCGATCCGCCCGCAACCGGTTCGTCGGCATCGTGACCGATGTCCTGCAGGACAAAGTCATGGCGCAGGTCGAGCTCCAGTGCGGGCCGCACCGCGTGGTGTCCCTCATGAGTAGTGAGGCAGTCCGTGATCTCGGCCTGGAGAAGGGATCAATTGCCATCGCCGTCATCAAAGCGACCACCGTCATCATCGAGACCCCGGCAGGAAGGGCATGACCAGGAGCGGGCGTACCCGGAACTCCTGCCACCTCGTCCTCACAGCCATCGGCGTCGTCGTGCTCACCGCCACGGGGTGCGGAACCGGCGAACCGGGCGCGGCGGGCAGCGGTGGGCAGGCTGACGCGGTCGACGGGAGCATCACCGTGTTCGCCGCAGCCTCGCTGAAGGAGACGTTCACCGAGCTCGCCGAGCGGTTCGAGGACGAGTACCCCGGGACCGACGTGACGCTCAACTTCGCTGGGTCGTCGGACCTCGTCACCCAGATCATCGAGGGCGCGCCCGCCGACGTCCTCGCTTCCGCCGACACGCGCACCATGGGCAAGCTGGCCGACGACGGACTCCTCGCGGGACCGGCGGTCGATCTCGCGACGAACATCCTCCAGTTGGCCGTGCCGCCCGACAATCCCGCGGGCATCGCAACACTCGCGGACGCCGCGCGATCCGGCGTGAAGACGGTCGTGTGTGCAGCCCAGGTACCCTGCGGAACAGCTGCGGCAGCGGTGGAGGAGGCCGCAGGCGTGGACCTCACGCCGGTCAGCGAGGAGTCCTCCGTGACGGACGTGATCGGAAAGGTCACCTCCGGTGAGGCGGACGCCGGTCTCGTCTACGTGACCGACGTGCTGGCAGCGGGTGACGCGGTGCTCGGCATCAATTTCCCCGAGTCGTCGGGTGTCGTCAACACCTACCCGATAGCGTCGCTGGCCGACAGCGGCGAGGCCGCGACCGCGCAGGCCTTCGTCGATCTCGTAACGGGTGACGAGGGTACGGCGGTGCTGCAGGCGGCGGGTTTCGGTGCGCCCTGATGCCGGCCGCGGGCGGTCGGCCACCCGTGGACGGCACAACGCATGAACACCGCGGCCCTTCCGCGCTGGGTGGTCGCGGTCGCCGTCGTCGGGGGACTTTTCCTGGTCCTGCCGCTGGTGGCCATGGCCCTGCGCGTCGACTGGCCGCGCTTCGTACCGCTCGTCACCTCCGACAGCGCGCGGGCGGCCCTCCTCCTCAGCCTGAGGACGTCGCTCTCCGCGACGGCCGTCTGCGTCATCGTCGGCGTTCCCATGGCCCTCGTCCTCGCCCGGACGTCCTTCCGCGGCCAGCGCCTCGTCAGGTCCCTGGTGCTCCTGCCGCTGGTCCTCCCGCCCGTCGTCGGCGGCATCGCCCTGCTGTACACCTTCGGCCGGCGAGGGCTGCTCGGCAGCAGCTTCTCCGCGCTGGGAATCGACATCGCGTTCTCGACGACGGCCGTCGTCATGTCACAGGCGTTCGTGGCCCTCCCATTCCTCGTACTCAGCCTCGAGGGTGCCCTGCGGTCCGTGGGAACGCGCTACGAGGCCGTCGGCGCGACCCTCGGAGCCGGTCGCTGGACGGTGCTCCGGCGGATCACGCTGCCCCTGGTCCTGCCGGGCCTCGTGTCCGGCGCCGTCCTCTCGTTCGCCCGCGCGCTGGGTGAGTTCGGCGCGACCCTGACGTTCGCCGGCAGTCTCGAAGGCACCACGAGGACCCTGCCGCTCGAGATCTATCTCCAGCGCGAGACCGATCCGGACGCAGCCGTGGCGCTGTCCCTCATCCTCGTCGTCGTCGCCATCGCCGTCGTCGGAGTCGCACACCGGGTCCGGCCGCTGGACCGCCTCGCGGTGACCGCGGCCGGGACGCCCCCGGGTCGTGCACCGGAGGCGATGCGCTGATGGTGTTGTCGTTCGACGCGACCCTTGCCGACCGGGACTTCGACGTGTCCTTCGAGCTGGCCGAGGGGGAGACGCTCGCGGTACTCGGTCCCAACGGAGCGGGCAAGTCCACGCTGCTCGACCTCGTGGCCGGTCTGCTGGCTCCGTCCGAGGGCCGGGCCGGACTGGACGGATCAGTGCTCTTCGACGTCGGCCCCGGTCGTCGCGTCCTCACCGAACCCCGCGGACGGGGGGTGTCACTCCTCGCCCAGGAGGCACTCCTGTTCCCGCATCTCTCGGTCCTGGAGAACGTGGCGTTCGGACCCCGTAGCCGAGGGGTGCACCGGACCACCGCCCGCGTGACGGCATTGCACTGGCTCGAGCGCGCGGGCATCGGGGATCTGGCGGGCCGCAGGCCCGCGCACCTGTCAGGCGGTCAGGCACAGCGGGTCGCCGTCGCGCGCGCACTCGCCGCCGGTCCCTCCCTGCTCCTGCTGGACGAACCGCTCGCGGCCCTCGACGTGAGCGTTGCCCCGGCCATCCGGACCCTGCTCCGGGACGTCCTGGCGGAGCGGTCGGCGATCATCGTGACGCACGACCCGCTCGACGCCTTCCTGCTCGCCGACCGCGTCCTCATCCTCGACGGCGGACGGGTGGTCGAGTCCGGCAGGACGGGCGAAGTCCTCACACGCCCGCTGACCGCCTTCGGTGCCCGGCTCGCCGGCCTGAACCTGGTGCCGGGACGGCGGTCGACATCGGGGTTCGTCGGGGTGAACGGCCTGCACGTACCGCTCGGTCCTCCTGTGGCCCAGGGCACGGACCTCGGCCTCGCCGTGCGGCCCGCGCAGGTAGCCGTGACCCTCCAAGCCGTTTTGGCGCCGGGGACGAGCTGCATCAGGGCTGCGGTCGACGACGTCGAACACCGCGGTGACGTGGTGCGGGTCCACGCCGCGGGTATGGCCGCGGACATGGCCCCCATCGACGTCGTCACGCTGGACGTCGTTGCGGGGGCCCAGGTCTTCCTCACCGTCCGTCATGCGGACGTGGCCGTCTATCCCGTCAACCGTCCGTCGCTGCCCGGACCGGTTCCGGGCGCGCCCCTGACGGGCGATAGAGTCGATCCATGACGCGTATCATCGCTGGAGCCGCAGGTGGCTCGACCCTCGTCAGCGTCGAAGGCAACGGCACCCGGCCGACGTCGGACCGCGTGAAGGAGGCGCTCTTCTCACGCCTCGAGTCCTACGGGGTGCTCCATGGAGCGCACGTGCTCGACCTCTATGCGGGGTCGGGGTCCCTCGGCGTCGAGAGCGCGAGCCGGGGAGCGGCAACCGTGGACCTCGTCGAATCCGCCGACCGCGCCGCGATGGTGGCCCAGAAGAACGCCGACCTCGTGAATCGGGTGCTCGGCTGGACGGCCGTGCGGGTGCACCGGTCCAAGGTGGAGACTTACCTCGACCGCGTCGCGCCGGAACTGACCTGGGACCTCGTCCTGATGGACCCGCCCTACACGGTGGACGCCAACGGCGTGATCGCCGTCCTGGAGGCCCTCGAATCGCGACTGGCGGAAGGCGCCGTGGTCGTGGTGGAACGGTCCGCCCGGACGCCGGAGCCCCCGTGGCCGGCCTGGCTCGAACGGTTCTCGGACAAGAAGTACGGCGAGACGCGCCTGTGGTTCCTGGAGCCCGCGACCGCCTGAGCCAGTGCGGTCCGGTGTCCTGACGCCGCGGCATACGGACCCGGCGCCCCTCGCCTCCTGCCGTCAGGGATGCCGCCCGGGGGCGCGGTGCCGGTTCGCACGCCGGCACCGCGCCGGTATCGGGGACTAGGCCTTGCGCGTGCGGACCAGGGCCGTAGCTCCGGCGGCCAGACCGAGCAGTCCGGCGACGAGCCCTATCCAGCCGACCGCCGAAGCCGAGCTGGAGGACGCCTGCTCGGCGTCGATGGCCTCAGGGGTCTCGGCAGCGGCGGCAGCGCCTCCGTGGGCGGCATCGCCCTCGACCGCGGCCGTCGTCACGAACGACGGCGCCGGCTTGTCCGGCTCCTCGGCACCTTCGACGGTCTCCTGGTCCCAGGCGACCACCTCGCCGTCGGTGTAGGACTGCGTTGCCGGGAGCACCACCATGGAACCGGCTTCGGGCAGGCGTCCGACGGAGATCGAGAACGTCTGGTATTCCTGCTGCGAGATCTCCGAGCCGGCCTCCGCCGTCCAGACCACGGACAGGGGACCCTCGGTGAGGGTAGCGCCGTCGGCAGTGGTGACAGGTTCCGGCAGGGTGCCGGTGACCACGTCCGCCGTCCAGCCCTCCACAGGCTTCACGCGGACGGACGTGAAGGGCTGCTCCGTGGGGAGTTCGATCTCGAGCTTGTTGGTCGCTGCGGTCTCCGACTCGCTGGGGACGCTGAACGTGAGTTGCGAGTAGCCGTCCTCGGTGGTGGATGCCGGTGTGACGGTGACGTGTGCGCTGGCGGCACCGAGGCCGAAGGCCATGAGCCCGGCGGTCGCAAGGGCGACGGCGGACGTCGTGAGGACGGGGCGGTTTCGCTGGGGGGTGTTCGATGACATGGGATTGCCTTCCGGGGTGCGCTCGACTGCGGCCACGACGGCGGGGTCGAGCAGCGGGAAATTGGGTCAGGAAGATCGCTGGTGCCGACCTGCCACCCGAGACCCTTCGGATCTCCGATTCAGGCGGCCAGGGCCAGAAGACGTGGCGGACCCCGCAGCGTGGGAACCCGGGTGTGTGCGGACCGTGGTGCAACCGGCGTCGGCACGGCCAGCACCGACGGACGGTGCGGAGTGTCAGGCAGGAGGACGACGGAGGGAAGAACGAGGAGCGGCCGGAGCCAGGCGCGGAGCGAGGTGAGGGCCGTCTCGCTCGTCGACGCCGCAGCCGCGAGGACGACTGTCGCCAGAGCGTGCAGCAGGATCATCAGCGCGCCGCCGGACGCTCCGGCCATCGAGTCCTGGGCCACGGGCGAGCAGGCGAGCTCGAAGGCGGCATGATGACCCGGCCCGGCCGCGGAGCTCTGGCAGACGGCAGGAACGGCGGTCATGGAGAAGAGCGCGTGCACCAGCCACTGTCCGGCTCCCATGCTGAGCAGTGCCGAACGGAACGAGACCGGGCGCCGTGCGAGCAGCATCATCGGGAGGAGGAGGAGCATGCCGAGCAGGAGGATCACGGCGGGAGCGGGCAGATGTCCGGCGGCGGCCACGTGCGAGGCGGAGGACACCGACAGGATCAGCGACACGAGGACGAGGGAGCGCAGATAGGGGAGACCGGCGTCGTCCATGCCAGTTCTCCTCCCCGTCAGGACCTGTGGTGCTGCGACGCCGCTCTCGTGTCGACGCTCTTCCTCCACAGGGTACAGGCGGACCCGTGCCGCCTTCCTGCATCTACTTCGCGCGCCGGGCACATCCGGATGGCTCCTTCACCCCGACCCTGCAGGACGACCGACCGCAGGCTTTCGCTCCCGACTCTCCGCGCATGGACGGGCCGGCCCTTGCGCGGAGCGGACCCACGGCGAGGGGCGAGCACGTATGTGCTAGCTCCCGCCCGGTTGCTCGAAGTCTGCGCGGGCCGGACCCGCGAGGACTGCGGCGGGGTGGGGTCCGGCAGCGAGGAGGGCGGTGGTCCAGGCATCCGGCCAGGCGCTGCGGCGTGCCGCGACGATGACGTTGCCCGCGCGGCTGCCATCGACCATCCCGGCTTCGGTCAGGACCGCCGTCGCCACGGCGAGGGACGCGAGTTGCCTGCTCTGTGCGCGGGCGAACGTCAGGGGTGGATCGTCGCCGACGTTGACCAGGACCACGCCGTCGTCAGCACAGATGCGCAGCAGGTGCGCCGCGAAATCGGCCGACGTGAGGTGGGCGGGCGCGTCCGCTCCGGCGAAGATGTCGAGCACGACGGCATCGAAGGCCCCGTCCGCCTGTTCGAGGACGACGTCCGCGGCGTCACCGATGATGATCTCGCACGCCGTGCCGTCGGGCAGCGGCATCTCGGCGAGGACCAGGGCGATGAGGTCGGCCTCGAGGTCGACGGCCACCTGGGACGATCCGGGACGCGTCGCCTGCACGTACCGCACGAGCGTCAGCGCCCCCGCGCCGAGGTGCAGGACCCGCAGGGGAGCTCCCGGAGTCGAGAGCAGGTCGATGACGTGGGCAATGCGCTGGAGATACTCGTAGAACACCCGATCGGGGTGGGCCATGTCCACATGCGACTGCTGGGCGCCGCCGATACTGAGAATCAGTGCACCCTCGATATGGGCGTCCTCGTCGATCTCCGCATACGCGCCGGCACCAGGGAGCCAGGACGTGGGTACCTCGAACTCCTCTGCTGCGGGAGGTCCTGTTCCCGGTTCATCGGTCACACGTGTTCCTTCAGGGTGGCCAGGCGCCGGGCGCCCTCCTCGATCACGTCGAACTTCTTGCAGAAGGCGAAGCGGAGCAGGGACCGCGTGCGCAGGGCACCTTCCTCGTGGCAGAACATCGCCACGGGGATCGCCGCGACTCCGATGAGCGACGGCAGGCGCCGAGCCAGCGCCGTGGCGTCCTCGATGCCCAGCGGCGCGGCATCGACCATGGTGAAGAAGGTGCCTTCCGGTTCGAAGACCTTGAAACCTGCTGCCCTGAGTCCCTCGCCGAGCAGGTCGCGCTTCCGGCGGAGTGTCGACGCCGCGGTGGTGTAGAACGCGTCCGGTAGTCCGAGCCCCAGCGCGACGGCGCCCTGGAACGGTGTCCCGGACGTGTAGGTGAGGAACGTCTTGATGGTGCGGACCTGGGCCACGAGCCGGGCGGGCCCGGTGAGCCAGCCGACCTTCCAGCCGGTCACGGAGAAGGTCTTGCCGGCGGAGGAGATCGTCAGGGTGCGTGCAGCGGCTCCGGGCAGGGTCGCGACCGGCACGTGCTCGGCCCCGAACGTCAGGTGCTCGTACACCTCGTCCGTCACGATGATGGCATCATGGCGCTCCGCCAGCCGGACGATCAGCTCCAGGGTCTCGCGCCGGAAGACGCTGCCCGTCGGATTGTGGGGGTTGTTGACGACGATGATCCTCGTCCGGTCGGTGAACGCGGCTTCGAGTGCGGCGGCGTCGGGCTGGAAGTCCGGTGCCAGTAGCGGCGAGGTCGTATGCGTGGCGCCCGAGAGGCCGATCACGGCTCCGTAGGAGTCGTAGAACGGCTCGAACGTCAATACTTCATCACCCGGGCCGGCGAAGGCGAGGATCGCCGCGGCGATGGACTCGGTCGCCCCCGTGCTGACGATCACCTCAGTGTGCGGATCCACGGTGAGGCCGTAGAACCGCTCCTGGTGCGCGGCGATCGCGGAACGAAGGACCGGCAGTCCCTGGCCCGGGGCGTACTGGTTGGCTCCGTCGGCGATGGCCGATCGAGCGGCGTCCAGGATCTCCCGCGGTCCGTCCTCGTCCGGGAACCCCTGGCCCAGGTTGATGGCCGAGTGCTTCTGGGCGAGGGCGGTCACTTCTTCGAAGATGGTGATACCGAGTCCGCCGTCGCTGCCGAGCAGGTTCGCTCCGCGTGCGGCCCTCGTCCACGGGGCGGCCCCCGTGTCCCGCGGTACCCTTCGCTGCGCATCAGTCGTCATGACTCAAGTATCGCGGGTCCTGCCCTGTGCGCGACCGGTCGACGACGGCGGAGCCGCCGGTGGACGGGGCGATACGGCGGTCCCGCGTGGGACTGGGTACCGTGGACGCATGAGCCGCGCCGTCTGCCCCGGATCGTTCGATCCCCTCCACAACGGACACATCGAGGTCATCGGTCGTGCCGCCCGGCTCTTCGACGAGGTACTCGTCGCGGTGTCGACGAACTACTCGAAGAAGTACCGGTTCGGTATCGACCAACGCCTCGCTTTCTGCGCCGACAGCCTGTCGCATCTGCCGAACGTCCGCGTGGTCCGGATGGGTGCCGGTCTCGTGGCGGATTTCTGCAGGGAGAACGGGGCGACGGCGCTCGTCAAGGGCCTTCGGTCCGGCCTGGACTTCGACTACGAGGTGCCCATGGCCACTATGAACCGGCACCTGGCCGACGTCGACACGGTCTTCCTGCCCACGGGCACCGCGTTCGCCCACGTCTCCTCGACCCTGTTGAAGGAGGTCGCAGCTCTCGGCGGTGACATCCGTCCGTTCGTGCCGGAAGCCGTCCTGCGGCAACTCGTACCGGCGGTCGACGACGACGTTCCCTCCACCGGTGGTGGACCATCGTCCTAGGTCGGTACACGCCGGCGCTGCACCGGCGTTTTGGGCATGCCCGCCATATCAGGCTAGGATGGTACGTCGGTCATATGTTCTACAGGAGTCACCATTAAAAGCGATCTCAGTTCGCCTTTGACATTCAGTGTCAAGGATCTCGGACGCAGTCCGGGTAGCATGCGGACACTCGAGGAACATGTACCGGCGCCGAAGGATTTCGGCGTGGCGCTGATCGGCGTGCAGGAGGGTTCCGACATGGAGCTCGAGCTGCGCTTCGAATCCGTGTACGAGGGAATCCTGGTGTCGGGAACGGCAAACGTCGAGGTAACCGGCGAGTGCGGCCGTTGCCTGGAGCCACTGCGGTTCGACCGCGAGGTGGATATCCAGGAACTCTTCTTCTACAGCGACTCCGAGTCGCTGTCGGTAGAAGAGGAAGAAGAACAGCACAGGGTGGAGAACGATTCGGTCGCTCTGGAGCCCGTGCTGAGGGATGCAGTGGTCACATCACTGCCATTCCAGCCGGTGTGCCGGGAGGATTGCCAGGGCTTGTGCTCCGAATGCGGAGCCCAACTCAACGACGATCCGGACCACCACCACGAAGTTCTGGATCCTCGCTGGTCAGCCCTCGCCGGGTTGGCAGGCACCGCCGCTGAGAATGATGCGGCACCCAAGTCAGAGTCAGACGAGAGAGAAGAGATTTA
Source organism: Arthrobacter sp. PL16 (assembly GCF_035985055.1). NCBI lineage: Bacteria > Bacillati > Actinomycetota > Actinomycetes > Micrococcales > Micrococcaceae > Arthrobacter > Arthrobacter sp. PL16. The sequence goes on from NZ_JAXCIC010000001.1 coordinate 520,256, forward strand.
GCCGTGGCTGTCCCGAAACGGAAGATGTCCCGCGCGAATACCCGCGCACGCCGGTCCCAGTGGAAGGCAACCGCCCCCAAGCTGGTCAAGACCCTCGAGAACGGCCGCATCACCTACAGCCTTGCGCACCAGGCCAAGGTCGTCACCGACTCGGCCGGCACCCCGCTGTTCCTCGAATACAAGGGCCGCAAGGTAGCCGACGTCTAACAACGGACGTGTCCATGACGCGCCAGGCGCAGCGGTGGACGTTCGTTCGATACTGGATCAGCTGATGCGGTTGTGAAGAATACAGAAGATCTTACGAAGCGTCTCGGTGTCGATATAGACACCGAGACGCTTCGTCTTGCCCTGACACACCGGTCCTATGCCTACGAAAAGGGTGGGATACCGACCAACGAGCGCCTCGAGTTCCTCGGTGACTCCGTGCTCGGCCTGGCGGTGACGGATGCCCTGTACAGGGACAACCCTGATCTGTCCGAAGGGGAGTTGGCCAAGCGCCGTTCCGCCGTCGTGAGTACCAGGGCGCTCGCGGGCGTCGCCCGGACCCTCGACCTCGGCAGCTTCGTCCTGCTGGGCCAGGGTGAAAAGCTCACCAACGGGCGCGACAAGGCCTCGATCCTCGCGGACACCATGGAAGCCGTCATCGGCGCCACCTATCTGAGCCACGGTATCGAGACCGCGCGTGTGATGGTCATGCGCCTCATCGGGCCGCTGCTGCGCGATTCCGCCGTCCTCGGCGAGGGCACCGACTGGAAGACGCGCATCCAGGAGACTGCCGCTGCCCGGCGATTGGGCCTGATCGACTACCAGGTCGACGGCTCCGGTCCCGACCATGCGCGCAGCTTCACCGCGCGTCTCGTGATCGGGGGAGTGGATTACGGCTCCGGCAGCGGGCACTCCAAGAAGGAAGCCGAGCAGGCTGCAGCGGCGGCCTCCTGGAAGCTGCTGTCCGACGGCTCCGCGCATCTCGATCACGAGGCCCCGGCCGGGTCGCGTAGCGACGGCTCCTGAGTGCCTGAACTGCCCGAGGTGGAGGTGGTATGGCGCGGCCTGGCCCGCTGGGTCACCGGTCGAATCATCGAGGGCGTGGAGGTGATCGACCCGCGATCCCTGCGCCGTCACGTTCCCGGCGTCGAGGACTTCAGGGGCAGGGTGACCGGAGCACGGGTGACGGATGTCGTGCGACGCGGGAAATTTCTCTGGCTCACGCTCGAGGACCGCGACCACCGCGCCGACGCTCCGCAGGTGGCCCTGATGGCCCACCTCGGTATGAGCGGTCAACTGCTCATCGAGGAGGCCGACGCTCCGCGGGAGAAGCACCTGAAGGTGCGCCTGAGCCTCTCGGCCGCCAGAGGCGAGGACGGCAGCGCGCCGCTCCCTGCCGACCTGCGTTTCGTCGATCAGCGGATTTTCGGGGGGATGTTCGTCGCGGACCTGGAACCGACGGTGGATGGGCAGCCGGGTGGGACGGGTGCCAGTGCGCTGCCACTCATTCCGCACCAGGCCGCACACATAGCACGCGACCCCCTCGACCCGGCCTTCTCCGTGGAGGACTTCCACCATCGGCTGCGCGCCCGAAGGACCGGCCTCAAGCGCGCGCTCCTCGATCAGGGACTCATCTCGGGCATCGGCAACATCTACGCGGACGAGGCTCTCTGGGCGGCCCGCTTCCACTACGCCCGTCCCACCGACACCATGCGGCGCCCGGACACGCTGCGGATCGTCGAGGCGGCCACGAGCGTCATGGCGCGGGCGCTGGCCGCGGGCGGGACGAGCTTCGACTCGCTCTACGTCAACGTCAACGGCGCATCCGGCTACTTCGCACGCGACCTCGAGGCCTACGGGCGCTCGGGCCTGCCCTGCCGGCGGTGCGCTGCGGAAGGCCGGCACACGCTCCTGCGCAGGGAGTCCTTCATGAACAGATCCTCCTGTCTGTGTCCCTACTGCCAGCCCAGGCCGCGCAACGCAAGACCCTAGTCCGTGGGTCGAGCAGCGGAACAGTGCCGCTCCGTAACCCAAATGTGACAAGAGTTCGACCAACGCGTACCGTTGATCCCGCGCTCATTCCACCACGGAGGGGCGCCCTTCCTCACTCTGCCTAACCCTGTCGATGAGGACGGACCGTTCGCTACACATTTCGACAGGGGCGGGGGAACCGAAAGTGGACTCGCTTACGAGTCCTAGGGGTAAAGACGCGCGTAGACCAGCCCGGGGGCGTTGGTCTGCGAGGAACGTGTCCGGATGTCCCATCCGAACCCGACAGCTAACTTCGCCGGCATTGGGAAAGGCAGCAGCATGTCCAGGAAGAGCAATATCGCGCGCCACAGGGCAGTCCCTACGCGCATCAACCCCATCATCACAGCGTCACGCGCGGTCACCGCGAGTGCGTCGGTCGCAGGCAAGCCTGCCGCCGTCGTCGTAGCCGCTTCGGGCATCATGCTCGGTGCAGCGCTTCCCGCCAGCGCAGCAGGCGAGATCAGCGTCCAGTCCGCCGGCACCCAGCAGGCAGCGGTCACCACGTCCGCAGCCGGCACCTACACGGTCCAGGCCGGTGACACGCTGGGCAGCATCTCAGCCGCCCACGGTGTCAGCCTCGAGGCGGTCTTCGCCTCGAACGGTCTCGGGTACGGCTCGGTCATCTACCCCGGCCAGTCCATCTCGCTCGGTGGTTCGGCAGCACCCCAGCAGTACTCCACCCAGTCGGCATCCATCGCCGCAGTTCCGGCCGCTGCTGCTGCAGTGTCGGTTGCGGCTCCTGCAGCGCCGGTCGCGGCGCAGCCCGCCATCAGCTTCCAGTCCGCGTCGGTCGCACCGGCCGGTGGTATCGCCGCAACGGCAATGCAGGGTGAGGGTTCGGGCTACGTCTACGGCGGCACGGCGCGCGGCGCCTGGGACTGCTCGGGCTTCGTCCAGTGGGCCTATGCGCAGAACGGCATCAACCTTCCGCGCACCACGTGGTCGCAGTTCGCGGCGCTGCGTCCTACCAGCAACCCGCAGCCGGGTGACCTCGTGAGCCAGAACGGCGGAAGCCACGTGGGTATCTACCTCGGCAACGGCCAGATGATCAGTGCGCTCAACCCCTCGCAGGGTACGCAGGTGCACTCGGTCGGCGTCATGGCGGTCGACGGGTACTACACCCGCTAGCAGGCGGTCGCCGGCCCCGCGGAAGGTATGCGGGGGCGGTGGCGCTCGAGAGTGATAGAAGAAGGACGGGATGCCTGGCATCCCGTCCTTCTTCGTGCAGGTGGCGCCGCGCTGTTCCGTGACGAATGCGTCGGACCCTCAGCGGCGGTAGTACGTCCCGAGCCGTTCGAAGCCCTCGTCGACGGATATCGTGGGCTGCCAATCGAGTACGGCCCGGGTACGGCGCTGGTCGAACCAGTGGGCGGTGGAGAGCTGTTCGGCCAGGAACCGGGTCATCGGGGGTTCATCCGATCGCCCGAGGGCGAGCCAGGCACGCTCGATGATGGCGCCCGCGCCCCGCGCCACAGCTCCCGGTACGGACCATTCCGGAGGGGTGACGCCCCCGGCACGGCAGATTCCGGCGAGCAGTTCTGCCACAGGGCGGGGCTCCCCGTTCGTGACGACGAGGGACAGGCCCCGCGCCTGGTCCATCCTCCGCAGGCAGGCGACGATCGCCGACGCTGCGTTGTCGACGTAGGTCGTGTCGATCAGGGCGGTGCCGCCGTCGAGCAGTGGGAGGCGTTTGCTTCGCGCGCGGTCGAGGACGCGTTCCACGAGCTGGGTGTCGCCCGGGCCCCAGACGATGTGGGGCCGCACCGCGGCCACCCGGAACGAAGCCGAGCAACGATCGAGGGCCAGCAGCTCGGCTGACGCCTTCGTGCGGGCGTAGTGGCCCCGTGCGTGATCAGGATCCGCGCGGCCGGCAGGAGCGCCCACGAGCGAGGTCCCGCCGTGAGCCACGGACGGTGAGGAGACGTGGACGACGTCGGGGGCTCCGGCACGTTCTGCCGCCCGGAGCAGCCGATCCGTACCCTGGACATTGATGCGGTCGAACTCGGCGGCGTGCCCGGTGAAGGACACCTTCGCTGCGAGGTGGATCACCGCGGTGCACCCGCGGACGGCCTCCTCGACGGCGTCGTCGTCCTCTATCGATCCGAGAACGTCCTCTGCTCCGCCGACACCCGAGGGCCTTCGCTGGAAGCACCGCACCGCCTCACCTTGGCCGAGGAGGTGCTCTGCGACTGCGCGGCCGAGCATGCCGCTCGCCCCGGTGACGAGGACCGTCACAGGGATCCGGCCCGCCCACCCGAGAGGAAGCGGGCGCTCCAGGCAGCGACGCGCGCGCGGTCGATCTTCGCGTTGTGGCGGATGTCCACCGGCAGCGCCGCTACCTCGATGACGGCCGACACCTCGACGCCCCGCTGCCGGGCGACGGCGCGGGCTGCTGCGGCCAGTGGTGCGGAAGCGAGCTGCGGCCGTCGTCCTGCCGATGCGGTCTCGACGACTGCGACGACGGCCTGGGTACCCGCGGGCCCGACGCCGACGACGGCGGCGAGGCGAACGGCGTCGAGGGTTTCCAGTGCCTGCTCGAGTCCGACAGGTGTCACGATCCCGGCGGGCGACGTGACGACGTGACCCAGACGGCCCTCGACCCATAGCCTGCCATCGGCGTCGAAGTGTCCGACGTCGCCCGTGCGGTGCCAGGGACGGGTGTGGGCGGAGTCCTGCTGTGTCTTCCACAGGCGGAAGTAGCGGTCCTTCACATGGGGCGCGTCGACGAGGATCTCTCCGGTCACGCCGGGCGTCGTGGTCGGCGGCCCGACCGCCTCGCCGTCGCGGGAGTCATCGCGGGGGCCGCCGCGCAGGCCGCCGTCCGGACCGCCGTCATGATCACTGTCGGACGTGCTGTGTCCCTCGAAGGCCCCGAGCGGACTGATGGCCACCCGGGCGCCGTGGACCGGCAACCCGACGCACACGCCGTTGCCGGCGCCGTCGAGCCCGGCGTCAGCGGCTGCTGCAGCGCGCCGGATCCCATCGAGGTCGATATCGGCGACCAGGAGCGATTCCGTCATGCCGTACGGCGTGTGGAGTGCTGCGGCGGGGACCAGCTCCTGCACGGCTTCCAGGAGGGGAACCGGGATCGGTGCGCCCGCCGAGAGCATCAGCGCGATCGGCCCGAGAGCTGTCCTGCCATCGGCTGAGAGATCCGACGAGGTGGCCAGGACGTTCCGGAGGGCCGCCGGTGAGGCGAAGACGACGTTCGCGCTGATCGCTGCGGCTGCGTCGGCCAACGCCTGCGCCGTCAGCGTCCGGGGTGCGGTGACGTCCATGTCCGGTGTCACGGACGTGGCTCCCAGTGCGGGGCCGAGGAGGGCGAAGGGAGCGAAACCGGCGACGAGTGAACTGCCAGGGCCCAGACCGAGTGTCGACTCGACGGCATCCCGCATCGCGGAGAGCTGGCGGTTGGTGTACACCACGCCCTTGGCAGGGCCGGTCGAGCCGGACGTGAAGAGAATAGCGGCATCGGCATCGGCATCGGATCGTTCAGGTGTCGCGTCGGCGGGACGGGCGGCACGCAGGTCGTTCAGGGATGCGTCCACGCGCAGTGCTCGTCGCCGTACCGCGGACAGGGGAGCGGCGCTGATCCTTCGCCCGGGCCAGTCGAAGGCCCGTGCGGCGATGAGGGCGCGTTCGATGCCGATGACGACATCGGGCGCCGAACCCCTGACGGCACGGCTCAATCCACGTGTGCCGAGGCCGGCGTCGGCGACGACGATGATCGCGCCGATCCGCAGGCACGCGTAGATGAGGACCGTGAGGTCCACTCCGGGCGGGACGAGGAGGCTCACCCTGCTGCCCGGTCCGTAGCCCAGCGAGGCCAGGCCGGCGGCGACAGCGGCGACGTCGTCGTCGAGTTCCCGCCAGGACAGCACGCGTGGTGGTCCGGTGGGCTTCATCTCGGCGACGGCCGTGGTCTCGCCGTCGGGGCCGGTGGCAAGCTCGTGGATCCGCCGGCCGAGCGGCCTGTAGGGGGTAGCTTCTCCGGTCGCGGCGCCACCGGAAAGGGCGTTCTCGTCCGCGGCAGCATTCGTCGCCGTGCCACCCGTCCTGTCGTCGACGGCAGGACGGAGGCCGGGCGCGGTGTTCCCGACCGACCGGGCTTCCAGCCACTCCATTGCCGTGGACGCGGTGTCGGCGTCCTCCTGGACGAGGTGGCCCGCCCGTTCGAAGCGGTGGATATCCGCATGGGGCAACCGCTGCGCAAGATCCTCGAGGTACGGGTCGGAGAAGATGGGATCATGCGGACCCCACATCATCAGGACGGGGACGTCGATGCTGCGGATACCCTCCGCCGTTCCGGTCAGGGCGGTGTAGCTCGGGTGGGAGGGATCGGCAGGTATGTCGGAGACGAAATTCGCGATGCCCTGACGGTCCGCCACTCTGCGGTAGGGAGCCCGGAAGGCCTTGCGGACGTCACGCTCCAGCGCCGGCCGGGCAAGGGCGAGCGTTACGTCGAGGAACGCGGTGGTGGCCCGGGTACCCATATGGTGCACGCCGGGGGCCAGCGCGAGCCTGAGCGGCGCCGGGATCCGGCGGGTCGGGTCCTGATGGATGGCGGTATTGGTCAGGACGACGCCCGCGAGTCCCTGGCGATTGCGGTGGGCGTAGCCGAGGCTGATGACGCCGCCCCAGTCATGGCCGACGGTCACGAGGGGCCCACTGAGGCCGACGGCGCCGACGAAGTCCTCGAGGTCGGCGATGCGGTGCGCCAGCCGGCGGAAGACACCCGTCCTCCCGGAGTAGCCCATGTCGAGCTGGTCCACGGCGATCACGCGCCAGCCTTCCGCCAGACCGGCTGCGAGGTAGGTCCGCCAGAGGTAGGACCAGGTCGGATTCCCATGGACACAGAGGAGAGTGCCCTTCACGGCCGAGCCATCGGTGCCTACGCCGTTGTCGAGGTAATGCCAGCGGTGACGTGTTCCCGGGGCATCGGCGCCGCTGGTCGAGGGCACGTCGACGTACATCGACCACGAGGGATCGATGCCGGGGAGTGCTACCACGCAATCTCCATCATCGACGTGTTGAGGCCCGAACCCACGCCGAGGCACAGCACGCGGTCGCCCGGATTGAGCGACTGGGATTCCTGCGCCAGCGTCATCGGCAGCGATGCCGGGCCCACATTGCCCCAGTGCGGGAATGTGATGGGGACTCGCTCGCGCTCGAGATCCACCGCCTTGATGATGGCGTTGGTGTAGGAGTTGGACACCTGGTGCGTCACGTAGCGATCCATCGCGTCCCACTTCCAGCCATCCGACTGCGCCTCGTGCCACGCGGTGACCACGAGTTCCAGGCCGCCGTCGAGCAGGCCCTTCGTGTCCGTATACATACCGTCGACCCCGCCCACGCACAGTTCATGATGCTGGGTGCCCGCGCGGGACACTCCGCCGAGGATGCGGTGGGATCCGGGGTGGAGGTCTGCCGGACCGATGACGGCGGCGGCCGCGCCGGACCCGAGGGTGAGGGTCGCGAACTCGCTGAGGAAGTCCTCCCGCGTGGACTCCTCGCGGTTGAGGCGCTTGAAGGTGGCCTCCTGCGTCTTCTGGGCGTCTTCGCCGGCAACGATCAGGGCGTACTTGATCTGACCCGAGTCGATCATGTTCGCGGCGAGGGTCATCCCGTTGACGAAACCGAGGCATGCGTTCGCCAGGTCGAAATTCATGGCGGAGGAGGGAAGTCCGAGGGAGTGGTGGATCTTGACGGCGACGGACGGCTCGAGATTGCGCCGGGTCACCGAGGTGTTGATGAGCAGACCGACGTCGCTCGGCTCGATCCCGGCCTCCGCCATTGCTTTGGCGCCGGCCTCGATCGCGGCGTCGTCGAAGTCGGAGCCCGGGGACCACCATCGACGCTCCGTGACTCCTGCCACGCGCTCGAGGAGCCGCTTGGAGAGCCGGAGCCTCTTGAGACTGGGTGCCAGCCGTTCGTCGAACTCTGCGGAAGTGACGACTACCGGCGCCTCCACACTCGTGACGGCAAGCAGGGCCGTGTTGTCATGTCGAAACGTCGCGTTACCGGTCAAATTTCCTGCCTCGTCAACTGGTCAGCGCCGGTGTACGGCCGTGAGGTACCCACGAATGGATCGGCCTGGACGCCTTTGAATACTGCTGGAACTTTTGTAAGCCTACTTGTTATTGCGCGGGCGGGTCACTCGGATTAATAGGGCCCAGCAGTCTTGTCCGCCGCCCGATACCCCGCACGGTCGGTGCGTTCCAGTAGATTGGGGAAGTCCTACCCCACCTGGAGATCCTGACACTGTGCATCTGAAGAGTCTAACCGTGCGAGGGTTCAAGTCTTTCGCCTCGGCGACCACCTTCGACTTCGAGCCGGGCGTCACAGCCGTCGTCGGGCCCAACGGTTCCGGCAAGTCCAATGTGGTGGACGCGCTGGCCTGGGTGATGGGGGAGCAGGGCGCGAAGACCCTGCGCGGCGGCAGGATGGAGGACGTCATCTTCGCCGGCACGTCGGGCCGGGCTCCGCTGGGACGGGCCCAGGTTTCCCTGACCATCGACAACGCCGACGGCGCACTCCCCATCGAGTACTCCGAGGTGACCATCTCGCGGACGCTGTTCCGCGCGGGCGGCTCCGAGTACGCGATCAACGGCAAGAACTGCCGTCTCCTCGACATCCAGGAACTGCTCTCCGACTCCGGGCTCGGCCGCGAGATGCACGTCATCGTCGGCCAGGGCCAGCTCGACAAGGTGCTGCATGCCACACCCGAGGATCGACGCGGCTTCATCGAGGAGGCTGCCGGGATTCTCAAGCACCGCCGGCGCCGCGAGAAGACCGTGCGCAAGCTGGACGCCATGCAGGCGAACCTCGCGCGGCTCTCCGACCTGACCGGTGAGCTGCGACGCCAGCTGACGCCTCTGGGGAAACAGGCGGAGGTGGCAAGGCGGGCCCAGCAGGTCCAGTTCGCCGTCCGTGACGCGCGGTCCCGCCTCCTTGCGGATGAGCTGGTCCACCTCCGATCCGGCTTCGAGCGGGACGTCGCTGCCGAGGCGGCCCTCCAGGCACGCCGAGAGGAGGTGGAGCGGCAGCTCGGATCGGGACGGCAGCGGCAGGCGGCCCTCGAACAGGCTGCTGCTGCCGCCGTTCCCGCCCTTAACCGTGCCCGGGAGACCTGGTACGCCCTGTCGAGTGTGCGGGAGAAGCTCGGTGCGCTGGCCGCACGGGCGGAGGACCGCAGCCACCTGCTGGGACAGGGCGGGGTCGAATCGGATCAGACCCGGAACCCGGATCACCTCGACCGGCAGGCCGAACGCGTGCGGATCGAGGTCTCGGACCTCGAGGGGGAGGTGCAGACGCTTCGACGCGTCCTCGAGGAATCGCTCGTGGTCCGGCGTGCAGCCGAGGATGCTTCCGCCGCGGAGGATGTCCGCCTGGCTCGGCTCCTCAGGGCGGCGGCCGATCGCCGGGAGGGTGACGCCCGGCTCGCCGGGACGGTGGGCGCGGCCCGCTCGCGTGTCGAGTCCGCAGTCGCCGAGCTCGGACGGCTCCGGGCCTCCATCACTGCAGCCGAAGAACGACGGCGCGCCGCCGAGCGTGACTTCGCGGCGCTCGAAGGACAGGTCGCCGGTCACGAGGAGGGCGAGGAGGGCCTCGACGCCGAATACGAGGAGGCTTCCACCCTCCTCGCGTCCGTCACGGTCGACCTCGACGCGCTCGTCGAGCAGGAAAGGACCGCAGAGACGGAACGCGGCGCGCTCGCGGCCCGGCTCGAGGCACAGCGCGAGGGGCTTCGGCAGCGCGATGGCTCCGGCGCACTCCTGGCCGCCGGCCTCGACGGCGTGTCCAGACCGCTCGCCGAACTCCTGCAGGTGGCCCCTGGCTTCGAGAAGGCCGTCGTCGCGGCACTGTCGGGTGCGGCAGACGCCGTCGCCGTGGACAGCGTCGTTGCGGCGGTGCAGGCCCTCGAGCTCATGAAGCACGACGACGCCGGCCAGGTGTCGCTCGTCGTCGCACCCGGTTCTGCGGACATCGAACCTGCTGCCGTCAAGGTGCCCGGAGCCCCGACGGCGCCGGCTGCTGACGGCGGCATCCCCGCGATCGATCTCGTGGCCATGCCGGTCGAGCTCGATGCAGCCATCGGGAACCTGCTGCAGGGCGTCGTCGTCGTCCGGGACCTCGGGAGGGCGCGTGCCGTCGTCGAGGACGGCACCGCTGGTATCGCGGTCACGCTCGACGGAGACGTCGTCTCCCGGCACACGGCCCGGGGAGGAACTCCGGGGGCGGCCGGCTACCTCGAGCTGCGGGCGGCGGCCGAGGAGACTGCGGACAATCTCGCCCGGGTGGTGGCCGAGACCGAACGCCTGCGTTTCCGCCTGTCCTCCGCAAGGGCGGGTCGGCAGGCCGCGCAGCAGCGTGTCGACGCCGCACTCGAACGCCTCCATGACTCCGATGCCCGCATGGCGGCAGTCGCCGAGAAGCTCGGCCAGCTGAATACCGGCCTCCGCTCGGCCGCGGGCGAAGCCGAGCGCCTGACGGCCCTCGAGCGCGCCGCAGAGGCGAACCTCGCGAGGGAGGAGATCCGACTGCAGGAGGTGGCGCAGCGCCTGAAGGACCTGCAGGAGCAGCCCGTCGAAGCTGAGCCGTCGACCGAGCAGCGCGACACCCTGCAGGGTGCCGCCGTCACTGCGCGGCAGGCAGAGCTGGAGGCACGGCTGGCGCTGCGAAGCCGGGAGGAGCAGTTAACGGCACTGGCCAACCGGGCAGTATCCCTCGAACGCGCGGCACAGTCGGAGCGCTGGGCCAGGGAGCAGGCGGCGGAGAAGGCCAGGATACGGAAGGCCCAGGCGATCAGGGCTGCGGCGATTGCAGCCGCTGCCCGCCGGGCCGAGCAGCGCGCCGCCGGTTCGGTAGCAGTCGCAGTGGACCAGCGGGACGACGCCGAGCGGCTGCGCGACCAGCAGGACACCGAGCTCCAGGAGGTCCGCACGGCGAACGCGGACCTCGGCGTCGAGCTCGCCCGGCTGACGGACTCGGTCCACCGCGACGAACTCGCGCGGGCGCAGCAGAGGCTGCGGATCGAAGCGCTGGAGAACCGGTCCATCGAGGAGCTGGGTCTCACGCCGGATCACCTCGTTGAGGAGTTCGGTCCCCACCTCCCTGTTCCGGAGGATCCCGCGACGAAGGACAAGTGGGCCGCCCTGCGCACGCCGGTCGACGACGACGGCAATGCGGTCCCCGAGGGCATCCCGTTCGTGCGCGAGCAGCAGGAGCAAAGGCTGAAGCGGGCCGAACGTGATCTCGCCGCGCTGGGCCGGGTCAATCCGCTGGCCCTGGAGGAGTTCGCGGCCCTCGAGGAGCGGCACCAGTTCCTCAGCACGCAGCTCGCGGACCTGAAGGCGACGCGGAAGGACCTGCTGGAGATCATCCGCGAGGTCGACGAGCGCGTGGAGCAGGTGTTCACCGCGGCATTCCGGGATACCGCCGAGCAGTTCGAGCGCGTCTTCGCCACGCTGTTCCCCGGCGGGGAGGGCCGCCTCGTCCTGACGGACCCCACCGACATGCTCGCCACCGGGATCGAGGTGGAGGCAAGGCCGGCCGGCAAGAGGATCAAGCGGCTGTCACTGCTCTCCGGAGGCGAGCGGTCCCTTACGGCGGTGGCCCTGCTCGTCGCGATCTTCAAGGCGCGGCCATCGCCGTTCTACGTCATGGACGAGGTGGAGGCCGCACTCGACGACACGAACCTCGGTCGGCTGATCACGATCTTCGAGGAGCTCCGCGAATCGAGCCAGCTCATCATCATCACCCACCAGAAGCGCACCATGGAAGTCGCGGACGCGCTCTACGGCGTGACCATGCAGGGCGACGGCGTCTCGACCGTCGTCAGCCAGCGGCTCGCCGCGGAGGTCGGGAAGGTCCTCGACTAGCGGGCGCACCGGTGGCCCCGGGGTGACCGCGGAGTGGCCTCGGGGTGGAGGGGCGCCCTAGGACTCCGGACGCCGGGTCGTGTCGTCGCACGTGGTGGTCCGCGCGGCGGCGCGGAACTGCGGCGGAAGGGTCTCGCGGGAGCCGGACCATACGGCCGCGGCTGCTATCGCCAATGCACCCGTCACGACGAAGGCCACGTCGTAGGAGCCGACGAAGAGGCGGTCGATGATCACGCCCGCGACGATCGGGCCGATGATCGCGCCGAGGTCGGAGCTCATCTGGAAGGCGGCCAGCACCTTGCCGCCGCTCCGGCCGTTGCCGATCACGTCCGCGACGGCTGCCTGCTGCGCAGGATTCAGCAGGCCCGTGCCGATACCGCCGACCACGCAGATCGCGAGGAAGACCACGACGCTGCCGGAGAAGCCGAGCGCGGCCATCGCGGAACCGTTGACGATCAGTCCGGTGATGACGAGCGGCTTCCTGCCGATGCTGTCGGCGAGCCGCCCGGACATCGTCAGCGCGAGGGCGGTCCCCGCTGCGAAGAACGCCAGGGACATGCCCGCGATCTGCGGGCCGGCATCCAGCACCGCCGACGCGAAGAGCGGCACCAGGGCCATCCTGATGCCGAAGGAGGACCACCCGTTCGTGAAGCTGGAGACGAGGGCCGCCCGGTAGCCGGAGTCCGTGACTGCCTGACGCACCGTCAGGGGAGTCTGTTCCCTGGCGGCCTTCCGGTCGGCCAGCGACGTCCCCTTCAGCTGGGTGAAGACGACGGCGGACGCGACGACGAGGGCGCACGCGTAGACGAGGAACGGAACGCGGAGTCCCAGCCCTGCGAGCAGCCCGCCGAGGATCGGTCCGCCGATGCTGCCCAGGAGGAAGGCAGTGGCATAGGCGCCGGACACCCGCCCGCGGATCGACGGCGGTGCCAGCCGGACGATCAGGCCCATCGCGGAGACCGTGAACATGGTCGATCCGATGCCGCCGAGACCCCGGAACACCAGCAGTTGCCAGTAGTCACCCGCGAACGCACACGCCGCCGTCGAGATCGCGACGATGAGCAGCCCGCCGATATAGACGGGGCGCTCGCCGAGCCGCTCGACGAGCCAGCCGCCCGCCGGGGCGAACAGGAGCCGGGTGAGGGCGAAGGCGCTGACGATCACCGACGCGGCGGTGACACCGACGTCGAAGCTCCGGGCGAACTGGGGGAGGATCGGAGCCACCAGGCCGAACCCGATGGCAATCACGAAGGCCGCGGCGATGAGGACCCTGATCTCCCTCGGTATGCGCTGCTGCTTGGCCGCGGGTGGGGCACTGTGCCCCCTCCGCTTCATCGGGGAGAAGGTCGAGAAGGGGGAGTTCTTGCGCGCGCGCGGAGGTCGGGCCATGGTCCTCGCATTCTGTCATTGCAGCGAGCGGACGCTCAATCAGCCCCTGCGGGATACGGACCATATGAGAAGGTGGATCGGTGAACGATATCCTCCTGCCTGTCATCTTCGTCATCCTCGCGCTCGCCGTGATCGGATCAGTGGTGACCCTGCTGGTACGCGGCAGGCGCACGCCCCCGGGCCTGTACTCCTCCCCCCGCGATCCTGACGACCAGATCACCGGCGGTGCCCACGGCTCGACGTCCACGGATGTGCTCGAGCGCCCGGACGGCACCACGACCGACGTCCTCGTCCCCGACGATCTCAGCGGTCTCGAAGGTGCCCCTGCCGGGCCGAGCCTCGACACCGTCGACCCCGTCCAGGGGCGGCTCGCACGCCTGCGTGCCCGCCTCGTCCGGTCCAACAACGCGCTGGGCAAGGGCCTGCTCGCACTGCTGTCCAGGGACAGGATCGACGAGGACGTGTGGGACGAGGTCGAGGAGACCCTCCTCATGGCGGATCTCGGCACCGAGCCGACCATGGAGCTGGTCGACGCCCTGCGCGAGCGTGTGAAGGTGGCAGGCAGTCGCAGTCCCGCCGAGGTCAAGGACATGCTCCGTGAGGAGCTGGTGAAGCTGGTCGACCCGTCGATGGACCGCTCGCTAGCGACGCAGCGTCATGCCGACCGGCCGGCCATCGTGATGGTGGTGGGGGTCAACGGAGTGGGCAAGACGACCACCGTCGGCAAGCTCGCCCGCGTGCTGGTCGCCGACGACAAGGACGTCATCCTGGGAGCGGCAGACACGTTCCGCGCAGCCGCAGCCGAGCAGCTGGCCACCTGGGGCGCCCGCGTAGGCGTGCCGACGGTCAAGTCCGACGTCGACGGTGCCGACCCGGCGTCCGTCGCCTTCGAGGCGGTCAAGGCGGGCATCGACCAGGAGGTCGACGTCGTCCTGATCGACACCGCCGGTCGCCTGCAGAACAAGGTCGGGCTGATGGACGAGCTCGGCAAGGTCAAGCGCGTGATCGAGAAGCAGGGCACGGTGGACGAGGTCCTCCTGGTCCTCGACGCGACGACGGGCCAGAACGGGCTCGCCCAGGCACGCGTGTTCGCCGAGGTGGTGAACATCACCGGTATCGTGCTCACCAAACTCGACGGCACCGCCAAGGGCGGCATCGTAGTAGCCATCCAGCGCAGCCTCGGTGTGCCCGTGAAGCTGGTCGGGCTGGGCGAGGGAGCGGATGATCTTGCACCGTTCGACGCCGAGGCATTCGTCGACGCGCTGCTGAACTGAGCCGTGGCATAGACCCTGGAGCCTCCATCAGCAAGGGATCCCGGCCCTGGAAACGTGCTGGAAACATCGGCGTCACGCGGCTTTTACGTGCGTGAGACTGATGTAACCTGCGCGCAATGCGAAGCCCAAAGGACGGAAACACGACCCGCTCATTCTTGAGGTGCGGGAAGTACCCGCCCCTTTGGAAGGACCGTGTTTGATGGATCTGACAGCAGGCCACGTATGGGTGATGATCTCAGCCGCCCTCGTACTCCTCATGACCCCCGGCCTCGCCTTCTTCTATGGCGGGATGACCCGCGCCAAGGCAGCGCTGAACATGATGATGATGAGCTTCATAGCCGTCGGACTGGTGGGAGTCGTGTGGGTCCTGTGGGGCTACTCGATGACCAGCGGTGACGGCATCGCGCAACTCTTCGGCAATCCGTTCACGTCCTTCGGACTGACCAGCCTGATCGGCACCGAGGACCTGATCGGTGCCGGATACGGCGCGACGTTCGCCATCATCACGGTGGCACTCATCAGCGGCGCGATCGCCGACCGCGCCAAGTTCGGGGCCTGGGTCATCTTCGTCCCCATCTGGGTCACCGCGGTCTACTGCCCCCTCGCCTTCATGGTGTGGGGTGGAGGCCTCCTGAGCGCTGACGGCTCCGTCGGAGGTGCTGTCGGCGAGGCGATCGACTTCGCAGGCGGCACCGTGGTGCACATCAGTGCCGGCGTCGCAGCCCTCGTCCTCGCGCTGATCCTCGGCAAGCGCCAGGGATTCGGCAAGGATCCGGCGCAGCGCCCCCACAACATCCCGTTCGTGATGCTGGGAGCAGCCCTCCTCTGGTTCGGCTGGTTCGGATTCAACGGTGGTGCAGCGGGCACCGCCGAGGAAGCCGGCCTCATCTGGATCAATACGATGGCCGCTCCGGCAGCCGCCATGGTCGGCTGGCTCATGACCGAGCGCGTCCGCGACGGACGCCCCACGTCCCTCGGTGCCGCCTCGGGCATCGTCGCCGGTCTCGTGGCCATCACTCCGGCCTGCGCCAATGTCAGCCCCGTCGGTGCCGTCTGCCTGGGTCTGGTCGCCGGCGCGATCTGCGCCCTCGCCGTCGGGCTCAAGTACCGCCTCGGCTTCGATGACTCGCTCGACGTCGTCGCCGTGCACCTCGTCGCCGGCATCGTCGGGACGCTGTCGCTCGGCTTCATCGCCCTGCCCGTCGACGGCGAAGGTGGCGGTCTCTTCTACGGCGGCGGCGCCGGTCAGCTCGTCGCACAGATCGTGGCAGCCGCCATCGCGATCGCCCTGTCCGCCGTGATGACCGCCATCATCGGTCTCGCCATCCACAAGACCATCGGGTTCCGCATCAGCCCCGACAACGAGGTATCCGGAGTGGACCTGTCGGAGCATGCGGAGACGGCCTACGAGTTCGGCGGTCTCGGGGTCGGCGGATCCTTCCACCCCTTCGCCGAGCAGATGTTCACACAGCAGAAGCAGCCACAGACCACGAAGCAGAACGTCACGGAGGGCGTACATTCATGAAACTGGTGACAGCGATCGTCCGTCCCGACAAGCTCGACGGAGTTCGGGGGGCCCTCGAGAACTACGGTGTCCAGGGCCTCACGGTCAGCCAGGCGAGCGGCTACGGCCGCCAGCGCGGCCACACCGAGGTGTACCGCGGAGCCGAGTACACCGTGGACCTCCTGCAGAAGGCCCGCGTGGAGGTCCTCGTCGCGGACGCCTGGGTCAGTGACATCGTCGATGTCCTGGTGTCCACGGCCAACACCGGGCGGGCCGGAGACGGCAAGGTCTGGGTGATCCCGGTCGAGGAGGCCGTCCGCGTCCGGACGGGTGAGCGCGGGGACGCAGCACTGTAGAGAGCAGACACAGAGGGAGGGCCCCCACGCAGGTGGGGGCCCTCCCTCTGTGTCTGTCCTGTGTGTCCTGTCCGGGAGGTGTCAGGCCCGCCCGTGGGAGGACGGCCAGGCATCGGGTCCGACGGAGCCCGCCTGATACTCCTCGAGGGGCACCAGGTCCTCGGACCACGCCTTCAGGACGGGCTCCACGATGCGCCAGCAATCCTCCGCCGTGTCACCCCGGACCGAGAGGGTCGGATCCCCTGCGAGGACGCCGTCGAGCACCTCGCCGTAGGGGAGGAGATCCGTTTCGTTGAGGTCCGCACTGAGGGTCGCGCGGTCCAGCGAGAAGATGTCACCGGGTCCGTTTACGTCGAGTTCCAGTTGCAGCGTGTCAGGGCCGAACCCGATGCGGAGCCTGGTCGGTGCATCCTGGCCCGTGAAGCCGACGGGCAGGTGGCTGACCGGACGGAAGGTGATGACGGCTTCCTTCCGCTTGGCCCCCAGCGCCTTGCCCGAGCGCAGGACGAACGGGACGCCGGACCAGCGCTGGTTGTTGATGGACACCGTGATCTCCGTGAGCGTCTCCGTACCCTTGGAGGCGTCCACGCCCGGTTCCGCGACGTAGTCGGGGATCGCGCGGTCGCCGATCGTGCCCGCGGTGTACCGGGCACGACGGCTGCTGGTCGGGTCGTCGAGGTTCACCGTGCTCGCCCGCAGCACGGACCCGATGTGGTCGCGCAGGTCACGCTCGTGCAGGGTCGACGGCGCGTTGAGGGCCAGCAGCGCCATG
Source organism: Arthrobacter sp. PL16 (assembly GCF_035985055.1). Lineage (NCBI taxonomy): Bacteria > Bacillati > Actinomycetota > Actinomycetes > Micrococcales > Micrococcaceae > Arthrobacter > Arthrobacter sp. PL16. Next base: position 537,448 of record NZ_JAXCIC010000001.1, read on the forward strand.
ACATGCAGCAGATGGCTCTGGATCATGTCCCGCAGCGCCCCGGCGCCGTCGTAGTAGCGCGCCCGGTTCTCCAGCGCGAGGTCCTCGTCGAAGATCACCTCGACCTTCTCGATGTGCAGGTTGTTCCAGACCGGCTCGAGGATGCGGTTGGCGAAACGGAGCCCGAGGATGTTGAAGACGGTCGCCTTGCCGAGGAAATGGTCGACACGGTGGATGTTCTGCTCCGGGACCAGCCTCGACAGCTTGTCGTTGAGGCTGTGGGCGCTCGCCTGGTCCGTGCCGAAGGGCTTCTCCATGACGAGCCGGGTGCTTCTCGGCAGCGAGCCCGGACCAAGCGCGCTGCAGGCCATCTGGCTCACGGCGGGTGGCAGCGCGAAGTAGATGGCAACGGGCCCCTCGAGGGTCCGGACGAGTTCCGCGAGGCCGTCCCTGGTCACGTCGAGCAGGTGGTAGGAGCTGTCGTCCCGCACCTGCTGAAGCGCCGCTCGCCCGGCGTCGTCGGCCTTTGCGAGGGCCGGCGCGAACGCCCCGTCGAGCCGCTCACGCCACTGTTCGTCCGTCCAGTCGTCGGAACCCGCCCCCACGAGGTGCAGGCCGTCGGCCCGCCCGAGGCGGATGAGCCGGGCGAGGCCGGGAAGAAGGAGCCGTCCGGTGAGGTCACCGGAGGCTCCGAGGATCAGCAGCGTCTGCACGCGTGTCTCGGCCTCGGCGGGGATGGAATCGTGTTCTGCGAGTGAGTGAGTATCCACGTCTTCACCTTGCCACCTATCCCTGCGGGTGTCCCGCCCTGCGGCAAAACCCGGGACGTGAGTGCGCACCGGGCGAAGGGTCGTGCCGATGGTGTAGCTCCCGGCCGATCCGCGGAGGGGCAGGCTCGCCCGCGGTCGGTCCTCCTGCAGTGCCAGTTGATACCCTAGGGAGTTGAGCCTCCCTGATCCCCGATGAAAGTAGTTCACGGCACGTGTTCAATTCACTCTCCGACCGGCTGACTGCGACCTTCAAGAACCTGCGCGGCAAGGGCCGCCTCACCGAGGCGGACATCGACGCGACGGTGCGCGAGATCAGGCGCGCCCTGCTCGACGCCGACGTCGCCGTCCCCGTCGTCCGTTCCTTCACGGCTTCCGTCAAGGAACGCGCCCTCGGACTCGAGGTGTCCCAGGCACTGAACCCGGGCCAGCAGATCGTCAAGATCGTCAACGAGGAACTCGTCGGGATCCTCGGCGGCGAGACCCGCCGCATCCGCCTCGCCAAGAACCCGCCCACGGTCATCATGCTCGCGGGCCTCCAGGGAGCGGGTAAGACCACGCTCGCGGGCAAGCTGTCCAAGTGGCTCAAGGGCCAGGGACACAGCCCCCTGCTGGTCGCCTGCGACCTGCAGCGACCGAATGCCGTACGTCAGCTCCAGGTCAACGGGGAGCGTGCGGGAGTTCCCGTCTTCGCACCTCACCCCGGTGTCAGCTCCGACTTCGAGTCAGCCACGGGTGACCCGGTCGCCGTCGCGCGTCAGGGCATCGCCGAGGCGCGGGCGCGCCTGCACGACGTCGTCATTGTCGACACCGCGGGCCGCCTCGGCGTCGACGCCGAACTGATGCAGCAGGCCGCGGATATCCGGGAGGCCATCAACCCCGACGAGGTCCTCTTCGTCATCGACGCGATGATCGGCCAGGACGCGGTCAATACGGCGCTCGCCTTCAACGAGGGCGTCAACTTCACCGGCGTCGTCCTGACCAAGCTCGACGGCGATGCCCGCGGCGGTGCCGCCCTCTCGGTCGCCTCCATCACCGGCAAGCCCGTCATGTTCGCCTCGACGGGCGAAGGGCTGGACGACTTCGAGTTGTTCCACCCCGACCGGATGGCCTCGCGCATCCTCGACATGGGCGACGTCCTGACCCTGATCGAGCAGGCGGAGAAGTCCTGGGACAAGGACGAAGCGGCCCGGATGGCGAAGAAGTTCGCCGACCAGGAGGACTTCACGCTCGACGACTTCCTGTCGCAGATGCAGCAGATCCGCAACATGGGCTCCATGAAGAAGATGCTCATGATGATGCCTGGTGCGGCCAACATGCGTGAGCAGCTGGAGAACTTCGACGAGCGCGAGATCGACCGCGTGGAGGCGATCGTCCGCTCGATGACCCCGCACGAGCGCGTCGCTCCCAAGATCATCAACGGCTCGCGGCGCGCGCGCATCGCCCGAGGCTCCGGAGTGCACGTCTCCGAGGTCAACGGCCTCCTGGAGCGCTTCACGCAGGCGCAGAAGATGATGAAGAAGATGGCGTCCGGCGGCGGGATCCCCGGGATGCCCGGCATGGCCGGCCCCGGTGGGTTCGGAAGTCCCCGCAAGGCCACGGCGGCCAAGGGGAAGAAGAAGCCCCGCTCGGGGAACCCCGCCAAGGCAGCGCTGGAGGCCCGCGAGGCGGAGGCACGCCGCGCCGCAGCCCGTACTGCTGCGCCCACCGGTGCGGCCTTCGGCGGCCAGGAGGATTTCGACCCGTCCGCCATGAATCTCCCCAAGGGCTTCGAGAAGTTCCTCGGGAAGTAGCATCCGCGGTGCTGCCCGATCGTCCGTTCCATGCGGTGCCGGGATCCTGATGGCTACCGAGCGCGTGGTGTTCGTCCACGGGAGTGGTTCCTTCGGTGCTGCCGCCTGGCCCCGGCAGCACGGATTGTCGCTCGACTTCGACTGCCTGTACGTCCGACGTCACGGATACTCGCTCTCCGAGGATCCGCTGCCGACCGACCACGCCCGTGACGGGGAGATCCTGGTGGAGGCCCTCGGAAAGGGCGGGCATCTCGTCGCGCATTCGCAGGGCGCCGTCTCGGCCCTGATGGTCGCCGTGGAGCGCCCGGACCTGGTGCGGTCGCTCACCCTGGTCGAACCTGCATGCCTGTCACTCACCGTCGACCACCCCGCGACGAGGGCGCACATCGAGCTGATGGCGCCGCTGTTCGCCGAACGGGACGAGTTGACGGACGACGAGTATCTCCGCAGGTTCGTGCGCCGTGTGTTCTCCGCGGACGCGCACCTGCCCACCACCGCGGACGCGCGGAGGGACGCCGCCCGGTTGCGACTCCAGAGTCCGCCGTGGGATGCGCCGCTGTCCATCGTGCCGGGCGTCCCCACCCTCGTGCTGACGGGCGGGTGGGAGCCGCTGTACGAGGAGGTCGCCGGATACCTCGCCGGCACGGGCGCGGTCCATCGGGTGGCGCCGGGCGCGCATCGGCCCCATGACTCGGCGGAGGGCGATGCGGTGATCCGCGCGTTCCTGCGGTCCATGAGGCAGGACGTGGCGGCGTGAGGGAACTCTCCGGCGAGGGCGGTGGGAGCCGCGGGGACGCAGGCTACCTGCACCTCACAGGCACCGTGCTGCTGTCGCCGTCGCACACGGTTCCCGATGTCTACGTGAAGGACGGCCTGTTCACCTTCCGTCGCCCGCCCGGCAGGCCGCGCCGGACGCTCGAGGGCTGGGTGCTGCCGGGGCTGGTGGACGCGCACTGCCATGTCGGCCTCGACCGGCGGGGCCGGGTGCCCGATGAGCTGGCCGAACAGCAGGCGCTGCAGGACCGGGACGCGGGAACCCTGCTCATCCGCGACGCGGGCGTGGTCAATGACACGCGTTGGGTGCAGCAGCGCGCGGACCTGCCCCGGCTCGTGCGCGCAGGGCGACACGTGGCACGGACCCGCCGTTACTTCCGCGACTACGCCGTCGAGGTGGAGCCGGACCAGCTCGCCACCGCGGTGGCCGAGCAGGCGCGATCCGGAGACGGTTGGGTCAAGATCGTCGGGGACTGGATCGACCGATCCATCGGAGACCTCGCGCCGGCCTTCCCGACCCACGCGTTGCAGGAGGCGGTCGCCGCCGCCCACGCCGAGGGCGCGCGCGTCACCGCACACTGCTTCGCCGCGGAGACGCTCGACGGGATGCTCGACGCCGGCATCGACTGCATCGAGCACGCCACCGGGATGCTGCCCCGCCACATCCCGCGCTTCGTCGAGCAGGGCGTCGCCATCGTGCCGACGCTCATCAACATCGATACCTTTCCGGATATCGCCGACGGCGCTGCCGGGAAGTACCCGGACTATGCGGCGCACATGCGTCGTTTATGGAGCGGTCGCCACGCCATGGTCCGTCAGGCCCACGACGCCGGTATCGCCGTCTACGCGGGTACCGATGCCGGCAGCGTCATTCCGCACGGGAGGCTTCCCGACGAGGTCGCGGCATTGGCCGCCGCCGGGCTCGGGGCCGCCGCCGCGGTCGATGCCGCGTGCTGGGCCGCGCGATCCTGGCTCGGCTTCCCGGGCATCGAGGAGGGAGCGAGCGCCGACGCGATCGTGTGCTCCGCCGATCCCCGCATCGACGTGACGACGCTCGCCTCCCTCCGGGCCGTCGTGCTGCGCGGAGAGGACCTCAGCCGTAACCCCGCGGAGTAACTTGAAGCTTCAAGTAGTTATGCAGGTGTTGACCCATCCGCATAAGAAGGAGCCTCGATGTCCACGCAGGATCTGCTGCCCACAGACACCACCATGGGAACGCTGACGCTCAAGGTCGGTGATCTCGCCGGAATGTCCGCCTACTACCGGACAGCCCTCGCCCTCGAGGTGCTCGACGACGGCACCGACGCCGTCGTGCTGGGACGCCGGGGGAGGGCGGTGGTCCGCCTGGAAGCTGCGCGTCACCTCCACCTGGCACAGCCCGGCCAGGCAGGCCTCTTCCATACGGCTCTCCTCTTCGAGGATCAGGCGGACCTCGCCGCCGTCGTCGCCTCCGCCGCGCGGCATCCACTGAGCTCCTATGTGGGCAGCGCCGACCACCTCGTGAGCGAGGCCTTCTACTTCGCCGATCCCGAGGGCAACGGCATCGAGCTGTACGTGGACCGGCCAAGGGATACCTGGGACTGGTCGCGCGACGAGCGGGGTGGCCGCACGGTGGTGATGGGAAGCCTGCCACTCCCGCCGCGCGGCTACATCGAGAAGCACCTCACGGAGGCAGCGGTGGCGCAGGCGGAGTCGAGGAGTGCCGCCGTCGGGCACGTGCACCTCCAGGTGGGTGACGTGGACGCGGCGCACCGCTTCTACGTGGACGTGCTCGGATTCGAGCGCACCGCGGGGTGGCACGACCAGGCGCTCTTCGTGTCTGCCGGCGGCTACCACCACCACATGGCCATGAATGTCTGGAACAGCCGGGGAGCCGGACCGCGCAAGGACACCCTCGGGCTCGGTGAGGTCCTCATCCGGGTCCCCGTGGCCGACGAGGTGGCGGCGCTTGCCGATCGCCTCTCCCACGCGGGTTTCGGTAGTCATCACACGGGCGCCGAACTGCGTTTCGAGGACCCGTGGCGCAATCAGCTCCGCGTCGCCGTCGCCGGTCCGTTCGACGGAATCGCCTAAAGCACGGCGGTCTGGCACAATGGATCCGTACTCGATCCGTGCAGCCCCTCTCTCTGCGCGTGCATTGTGTCCTCTGAACCCCCATGAATGGCCCGCCCCACGGGAGCAGGATGATGGGTTCGCCCTTTTTATTCACAAGGAGTGACCACACAAGTGGCCGTAAAGATTCGCCTCAAGCGCATGGGCAAGATCCGCGCACCGTTCTACCGTGTCGTCGTCATGGATGCACGCTCCAAGCGTGATGGCCGTGCCCTCGAAGAGATCGGCAAGTACAACCCCACCGAGGAGCCCTCGTTCATCGAGATCGACTCCGAGCGTGCGCAGTACTGGCTCGGCGTCGGCGCTCAGCCGACCGAGCAGGTCTCCGTCCTGCTCAAGATCACCGGTGACTGGCAGAAGTTCAAGGGACTCAAGGGCCAGGAAGGCACCCTGAGGACCAAGGCACCCAAGGCAGCGTTCGTGGCCCCCGAGAAGGGTTCGGTGATCGTCCCCGAGGCGATCACGTCGAAGGCGAAGAAGAACGACGACGCCCCGGAAGCGACCGAGGCAGAGTAAATTGCTGGCCGAAGCTCTGGAGCACCTCGTCCGCGGCATCGTCGACAACCCTGACGATGTCCGGGTCGCCGCGAAGAACAACCGTCGCGGCGAGACGCTCGAGGTCCGCGTGCACCAGGAGGACCTGGGGCGCGTGATCGGTCGCCAAGGGCGCACCGCCCGTGCGCTACGCACCGTGGTGGCCGCACTCGCGGACGGCGAGCCCGTACGGGTCGACGTCGTCGACACCGACCGCCGCCGGGGCTGACCGGCCCGAGCTTCACCGACGAACGGCATTGATCGGCCCCACCACCAGGACCCGGTGGTGGGGCCGATCGCATTAATCACCCGAATCCGCATCAGCACAACAGCAGGAGCACCACCATGGACGTACTCGTCGCCAGGATCGGGAAGCCCCACGGAATCAAGGGAGAGGTCACCGTCCAGCTCTTCACGGACGCCCCTGAAGCCCGATTCGATGCCGGGGGGACCTTCCGCGTCGAGGGAGCCGCCGTGACGGAGTTGACCGTGGCGAAGGCCCGGTGGAACAAGGACATCCTGATCGTTGCCTTCGAGCAGGTCTCCGACCGCAACCAGGCCGAGACCCTGCGGGGCGCGCAGCTCTTCATCGACACCGCTGGTGCGCAGGATGACGACGACGACGCCTGGTACGAGCACGAGCTCGTCGGCCTGGACGCCCGCGTGGACGGCGAGTCCGTGGGCAAGGTGACGGCGCTGAGGACCATGGCCGTGCAGGATCTGCTGGTCGTCGAACTGCCAGGCGGACATGAGGCACTGGTGCCATTCGTCGCGGACATCGTGCCCGAGGTGAATCCGAAGGCCGGCTACATCGTCATCGTTCCGCCGGCGGGGCTTTTCGACCTGAATACCCCCGGGTCCAACCAGGCGCCCGACGACGGCGATGACGTGGACGCCGCATCAGCGGTCGGGCCCGAGGTCACGCCCGGCGAGGCGCGCGGCTAGTGCGCATCGACGTCGTCTCCATCTTTCCGGAGTACCTCGCCGCACTCGACCTGTCGCTCATCGGCAAGGCGCGGCAGGACGGCGTCCTCGATGTACGGGTCCACGACCTCCGCACGTTCACCACGGACCGCCACCGGACGGTGGACGACACACCCTACGGTGGCGGTGCGGGCATGGTGATGAAGCCGGAGCCGTGGGCGCTCGCCCTGGAGGCCGTGGTGGCAGAGTCCCCGACCGCAGCGGGACGACCGACGCTCATCGTCCCCTCTCCGGCCGGAGCGGTCTTCAACCAGGCGATGGCCCACGAGCTCGCCGATCTGGACCACCTGGTTTTCGCCTGCGGCAGGTACGAGGGTATCGACGAGAGGGCGATCGACTGGGCGCGAGGGCAGTTCGACGTCCGTCCCGTGTCCCTCGGCGACTACGTCCTCAATGGGGGAGAGGTCGCGGTGCTGGCCATGGTCGAGGCTGTCGGAAGGCTGATCCCCGGCGTCGTCGGCAACCCCGAGTCCCTCGTCGAGGAGTCGCACTCCGACGGTCTGCTCGAGTACCCGGTCTACACCAAGCCGTCATCCTGGCGCGGGCGCGACATCCCGGAGGTGCTGCTGAGCGGCAACCACGCGAAGATCGCGCAATGGCGCCGGGTGGAGCAGTTCCAGCGGACAGCCGAGCGGCGGCCGGACCTCCTCGCCGACGTCGAGGCCGCTACCCTGTCCCCAGCAGATATGAAGGCGTTACGCGCCGCAGGATTCGACGTCGTCGACGGCAGGCTCGTGCGGCCTCCGCATTAGCGGTTGAACCGATCGCTGTGGAAGAATGGTTGTTTGTGTCCACTGGGCCGGACCCTGCCACAGGGGGCGTCCAGCCAACAGTTCCACACACCGGCCGCCGAATCATCGGATCGGTCGGACACTACTTCGGCGGTATTGCCCTGACCTCGCGTCCGGTCATTGTCCGCCGTGACCCACGTGAATGACCTGTGGCGTTCACCAGGAGCACGAAAATGCATATTCTCGATTCCGTCGACGCCGTATCCTTCCGCGACAACGTCCCGGACTTCCGCGCCGGCGACACCGTCAACGTCCATGTGAACATCATCGAAGGCAAGAACACCCGTGTTCAGATCTTCAAGGGCTTCGTCCTCGGACGCCAGGGCGACGGCATCCGCGAGACCTTCACGGTCCGCAAGGTGAGCTTCGGTGTCGGCGTGGAACGTACGTTCCCCGTCCACAGCCCGGTCCTCGACAAGATCGAGGTCGTCTCCAAGGGTGATGTGCGCCGCGCCAAGCTGTACTACATGCGTGATCTGCGCGGCAAGGCAGCGAAGATCAAGGAGAAGCGCGACCCCAAGACGGTCAAGTAACTCTTCTTCAGTGCACGAAGAACCTGCTTTCCGCCCTTCGGCTGGAGCGCACGCGAAACGCCGGTCCCATTGTGTGGGCTGGCGTTTTGTGTTCTCCACCGTCGTCCTCGCCGCTGTCCTCACGGGACTGATCCGCGGTTTCCTCCTCGATGTCTACTTCATCCCGTCAGCGTCGATGGAACCCCTGCTCGCCGAGGGCGATCGCGTCCTCGTCAGCAAGCTCGAGGAGAAGCGCGGAGCAGTGGAGCGCGGAGACATCGTCGTCTTCGACGGGCGAGGGTCCTTCGATCCGATCACGGATCCGCGCAGCGTTCCCGTGCAGGTTGCTGCCGGAGTGAGCCAATGGCTCGGGATGTCCGGCAGCGACACGGTGTACGTCAAGCGCGTCATCGGGGTCGGGGGGGACCACGTCGTATGCTGCTCCGCCGACGGTCGGCTGACGCTCAACGGGAACCCGATCGACGAGCCGTACGTCCATCCGGGGGATGTGGCGAGCGATCAGGCCTTCGACGTCGTCGTTCCGGAGGGCCGGGTATGGCTGCTGGGAGACCATCGATCGGCATCCATGGACTCGCGGGCACTCCTGGGTGCTCCGGGCGGCGGCCTCATCGCCGAGGACCGGATCATCGGGCGGGCGTTTCAGCTAGTCTGGCCACTTGACCGGTTCGCCCCGATCGAGCAGCACGTCGGCTGAGCCCGGCGGTTCAGCGGCGTCGACGCCGCAGAACCGCGTCCGGTGGGGTAGCCCCCGGGTATCACGACTACAGAGGACATTTCGCACATGGCACGGAGCTTCCGCAGGAAGTCACACTCGGGAGCCGAGGCACCCGCACCACACCCCGTCGATCCCGACTCCTCCGAGGCCGGCGATGGCGCCGTCGCACCCAACGCCTCCAACGCTGCCGAGGTCTCAGGTGCCCCCGGCAAGGGATTCGCGAGGTCGCCACGGGACAAGAAGGAGGCCGACCACGGGGTCGGCGCATGGTTGAAGGAGATCGCGACGATCGTCGTGATCGCGCTGGTGCTGTCCTTCCTCATCAAGACCTTCTTCTTCCGGGCCTTCTTCATCCCGTCGGGATCCATGGAGGAGACCCTCGAGATCGACGACCGCATCTTCGTCAACCAGCTCGTGCCGCAGCCCTTCGACCTCGAGCGCGGTGACATCGTCGTCTTCCGTGACGAGCAGGAGTGGCTGCCACCTCAGGCCGGGACGGACATCGGCTGGTTCAAGGAAGCCCTCATCTTCATAGGCCTCGCTCCGGACGAGTCCCATCAGCACCTCGTCAAGCGCGTCATCGGACTGGCCGGTGACCATGTCATCTGCTGTGACGCCCAGGGCCGCATCACGGTCAACGGCGAGCCCTTGACCGAGCCCTACCTCTATCCCGGCGCCAACCCGTCGGACGTGCCGTTCGACGTCGTCGTGCCCGACGGCAGGATCTGGGTCATGGGCGACCACCGCAATGCCTCCGCCGACTCCCGTGCCAACCGCGACAAGCCAGGGGAGGGGTTCGTGAGCGTCGATGACATCGAGGGCAAGGCGGCCGTCATCGCCTGGCCTCTCGATCGCATTGGCTTCCTCGGCAACCATCCCGATGTCTTCGGTGGAATTCCCGAACCGGAGGCTGCGGCACAGCTGATTCCGGCAGGACGATGACAGCACCGCGCAGGAAGCGATCCACCGCCCCGAACCTGAGTTTCGAGAAATCATTCGGGGCGGACGGACACCGTTACGTCGCCGGCTGCGATGAGGTGGGCAGGGGAGCGCTGGCCGGACCTGTATCGGTGGGTATCGTCGTCGTGGACCTCGACGCTACGGCCGGACTTCGCGGAGTGCGCGACAGCAAGCTGCTGCCGGCATCCCAGCGTGAGGCGCTGGTGCCACGCATCCGGCGCTGGTCCGTCGCGTCCGCCGTCGGACACGCGACCGCGGCCGAGGTCGATGCGTTGGGCCTCATGGCCGCCCTGCGGGCCGCCGGAAGCCGGGCCTGGGCCGATGTCCTCAAGACCGTCACTCCGGATGTCGTCGTCCTCGACGGCAATCACGACTGGCTTTCCGCCCGATCACAGGGCGTGCTCTTCCAGACGGACGAGGGTGCACCGCCGGTGGGAACCATCGCCTGCGCGGCGCCCGTGCACACGAAGATCAAGGCAGACCTCACGTGCCTGAGTGTCGCTGCAGCCAGTGTGCTCGCCAAGGTGGAGCGCGACGCCCTGATGGTGACTCTCGCTGCCGAGCACCCCGCCTTCGGCTGGGACGTGAACAAGGGGTACGCCACCGAGGCGCACAGGGGGTCCATCGACGCCGTCGGGCCCAGTGAGTATCACCGGAAGACCTGGCGGCTGGGAAGCATGGACAGGCCCGACATGCCACGCGTCGATATTGAGGGATGATGGTCGAATGAGTGCCGAAGATCTTGAGAACTACGAAACCGACATGGAGCTCCAGCTGTACCGCGAGTACCGGGACGTCGTGGGGCTCTTCAGTTATGTCGTCGAGACGGAGCGCCGGTTCTACCTGGCGAACAACGTGGACCTGCAGGCCCGCTCGGCGGACGGCGAGGTCTACTTCGACCTGACCCTGCAGGATGCCTGGGTGTGGGACGTGTACCGCTCCGCCCGCTTCGTGAAGAACGTCCGTGTCATCACGTTCAAGGACGTCAACGTGGAGGAACTGTCGAAGTCCGACGACATGGCGCTGCCGAAGGACGGGACGCTGGGCAACTGAGTCGGTCCGCCGCTCCGCCTGGTTCTGCCTGAGGTTGTCCACATAGGACAGCAGCCTGCCGTGCACCTTCTCTGCCTCCCTGAAGCTGGGGGCGGAGGTGGTAGCCATGTTGGCAAAGGATGAATTGGGGCGTCGCGGGGAAGCGACGGCCGCTGACTTCTTGGAACGGGCCGGGCTTACGATCGTCGACCGCAATTGGCGGTGTCCCGCGGGGGAGATCGACCTCGTCGCGATCGACGGGTCGACGCTGGTGATCGTCGAGGTCAAGACGCGCAGTTCGGATGATTTCGGGCAACCGCTCGAGTCCATCACGGCGAGCAAGCTCGAGCGGCTGTACCTGCTCGCGTCGAAATGGGCGCGCGGGCACAACCTGCGATTCAGCGGGTTCCGCGTCGACGCCGTCGGAGTCCTCGACGACGGCTCCGGCACTCCGCGGATCGAGCATGTCCGGGCAGTGATCTGACGGTGCTCGGGCGGACCTACGCAGTATCCCTTGTCGGCATGAACGGGCACATCGTCGAGGTCGAGGCGGATATCGGGCAGACCCTGCCGGCCTTCGTACTGCTCGGTCTTCCGGATGCGTCGCTCAACGAGGCCAAGGACCGTATCAGGGCGGCCGCCCGGAACGCGGGGGTTCCGCTCAGCCGCCGAAAGATCACGGTGAACCTCATTCCTGCGTCCCTGCCGAAACGAGGGTCGGCCTTCGACCTGGCGATCGTCATGTCGGCGCTTGCCGCAGCGGGCGATGTCCGGGGGTGCGGTTCGACGGTTTTCATCGCCGAGCTCGGACTGGATGGGCAACTGCGTCCCGTGCATGGTGTCCTCCCGGCGGTGATGGCCGCTGTCGACGCCGGACACCATCGGATAGTGGTTGCCGAGGAGAATGAGGCGGAAGCGGCACTCGTCCCCGCAGCGGAGGTCCGGGCGTTCCAGACCCTTGCGGACGTCGCGGTGGCGTTCGGAGCGGAGGTCGGCGACGTGGATCGTCCCGACCCGTCGATACGCACCGGGGCCATGACCCGAGTCCTGCCATCCGCGCCGCTCAAGGACCTGTCGGATATCGCAGGTCAGCAGGAAGCGAGATTCGCCCTCGAGATCGCGGCGGCCGGTGCGCACCACCTGCTCATGATGGGACCTCCCGGTGCGGGCAAGACGATGCTTGCCGAGCGACTGCCGGGCATCCTGCCAGATCTGGAGGATGATCACGCCATGGAGGTCACCGCCATCCATAGCCTGAGCGGTGATCGGCTCTGCGCCGAGCTGGTCCGTAAGCCACCCTTCGAGAGCCCCCACCACACGGCAACTCCCGCCTCCATCATCGGGGGCGGCAGCGGTATCCCGAGACCGGGAGCCGCGTCACGGGCGCATCGGGGCATCCTGTTCCTTGACGAGGCGCCGGAGTATGAGCGCCGGGTTCTCGAAGCGCTGCGGGAGCCGCTCGAGAGCGGGTGCCTCGTCCTTCATCGTGCATCGGGCACCGCGTCCTACCCTGCGCGCTTCCAGCTGGTTCTCGCGCTCAACCCCTGTCCCTGCGGGCTCGCCAATGGAAAAGGAATCGATTGCCTGTGCACGGCCCAGCAACGTCGCAGGTACTTCAACCGGCTGTCGGGGCCCCTGCTGGATCGGGTCGATCTGCAGGTGGTCGTGCAAAGGGTGAGTCTCGCCGATTATGCCGGGGGCACGTCTGCCGAGACCTCGGCCGTTGTAGCCGCACGAGTCGCCGGAGCGCGGGCTGCACAGCGCAGCCGGCTGCGCCGCTGGAACTACACCACGAATTCGGAGGTGCAGGGACGGATATTGCGGGGAGACCTCGCCCTGCCGCGGAAGGTGACGGCGTCCCTGGATAAGGCGCTGGACCGGAGCCTGGTCAGCGCTCGTGGCTGGGATCGTGTTCTCCGCGTCGCCTGGACCATCTCGGATCTCGCTGGTCGTGACACCCCGGAGGCCGATGACGTCGTCACGGCCCTGGGGTTCCGCCTCCAGGAGAGTGCACAGTGACGACGGGCGGGACGGACAGCACAACAACGGCCAGGGCCGCGCTTTCGAGGCTCTTCGAGCCGTCCGACACCATCGGTCTGGGCCTCGTGTCCGTGGTCGGCCCAATCGATGCCCTGCGCATCGCCCGCGGCGAGATCCACGCCGGGCACGACGTCCGGGCTCAGCTTCATGACCTACTCGGGATTCCGGATGACCGCCGTGACCACCTGCAGGAGGGATTGGCTCGATGGGACCCGCGTCTCGGGGATCTGGCTCCCGAGCGTGATCTCGCCACGCTCGAGCGACTGGCCGGCCGGCTCGTCACTCCGGAATCGAGCGAGTGGCCGGCGGCGCTGCACGATCTCCAGACCTCGGCGCCCCTGTGCCTGTGGGTACGAGGTAATTATGAGATTCCGAACCTCGGTCGGCTGGCCGCCGTCGTAGGTTCGCGGGACAGCACGAACTATGGGTCCTCCGTGACAGCCGACATGACCTCCGGCCTTGCGTCCCGCGGCTACGCGGTGGTCTCAGGTGGCGCTTACGGGATCGATGCGCAGGCTCACAGGGCAGCGCTCGCAACGACCGATGACGGTGCTTTCCCAGCCACCGTCGCGCTGCTGGCCTGCGGCGTCGATCGCTATTACCCAGCCGGGAACGAGGAATTACTCCGCACCGTCGCGCGCAGCGGCCTGCTCATCTCGGAGGTACCACCGGGAAGTTCTCCGACAAGGTGGCGATTTCTACAGCGCAACAGGTTGATCGCTGCTCTCAGCGCCGTGACAGTCGTCGTCGAGGCTCGTTGGAGGTCCGGCGCCCTGAATACAGCCCACCATGCGGCGGGCCTCGGAAGGCCGGTTGGAGCCGTCCCTGGTTCGGTCCACTCTGCCAACTCCGCGGGATGCCACCGGTTGCTCAGGGATGGTACAGCCGTCTGTGTCACCGACGCTGCCGACGTCGCCGAACTAGCCGGCCCGCTCGGCGAACCACCCCTGGGCGACCGCGCCAGGGAGGACGCTGAGCCGGCCCGGGATCAGGATGGCTTGACCATCCCCGATCTTCTGGTGCTCGACGGACTACCCGTTCGCGCCTTCACCACCGTCGACAAACTGGCATCGGTCGCCGGTCTGTCCATCCGTGAGGTCCTGAGCGGACTCGCCCGGCTGGAACTTGCCGGCCTTGCCCACAGGACGAGCGTCGGATGGCGACGGCAGAAGGAATGACGCGCCGTTTCGCTCTTCCGTCTTGCCGAGTCCCCCGAACAACGCCCTGCCCATCACGAACACCTCGCGGAGAACCCTCATGACAAGCATCGAGTCCAGCAGTGCAGAAGAAGGCCCCAACGCCCCAGGCGCGGAACGACGATACCTGGACATCGACTCTCCTGTCGGGGTCCTGCGCATCGTCGCGAACGGCGAGGCGATCGTCGGCCTGTATCACGAGGACCACTCTCCGGTGCCCGCACGGTCGCTCCTCGGACGGCCACTGGAGCCGTCCGTCGTCGTGCCAGCAGACGGGAATCAGGCGGAGGCAGGGCCTGACGTCAGTCCGAGCGCGACAGAGGTTCTCCTGTGGCGGGCGGCGAGTGAGATCGGGCAGTATTTCGCCGGCTCACGGCGTCACTTCGACGTGCCGGTGGATCTTCGGGGAACCGAGTTCCAGCGAATGGTCTGGACTGCCCTGTCCGGAATACCCTACGGTCAACGCCGCAGCTACCGGGACATCGCCGCGAACCTGGGTAATGCCGGTATGGGGCGTGCTGTCGGAGCGGCCATACGGGCCAATCCGGTGTCGATCATCGTGCCCGGTCACAGGGTGGTCAGCAGCACTGGCGCTGTGGTCGGCTATGCCGCGGGCAACGCGACGAAGACGGAGTTGCTTGAGAGGGAATCGGACGGAGTTCCAGATGCAGACCCGGTCGCGTCGGGAAGCAAGGAGAGCGTCGTCGACGCGCCGGGCTCGCCAGGCGTGAGGTGAACGCAGACCGGGGTGTTCCAGGACCCGATGAACCGGCCGACGCGGGCCAGGGAGTCTCTCGGGCAGCCAGGGCCGCACTGCGCAGCGGGCCTTGATGCCCACCCTTCTACTCCTTCCATTGGACCGCCACTATCACTGTGAATCTGTCGCACCTCGGATTCATCACCCGTGGCCGCCCCCGTTGGCCGCCTGTCGATTATCAGGCTGCTGACGCCCTGCTCCCCACGAATTCGGATGTCGATCTCTCCCACCTAGGCCAATGCGCACGCCCAGTCGGCGCAGGATTGCGAAACGCGCTGGGTGAAGTGCCTTCATCGAACCGACGAGGCGTGGATACTGGTGGGCGGAGGAAGACATGACTGACGGCACCGCTGAATCATACGGAGGACCTGCTAGGGCCCTTCAGGGGTTCGAGAAGTACCTGACGCTGGAGCGCAACAGATCCGAGCACACGGTACGGGCGTACAAGAAGGATGTCGCCCTGTTCCTGACTCACGCTGCAGGGGCTGGTGCATCAGACCTGGGGCAGCTCGAACTCCGTCACTTCCGGGCATGGCTCGGAGCGCTCGATCAAGCAGGTCTGGCGCGATCCACGTTGGCGCGACGAGCAGCGGCGGTTCGGTCCTTCATGGATTGGGCCGTGCGCGAGGAGATCGTCCCGCTGAATCCCGCTCTACGCCTACGAGCACCCAAGCGCAACAGCACCCTGCCGGCGGTACTCAGCCACCCGCAGGCGCAGGCCCTGTTCGAGGGCCTTGGAGGGCGCAGCGAGCAGGGCGATGCCCACCAGCTCCAACGTCGGGCCATGCTCGAGGTGCTCTATGGGACGGGTGTCCGGGTCGGTGAGTTGGTCGGCCTCGACGTGGACGACGTCAATACGGAGCGCCGAACCCTCGTCGTGACGGGCAAGGGGGACAAGGAACGTACCGTTCCCTATGGGGTGCCTGCCGGGTATGCCATTGATGACTGGCTGCGTCGCGGCCGCCCGCAGTGGGTGAACGGGAGGAGCGGCCCGGCATTGTTCCTTGGCCGCCGTGGAGGACGTATCGACCAGAGGGCCGTCCGCACCCAGATCAGGGAAGCCCTCGAAGGATTGGGTGACACTGCAGCGAGAGGTCCCCACGCGCTGAGGCACACTGCTGCCACTCACCTCCTGGACGGTGGTGCTGATCTCCGCGCCGTGCAGGAGTTGCTCGGCCACTCGAGCCTCGCCACCACGCAGCTGTACACCCACGTGTCCGTTGATCGGCTCCGGCGTAGCTACGAGCAGGCGCACCCGCGGGCGTAGGAGCCTCGCCGCCCGTCAGAACTCCTCGAGCAAGCCGGGACGCCCCAGCACTGGCACTGTGGTAGGTGCAGTGGCGGAATTGAGGCTTCTCGTGCACAATAAGCAGTAGTCACATCGAACCCGCACGCCGTGCGGGTGGGTCTCGTAAAGCTCTGGCACATCCGTTTGCTGTTTCATCATCCATTGAAGGTCGTTGGGGAAGACGTACCTACAGCTATGGAGGATGGAATGTCTGTTGTGATGGCGCGCGGTGTCTTGTACGTGCACTCGGCCCCTACTGCGTTGTGCCCTCATATCGAGTGGGCTATCGGCTCTGTGCTGGATAAGCGCATCGACATGGAGTGGACAGCGCAACCTGCCGCGCCTGGAATGTTGCGCGCCGAGCTGTCGTGGATCGGCCTGCAGGGATCCGGAGCCCAGCTCGCTTCTGCGTTGCGAGGGTGGGCACATCTGCGCTACGAGGTCACCGAGGAACAGAGTGCAGGGGCAGATGGTGGCCGCTGGTCGCACACCCCTGAGCTCGGCATCTTCCATGCCACCACCGACGTCCACGGCAACATCATGGTGACCGAGGACCGGATCCGTTATGCCTACGAGACGGGTGCCGGTGATCCTGCAGCCGTCTATCACGAGCTGTCCCTTGCACTCGGCGAGTCCTGGGACGAGGAGCTCGAACCGTTCCGTCATGCTGCGGAGGGTGCTCCTGTGCGCTGGCTGCACCAGGTCGGATGATCGGGAGCTGGTACAGGCTAGGACGTTCGGCGGCGCGTCGACCGCAGGACACCAGGGCATTCTGACGCTGCGGCCAACGCCGACGACGACACGCAATCTGCTCCACACACACGAGAGGCGCAGCCCGGCCGGGCTGCGCCTCTCGTGTGTGTGGCCGACCTAGACGCTGCGTAGGACGATGACGGCGTTGTGTCCGCCGAAACCGAAGGAGTTGCTCAGAGCGACGATGTCGCCCGACGGCAGGTCCCTGGGTGCGGTCACGACGTCGAGCGGGATCTCGGGATCCTGGTTGTCGAGGTTGATGGTGAGCGGCGCCTTCCGCTCGTAGAGGGCGAGCACCGTCATGACGGCCTCGACAGCGCCGGAAGCGCCGAGAAGGTGTCCTGTCTGGGACTTGGTAGCGGATACGGCCACCTCGTCGAGGTGGTTTCCCAGAGCTGCCTTGAGGGCTGTGTACTCGGGCTTGTCCCCGACCGGAGTCGACGTAGCGTGAGCGTTGATGTGCACGACGTCCTCCGGCTGCGCTCGCGCGTCGAAGAGAGCAGCCTTCAGGGCGCGGGTTGCTCCGAGTCCGCCGGGATCGGGAGCCGTGATGTGGTACGCGTCGGCCGTGACGGAAGTACCGGCGAGCTCGGCGTAGACCCGGGCACCACGCGCGAGGGCGTGTTCTTCCGCCTCGAGGACGATGGCGCCGGCTCCCTCGCCCATGACAAAACCGTCCCGGCCCGTGTCGTAGGGGCGGGACGCGAGTTCAGGCTCGTCGTTTCGACGGGAGAGCGCATGCATGGAGGCGAAGGCGGCGATGGGCATCGGGTGGATGGCAGCTTCGGCACCGCCGCAGACGACGACGTCGGCCTTGCCGGATCGAATCAGTTCGAGACCCTGGTGGAGGGCTTCGGTGCCCGAGGCGCAGGCCGACACCGGGGTGTGTGCGCCGGCACGGGCACCGAGGTCGAGACTCACGGCCGCGGCAGGGCCATTGGGCATGAGCATCGGCACCGTCATCGGAAGGACCCTCCGCGGGCCCTTCTCGCGCAGTGTGTCCCAGGCATCGAGCAGGGTCCACACCCCGCCGATACCTGTAGCGAAGGCGACGGCGAGACGATCCTTATCGACGTCCTCGATCCCGGAATCACGCCAGGCTTCCCGGGAGGCGACCACAGCGAACTGCGTCGAAGGGTCCATGCGCTTGGCTTCGACGCGTGTGAGGACCTCCGACGCCGGGACGGTGATCTGCGCGGCGAAGGTGACCGGCAGTTCGTATTTCTGCACCCAGTCGGCCTCGATGGTTCGTGCGCCCGAGACTCCCTTGAGGGAGTTGGCCCACATCGTTGGGACGTCCCCGCCGATGGGGGTGGTTGCACCGAGTCCGGTAATGACGACTTTGCGTGGCATGGTCACTCTTTCAAAGCTAGGGCGTGCGCCGGCCGAACCGGGGCGAAGGGAGGACGGATGCGGCCGCCACCGGCGGTGACACCGGGAGCGGCCGCAGCACGGGGAACGGCGGGTTCTTAGGCCTGCGCACCCGAGATGAAGGTGACGGCGTCGCCGACGGTCTTCAGGTTCTTGACCTCTTCATCAGGGATCCGCACGCCGAACTTCTCCTCGGCGTTGACGACGATCGTCATCATCGAGATGGAGTCGATGTCGAGGTCGTCGGTGAAGGACTTGTCCATCTCGACGGACTCGGGAGCGAGGCCCGTCTCCTCGTTCACGATCTCTGCCAGACCGGCCAGGATTTCTTCGTTGCTAGCCATGGTGGCTCCTTTTCTGTTCTTGCCGGTGCACCGGCGGGGATGGTCAAACCGCACGGTCGCGGTTTGGGCTTGAAAACTAGGGGAGGACCACGACCTGCGCTCCGAACACCAGGCCGGCGCCGAATCCGATCTGCAGCGCGAGCTTGCCGCTGAACTCCGGATGTTCCTTGAGGGTTCGATGCATCGCCAGGGGAATGGAGGCTGCCGAGGTGTTGCCTGCGTCCACGATGTCCCGAGCCACGTAGACATGCCCGGGAAGCTTCAACTGCTTCACCATCTCATCGATGATACGGATATTCGCCTGGTGCGGCAGGAACACGGCGAGGTCGTCGGCGGAGACACCTGCGGCGTCGAGGGCGCGCTGGGCGACTTTCGCCATCTCCCAGACAGCCCAGCGGAACACGGTTGGTCCGTCCTGGACCATCGTCGGCCAGAGGCCTTCACGGCCTTCCGCGGTGTCCTGCTCTCCCTCGGTGTCCGTGGCGACCGACCCGAGCGAGTAGTCGCGGACATCCAGCAGTGAATGGTTCATGCGGATGGCCTCGTGCTTGCTGCCGTCCGAACCCCAGACCGATGGACCGATCCCGGCAGATTCGCCAGGACCGATGACCACGGCACCGGCACCGTCACCGAGGAGGAAGGAGATGGTGCGTTCGGAGTTGTCGATGAAGTCGGAAAGCTTCTCCACACCGACCACGAGGACGTACTCCGCGGATCCCGCGTGGACCAGCGCGTCTGCCTGCGCGATCCCGTAGCAGTAACCTGCGCAAGCGGCAGAGATGTCATATGCGGGCGCTGGAGTCGCACCGAGCCGGTCGGTCAATTGGGCGGCCGCCGACGGCGTCGCATACGGGTGGGTCACGGTCGAGACGAGCACCGCCCCCAGCTGGGAGGCGTCGATGCCGGCCGTAACGAGTGCTTCGCGGGAGGCAGCTTCTGCCATGTCGATGACACTGACATCGCGGGGCGCCCGGTGCCGCGTGACAATGCCCGTCCGCTGCCGGATCCACTCGTCGGAGGAATCGATCCACTGGCAGACGTCCTCGTTGGTGACGATGATCTCCGGACGGTACGCCCCTACGCCGAGGATGCGCGTGTGCTCACGGAGGGGGGCTTGCTTGATGGCGGTGATGCTCACTGAGGTCCTTCGGAGGTAAGTGTCGGATCGAGGTCCGTGGTGCGGGAGTGTTCCCCGATGAAGCTGCGGGCTGCGTCCAGGTCCTCGGGCGATTTTACGGCGAGTGTCGCCGTCCCGCGCATTCCGCGCTTCGCGAGGCCGGTCAGGGTCCCTGCGGGGGACAGTTCGATCATCCCGGTCACGCCCATCGATTGCATCGATTCCATGCAGAGGTCCCAGCGCACAGGACGGGAGACCTGCGCGATCAGGCTGTCGAGGTTACCCTCACCGGTAGCGACGGGGTTCCCGTCATAGTTGGACATCAGCGTAGCCACGGGGTCGGCAGGCGCGAGTGATGGACGCAATGCCTCGAGGGCGGTGACAGCGGGGGACATGTGACCGGTGTGGAACGCTCCGGCGACCTTGAGGGCGATGACGCGCGTCTTTGCCGGTGGGTTCCCGCTCAGGGCCGCAAGTTGCTCCAGCGTCCCGGCCGCGACGACCTGGCCGCCCCCATTGGCGTTCGCGGCGGTGAGACCGAGTTCGGCCACTCGCGCCGCTACGTCATCGGGATCTCCCCCGAGGACCGCGCTCATGCCGGTCGGCGTTGCGGCGGCGGCTTCCGCCATGGCATTCGCCCGGACCCGGACGAACGCGACCGCGTCGTCTTCGGACAGTGCCCCGGCGATACCGGAGGCGGTGAGCTCACCCACCGAGTGACCGGCGACGACGGTGGCTGCGGTCAGCGAGTAGTCCGCCAGGAGCAGGCGGGCCGTGACGAGCCCGGCAGCGACGATGAGCGGCTGAGCGACGGCGGTGTCCTTGATGGTGTCCTCGTCAGAGGTGGTGCCATGCCGTACCAGATCCGTGCCCGCGCGGTCGCTGAGCTGCTCGAGGTGGTCGCGGACCCCGGGGAGGTCGAGCCAGGGGGCCAGGAAGCCGGGGGTCTGTGAGCCCTGTCCGGGGCAGGCGATTGCAAGCACTGTTCCAGCTTTCCAAAGAGAAGGAGCATTATCGGGTGTTCGGCTGAACCAAGCTGGCTGTGCCTCTTTGTAGGAAGTCTACAAGCCGTTGGGACGGCCCACGGCAGCAGGTGCACGCTTGTCGGCGCCGCGCGAGCGGACGGCCCGGGTGATTCCGGCCGTGGTCCCGCCGGAGGACGCCGGCGGGGCTGCGCCGGCAGCGAGCCGTCCCACCACCAGTGCGGTCTGCAGGACGTAGGCCTCGCGCGGGATGAGGGGATCCCAACCCGTCACGTCGCAGACACGCCTCAGGCGGTAGCGGACGGTGTTGGCATGGACGAACAGCGACCTCGCCGTCGCTTCGAGTGAGTGACCGAGGGTGAGATAGGCGGAAAGGGTCTGCTCCAGCCCGTTCGACGCCGCGAGGAGCGGTCGGTAGATGCTACGCACGATGGCGCGTCGGGCGGTGTCGTCCCCGGACATCACACGTTCGGGCCAGAGGTCCTCCGAGGAGACGGGGCGGGGCGCGTCGGGCCAGGCACGAGCAGCCGTCAGACCGGCGAAGGCGGCCTGCGCCGAACTGCTGGCGGCGACGAGCGACTCCGCTTCCGGCCCGAACACCACGGCGCCGTCACCGAAGAGTTCGCTGATCCTCGGATAGGCCTTCCCCGGGTCCCGCACGCCACCGAGCACGAGGATGAGCCTGTCACCCTGAATGCCGACGAGGACATCTTCGGCGAGGCGCGCGGTGACGCGGCGGAGCTCGTTGAGGAAGCCGGCATTGGGTTCCTGCGGGGCGCTGCCCACCATCACGGTGATGCGCGCCTGCGACTTCCACCCGACGGCGGCGATGCGCGAGCGGAGTGCGTCGGAGCTCTCCCCCCGGAGGATGGCGTCGACGACGAGTGCCTCCAGTCGCGTGTCCCACGACCCCCGCGTCTCGGCTGCGCGGGCATACACATCTGCTGCGGCGAAGGCGACCTCCCGCGAGTACCTGAGGACTGCTTCCCGCAACGGCGCCTGATCGGCGGCCGGCGCCAGGAACGGCACGTGGTCCTCGACGACCTGGACCACCACCCGGATGAGTTGAAGTGCCTTCTGCAGGCTGATCGACCGCGTGAGCTCGGTAGGCGCCGTACCGAAGACATCACTGAGCACCCACGCCGGTGACACGGGCTTCTGGTACCAGTTGACGAAGGAGGCGATGCCCTTCTGAGCCACCATCCCGAGGGCGGATCGTTCGTCCGGGCGAAGACCGCGGTACCACGGGAGGTCGGCGTCGAGCTGTTTCAGGGTCGCGGTCGACAGCGACCCGATCGTGGCGCGCAGCTTCTCGACGGTCGCGGGGTCCGGGGGAGAGGTTCCTGCATTCGTCGCTCCGACGGCGCCGGGAGAGCGACCGGGAGCATCTTCGGGCTGCGGCATCCTTCGAGCATACGGTCTCGACGCCGCTGGGCTCCATTTGTGAGAAGGCTACAAAAAGGGCGACGGCGGGATGCAGCCCGAAGCTGCTTCCCGCCGTCGCCCTTCCCGGGGGCTGCGTGTTAGGAGTCGCCGCCGGCGTTGCCTGTGGTGCCGGCGGTGACGTCGAGCAGGCGGTATTTCTCGATGGCTTCCTTGGGGGCGTTGGCGTCGACCTCGCCGCGGCGGGCGAGCATTTCCAGGGCGCGGACGACGACGGAGTGGCTGTCGATCTTGAAGAACCGGCGTGCCGCTGCGCGGGTGTCGGAGAAACCGAACCCGTCAGCGCCGAGCGTGGCGAACTCGTTGGGCAGGAACTGGCGGATCTGGTCTGGAACGGCCTTCATGAAGTCCGAGACCGCGACGATCGGGCCGGTCGCGCCTTCGAGCTGCTGGGTGATGAACGGCTTGCGGGCTTCGGCGCCGGGGTTGAGGAAGGCCTCCTCCTCGGCGTCGAGGCCGTCACGGCGCAGTTCGTTCCAGGACGTGACGGACCATACGTCGGCGGACACTCCCCAGTCCTTGGCGAGGATCTTCTGCGCCTCGAGCGCCCAGGGCACTGCGACGCCGGAGGCGAGCAGCTGGGTGCGAGGCCCATCGACCTTCGCGGGCTTGAGGAGGTAGATGCCCTTGAGCAGTCCTTCGACGTCGAGTTCCTCCGGCTCCGCGGGCTGCACGAAGGGCTCGTTGTAGACGGTGATGTAGTACATGACGTTGCGGAAGGATTCGGGTTTGTCGCCGACGTCGCCGTACATGCGGTTGAGGCCGTCGCGGACGATGTGTCCGATCTCGTACCCGAAGGCCGGGTCGTAGGTGATCACCGCGGGGTTCGTGGACGCGAGGATCGGGGAGTGTCCGTCGGCGTGCTGGAGACCTTCGCCGGTGAGCGTGGTGCGTCCGGCGGTGGCCCCGATGATGAAGCCGCGCGCCATCTGGTCCGCGGCGGCCCAGATGGAGTCTCCGGTGCGCTGGAATCCGAACATGGAGTAGAAGACGTAGATCGGGATCAGCGGCTGTCCCTGGGTGGCGTACGCCGTTCCGGCTGCCGTGAAGGCAGCCATGGAGCCGGCCTCGTTGATGCCGGCGTGGAGGATCTGCCCCTCGACGGATTCCTTGTAGGCGAGGATCAGGTCACGGTCCACGGACAGGTAGTTCTGGCCCTTGGGGTTGTAGATCTTCGCTGTGGGGAAGAACGAGTCCATGCCGAACGTGCGGGCCTCGTCGGGGATGATCGGGGCGATCCGCTTGCCGAATTCCTTGTCCCGCATGAGGTCCTTCAGGATGCGGACGAAGGCCATGGTCGTGGCGGCCATCTGCTTGCCCGACCCGCGCTTGGCCATCTCGTACGCCTTGTCGCCCGGCAGCACGATGTCGACGTGCTTCGTGCGCCGCTCGGGTACGAACCCGCCGAGCTCGCGGCGGCGCTCGAGCATGTACTTGATCTCGGGCGAATCCGCTCCCGGGTGGTAGTACGGGGCGTTGTAGAGGTCGTCGTCGATCTGTTCGTCGGTGACGGGGATCCGCAGGTGGTCGCGGAACGCCTTGAGGTCCTCGTTGGTCAGCTTCTTCATCTGGTGGGTCGCATTGCGGCCCTCGAAGTGCGGGCCCAGGCCGTAGCCCTTGACGGTCTTGGCGAGGATGACCGTGGGCTTGCCCTTGAACTCCGTTGCGGCCTTGTACGCCGCGAAGACCTTGCGGTAGTCGTGGCCGCCGCGCTTGAGGTTCCAGATCTCCGCGTCCGTCAGGTCCTCGACCATCGCCTTCGTCGCAGGCGACTTCCCGAAGAAGTGGTCCCGGACGAATCCGCCCGACTCGGCCTTGTACGTCTGGTAGTCGCCGTCGGGCGTCTGGTTCATGATGTCGACCAGTGCGCCGTCGTCGTCCTTGGCCAGGAGCGAGTCCCACTCCCGTCCCCAGACCACCTTGATGACGTTCCAGCCGGCGCCGCGGAAGAACGCTTCGAGCTCCTGCATGATCTTGCCGTTGCCGCGGACGGGACCGTCGAGGCGCTGGAGGTTGCAGTTGATCACGAAGTTGAGATTGTCGAGGTTCTCGTTGGCCGCCAGCTGCAGCAGGCCGCGTGATTCGGGCTCGTCCATCTCGCCGTCGCCGAGGAACGCCCAGACCTGCTGGTCGGAGGTGTCCTTCATGCCGCGGTTGTGCAGGTAGCGGTTGGACTGTGCCTGGTATATGGCGTTCATGGGCCCGATGCCCATCGAAACGGTGGGGAACTCCCAGAACTTGGGCATCAGGCGGGGATGCGGATACGAGGAGAGCGCGTGGCCCTCCTTGGACTTCTCCTGCCGGAACCCGTCGAGGTCCTCCTCGGTCAGCCGGCCCTCGAGATAGGCGCGCGCGTACATCCCGGGGGAGGCATGGCCCTGGAAGAAGACCTGGTCCCCACCGCCGGGGTGGTCCTTGCCTTTGAAGAAGTGGTTGAAGCCCACCTCGTAGAGGGTTGCAGCTCCGGCATAGGTCGAGATGTGACCGCCGACGCCGATCTCGGGGCGCTGCGCACGGTGCACCATGACGGCAGCGTTCCAGCGCAGCCAGGCACGGTATTTCCGCTCGATCTCCTCATCGCCGGGGAACTCGGGCTCCTGATCCGCCGGAATCGTGTTCACGTAGTCCGTCGTCGTGACCATGGGCACGCCCACGGATTGCGCACCCGCACGCTGAAGGAGCGAGCGCATGATGTACTGCGCGCGCTCGGTGCCCTGGGTGCGGATCAGCTGGTCGAGGGATTCGATCCACTCGGCGGTCTCCTCGGGATCCCCGTCGGGCTTGCCGACCGTCAGACCGCTCAGAATATCCGCCGTACCTTGTTCTACAGCCACGCGATATCTCTCCACTTCCACAGATTATGTCTGTGTCGCTTAATGCCTGCGCACGGCTCATGGGCCCACGCAGAGTTGCATGCTGGGCCGACCGGCGTTAGCACCGCGGCCATCTATCCATTCACTCTATCGCCGCCGTGCCTCCTCTGCGTAGCGGGGGGAGGGCCGCCCGGCAGATTACGCCGAGGGCGTGCACGGACACCATGGGATGGGCGGCTGCCGCACCTCCTTGGCCGCCCGAGCGGCCAAAAGCGCCCTCCGGCTTGATGCTTGGCGTATAAAGGTGTTGGCTGGTAGCAATGTATATCTATACGAGGACACGTCAGGCGACAGTCCCGTTTTTCCAGGAGGAGCTAAGTGAGCGAGGCTGAAGCCGCCACTGCGGTCAACGTGGCAGGCAAGTTGGGTTTCAAGGATGGAGACCTTGTTCAGGAACTCGGTTACGACGACGACGTCGACTTCGACTTCCGGGAGGAACTGGAGGACGGGCTCGGAGCTGAACTGCTCACGGAGGACGACCAGGACGTCGTCGACGGTGTGATGCTCTGGTGGCGGAACGGTGACGGCGACCTCGTGGATGCTCTCGTGGACGCGCTCACCTCGCTCGGAGCCGGCGGCGTGGTGTGGCTCCTCACACCCAAGTCCGGCCGTCCCGGCTATGTCTCTCCCGCCGACGTCCAGGAGGCTGCACCGACGGCCGGACTGCACTCGACCTCCTCGGCGGGCGTGTCCAGGGAATGGTCGGCGACGCGGCTCGTCAGCCGACGGAAGCAGTAGACCGTGCCGTTGGAGATAGGGTCTGTCGCGCCGACCTTCACCCTCGCGAACCAGTTCGGGGAGACGGTCGAGAGCTCGTCCCTCGTCGGCGGTTCCGTCCTGGTGTTCTTCCCGTTCGCGTTCTCACGCGTGTGCACCGACGAGCTGGGGCAACTGCGGGACAACCTCGATCTGTTCGACGCCGCCGGCGTCACCCTCGCGGCGATTTCCGTCGACCACAAGTACACGCTGCGTGCCTTCGCGGACGCGAACGATATCTCCTTCGACCTCCTGGCCGACTTCTGGCCGCACGGCTCGGTCACCCGAACCTTCGCTGCCTTCGACGAGACCAAGGGTTATGCCGAACGCGTGAGCTATGTCCTGGATGGTGCCGGTACAGTCCGAGCCGTCGTGTCCTCCGAGCACGGACAGGGACGCCCCATCGCCGATTACTCCCGAGCACTGTCTGCGGTCGAAGCGGCGCTGTGACCCTGCAATGATCCCGGAGCGGACCTTCCGATGATCCAAGCGGGTGACGGTTCGGGCGCGCGTGAGGACCAGCCCGGACCGGAGTCCCATCCGAGGCTCGGTCTGACCGGCTTCGTCAGCGGCATGCCGACCAGGGAGCTCAAGCTGCTCGACCCGCAGGAGCGGAGACTGCTGGATCAGGCTGTCGCCCTCCTCAGCGGCCTACGGTTGGCCGTCCTCACTGGAGCGGGACTGAGCACCGACTCCGGGATCCCCGACTACCGCGGTCCGCAATCGGTGCCGCGCAGCCCCATGACCTACCAGCAGTTCGTGGGCGACGAAGCCCTGCGGCGCCGTTACTGGGCGCGTAACCACGTAGGGTGGCGGCACCTCCGCCGGGCCGACCCGAACATGGGACACGAAGCCGTGGCGCAGTTGGAGCAGCGCGGACTGCTGTCCGGCCTGATCACGCAGAATGTCGACAAGCTGCACTCCTCGGCAGGAAGCACGAACGTCATCGACCTTCACGGCACCTTCGACCTGGTGGTGTGTCTCCAGTGTTCCTCCGCGTTTCCGCGAGCCCGTATCGCCGAAATCCTGGAGGACCTGAATCCGGGCTATCTCGAGCGTGAATCCGACGCCGGTGACGTCGCACCCGATGCCGATGCCGAGGTCGACGACACGGCTGGTTTCATCGTGGCGCCGTGCCCCGTCTGCGGGGGCATGCTCAAGCCCGACTTCGTCTACTTCGGTGAGAACGTACCGAAGGACCGCGTCGCCGATGCCTACGCCATGGTGGATGCGGCTGGTGGCCTCCTCGTTGCGGGCTCCTCCCTGTCGGTGATGAGCGGCTTGAGGTTCGTCCGCCACGCCTACAAAGCGGGTAAGCCGGTGGTCATCGTCAACCGCGGCTGGACACGCGGTGACGAGTTCGCCTCGCTGAAGGTCGAAGTCGGGGTCTCCGAGGCCCTGTCCTACCTCGCCGAGCGCCTGCCTGACCTGACACAGGACTAGGTGTCGTTT
Source organism: Arthrobacter sp. PL16 (assembly GCF_035985055.1). NCBI lineage: Bacteria > Bacillati > Actinomycetota > Actinomycetes > Micrococcales > Micrococcaceae > Arthrobacter > Arthrobacter sp. PL16. Next base: position 564,795 of record NZ_JAXCIC010000001.1, read on the forward strand.
CCCGCCCGTGCAAGTAGTCCCTCCCGGATGTGAGTAGGGGTTACTGGTTCAGCTCCCGCCGGTTCGCCCTATGGTCATCCCATAGGTCTCTAAGCCGGGGTGGAAAATGCGTTCTTCGATCAAGTCTCTCGCCGTAACTCTCAGTGCCGTAGCGGCCGTCGTCGTCGCGCCCCTTGCCTGCGACTTCCAGGGGCCGGGTCACACCTGGGCCTTCGGATCTGTCCAGCGCGATGTCCTGCCAGTCAGCACCCCGGGTGAGGAAGCCGGCAGCGCTACCGCATCGGTCGCACCCCAGGAGGTATTGCCGACTCCGGACACGCCCAGCCGCCATTCTGCCGGCCCGGGCACTCCCGGCCTGGTGGTTGCCGGCGCGGTGCCCGCCGGCCTGCAGAGCCCTGTTGCCGCCGTGCCGGAATCGGCATCGACATCGGGCCAAACTGCCTGGGCGACCAGTGCTGCAGCTGTTGCCGATGCGGCTACCCCCGGTTCTTCCGCGATCGACCCCTTGGTCATCCCTCCGCTCGAGCCTACGATCGACCTTCCTGTCGACCTCCCTGGAACCAGCCCGTCGACGATCGACCCGTCGGTTGGCGTGGTCACTGTCACACCAGCCCCTGTCATCGATCAGCCGCTTCCGGCCGACGTCGGTCCCGCAGCAGCCGGATCGGGTGCGGATGCCCCACAAACGGGTGGCCAGGGTGGCGGGGGAGTCGGCAGCGGAATGGGCGGCGACCTACCGCCGGAGACGCTGCCCGAGCCGTCCTACCCTCAGTGCCCCATCACAGAGGCGGGGGCCTGGTGGACGGAACCGTCGGATCCCTACACCTGCCTTCCCCCGCAGTCGATCCCCTTCCATGAACCCACTCCTCCGGGTATCCCCCCGGAGCTCCTCGAGCCGATCTTCGAGGAACCGGGCACGGGCACCGACGCCGCCGGGGTCGAAGCGCAGGAAGTGCGGCCGGCAGGGAACTGACCTGACCACGGATCAGCGCAACGAAGAAGGGAGCCCCGCAGCCGCGGAGCTCCCTTCTTCTACCTGATCAATCTGTGGGTCCTACCGGGATCGAACCGATGACATCCACGGTGTAAACGTGGCGCTCTACCAGCTGAGCTAAAGACCCTGACGCATGTGCTGCACCCTCGCCGTGTTCGGCGGATCGGGCATCATCACGAGGGTCGACTATACCGGCTCGGCGAGCGATCGCGCCAATCGGGGAAGAGCTGCGTACCGCTATTCGCCGGCGGCGAGCTGGCCGCAAGCGCCGTCGATCTCCTTGCCGCGGGTGTCGCGCAGCGTGGTCGGAATGCCGGCTGCACGCAGGCGGTTGATGAACTCCGTCGAGACACTCTTCTCGGACGCGGTCCAGATGGAGCCGGGCGTCGGGTTGAGGGGGATCGGATTGACGTGCACCCACCCGCGTCCACGCTGGTTCAGCTTCTTCGCGAGCAGATCCGCACGCCAGGCGTGGTCGTTCATGTCCTTGATCAGGGCATATTCGATGCTGACGCGGCGGCCGGTGGTCCGGTAGTAGTTGTAGGCGGCATCGAGGGCCTCGTCCACCTTCCACCGGGTGTTGACCGGGATGAGTTCGTCGCGCAGCTCGTCGTCGGGTGCGTGGAGGGACAGCGCGAAGGTGACCGGCAGGGACTCCGCAGCCAGCTTGTTGATGGCCGGCACCAGGCCCACGGTGGAGACCGTGATGTTCCGCGCCGACATGCCGAGGCCCTCGGGGGACTCATCGATGAAGCGGTGCAGGGCACCCATGACGCGCTTGTAGTTCGCCAGGGGCTCGCCCATGCCCATGAAGACGATGTTGGTGACGCGGTCGGCGTCGTGCCCGCCGTCGGTACGCAACCCGCCCAGTGCGTTCTCGGCCAGGGCGCGGTTGGCCGCTACGACCTGATCGACGATCTCCGCGGTCGACATGTTCCGGGTGAGGCCCGCCTGCCCGGTGGCGCAAAAGGGACAATTCATGCCGCAGCCGGCTTGCGAGGACACGCACAGTGTGACGCGGCCGGGATAGCGCATGAGGACGGACTCGACGAGGGCACCGTCGAAGAGCCGCCACAGGAACTTGATGGTGTCGCCGTTGTCCGTCGTCAGGCGCTTCACCTCGGTGAGCAGCGGCGGGAACATGGCACTGACCAGTTCCTCGCGGCCGGCCTTCGGGAGGTCGCTCATGGCGGCCGGATCCGTGGTGTAGTGCGAGAAATAGTGCTTGGACAGCTGCTTGGCACGGAAGCCCTGGTGTCCAAGTTCCTTCAGGCGATCCTGCCGCTCCGCAAGCGTGAGATCGGCGAGGTGGACCGGCGGCTGACTGACGCGGGGGGATTTGAACTGCAGCAGGGGCCGGCCATCGCTCGAGACGATCGGCTGTGCGCCCTCGACCTCCGGACGCACCTGCGGGCGCGCGGAAGACGGGGCGGGGGGAGCAGGGGTAAGGGTAACGTCGGACATCCTTACCATTCTTTCATGGATCGCGCCAGCGTCCCAGTCGGGAACCTGTCGGGTCGGACACGTCCCTCCTGCTGGGCCCGGAGACACAAAACGCCGTTCACACCCACCGGTGTGGCGGCGGGTGTTCAGACGGTAATAGTGTGAAAGCGACCGGTCGGCCCGCGCAGGAACGCGCCCGAGCACCGGTACATGCAGCGTCATGCATGCAGCTGACAAACGACGGAGAACACATTGAGCGCACAGATCGGCGTTACAGGCCTGGCAGTGATGGGGGCGAACCTGGCCCGGAACCTGGCCCGGAACGGTTACACCGTGGCCCTGCATAACAGGTCCATCGAGAAGACGGACACGCTGCTGCACAAGCACGGCGGGGACGGCGAGTTCATCCGCACGGAGACCCTGCAGGAGCTCGTCGACTCGCTCGAGAAGCCGCGCCGGGTGTTGATCATGGTCAAGGCGGGCAAGCCCGTGGATTCCGTGATCGACCAGCTCGCCCCGCTCCTGGAGCCCGGCGACATCGTGATCGACGGCGGGAACTCCCACTACGAGGACACGCGCCGGCGCGAAGCCGCGCTCTCCCGGCATGACCTGCACTTCGTCGGTGTCGGCGTCTCGGGCGGCGAGGAGGGAGCGCTTCTGGGCCCGTCGATCATGCCCGGCGGATCGCGGGAGTCCTACGATTCCCTCGGCCCGATGCTCGAGAAGATCTCCGCCAAGTACAACGGTGAGCCCTGCTGCCGGTGGATCGGCACCGACGGAGCCGGCCACTTCGTGAAGATGGTGCACAACGGTATCGAGTACGCGGACATGCAGGTCATCGGGGAGGCCTTCGATCTCCTGCGGTCAGGAGCCGGTATCGAGCCGGCGGACCAGGCGAAGATCTTCACGGACTGGAACTCGGGCACCCTGTCCTCCTTCCTCATCGAGATCACCGCCGAGGTCCTCGGACATACCGACGAGCGTACGGGCAAGCCCTTCGTGGACGTCGTCGTCGACGCCGCCGGGCAGAAGGGCACCGGCCGCTGGACGGTGGTGTCCGCGCTGGAACTGGGCAGTCCGACCTCGGGTATCGCCGAATCGGTGTTCGCGCGTGCGCTGTCATCGCAGCTCGAGCAGCGAGTGCTGGCCCAGGACATTCTGCAGGGTCATGAGGGGTCGGTCGATCTCCCCGAGACCTTCGTCGAGGACGTCCGGCTCGCCCTGTACGCCTCGAAGCTCGTCAGCTACGCCCAGGGCATCGACATGCTCACCGCCGCAGCCAAGGAGTACGGCTGGGAGCTCAAGCTCGACGAGATCGCCTCGCTCTGGCGCGCCGGCTGCATCATCCGCGCCGAACTCCTCGACGACATCATGAAGGCCTACGCCGAAGCGGACACCCGCCCGGCCAACCTCCTGCTCGCCCCCGCCTTCGCCGAAGCCATCGCAGGAGCCGTCCCCGCCTGGCGCCGCGTGGTCGCGACGGCCGTTCAGCTCGGCATCCCCGTGCCCGTCTTCTCGGCATCGCTGGCCTACTACGACGGCCTGCGCCGCAAGCGCCTGCCGGCAGCCCTCACCCAGGGACTACGCGACCTCTTCGGAGCGCACACCTACAACCGCGTAGACACCGAAGGCACATTCCACACCCTCTGGGGCGAGGACAAATCGGAAATCGAAGCCGTCGACACCCACTGATCGCACCCTGAACGAGGAAGCCCCCGGACGCTTGTCCGGGGGCTTCCTCGTTCAGGGTTCAGATATAGATGGCGGGGTCCACGTACTCCGCCGGATCGACCGCCGGCAGGGTCTCGCGGCGCGAGTCCCTGTGGCGGAAGGTTGCGGGGATGCCCGTGACGATCGAGTCAGGGGGGGTGTCCTTCACGACGACGGCGTTGGCACCGACCGCACTGCCCGCCCCGATGGTGATGGGGCCCAGCACTTTCGCCCCTGCGCCGATGGTGACGCGGTCACCTATGGTGGGGTGTCGCTTCACCTTCTCGAGTGACCGACCGCCGAGCGTCACGCCTTGGTAGAGCATGACGTCGTCGCCGATCTCGGCAGTACTGCCGATCACGATTCCCATGCCGTGGTCGATGAAGAAGCGTCGCCCGATCGTCGCTGCCGGATGGATCTCGACTCCGGTGAGGGCCCGCGCGAGCTGGGCGAGGGCGCGCGCCGGGAAGCGCAGTCTTTCGTTGCGCCACATACGGTGCGTGAGCCTGTGCACCCAGATGGCATGCAGTCCGGAGTACACCACGGTGTTCTCCAGGGACCCGCGGGCAGCAGGATCATGAGTACGCGCTGTCTCGAGGTCCTCGTGCAATCGTGCTAGAAAGCTCACCGGCTACCTTCACATGGGGTTGTCGTGCTGGGTTGATGGGTCAGGAGTCCCGTCGGACCCTGTTCAGCCGCGGATGTCGTCGAAGAGCACCGTGGAGATGTACCGCTCGCCGAAGTCGCAGACGATGGCCACGATGAGCTTACCGGCGTTCTCCGGACGCTTCGCAAGTTCGAGCGCCGCCCACACGATGGCGCCGGACGAGATCCCGCCGAGGATGCCCTCCTGTGTACCCAGGGCGCGGGCCACGCGCACGGAGTCCTCCACCGTCGCGTCGAGGACCTCGTCGTATGCGTCGCGGTCGAGGTTCTCCGGGATGAAGTTCGCGCCGAGGCCCTGGATCTTGTGGGGCCCGGGAGCTCCGCCGTTCAGTATCGGGGAATCAGCGGGCTCGACGGCGACGATCTGCACGCCGGGCTTGCGTTTCTTCAGGACCTGGCCGACGCCGGTGATCGTGCCGCCGGTGCCCACCCCCGCGACGAAGATGTCCACCGCGCCGTCGGTGTCCTCCCAGATCTCCTCGGCCGTCGTCGCGCGGTGGATGGCGGGATTGGCGGCGTTGGCGAACTGCTGCGCCCAGATCGCGTTCTCCGTCGTCGCGACGATGTCCTTCGCCCGATCGACGGCGCCTCGCATGCCCTCCGAGCCCGGGGTGAGGACGATCTCCGCACCATAGGCGCGCAGCATGACCCGGCGCTCGGTGGACATCGTCTCGGGCATGGTGAGGATGACCCTGTATCCGCGGGCAGCGCCCACCATCGCGAGGGCTATCCCGGTGTTGCCCGAGGTCCCTTCGACGATGGTCCCACCAGGGTGGAGGGCTCCGGCCTTCTCCGCTGCGTCGATGATGGCGACGCCGATCCGATCCTTCACGCTGTTGGCGGGGTTGTAGAACTCCAGCTTGACGGCGACCTGCGCGTCGAGCCCCTCCGTGAGGCGGTTGAGGCGCACGAGGGGGGTGCCACCGACCAACTGGGTGACGTCGTCGTAGATCTTTGCCATGCTGGGCCTGCCTGTTCAGTAATCGGGAGTATTGCGGGACGTCGCGCGCCGGACAGCAGAAAAGGAAACCGCTACCGGACGGACGGCGGTCAGCTTAACGGGTGGGGGTCGAGGCGCCTACGCGGCAAGCCACTGGGAGTAATATTTCCGGGCCTTGGCCAGCTTCGGGTTGATGATGACCTGGCAGTAGCCCTGCTCGGGATGCTTCGCGTAGTAGTCCTGGTGCCAGTCCTCAGCGACATGGAACTCCGGGAGTCGGCTGACCTCGGTCACGATCGGGTTCTTCCAGTTCTCCTGGTTCTTGGCTATGGCGTCCTCGAAGGTCGCCTTCTGCTCCGCGTCCTGGTAGTACATGACGCTGCGGTACTGCGTGCCGACGTCGTACCCCTGACGGTTCAGCGTCGTCGGGTCATGGGAGACGAAGAACATGTCGAGGATGACATCCTCGGGGACGACGGTCTCCTCGAAACTGACAGCGACGACCTCCGCGTGGCCCGTCATGCCGGAGCAGACGGAGTCGTAGTCGGGGTGCTTCGTATGGCCGCCGGTGTAGCCGGAGACGACCTCGGTTACTCCAACGGTCTTCTGGTAAAGGGCATCGAGGCACCAGAAACAGCCCCCTCCAAGCACAAAAGTCTTCATGACTAGGTCAATGCACGGCGCGCACCGAAGATTCCCGATGCGGATCAGCCTGCAGAGGAACGCACAGACTTGGAGGGGTGCGCGGGCGACGGGTATTACTGGTGTCATGGAACACAACGAGCACGACGCCGGCCTCGGACCGTCGGTACCCGGGACGAGCGGGGCAGCCCCGACCGAACCGTCGCCCACGACAACGCCGACCGTCGGTGATGTGCTCGTCGCCATTGAAGAGCTGTGGCCGGAGAGTCTCGCGGAGAGCTGGGATGCCGTCGGCCTCGTTGCCGGACGCTCGGGCAATCGTGTCGACAAGATCCTGTTCACCGTCGACCCCACGGCCGCCGTCCTGGACGAGGCGCTGGGCTGGGGGGCGACGATGATCGTCTCGCACCATCCCCTCCTCCTCAAGCCCGTATCGACGGTCGCGGCGTCCGGGTTCAAGGGCGACGCGATCCATCGCCTCATCGAGGCGGGCTGCGCTTTGGTCACGGTGCACACGAATGGCGATAGTGCGGTCGGGGGCGTGTCCGATGTGCTCGCCGATGCCCTTGGTCTCCAGGACATCGAACCGCTGACCCGGGCAGCGGAGGGCCTGCCCGAGGAGGGGATCGGACGCGTAGGGAACCTCGAGTCCGCCGTGACCCTCGGAGTCTTCGCCGAATCCGTGTTCTCGATCCTGCCGGCCGTGGCCGGCGGGGTGCGGGTCGCAGGGGACAAGGATGCACTGGTGCGCCGTATTGCCGTGTGCGGTGGCGCGGGGGACTCGCTGTTCGACCGAGTCCGCTCGAGTCGCGCGGATGTCTATGTGACGGCCGACCTGCGGCACCATCCCGCGTCGGAGGTGCGGGAAGCGGCCGGGGGAGCGACGCCGTACCTGATCGACGTGTCACACTTCGGCAGCGAGTGGCTGTGGCTCACGCCTGCGGCCGACGCCCTGGCGAACGTCCTCTCCGATCAGGGGTTCAGCACCGACATCCGCGTGAGCGGTGTCAATACCGACCCCTGGGACTTCGTCCTCACCCCCGGCCGCTGACACTCCGACGCGCGCGCTCACGGCTGCCCCGCCTGGCGCCTCGGCTGGTGCCCCGCCTGACCCCTCGAGCAGCTGACGTGGCCTAGGCTTGAGCGACGCCCACGCCCGCTCGTCGTGCGCCATCCGACCATCCTGGAGGTTTAACCGTGGCCAAGGCTGCACCCGAGGAACAACTCCGCCTGCTGGACCTGCAGGCCCTCGACTCGACCCTCAACAAGCTTGCCCGCAGGGCGACCGCCGCGCGCAGCAACCCCGAGCTCGGGGTCGTGGCGTCACGTGTGGCGGAGGTCGACGGCGAGCTGGTGCGAGCCACCACCGAACTCGGCGACCTCGAACGCGAACTGACCCGCGCGGAGGACGAGGTGCAGGCAGTCGTGACACGGCTCGAACGCGATGACAAACGACTCAACAGCGGTACGGGTACCTCTAAAGACCTGACGGCCCTGCAGCACGAAGTGGCTTCGCTCACGAAGCGGCGTTCAGACCTCGAGGACGTGGAGCTCGACGTGATGGAGCGCGTCGAATCGGCGCGAACGGCCCGGGCCGAAGTGCAGGGTCGGACCAACGCCGTGCGCGAGGAACTGCGTGCCCTCGAAGAGGCTCGCGACTCAGAGCTCGCCGAGATCGAGGCACAGCGCGGGAAGGTGCAGGCGCAGCGCAACGAACTCGCCGCAACCTTCGATACCGCACTTCTGGCGATCTACGAGCGGATCCTCGCACGGCGCGGCGTCGGAGCAGCACGGTTGTTCCACGGCAAGTCGGAAGGCTCCGGAATGCAGCTGAGCCCCGGTGACCTGGCCGACATCTCGGGCGCCGCACCGGACGATATCGTCCTGTGCCCCGACTCGGGGTGCATCCTGATCCGCTCGAGTGACTGGGGGAACCAGCAGCCGTGACGGATCAGCAGTTGTTCGACCCCTATGAGCGCGACGACAGAAGTACGGAGGGTGCGCCCCCACGCCTCATCGTCGAGGCCGACGGCGGGTCCCGAGGTAACCCCGGGCACGCCGGCTACGGAGCGCTCGTGCGCGATCCCGACACAGGACGGATCCTGATGGAGAAGGCCGCCTATATCGGCAAGGCCTCCAACAACGTCGCGGAGTACTCGGGCCTGGTGTCCGGACTGGAGTTGGCGCGGGACATCAACCCGACGGCGTCCGTACACGTCAAGATGGACTCCAAGCTGGTCGTCGAGCAGATGTCCGGCCGGTGGCAGATCAAGCACGCGGACATGCGCGTCCTCGCAGCGAAGGCGCGGAAGGTCCTCGATCCGCGGCGCGTGACCTACGAATGGATACCGCGTGAGCGCAACAAGGATGCCGACCGCCTGTCGAACGAGGGGATGGATGCAGGCATGGCGGGGGTGGAATGGAAGCCGCGACGTGCCGCCGAGCCGCAGCAGGAATCTGTGGCGCCCCCCGACGCGCCCCGTCCCGCAGGCAGGCTCCACCACGTCGAGGTGTGGACGAAGGACCTGAAGCGGGCTGACGCAAGCCTCGGCTGGTTGCTCGAGCGTTTGGGCTTTCCCCGCAGGGAAGCCTGGGACACCGGGACCAGCTTCGGCTCGGACCAATTCTACGTAGTTCTGGAAAGCGGCCCCGATGTCGCCGACAGTGCCCACGATCGTCGTCGCCCCGGTGTCAACCACCTCGCCTTCAGCGCCGGTTCCCGTGCCGACGTCGATCTGCTGACACGCCGCGCTGCAAGCCACGGCTGGTCGGTGCTGTTCCCGGATCGCCATCCCTTCGCCGGAGGCCCCGACCACTACGCCGCCTACCTGGAGAATGAAGAGGGGTTCGAGGTGGAACTGGTCGCCGACTGACAGTCCGTGTTCCGCGGCCGTCAAGCGGCCTCAGTCGGTCGTCAGTCGGCCTCGGTCGGTGGTCAGTCGAGCAGGATATTGAGCTGGGCGGGCTTCCTGCTCGTTGCAGGCTCCAGCTCCGCGGCCCATTTCTCATGCGTTGCGCGAAGCAGGGCAGCAGGAGTCGAGGGTGCCGACCCGCGCCGGGTGAGGAGGTGCCGGGCCAGTTCGCCCCGCGTGTGCTTGGCGAAATGCGAGACGACAGTCCGCTTTCCACCGCGGAACTGGAACACATTGACAGCGGCGGTCTGCTGCGGCGGCGGAGCCCAGGCTGCGGTGTATGTACTGGAGCGGCAGTCGACGACCAGCTTTGACCCGGCGTGCTCGAGCAGCGGAGCCGAGAGGTGCTTCCTCCAGTAGGCGGCGAGGCGGCCCATGCCGGGAAGATCGACCGACATCGACAGGCGGTAGGCCGGAATACGGTCACCGAAACCGAGGGCCCCCCACAGGCCTGACACGACGACGCACTGCTCCCTCGCCTTCTTCTTCTGCACCGGGGTCATGCGTGCGTAACCGAGGGCGTCGTGAAGGACTCCGGAGTACACGTCGTGGGCGGGGGCGGCTGGTGCCTCATCGAGGACCAGGTTCCGCCGTACGTCCTCGGAGAGCGACGCACCGACCCCGAGGAGAGCGTGGGCGTCAGCTGTCCCGCTCGCGGTCCTCAGCGCGTCGAGCACGCTCCTCCTTGCCTCATTCAGAACGGGAAAGTGCAGTTCCTGCAGGATGAACGGCTCGCCCTTGCGGGCGGCGGACTTGCCTTCTGAGGGAGGGAGCAGGATCAGCACCAATCAACTGTATCCAACTCCGTCGACAGTCCCGCGCGACATCGCCCGGAGGCAAAGCGTCCTCCACCCATGGGGCCGGACAGGACAGAACACCGCCTAGAATGGACGACGGATGGGTCGACCAGGCGGCCGCGTTGGACGGTGCGCGAGCACCCGCTCCACCGAGGAACGTCCGGGCTCCGCAGGGCAGGGTGGTGGGTAACGCCCACTCGGGGTAACCCGCAGGCCAGTGCCACAGAAAAGAGACCGCTCCTTCGCAGGCTTCGGCATGCAGGGGAGTAAGGGTGAAAAGGCGGTGTAAGAGACCACCAGCGTGCCGGGTGACCGGCACGGCTCGGTAAACCCCACCCGGAGCAAGGCCAGACAGTGCGCGATCGAGGGCTGCCCGCCCGAGTGCACGGGTAGGCCGCTGGAGGGCGTCGGCAACGGCGTTCGTAGATGGATGGCCGCCACTCGCGCGACGGCAACGGCGTGCGATGACAGAACCCGGCGTATCGGTCGACCCATCCCTCGACCGGCCTAGTAGGACGCTGATTACGGCGTTTCTCCCGGAAACGCTGGCAACTTCCCCGTCTGCTGATGGGCGGAATTGACCGGTAGCGGTGGGAAGTGGATCACCCAGATCTCACCCTGATCCTCTCCGTAATCCGCACGGCCCGAGCTGTCGATGTCCCCGGACGTACCCCGTGGGGAGGTCCGCCGGCTGGCAGGTCGCCTGACGTCGCGAGGACGTATATCTGCGACTGGGAGAGCGCCAACTCCTCAGCGACATCAGTCAGGGTCATGAAGCGGGGCTGGTGGTCAGGGTGACGAATCCTCGTGGGACTTCAGGTGAGGACAGGAGCACTTTCAGGATGGTCGTCAGTGCTCCCGGCCGAGGTCGCTCAGGGCTGGCCGAGCTGCGGCCCGAATTTGCCGGCGAGCAAAGGAGCAGCGTGCTCGTTGAACATCCAGAGGAGTTTGTGTCGCTTACCGTCTGTCATCGCAACATTCAGCCGCGATGTGCTGAGTCCCAGCCGTAGATCTACGTTCGCGATGTGCTTGAGGGGCAGCATGAGAGTGCGCTGCGGATGAGCCGCGATCTGTCGCTCCCATTGATCCGCATCGACGTCCATCGAGGCGCCTGGCTTGAGCCGATTCTCACCGAATTTCCTGTCAGCTGCTTCGACGGCTTTCGGAGCGAGGATGCCCCCTGCCACCATGGCCCCACCCATTGCTCCGCCGAGTGCAGCGGAACGCAGCGTGAGTCCGCGACGACCGATTCTGACGAGGTGATCTGGAGTGAGCCACAGTTCGCCGTGGCCCCAATTCATCCATCCGGTGGTGCATGAGTCCGAGAGGAGGGAAACGTTCATGACGGCGTGCCGCCTGTGGCATCTGTAGGCACAGCAGAAGTGTCGAACATGGTTCCCCCAAGGTTGGTCTCATGTACTGAGAGTCACCGTAATGCTAGACGCGAGTCACTGATGGGTGCTCAGTCGCGCCGTGTCAGCTCACGTTTCTAGGATGTCACTGCTGGCACATACGCTTCCGGTTCTGGGTCAGAACAAGCGGTATGCCGAGCATTACGGCCGCTTGATCTGGTTCCTTGAGCCCCACATCGATGCATGGAGAGCGGACTGGGTATGGTGCAACGCCGTGACATCCGCAGCCCAGCCCTGATCTACTCTGGGCGAATGGATATAGGACGGCCGAAATGGGCGGCGATCTGCTTCATCGTCGGTGCTTCCATGATTGCCTGCACACTCGCAGCATGGCGTCTTGGTTGGGGCGCGAATGGCAGCGGTGAGGCCCCGGATCTATGGCTCGCCGCATTGTTCTTCGGCGGGGCTGCGCTGCTGCTGGTCGTTCTTGTTCAGAAATTGGTTTCGGCGTTCAGATCGAAGAGCGACTAGCCGTCGCGGTTCGGCCTCTTTACTTCCACCTGCCGGCGCCGGACGACGTTCCTGTTCACCCAAACCTCACGGGCATCGAGTATTCGACCCACTCGCAGAGGACCATGCTGTTCGTCCAGTCCATTGCAATGCCCTTTACCGTCTGCGAGTGGCCGTCAGAATAGACCAAATCACACCAGCTGGGCGAGGAGTTTCGCTCCGTCGCCGTGACACCCTCTGTGGGTTCGGGGAGGCCGATGGGTGGAAGGAACTTGTCCTGGAAGGTGGGATGCCGTGCCGGTCTGGGCGGGGTTCGCGTTCCATCCCCGCCACCGGAGCGGCCACCCACGACACGACAATCGCTACACTTCGAAAATGGATGCCCTTAGGAACTATGTCGACGACTATCTCCAGCGAACGGATCCGAATCAAAGGCTCGAGCATCAGGGCCTGGCGTTCCTCGTGCTTGGTGGAGCCTGCATCTTGGTGGTGCTGGCACTCATGCTCCGCTAGCTCGCACGAGGCAGTAGAGCTCTACCTGATGAAGGGTCGGGGCTCTACTGCACGACGCCGGTCCTGAGGTCAGCGAGAACTCCTGCAGTCACCGCGAGCAGCGTCAGTGCACCTCACCGACCTGGTCGCCCCAGCTGGGCGCGGCGGGCCGGCCAGTCAGGGCGTCGAGGACCTTCCGCGCCGTCCTCATGTAATCGCGGACGTCGAACTCGTCCCCACGGCTGTAGATCCTGCCGAGCGTGAAGGCGATGCGCTCAACCGTCTCGTCGTCCACCTTCACCCGGTGAATGCCGTGCTGGGCGTCGATGGCATCCGCGGCGGTGATGGCTGCGGTTATGCGGTCGAGCGTGTTTGCGTCGGAGGCGCCAGTGAACGCGTCGAGAGCTGGGATTACCCTCGCATCGAGGGGTGCTCGCTCGGTAGGGAGTTCGATGGTCATCGGACTACCTTACGTTCGTGGCTGGCGGCGACGAGATCCTGTCGCTCCGTGTCGGCTGACACGCAGTGACGAAAGTGCCCCGCACTCCGAAGAGAACGGGGAATCACTGCACTGAGCCGAATTCATGCAAGGCAGGATCACTCGCAGGGGGGATCATCGAAGCAGTACGCTGGCTCTCCGCTAAGGAAAAACGAGGCGCAGGCCAGTGCTGATCGCCGGGGGCATGTCACCGGTGGCTGTCGCGCACCGGCTGGGGCGCAAGGACGCCAACGAGACGCTCTCCACGTACAGCCGTCTGTGGCACGATGGCGACACCCGGGCGGCCCCGCCGACCGATGGAGTCATCACCCTCTGTTCGGCGGTTCTCGCCCCAGTCCCACCCGAGCTGGCATTACCGCAGGTGAGAAGCAGACGGGGTAGATACCCGGCATATCGGTCGACCCATACCACTACCGACCCTCTCGGCGGCACCGCGGCGAGAGCCGGCCGCGCTCTCGGCCCGGCGACAACCCACGGCTCTCCCGGCGCGTCAGACGTTGTTCCGGAGCAGTCGTCGGCCTAATCTTGGAACACCGCCGCGGGTCTCGTACGCAAGCGCGACGGTAGGAACGGGTCGGCCTACTGCTGGGGCATTCGGGGCTGGCCCGTTCACCTCCCTACATCCCATGGGCGGATCGAACACGCCCCGGGCGTGAAACGGTCCCCCGTACCCGGTCTCAGAAGGTAGGGGGACCGCCCGGCGTCTATAGCCGCCTCGGGAGAGCATCGACCACAATCATGCTGGGGGGAACGATCGCGGGAAGCTCTCCCATATCCATGGTCCACTCCTCCTAAGGTTCGGGCAATCGAAACAGGTACCGCTAAGCCGAGGGAGAAACCGGGAACTTTCAGAAGGGATCACCAGATCATTGCTGAAACGAACCATGATCGGCGCAGGCACTCCATACGTCAAGGGTGGCGGATGAGCTACCTACGATTGGCCAGAAGCGTCCGTTCACCCTACCCGGCCTCGGTTAGGGTGATCGGATGAGCGCTGGGGGCATCAAAGAGCAACGTCTTTTCGCGCGCAATCGGAACTTTCGCGCTCTCCTGGTGTCGAGCACCTCGGGCGTCCTGGGAAACGCCGTCGCAGCCGTGGCGCTGCCGATCATCGCCGCTGTAGAATTGCAGGCCAGTAATTTCGAGGTCGCCGCCCTCGCCGGTATGACCTTTCTCCCGTGGCTGATCCTCGGGCTACTGATCGGCGTCTGGGTGGACCGCCTTCCACGCAAGCCCGTCATGATGGCCGCGCTCGCCGTTCGCGTGGTCGTCCTCGGTGTCCTGCCCCTTGGATACTGGCTCGGCTTCCTCACTACGCCGCTGCTGTTCGTTGTGGCATTCATCGCCGGGGTGGCCTCCGTGTTCTTCCAACTGGCCGACGCCGCCCTGGTGCAGCAGGCGGTGACACCGGATGAACTCATGGAGGGCAACGGTCTCATCACGGGGTCCGGTGCCGCTGCCGACGCCGCCGGGAGAGCAATGGCCGGGTGGCTCACGAGTTTTGCGGGTGCCTCCAATACCCTCCTGGTCCAGCTCGCAGCATCGATCGTGTCGCTCTTCGCAGTACAGCGCCTCGACGTCAAAGAAGTCGTCCAGCCGCCGACCAAGCGGCCGATCGTCCGTGAGATGGCCGATGGCCTCCGCTACACGTTCAGCACCGCGCCCCTCCGCGCCCTGCTCTTCAACGCCGCCCTCTGGAACCTCGGCGGCAACATCGCCGCCTCCCTCATCGTCCTGCTGGTGCTGAGGACGCTGGGAGAATCCGAAGTGTGGCTCGGACTCCTGCTTGCGGCAGCCTCACTCGGGGGAGCGGTAGGCGGCGTCACCGCGAACTGGATGGGCGAACGCTTCGGGTCCGGGCCATTGTGGCGCTGGTCCATGGTGCCGGGCGTCCTGGGCTACGGCTCGCTGCTGGTCCTATCACCCGGTTGGGGGATGCTGTGGGGGGTTGCGGGTATGTTCGTGATGGGCGCGAGCGTCTCATGGAACATCGTGGTGGGCTCGAGTTTTCGCCAGCGCGTCTGTCCTCCCGGCATGATGGGGCGGCTGGGAGCGGCATCCCGCACCGTGAGTTGGGGGATGCTGGCCCTCGCCAGCCTGATTGCCGGTGTGCTCGCGGAAACCGTCGGCATCCGTCAGGCGATCCTCGTCGGTGTCGTCATCGCGTGTACGGCGCCGCTCGTGGCCCTGCTGGGTCCGCTGCGTGGTGTCACGCGCCTCGAGGACCTCGCCGAGGCACCCGCGCCCGTCCCGCGCGAGGAAGCACCGAAAGGCTCGTTGTAGGACTTCCCCGGGCCCGTCCTCGAACAACCTGGACCGGAGGTCTGCCGGCCCTACCTGCGCGATCAGTGCCCGAAGGGGTCCGGATCGACGCCCGGCAGCCACGTCAACCCAGGGATGCCCCAGCCATTGTTCTTCATGGCTTTCCTGGCTCTACGCGTGTACTTGGCGTTGAGCCGGTCCACATAGAGCCTGCCGTCAAGATGGTCGTACTCGTGCTGCATGCATCGGGCGAACCATCCGGTGGCCTCGAACTCGACAGGGGACCCGTCGCCGTCGAAGCCCGTCACGCGCGTCCACTCGGCACGCTTGAGCGGAAAGGCTTCGCCCGGTACGGAGAGGCAGCCCTCCGCCTCCTCCTCCGGGTCCGGGTCCGACCCCGGCACCTTGGAGGTGACCAGCGTCGGGTTGACGAGGACGCCGCGCGGCGGGACGTCGTCGTCGTTCTCCATGCCGTACACGAAGATGCGCAGTCCCACGCCGATCTGCGGAGCCGCGAGGCCCACGCCGTTCGCGGTGTCCATCGTCTCGAACAGGTCGGCGATCAGGGCCCGCAACTCATCATCGAAAGCCTCGACGGGGCGGGCTCGCCGGTGCAGGACCGGTTCCCCCATGATGGTGATGGGATGGACAGTCATGGCATCTACCTGTTCTGCGGGGATCGGCCTGCGATGGAGCGGCCTATGGACTCGCGCATGATCTCGCTGGTTCCGCCGAAGATCGTCAGCAGCCGCGCGGCCAGGAACGCCTGCGAAACCGGGTATTCGAGAATGTAGCCGTACCCGCCGTGGAGCTGGAGGCAGCGGTCGGTGATCGACTTCGCCCGCTCGCTCGCCCACAGCTTGGCCTGTGCCGCGGCAGTGGGGGTCAGGGCGCCGGCATTGAAGGCGAGCACCGACTGATCGACGAAGGTCTCCGTCACCTCCACCTCGGTCAGGATGTCCGCGAGGACGTGACGGGTGTTCTGGAAATCGAGCACCCTTTCCCCGAAGGCACTGCGCTCGGTGACATACCGGAGGGTCTGCTCATAGGTGGCTCGGGCGAGGGCCGCGGACGCGACGGCGATCCCGAGCCGACCCTGGGGTATCTGCTCCAGGCTGTAGCGCAGGCCCTGGCTAACCTCGCCCACGAGGTCGGATCCCGGCACCCGGACGTTGTCGAAGAACAACTCCGCCGTGTCCGAGGCGCGAAGTCCCATCTTGTCGAGCTGGCGGCCAGGGGTGTAGCCCTCGCCTCTGCTCACCATGAAGAGGGAGAAGGAATCGCTGGAACCGCGCCCGGTGCTGCCATCGGTCCTGGCGAGAACGAGGGATGCGTCACCGCTGATCCCGTTGCCGATGAAGACCTTCTGCCCGCTGATGAGCCAGTCATCACCGTCGCGGACCGCCTTGGTCCTGATACCGCGCAGATCGCTGCCGGCACCCGGCTCCGTCCAGGCACACGACGTCACGATCTCCCCGGAGACCATGCCGGGCAGCCACCGCTCCTTGAGGTCCTCGGAACCGTACGCGAGAAGGTGGGGCAGAACGAGGTCGTCGTGCAGGTGGAAGGCCAGACCTACGGCCAGGTGGTTGCTGCGCGCGAATTCCTCGTCGAGGACCGAGCGGAAGCGGTAGTCGGGCATGCCCGCACCACCGAATTCCTCGGGCACAGCCAGACCGAGGAGACCCTGCTCGCCTGCGGCTGTCCATACGGACCGGTCCATCATGTGTTGCCGGTCCCACTCCGCGTAGTGAGGCGCCACGGCGCGGTCGTTGAATTCACGGGCGACGTCGCGGAAGAGCTCGTGATCCTCATCGAACACTGTGCGTTCCATGGTGCGGAGTCCTTCGTTGCTGTCGGACCGGTGGCGGCGCAAACCTTGACGGCGTGCCACCCCGGGCACGGGCGTGCTGGGGCCGGAAATACGGATGCCGTCCCGGACGATCTCCGGGACGGCATCCATGGTCGGGAACGATCCCGACGACTGAGGGTGAGTAACGGGGGTTGAACCCGCGACCTCCTGGACCACAACCAGGCGCTCTGCCAACTGAGCTATACCCACCATGCGACTTCATCGGTAGCCTGCGGAAAGACTTCCCGTCAGGCTGTCCGGGGAAGGCAGCGGATACAAGTTTACACACAATTCATCGTGCTCAGGACAGGCCAGGTCGGCCGCAGTCCAGAAGGTCAGGACGTGATGGTACGAGCGATGGCCTTGCTGGTGGCGGAGTCCGGTCCGGGCGCGGGCACGAAGACAGCGGCCCGGTAATAGCGGAGTTCCCTGATCGAGTCCTCGATGTCCCCGAGCGCCCTGTGACCGCCCGTCTTCGGTGGCGACTGGAAGTAGGCGCGGGTATACCAGCGGCGCGCGAGTTCCTTGATGGTCGAGACGTCGATGATGCGGTAGTGCAGGTGATCGACCACGAGGGGCATGTCGCGAAGGAGGAAGTTCCGGTCCGTGCCGACCGAGTTGCCGGCGAGCTGCGCCTTGCGGGGCTCCGGCACGTGCTTGCGGATGTAATCGAGGACCTGCTGCTCCGCGTCCTCCATGGTGATGCCGCCGTCGAGTTCCTCGAGGAGCCCGGACGTCGTGTGCATGGTCCGCACGAAGTCACCCATCTGTGCCAGCGCCTCGGGCGTCGGCTTGATCACGAGATCGACCCCATCGCCTAGGATGTTGAGCTCGGCGTCGGTCACGAGGACGGCCACTTCGATCAGGGCGTCGTGGGCGAGGTCCAGCCCCGTCATCTCGCAATCGATCCAGACGATGTGTTCACTCGATATCGGCATCCGACCAATCTACAGTCCAGCACCGACGCGCCTGATCGCCCATCACGCGGGCCGTGAATCCGCGCCGTCGTGCACGCTCCCCGTCTGTCTGTCGCCGCGCGGGCTCCTGTACTGCCTATGGGGCGAGGGACGACGCCGATGCTAATATTCGAACAGTTCGCTCAGGGCTGCGGGGAGATCTGGGTAACCCTGCTGCTTCCGGCAAGGGCATTGCATACCGCAGTGTGCCCGTCGTCAGGCCTTGATCGGTCGGCGGCCTGAGGACATGGGCGTTCGACGCCGACTCATGCCTGCCGACGATTGGATCTCCCAGATGCCCGCCCAGCTCCCGCTCACACAGGTCGAGACGCAGCCGGGCCTGCATCGTCCGAACGTCGCGATCGTGCAGGGCTTCATCGGTTCCCTGATGATGTGGATGGGCTCCCTCGGGGTCGGCTGGTTGTCCCTCGCGTCGGCGGACCTCAGGCGCAATCCCATCATCATCTGGCTTCGTTTCGAACCCGCGGGCGCAGTGCTGTCCGTCCTGCTCCTGGCCGTGGGCGGGATGCTCCTGATCCGCGCGTGGCTGCGGCTGGGTCAACGATTGAATGGCTGGTCGGACGAGACGCGGCCGTACATCATGAAGGCGATCATCGCCTGGACGGTGCCGCTGGCCGCATGCCTGCCCCTGTTCAGCCGGGATGTCTTCGCCTACATTGCCCAGGGCCAGGTCATGGTCGCGGGGCTCAATCCGTATGTGGACGGCTACTCGCAGATCTCCAACTATCTGCAGATCGGCGCCGATGATCTCTGGGCGCAGAGCGCGACACCCTACGGCCCCGTCTTCCTGTGGATCGAGGAGGGCATCGTGAGGATCACGGGCGGCAACCCGGATACCTCCATCATCCTGTTCAGGGTTGTGGCGCTCATCGGCGTCGCGCTGTGCGTCTACTTCATTCCGAAGCTGGCGGAACTCCACTCGATCAACGCGAACCGCGCACTGTGGCTGACGGCCGCGAACCCGCTGTTCCTCATCAACTTCGTCGCTGCCATCCATAACGACTCCCTGATGATCGGTCTGGCGCTGGCCGGCCTGTATTTCTCGGCGACCAAGCGGCCCCTGCTCGGCATCCTGCTGATCACACTGTCGGTAGGCGTCAAACCGATCACGTTGATCTTCCTGCCGTTCGTCGGGCTGATGTGGGCCGGCAAGGGAGCGTCGTGGCCGCGGAAGTTCCTCTACTGGTTCATGACGGCCGGCCTGTGCCTGGGCATCCTTTGGCTCATGGGGCTCGTGAACACCTTCGGGTTCGGCTGGGTGGGAGCGCTCAGCACCCCTGGCAGCGTCTGGATCTGGTACGCCCCGATCGGCTTCATCGGTCTCGTCATCGCAACCCTCGGCAATGCCCTCGGGCTGAGCGGCTGGGACCTCGCCAACGCCTTCCATACCCTCGCCCGCGTGGCCTCCCTCGTGATCATCGCGGTCCAGGTCTTCAGGGGCGATCACAGTCGCCTCGTCCGACGCCTGGCCTTTGCGTTCGCGGCTATCGTCCTGTTGGCTCCCATGATCCAGTCCTGGTACGTCGTCTGGCTCATCCCGCTGTTCGCCGTCACCGGTATCCGGGACGACTGGCAGGTGAAGTTCATGTACATCACGGTGGCTTTCTTCATGGTCTACGCGATCTCCGACCAGCTGGACATCTTCCCCTACTTCGATCTCAGTTTGGCGGTGGCGCGTCAGGTCGCAGCCCTCGTCGCCCTCGGCTTCGCGCTCTACCTCGTTTTCATCGACCCCAGCACGAAGGTGCTTTTCCGTCGGCGCTACAGCCCCCTGGCTCCGGGTCAGCTGCACTAGTAGTTGACCGGTACCGGCGTCGAGCCCTTCCCCGGACAGGTCCCGACATGCAGGACCGGCGCGTAACGGCGATACTGAGGGGATGATCGATATAGGAACGACGACGTACAGCGGCGAGTACGAGATTACCGATTGGGTTGCGGAACCGTACGTGGAGCCGGGCAGCACCGGTGAGCTCTCAAGGGTCCGGGCCGCGAAGGTCTTCGAGGGCGAGATCAGCGGGACGAGCACGGCGGAACTGCTGATGGCAGGTAACGACATCGGTGCAGGCTACGTGGCGTCCGAACAGTTCGTGGGCAGGATCGGCGAGCGCACGGGGGCGATGACTGTGCAGCACTGGGGCGTTGCCGAGGGTGCGGACGCAGCGAGCTCCGGGCACATCATCCCCGGGTCGGGCACCGAAGGTCTTTCCGGTATCTCCGGCAAAGCCGTCTATTCACAGGATCCGGATGGTCAGCACCGGCTCGAGTTGAGAGTCACCTTCCCCGCGATTGAGGAGTAACCGCCCTGCCGCGGGGGAGCCACAGGATGTACCGACCCCGGTCGGTGGAGCGGGCCATAGTAAACTGGGGTCACTGCCTCCGTAGCTCAGGGGATAGAGCAGGGGCCTTCTAATCCTCTGGTCGCAGGTTCGAATCCTGCCGGGGGCACAGTGAAAAGGACCGGACGCCGATGCGTCCGGTCCTTTTCCGATTCAGGAGTGGACGCCTAGGGCTGGTTCCCCGTATCGAACCTCTCGTCGTACACCATTTCCGCTTCGTGCAGCAGCCGGTCGTGCAGGCGGCCGAGAGGCGTCACGTCGGTGAGCAGCGGCTCGCAGTCGGGCCCCCGGCCCACGCACGTGCCCGTGAGGATCCAGGGGAAACGGTCCTCTTCCTCCGCCAGATGCCGGTACTGGCAGATTTGTCGGGCGAGCCAGTCCTGCATCGGTCGTGTCCACCACTGCTCGGGAGTGAGGGGATTGACAGAGAGCCCCGGCAGGGTCAGGCCGCTCTCGCCGTCCTTGCTCGTCGAATCCCTATCCGCCGCGAACCCGCAGGAGTAGCGAAGGTACACGGGCTCGTCGCCCTGCACGATCTCCCCCAGCTCGTCGAGGCTCCCGATGACCCTTGCCCCGGTGTCCGTGGTCCGGGGGCGCGATGCGGTATCCATGTCTCCACGCTAGGAAGACAGCCGGATCAGGCTCAAGCCGTGAATTCCGGGAAGAAGTGCTTCCGAACTTCGCAGGGTTGGCGTACCAAGGATCCCGCCCTGGCGGGTTATCAACATAGGACCCACGCACGGACGTGGTCCCCGACCGGGAGCCGAGACTGGACCCGGGCCGGTGCCACACCGTCCTCCAGACCAACGGAAGGACACATCATGACTGACATCATCACCGTGCGGGGCTACGTCGCAACAGAGGTGCGCGTGACACTCGCGCAGAGCGGACTACCGATCACAGGGTTCCGCATGTGCTCCACGGAACGTCGCTTCGACAGGGAGGCCAACGCGTGGGTGGACGGGCACACCAACTGGTACTCCGTCTCGATGTTCCGGCAGCTGGCCACCAATGCCGGAGTGAGCATCAAGAAGGGCGACCGCGTGATCGTCACCGGCCGCCTCAAGGTCCGGCCGTGGATCAATGCGGACGGCCGTACGGGAACGTCGGTGGAGATCGACGCCGACACGGCGGGTCACGACCTCATGTGGGGTACGGCGAACTTCAGGCGGACGGCCACGGATCGGGCAGAGGCACCCTCCGTAGCGCACGCCGATGATCAACTCGTCGATCCGGCCACTCAGGACAGCGGTCCCGATGGGCTTCCCGGCGGCGTCGACCCCGCAACGGGTGAGATCGACGGGTCGATCGTCGACGCGGATGAAGGAGCAATAGGTGATGCGGAGGGCGGGACGGGACCATCATCCGAGGGACACGAGGCGGCCAGGCGGCAGGACCTCGTGGACACAGCGTCCGTCCCGTTCTAGTCGAGCATGCACGACGCCGTCAGGCGGGGCGGTGGGAGGGCCATGGGCCCGCCGCGGTCTGCCTCCAAGGAGCGCCGATGAGCGCTCCCGGAGGCGCGTGGCAGGATGAGAAGGTGACTATAGCCGCGCCAGCACGTCCCCTTCGCCGACCTTGCAGCATCCTGCGCGTGGTCGTCTCGTGTGCAGCGGCGCTTGTCGTGCTCTCATCCTGCACTGCGGCTAGGGACTCCGCTCCTGCCCCGGCTGCCGACGGTCCGGTGATGACGACAGGGGAGGCCGAAGCAGCGCCGGCTCCCCAGGAGTCCGGTGCGGATGTCGCGACTCCATCCGTTTCATCGCCTCCATCGCCCTCCTCCGACCCCGGCCTCACAGCGGCCCCTCCACTGCCGTCATCTTCGGACAGGGACGCCGCACGGGTCGCCGCTTCCGTCCGGTCGGCGCTGCAGGGCCTCGCTGATAGCGGGGGTACGGTGACGCGTGAGGAGGTCGGGGCAGCCATCGAACAGGGATTTGCGGACGCCGGAGCTGTTCCGGAACTGGTGGAGGTGTCGATCGACCGCACGCCGACGGGACTCGACGTGGATGCCATCCAGGGTGCCGGTCTGGTGGCCGGGCGCTGCGTCTTCGGCGAGGTACGCGAGGGTGTCATCTCGGCGGTGGTGCTCCCGGCCCTCGCGACAGGGGGGTGCTTCGTCGGTGATCAGCGCTGATGCGGACTCCTCCCGCGGAGCAGGGTGGCGGTCCCTGCCGGGCAGGGTGAGCCGCCCAAGTGTGAGAACACGGTAGGCAACCACTAGCCTTGGACTCATGGCGGAATTTATCTACACAATGACCAAGACCCGCAAGGCTGTTGGCGACAAAGTAATCCTCGACGACGTCAGCATGTCGTTCTTCCCCGGCGCGAAGATCGGTGTCGTCGGACCGAATGGCTCCGGTAAGTCCACCATCCTGAAAATCATGGCGGGCCTCGATACGCCGTCGAACGGTGAGGCGCGCCTCAGCGCAGGCTATTCAGTGGGCATCCTCCTGCAGGAACCGCCCCTCAACGAGGAGAAGACCGTACTCGGCAACGTCCAGGAGGGCGTCGGTGAGATCTACGGGAAGATCGAGCGGTTCAACGCCATCTCCGAGGAGATGGCGAACCCGGACGCCGATTACGACACACTGCTCGACGAGATGGGCAAGCTGCAGGAAGCAATCGACGCAGCCGACGCCTGGGACCTCGATTCCCAGCTGGAGCAGGCCATGGACGCCCTGCGTTGTCCGCCGCCGGACGCCGATGTCCGTGTCCTCTCCGGTGGTGAACGCCGGCGCGTGGCGCTCTGCAAGCTGCTCCTGCAGAAACCGGACCTCTTGCTCCTCGACGAACCCACCAACCACCTGGACGCCGAGAGCGTGCTCTGGCTGGAGCAGCACCTTAAGTCCTATGCCGGCGCCGTCCTGGCCGTCACCCACGACCGGTACTTCCTCGACCACGTCGCCGAATGGATCGCCGAGGTGGACCGGGGCCACCTGTACCCCTACGAGGGCAACTACTCGACCTACCTGGAGAAGAAGCGCGCGCGTCTCGAGGTCCAGGGCAAGAAGGACCAGAAGCTCTCCAGGCGGCTGACCGAGGAACTCGAATGGGTCCGCTCGAATGCCAAGGGACGCCAGACGAAGTCCAAGGCCCGACTGAACCGCTACGAGGAGATGGCAGCGGAAGCCGATCGCACGCGGAAGCTGGACTTCGAGGAGATCCAGATCCCCATGGGTCCTCGCCTCGGCAGCCAGGTCATCGAGGCGCACAAACTGAAGAAGGGCTACGACGAGCGGGTACTCATCGACGGGTTGTCCTTCTCTCTGCCGCGCAATGGCATCGTCGGGGTTATCGGTCCCAATGGTGTCGGCAAGACCACGCTGTTCAAGACCATCGTCGGCCTCGAGCCCCTCGACGGTGGAGAACTGCGCATCGGCGATTCGGTCAAGATCTCGTACGTCGACCAGTCCCGTGCCGGCCTGGATCCGAACAAGTCCCTGTGGGAGGTCGTCTCCGACGGACTCGACTTCATCCAGGTGGGGCAGGTCGAAATGCCGTCCCGAGCCTACGTCTCCGCCTTCGGCTTCAAGGGCCCGGACCAGCAGAAGAAAGCCGGCGTGCTGTCGGGCGGTGAGCGTAACCGCCTGAACCTCGCGATGACCCTCAAGCAGGGAGGCAACCTGCTGCTCCTCGACGAACCGACCAACGACCTCGACGTCGAGACCCTCTCCAGCCTCGAGAACGCGCTGCTGGAATTCCCCGGCTGCGCCGTCGTCGTCTCGCACGACCGGTGGTTCCTCGACCGGGTCGCGACGCACATCCTGTCCTATGAGGGAACCGAGGAGAACCCGGACGCCTGGTACTGGTTCGAAGGTAACTTCGACGCATATGAGCAGAACAAGGTGGAGCGCCTCGGCCCCGATGCGGCGAAGCCGCACCGCGTCACCCACCGGCGCCTCACGCGCGACTGACGCTGGGCTACAGAGCAACACTGCAGTAATGAAGGGAAGGACCCGACCGGCGGTCGGGTCCTTCCCTTTCCTGCGCCTCCTGCAGAGCCAGGAGGCGCAGAGCCGACGTCAGGCCGACGGAATCCGGACCATGCCCTCCTGGGCCACGCTTGCCACGAGCTCTCCGCCGCGGTTGTAGATGCGGCCGGCCGCCAGTCCGCGGGCGCCGGAGGCACTGGGAGAGCTCTGCACATAGAGGAGCCAGTCATCGACGCGCACGGGTCGGTGCCACCACATGGCGTGATCGAGACTGGCGACACTCATGCCCTTCTGGATCCAGCTGAGTCCATGAGGACGCAGGATCGACTCCAGCAGGGTGTAGTCGCTCGCATAGGCCAGGGCGGCCCGGTGGAGGTTGGGATCAGCAGGCATGGGTCCCAGGCTGCGCATCCACACCGCGTTCCGGGGTTCCTTCGACCCCTCGTTCGACAGGTACAGCGGCGCATCGATGTGCCGGATGTCGAAGGGGCGGTCGAAGGCCCAGGCGCGGGCGACGGGATGGTCCAAGCCGCCGAGGAGGTCCGCCGTGGACGGGAGGTCCTCTGGGTCGGGCACGTTCGCGGGCATCGGGTCCTGGTGGACTACGCCGTCGTCCGGTTCCTGGAAGGAGGCGATCATCGAGAGGATGGGGACGCCGTTCTGGTATGCGTGCGTCCGGCGCGCGGAAAAGGAACGGCCGTCCCGCAGGCGCTGGACGCCGAAGGTGATGGGCTTGTCCGCGTCGCCGGCGCGGAGGAAATACCCGTGCATCGAGTGGACGTCGCGGGTGGGCTCTACGGTGCGCATGGCCGCGATGAGCGATTGGGCGAGGACCTGTCCGCCGAAGACGCGGCGGCTCGGCTGTCGCGCGCTCGTTCCGACGAAGATCTCCTCATCCGTCTGGGCACCCTCGGCCGAACTGAGATCGAGGAGATCGAGGAGGGCAGCGGTCGGGTCCTTGGTCGGTGCCGCGACGTCGGGGGCCTCTGCTGGCGGCGCGTGTTCTGCCATGGTTCGGTGTCTCCTCGGGGACAGGTGCGATGGAAGCGCGTGCTTCCGGGCGTCTACTGACAGTAGACGCACCCCCACCGGCACTCAACACGGATACCGCCGCAGGCATATGGCCCTCCTCACACCGATCCCGGACGGGGCCCGCCGAATGTATCCGGCGGGCCGGCGTTTGAGATGATGGCCCTATGTCTCCGGTCCACACCATCCCCCTTCACCTGCGCTTCGGCGACGAGGATTCCTACGGTCACGTGAACAACGTGCGGTATTTCCAGTTCCTGGAGGACGCTCGGGTGCACCTCATGAGTCAGCCGCAGGCGGGTGGGTCGTTCATGGAGGTCATCGACCCGGACCATTACACCCTCGTGGGACGACAGGAGATCGAGTACCGGGCGCCGCTGAACTTCAGCATCGTGCCGGCCGCCGTCGACCTGTGGATCACGGCCGTCGGCGTATCCAGCTTCGACCTCGGGTACGCTGTCCGGGACCGGCTGGAGGTGGAGAACAGCACCACGAGCGCAATAGCGGCGACCACCATGGTGCTCGTCAGCCGCAGCACCGGGCGGCCCGTCCGCCTGTCTGTTGCGCAGAAGGGCATCCTCCAGTCCTGGCAGGGCCCACCCGTTCCCTTCCGCCGCGCGCGCCAGGCAGGAGTGGCATGACATCCTCGGTACTGCGCTTCGCCGATACCCATACCGTTTCGGATTTCAGGACCTTCACCGCCCGTGCCCGGGCCAACGACGACGGCGGGATGCGCCTGATGACTTCAGGGCCCGTTCTTGCGGCATATGTCCGTACGCTCGGTCCGACCGTCCTGGGCGAACCGATCCCGACGGTGCTCGGGCTCCGGACCATGGCGCTCGGAGGCAGGGCCACCGTCGATGCGACCGTGCCGCTGGGATCGGTGCTGGACAGGCTCGTCCGCATGCACGGCGGCGACGTCGAGTTCTCCGTCCCCACTGTCACCGTCACCGAGAACTGGGCCGGCGTCCTCCCGCCACGTGCCGGCTGGACGCTCGCGGGCTCGGTGTCGTGCGCGGTTCTCGAGCAGGCAGCGAGGGATGGCATCGGCGACGTAGCGCGCAGGCTCCCGGATCGCGCCGGAGCACCGCTCGTGAGCAGTGTCCGCGCCGAAGTCTGGGGTCGTCAGCTCGCCGGTGTTCCCGGCAGTGTGCCTGCAGGAGCCGCTTTCGGCGCATACAGCCTGGGCTTCCTCGACCCCGACGGCGACGCGTCGATCCACGAGAACGGACGGTGGTCGAGGATCAGCACCGGCCGCGGTCACATCCTCGTGCGCGCAGCAGCGGTCCTTTAGCACGGACACCGGGCCGGACGACGGGGCGCCTGCGGTCGGTGGCCGGACGGTCAGTCGGCCGCGTTGACCATCGAGTGCGCAGCGCGGTCGAGGTAGTCCCACAGGGTGGCCTCGTGCAGGGGTGCAAGGTCGAGGGCTTCGACGGCCGCTCGCATGTGCTGCAGCCAGTGGTCCCGTGCCTGCGGGCCCACGCGGAACGGCATGTGGCGCATCCGCAGGCGTGGATGGCCCCGCTGCTCACCGTAGGTCTTCGGTCCGCCCCAGTACTGCTCGAGGAAGAGCAGGAGGCGTTCCTTGGCCGGCCCGAGGTCCTGCTCGGGGTACATCGGACGGAGTACTTCGTCATCGGCCACGCCGTCGTAGAACACGTCGACGAGCTGCACGAAGGTCGCGTGTCCACCGATCGCCTCGTAGAAGTTGTCGGTGTACTCGGGCTGGCTGAAGGTCTGACCGGCGGCTACGAGACGCTCGACGGGCAGGGCGGTGCGTCCACCCGCGGGCTGCACCGGCAGGTGGCCCGTGGCCGGGGATGGAGTGAGGGACGCGGGATCGCCCTGGGCGCCGCCCGCGACCGAATCGCCCGCGGCCGAGGTTCCCGGGCCCTCGGGAGGAAGCCCGCTCATGCCGTTCCCTCGATGGTCGAGGGGATCGCAGCAGCGACAGGCTCGGCGGGCGGTGCAACGTAGTTGCCCTGCGAGCGGTTGCCCACCTTGGTGATATCACCGTTGCGTACGTACCAGATGGCGCCGTCCTCGTCGATCATCCGCGTGATGCGCAGTCCGAGCGACTGCACGACGCCGACGGTGTCGCCGACCTCGATGGTGTCGCCGATGCCGTACTGGTCCTCGATCGTGATGAAGAATCCGAGGAAGGCATCGCGGATCACCTCGCGGGCCCCGAAGCCGATGGCGATGCCGACGATGCCGACGCTCGCGAGGATGGGACCGATGTTGAAGCCGAGGGTCTCGATGGCCATCAGGATGGCGACAATAGCGATGGTGCCTGCGGCAACGCTCGACAGCAGGCCGCCGATCGTCTCCGCGCGCTGGACGCGACGCGCGCTGTCGAACGGACGGAGTGCGGGCTGGGCCCACTTGAAATGCGGTTTCTTGAAGACGGAATAGCCGTTCTGGACCCGCGTCACCGACCTGGCGATGAGGAAACGGATCACGAGCCACAGGAGCAGGGCGCCGATCAGGATGATCAGTGAGCTGATGACCTGGCCGCCGTAGCCGAGGGAGGGGAGGAATGTCATAAGAGTCGCTTTCACGCAGGCATCCAGGGAGTCCGCCCCGAGGGGTAGGCGCGGGGATGCCTTAACAGGCTACAGCGGAGGCGCTGTGTGCCGGGACGACGACGGCCGCTAACCCGGCACCGGCCCCGTGGCTGTCGGTCGGTGGAGTACGGGGAACGAGACCGATCGAGCGATGAAGCACAGGCGATTGGCCTCGGCGTGGAGCGAGTCCGCCAACGCCACCTGCCCGGCGTCGTCCACTTCGACGTGCGGCCGAAGGACGATGCCCGTGAACTCTCCGCTGCCGTCGCGGTTGAGCCGCATCGTCCCGGCAGGGGTGTCCGTATAGGCGGTGACGATCACCCCGGCCGTCACGGCGACGTGGAGGTAGGACAGCATGTGGCACTGCGCGACGGCGGTCAGGAGGAGTTGCTCCGGGTTCCAGCGGTCTCTCGAGCCGTGGAAGGTGGGATCTGCGGTTCCGAGGAGCAGTCCGGGGCCGTCCACCTCGATCTGGTGGTCGCGACTGTAGGACCGGTATCCTGCGGTGCCGGAGCCAAGGTTGCCCGTCCAGCGGAGGCGCGCGGAGTAGTGGTGCTCCTGCAGGTTCATGGTCCGACCCTAGTCCCTGGACGTAGCGCGGGCTGATCCTGACGGATTCCGCAGGACCGTAGGGCAGGGAGGACCACCGTGGTCCTCCCTGCCCAGCGCCTACGCGCCGCGTGTCGGCTACCTGTCGGCCGGCTGCCTGTCGACCGCCTGCGCCGTCCGGGCCCGGACGATGCCGTCCCTGCTCTCGAGGACGAGCCTCCGGAGTGACGGTGATGCGTCACCGAGGCCGGAGAGGAAGGCGTCGGTCCGGTCGAGGGTGTCCTGGGTGGTCAGCAGGGAGGGGTACAGCCCGACGACGATCTGTTGGGCGATCTCGTGCGTGCGGGTTGCCCACACGTCCTGGATGGACGCGAAGTACCGCTCGACGAAGGGCTCGAGGAGCGAGCGGTCGTGCACGCGGGTGAACCCGGAGATCATGGAGCGCTGGGTGGCGTTCGGCAGGTCGGTGGCATCGACGAGTGCAGCCCAGGCGGCGTCCTTAGCAGGTGCCGTGGGGAGTGCCGCGGTGGCCGCCGCCGCCGCGAGCCCGCCCGTGGCCGTCGAGTCGCGTGCCAGTTCGGCCTCGATCTCCTCGGCGCCGTAGCGTCCTCCGACGACGAGGCTCGTGAGCAGCTCCCAGCGCAGGTCCTGGTCGACCGTGATCCCCTCGGGAACGCGCTCACCCGTCAGCATCGCCTCGACCGCGTCGAGCTGGGAGGACGTCCGGGCGTGCGACGAGAAGGCGCGGGTGAATTGCAGCTGCGCATCGGACCCCGGGCCGGCGGAGAGCGCCAACTCGAGGAGGGTGTCCGCTGCGGCATCACCCATGGCCTCGCGGTCCTCCGGCGCGACGTAGAACGTCAGGGTCGAGGCCAATTGGCGAAGGAGGACGAGGATGACGGACGAATCCGACTCGGCACCGATGTTCTGCAGCACGAGTTCGACGTAGTTGCGGGCCGGCGTCTCCCCGTCGCGGGTCGCATCCCACGCCGAGGCGAGGACGAGGGTCCGGGGGAGCGAGTCCCTGAAGTCCTTGACGTGCTGGACCGAGGTTCGCAGCGACGCCGGGTCCAGGCGGATCTTCGCGTACGCGAGGTCGTCGTCATTGAGCAGCACCAGCGCCGGCTGCTTCTGACCCACGAGCTCGGGTACGTCCGTGCGCTCGCCGTCGACGTCGAGTTCGAGCCGGTGCACGCGGATCAGGGCGCCGTCGTCGTCCTGATCGTAGAAACCGACGGCGAGGCGATGCGGCCGGATGGTCGGGAAGGCCTCGATCGCAGTCTGCAGGATGGTGAACGAGGTGATGACACCGTCGTCGTCGGTCTGGAACTCGGGGCGGAGGGTGTTGACGCCGGCGGTCTCGAGCCAGAGCGCCGACCAGGCCTTCAGGTCGCGTCCACTCGCCGCCTCCAGTTCGGAGAGGAGGTCCACGAGCTCCGTGTTCTTCCAGGAGTGCTTGGCGAAGTACCGGCGGACCCCCTGCATGAACTCCTCCTGGCCCACCCAGGCCACGAGCTGCTTGAGGACCGAAGCACCCTTGGCGTAGGTGATGCCGTCGAAGTTGACCTGGACGTCCTCGAGGTCGTTGATCTGCGCCACGATCGGGTGCGTGGAGGGGAGCTGGTCCTGGCGGTAGGCCCACCCTTTCTCGAGCATGGCGAAGGTCGTCCAGGACTGCGTGAACTCCGTCGCCTCGGCCGCGGCCAGGGTGGACATGAACTCGGCGAAGGACTCGTTCAGCCAGAGGTCGTTCCACCAGCGCATCGTGACGAGGTCACCGAACCACATGTGTGCCAGCTCGTGGAGGATGGTGATAGCGCGTCGTTCCACGGTCGCATCGGGCACGCGGGAGCGGAACACATAGGTCTCGACGAACGTGACGGCACCGGCGTTCTCCATCGCGCCCGCGTTGAACTCGGGCACGAACAGCTGGTCGTACTTGCCGAAGGGGTAGGGCGTGCCGAACTGCTCTTCGTAGAATGCGAAACCCTGGCGCGTCAGCGCGAAGATGTTCTCGGCGTCCATGTACTGCATGAGGGATTTCCGCGCGAAGACGGCCAGGGGAATGGTCCGCCCGTCGGAGCTCGTCAGTTCACTGCGCACGGACTGGTAGGGACCCGCGATCAGGGCCGTCACGTAGGACGACATGAGCGGCGTCGGTTCGAAGTACCAGGTGGAAGCGGCGCCACCATCGGCAACGGAGCCGGCCTGTACGGGCTCGGGGGTCGCCGAGTTGGAGATGACATCCCAATGCGACGGCGCAGTCACGGCGAAACGGAACGTCGACTTCAGGTCCGGCTGCTCGAAGACCGCGAAGACGCGGCGGGAGTCGGGGACCTCGAACTGTGTATAGAGGTACACCTCGCCGTCCACCGGATCGGTGAACCGGTGGAGGCCCTCACCGGTGTTCATGTACAGCATGTCGGCCTCGACGACGAGGACGTTGCCGGCGGCGAGCGACGGCAGCTGGATCCTGACGCCGTCGGCGACATCCGCGGGATCGAGCTCGACGCCATTCAGCTCGACGCGGTGCACCGTGTCCGTCACGGCGTCGATGAAGGTCGACGCGCCCTGCTGTGCGTCGAAGGCGACGACCGTCGTCGACCGGAACACGCGCTCGCCGCGTGTCAGGTCGAGGGTGACCTCGTAGGAGCGGACGGTGAGCAGTTCGGCGCGTGTGCGTGCTTCTTCGCGCGTCAGGTTCAGACCGGGCAAGGATCGCCTCCAGGGTGGGATTGAGGTACGGCGCGTGCGGTGCGGGGTACGCGGCGCTTCGATTCTCTCATTCCGGCCGCCGCCATAACGCGCTTCACCGACCCGGCCCGGCGGACTAGGGTGGAATCGTCCTGCCAGGCTGGGCGGACCCCACCCCGCAGCAACCGGCGGCCCTCCCGGCGCCCACCCGAAGGAACCGATCGCCATGCGCGTCCACCTCGCCACCGACCACGCCGGCATGGAGCTCAGTGCCCACCTGCTCTCGCACCTCACAGCGGCAGGGCACGACGTCGTCGACCACGGCCCCACGTCCTACGATCCCGAGGACGACTACCCCTCCTTCTGCATCGATGCAGCACAGGCCGTCATCGCCGATCAGGCGGCGGGCGTCGATGCGCTCGGGATTGTCCTCGGCGGCTCCGGCAACGGGGAGCAGATCGCGGCGAACAAGGTACGCGGCGTGCGTGCTGCCCTCGCCTGGAGCCTCGACACCGCCCGCCTGGCGCGCCAGCACAACGACGCCAACGTCATCGCCGTCGGAGGGCGCCAGCACCGCGTCGAGGAAGCCACTGCGATCATCGACGCGTTCCTCGCCGAGCCCTTC
Source organism: Arthrobacter sp. PL16 (assembly GCF_035985055.1). Taxonomy (NCBI): domain Bacteria; kingdom Bacillati; phylum Actinomycetota; class Actinomycetes; order Micrococcales; family Micrococcaceae; genus Arthrobacter; species Arthrobacter sp. PL16. The sequence continues at coordinate 596,581 of NZ_JAXCIC010000001.1, forward strand.
AGCGGTGCTGAGCGGCACAGCCGCAGGATCGCGCAGGTAGCGCGCTTCGAGGAAACGGGAAGCGTTGCCTGAGGGCCACTCGGTCCACCGGCTGGCGAAGCAGTTCACGTCCGTCTTCACGGGTGAGCAGCTCGCTGTCTCGAGTCCGCAGGGGCGCTTTGCCGCGGGTGCCGCCCAGCTGGACGGCGCAACCCTGCTGAGCGCCCTCGCCCACGGCAAGCAGTTGTTCCTGCGGTTCGACAACGACCGCGTGCTCCGTGTGCACCTCGGCCTCTACGGGGCCTGGAGCTTCGGCGGCGATGCGACGTTCCGTGGAGCCTCGAGTATCGGCGCGCCGCGCAGGATAGGGGAGTCGGAGCAGTCCGCCGACGACGGCACCGGCCCTGCTGCCTACGGCGGTCCCCCAGAGCCGGTCGGAGCGGTGCGGGTGCGGCTCGTGTCGGCGCACGGGTGGGCGGACCTCAGGGGACCGACCGCCTGCGAGGTGATCACCCGGGCCGAGGAGAACGCAGCGCGGGCGAAGCTCGGGCCGGATCCCCTGCAGCCGCGACCGGACGGGACGGAGTTCGTCAGCAGGGTGATGTCGAGTATTACGCCCGTCGGCGTCCAGCTCATGAACCAGTCGGTGATCGCCGGGATCGGGAATGTCTACCGGGCTGAGGTGCTGTTCCTCCAGGGCATCAATCCGTGGCGCCCGGGCAGGCAGCTGAGGGAGGACGAGGCGCTCGGAATCTGGACCGATACCGTCCGGCTCATGAAGGACGGCGTCCGGGAAGGCCGCATCATCACGACGACGGTCGAGGCACGCAACGGCCGTCCGAAGCGTTCGGCCCCGAACTACGTCTACAAGCGGACGGGCGAGCCCTGCCGCCGCTGCGGGACACCGATCCTGCGTGCGGCCATGGCGGCTCGCACGGTCTACTGGTGCCCCTCGTGCCAGGCCGACTGAAGGTCGAAGAGATGGCTGCTTAAACAGCTATCACCCGGACGGACGCCCGGGTGATAGCGGCCGTATACGGCCGTACAAGAGGGGATGACGGGAATCGAACCCGCGTAATCAGTTTGGAAGACTGAGGCTTTACCATTAAGCTACATCCCCGCAGCGGACCCTTCCGGGGCCTCGTGGAACGCATATAACTACACCACAACGGCCGCGCTATCGCCAAATGTGCGCGGCAGGCGCAAAGGTGCGTAGACTGACACTCGCACTTACGGGGTGTAGCTCAGCTTGGTAGAGCGCCTGCTTTGGGAGCAGGAAGTCGCAGGTTCAACTCCTGTCACCCCGACTCTGTCGTGTGATGAGGAAAGTGCCTCCGCTGCAGTACCAATCCCAATCATCTCAGGAGTCCTACGCTGTGAAGAGCGCTGTTGAAACCCTTTCCCCCACCCGGGTGAAGCTGAACGTCGAGGTCCCCTTCGAGGAACTGAAGCCCAGCATCAACGAGGCCTACAAGACCATCGCCACCCAGGTCCAGGTCCCGGGGTTCCGCAAGGGCAAGGTCCCGCAGCAGCTCATCGACCAGCGAGTCGGCCGTGGCTACGTCATCGAGACGGCCATCAACGACGGCCTGAACGGCTTCTACCAGAGCGCTGTCCAGGAGACGGGCATCCGCCCCCTCAGCCGTCCCGAGGTCGAGATCACCGAGGTCCCCGATCCTGCGAAGAAGGATGGCCAGCTCACCTTCACGGTCGAGCTGGACATCCGCCCCGAGGTCGAACTGCCCGACTACAAGGGCCTCGACGTCACCGTCGAACCCGTCGAGGCTTCCGACGAGGACGTACAGAAGGCCATGGACGAGTTGCGCGGGCGCTTCGGCACCCTCACCGCTGTCGACCGGCCCGCAGCGGACGGCGACTTCCTCACCATCGACCTGACGGCATCGGTCGAGGGCGTCGAGGTCGACTCGGCCCAGGACCTGTCCTACCAGATCGGTTCCGGCACGATGCTCGCAGGCATGGACGAGGCTGTCACCGGCCTGTCCACGGGTGAGGACGCGACGTTCGAGACGACGCTGGCCGGCGGCGAGCACGCCGGCGCCACTGCCCAGGTCAAGGTCATCGTGAAGGCCGTGAAGGAGCGCGAGCTCCCCGAGGTCGACGACGAATTCGCCCAGCTCGCCTCCGAGTTCGACACGGCGGAGGAGCTGCGCGCAGACCTCGCCAAGCAGGCTTCGGAGTCGAAGCTCATGGACCAGGGCGTCGAGGCGCGGGACAAGGTGTTGGACAAGCTCGTGGAGCTCGTCGCCGTACCCGTCCCGGCAAGTGTCATCGAGGAGCAGCTGGAGCAGCACTTCAACGGCGAGAATGCGCATTCAGCCGGTGAGGACCACGACAACGAGGTGCACCGCGCGGAGGTCCGCACCAATACCGAGCGAGCCTTCCAGAATGAAGTCATCCTCGACGCCGTGGCCGAGAAGGAAGAGGTCGGAGTCAGCCAGAGCGAGCTGATCGACTACATCGTCTCGACCGCCGGTCAGTACAACATGGAACCGAACCAGTTCGCCCAGATGCTCGACTCGAGCGGCCAGGTGCCGATGATCGTCGGCGAGGTGCGGCGCCGGAAGGCCCTCGCCAAGGTTCTCGAGTACGCCACGGTCACGGACACCAATGGTGCGACCATCGATCTGACCGAGTTCGTCCGCCCCGCGGGTGACGAGACCGAGACCATCGGGTTCGACGACGTCGAGACCGAGCAGGACGCCGTCGACGACATCCAGGCCGGCGAGTCCGGAACCGATGCCACGGAAGCCGACGCCACGGAAGCCGACGCCACCGAGCCGGAGATCGCCGACGCCACCGGGCCGGCAGAGCCTGCCGGTGCTGAGGAGCCGGAGGCCGTGAAGGCACCGAAGAAGTCGACCAAGAAGAAGGCTGTCACGGACTAGCCTCCACCTGCATCACGGACAGCGGTGCCGCAGCCTCCGGGCGGCGGCACCGCTGCCTCGTTAAGCACTGCGCGACCGGTCGAGGCTCCCCGGGACGCACCCGTCGAGGGGTCGGCCGTCGACCGTGCGCCGTCAGCGAACAGTTACCCGAGCGGGAGCAATTCGGCATCCCAGCGGGTTAGTGTCCAAGAAGAGACAAACGGACGGGTCGGCCGAATGTGGCAGCGGCCCGCCAGAGTGAGAGGTTAACGTTCATGGCAACCGAACCAAGCACCCCGAGCATGGCCGCCCCCGAGATGGGCGGTCGTGACGAGTACATCTACACCAGGCTCCTGAAGGAGCGCATCATCTGGCTCGGTTCCGAGGTCCGCGACGACAACGCGAACGTCATCTGCTCGCAGCTCCTCCTGCTGTCGGCCGAGGACCCGGAGCGCGACATCTACCTCTACATCAACTCCCCGGGCGGTTCGGTGACGGCCGGCATGGCCATCTACGACACGATGCAGTTCATCCCGAACGACGTCGTCACGGTCGCGACCGGCCTTGCCGCGTCGATGGGTCAATTCCTCCTGTCCTCGGGTACGAAGGGCAAGCGCTACGCGACCCCTCACGCCCGCATCCTGATGCACCAGCCCTCCGGCGGCATCGGTGGAACGGCGACGGATATCCGCATCCAGGCGGAACTGATCCTCCACATGAAGCGCGTCATGGCAGAACTGACGGCAGAGCAGACGGGTCAGACCGTCGAGACGATCCTCAAGGACAACGACCGCGACAAGTGGTTCACGGCCCAGGAAGCCCTCGACTACGGCTTCTTCGACAACATCTCCGCGCACTCCGGTTCCGTCGCCGGTGGCGGCGGCACCGAGCAGACCGCGTAGTCCGCAGCAGCCCACTCCGACCAGTCGTCCTACAGGAGACACCATGAATCACGATTTCCAGGCAGCAGCGGGATCGAAGGCGCAGAACCTTCCGACCAGCCGCTACATCCTTCCCCAGTTCGAAGAGCGCACGCCCTACGGGTTCAAGCGCCAGGACCCGTACACCAAGCTGTTCGAGGACCGCATCATCTTCCTCGGTACGCAGGTCGACGACGCCTCCGCCGACGACGTCATGGCACAGTTGCTCGTCCTCGAGTCCACGGACCCCGAGCGCGACATCACGCTGTACATCAACTCACCGGGTGGCTCCTTCACCGCGATGACGGCGATCTACGACACCATGCAGTTCATCCGTCCCGAGGTGCAGACCGTCTGCCTCGGGCAGGCCGCGAGCGCCGCCGCCGTGCTGCTCGCGGCCGGTGCACCCGGCAAGCGACTGGCCCTGCCGAACGCGCGCGTCCTGATCCACCAGCCGGCCCTCTCGGGCGGTCAGGGTGGCCAGGCGTCCGACCTGGAGATCCAGGCGAACGAGGTCATGCGCATGCGGACCTGGCTGGAGGACACGCTGGCGCTCCACTCCGGCCGCGCCTCCGAACAGGTGAGCCTGGACATCGAGCGCGACAAGATCCTCACCGCCGCTGACGCCGTCGCGTACGGCCTGGTGGACGAGGTCCTGAACTCCCGCAAGATGACCCCGCCGAAGATCAACACACCCTAGGTCCATGCGTCCGTCCGGCGGCGCAGGACCATCGGACGGACACGGGACGGCACTGAAGGACAGCGATCGAAGCCCGTGGCGCCGCAAGGCACCACGGGCATTTTGATACCGGCTCCCGCAGTCAGGTGGCCTAGAGTGGTCATAGCAATCGCGCAATACCTAAGGGGATTCAACCATGGCTCGCATTGGTGAGAGCACCGATCTACTCAAGTGCTCTTTCTGCGGAAAGAGCCAGAAGCAGGTACGCAAGCTCATTGCCGGCCCCGGCGTGTACATCTGTGACGAGTGCATCGACCTGTGCAACGAGATCATCGAGGAAGAGCTCTCCGAGGTAGCGGATCTCGGGACGTTCGAGCTGCCCAAGCCCCGCGAGATCTTCGATTTCCTGCAGGAGTACGTGGTGGGACAGGAGCCCGCGAAGCGGTCACTCGCGGTCGCCGTCTACAACCACTACAAGCGCATCCAATCGGGCAACGGCCCCCGCGCTGCCGGTACCCTGGCCGACGCGGCAGAGACCGAAGACGTCGAGATCGCCAAGTCGAACATCCTGCTGATCGGCCCCACGGGTTGCGGTAAGACCTATCTCGCCCAAACGCTCGCCCGCCGGCTGAACGTACCCTTCGCCGTCGCGGACGCCACAGCACTCACCGAGGCCGGCTATGTCGGCGAGGACGTCGAGAACATCCTCCTCAAGCTCATCCAGGCCGCCGACTACGACGTCAAGAAGGCCGAGCAGGGCATCATCTACATCGACGAGATCGACAAGATCTCGCGCAAGAGCGAGAACCCGTCGATCACGCGCGATGTGTCCGGCGAGGGAGTGCAGCAGGCGTTGCTCAAGATCCTGGAGGGAACAGTCGCATCGGTCCCGCCGCAGGGTGGACGTAAGCACCCCCACCAGGAATTCATCCAGATCGACACCACGAACGTCCTCTTCATCGTGGCGGGCGCCTTCGCCGGCCTCGAGGAGATCATCGGCTCGCGCGCCGGCCGGAAGGGCATCGGTTTCGGGGCCCCGCTCAGCTCACTCAAGAACGAGGAAGTCAGCTACGGCGACGTCATGCCCGAAGACCTCCTGAAGTTCGGTCTCATTCCCGAGTTCATCGGGCGACTCCCAGTCATCACCACTGTCACGCACCTGGACCGCCCGGCGCTCATGCAGATCCTGACCGAGCCCAAGAACGCCCTGATCAAGCAGTACCAGAAGATGTTCCTGCTCGACGGCGTCGAACTCGCGTTCGAACCGAAGGCGCTCGAGGCGATCGCCGAGCTCGCCCTGGACCGTGGGACGGGTGCGCGCGGCCTGCGCGCGATCATGGAGGAAGTGCTGCTGCCGGTCATGTTCGACCTTCCGAGCCGCGAGGACATCGCCACGGTGGTCATCACGGACGACGTCGTCGCCAAGCGCGCCGAGCCGACACTCATCTCCCATGAGGTCGTCGCGAAGCGCCGCAACAAGTCCGCCTGACGGCCGCTCGACAGCTCGACAGGAGAAAGGCCCGGCCGAACGGCCGGGCCTTTCTCCTGTCACAGGGCGGTCACACGGTCGCTGCCGGTGCCTCGTTCGAGTCGGCTGCCGGGTAGGAGGGCGGGTGGACTCCTGCCATTTCTTCGAGGACGCGGACGACCTGGCAGCTGTAGCCGAATTCGTTGTCGTACCAGACGTAGAGGACGAGGTAGGTGCCGTCGGCGATGGTTGCGAGGCCGTCGACGATGCCTGCGCGGCGTGAGCCGACGAAGTCGGTGGAGACCACTTCGGGGCTGTCGATGTAGTCGACCTGCTTGCGCATCCCCGAGTGCAGGGACATCTCGCGCAGGTAGGTGTTGACCTCGTCCTTGGTGGTTTCCTTCTGCAGGGTGAGGTTGAGGATGGCGATCGAGACGTCCGGGGTGGGGACACGGATGGAGCTGCCGGTGAGCCTGCCGGTGAGTTCGGGCAGGGCCTTTGCGACCGCGGTGGCCGCACCGGTTTCGGTGAGGACCATGTTCAGGGCCGCCGAGCGGCCCCGGCGGTCACCCTTGTGGAAGTTGTCGATGAGGTTCTGGTCATTGGTGAAGGAGTGGACGGTCTCCACGTGCCCGTGGATCACGCCGTACCGGTCGTTGATGGCCTTGAGGACCGGGGTGATGGCGTTGGTGGTGCAGGACGCCGCGGTGATGATCCGATCGTCGTCGTCGATGGTGGCGTGGTTGATGCCGTGGACGATGTTCTTCAGCGTCCCCTTGCCGGGCGCGGTCAGGAGGACCTTCGCGACGCCGGTGCTGTTCAGGTGCTGGGAGAGGCCTTCTTCGTCGCGCCAGCGGCCGGTGTTGTCGACGACGATGGCGTCGGAGATGCCGTAGGCGGTGTAATCGATCGAGGAGGGATCATCGGAGTAGATGACCTGGATGTGGACGCCGTTGGCGGTGATGGTGTCCGTTGCCTCGTCGACCTGGATGGTGCCCTCGAAGGAGCCATGGACGGAGTCGCGGCGCAGGAGGCTGGCGCGTTTGGTGAGGTCGTTGTCGGAGCCGCGGCGCACGACGACGGCGCGCAGGCGCAGGCCGTGGCCCCCGCCGGATTTTTCGAGGAGCAGTCGGGCGACGAGCCGGCCGATGCGACCGAACCCGTAGAGGACGACGTCGGTGGTGGTCCGTTCGTCGCGTCCGCCCTGGCCGATGATGTCGGCGAGTTCGGCGCGGACGAAGTCCTCGAGCGAGGGGCCGTCATCGGCGTGGCCGTGGTCCGTTGTCGTGCGGGCCCGGTCGTAGGCGAGGCGGAGCCGTCCGAGGTCAATGGCCGCGGCCCCGAGGTCGAGGTTCGCGAGGATCTCGAGCAGGGGAGCGGTGTCCTCGACGCGGAGTTCTTCGGTGGTGATGCGGCGGGCGAAGCGGTGAGCCTTGAGGATGTTCATCGTCGACTTGTTGATGAGGCTGCGCCCATGGATGCTCGTCACCACATTGTTCCTGCGGTACAGGCGTCCGATGAGCGGGATCATGGCCTCGGCCAGTGCCTCGCGCTCTAGCCAGGTGTCGCGGTTCTCGGTCCAGTGCTGCATTGCCTGCGTCCCTTTCAGCACCGGCGATACCGGTGCGGACTCATTCAGCCCGATTGCGACGCAGGGATAGCGCCAGTCACCGTCGGCTGGTCGTGTCCCTTCATTACATCGTCTCGGGCGGCGTGGCACCAATCGGCGTGGAATACGGAGCCGCCGGGGCAGGTTGCACCGGAAAAGGCCACGGCCTCACCAACGTCTGAAGGAGTACCGCATGAGCGAGTCCACCACCGTCGAGAAAGCCGATTTCTGGTTCGACCCCCTGTGCCCGTTCGCCTGGATCACATCGCGCTGGATGGGCGAGGTCGAGCAGGTCCGGGACATCTCGGTCGACTGGCATGTCATGAGCCTGTCCGTCCTCAACGAGGGCCGTGACCTGCCCGAGGAGTACAAGGCCATGATGCTCCAGGCCTGGGGTCCGGTTCGTGTCATCATCGCGGCCCGCGAGCTCCACGGCGACGAGTTCGTCAAGAAGCTCTACGATGCGATGGGAACCCGCATCCACATCGGACAGGTTAAGGACTTCGACGTCGTCATCCGCGAGTCGCTGGACGAGGTGGGCCTGCCCGCCGACCTGGCGAAGTACGCCCACACCGACGAGTACGACGAGCAGCTGCGCGCATCCCACCAGGACGGGATCGACCGCGTGGGCGATGAGGTGGGCACACCGGTCGTGGCGTTCAACGGAACCGCGTTCTTCGGCCCGGTCCTCACGAAGATCCCGCGCGGCGAGGCGGCCGGCCGTATCTTCGACGGCGCGGTCCTTATGGCGGAGTTCCCGGAGTTCTTCGAACTGAAGCGCTCCCGGACGGAGAGCCCGAAGTTCGACTAGGGGCCAGCGAACGCAGAACGGACCCGCCGATCGGCGGGTCCGTTCTGCGTTCGACGGAACCTACTCCGCGGGCTGGGGCACCAGCTCGACGTCGGACACCACGAGTGCGCCATCACCCTCGGCGAGCCGGAGGTCCTTCGCGTTGCCGGCGGCGAGCAGGTCGGCGAGACCGGCCCGGATGCGCTCGACCTGTGCGGCCGGGGCAGTCACGACGGCAGTCTCGACCTCGGTGCGCTGCTTGACCTTGGCCTCCGATTTGGCCTTGCGGATACCCCCGAGGGCAAGCGCTACCGACGTCAGGACACCGGCGTCGGCCGACGTGGGGAGCGCGGTGAGTGCGTCGGCCGAGGGCCAGGCCGCCTGGTGGACGGAGCCCTCGCGCCACCAGCTCCAGACCTCCTCGGTCGCGAAGGGCAGGAACGGCGCGAAGAGGCGCAGGAGCGCGTCCAGGGTCGTCGCCAGGGCGGTCTGCACCGACCGTGTCCCGGCGTCGTCCGAGTCGCCGTAGGCGCGGTCCTTGACCAGTTCCACGTAGTCGTCCGTGAATGTCCAGAAAAAAGACTCCGTGAGTTGCAGTGCGCGCGCGTAGTCGTATTTCTCGAAGGCAGCCGTTGCCTGCTCCGTGACCGTCCGCAGTTGCGCCAGGAGGGACAGGTCCAGGGCGTTGGAGATGCGATCGAGCGAGCCCGCACCGATCGACGCCTCCGTCACGCCCAGGTTCAGGACGAATTTGGACGCGTTGAGCAGCTTGATCGCGAGGCGGCGGCCGATCTTCATCTGGTTGATCTCGTAGGCCGTGTCCGCGCCCAGCTTCGCCGATGCCGCCCAGTAGCGCACGGCGTCCGCGCCGAACTGCTCGAGGACGTCGGTGGGCACCACGACGTTGCCCTTGGACTTCGACATCTTCTTGCGGTCCGGGTCGAGGATCCACCCCGAGAGAGCTGCGTGCTTCCACGGTACGGAGTCCTGCAGGGCGTCCGCGCGGACAGCGGTCGAGAAGAGCCAGGTCCGGATGATGTCGTGTCCCTGCGGCCGCAGGTCGAACGGGAACACCTTGGCGAACAGGTCCTCGTCCCGCGTCCAGCCGCCGACGATCTGCGGTGTCAGGGACGACGTGGCCCAGGTGTCCAGGACGTCGTCGTCGCCGGTGAAGCCGTTGGGCTGGTCGCGCGCGGACTCCTCGAAGCCGGGCGCGGCCTCCGCGGCGGGGTCCACGGGCAGCGCTGCGAAGGCTGGGAGGATGGGCTCGTCGTACTCGGGCTCGCCGTCGGCATCCAGCCGGTACCAGACCGGAACGGGGACACCGAAGAAGCGCTGGCGTGACACGAGCCAGTCACCGTTGAGTCCTTCGATCCAGTTCTCGTAGCGCGAGCGCATGAAGGCCGGGTGGAATTCGATGTTCCGTCCGCGCTCGATCAGGGCGTCCCGCTTGCCGGCGTCGCGCCCTCCGTTGCGGATGTACCACTGGCGGCTGGTCACGACCTCGAGGGGCTTGTCGCCCTTCTCGTAGAAGTTCACCGGGTGCGTGATCTTCGTCGGCTCACCGTCGAGGTCGCCGCTGTCGCGGAGCAGGGCGACGGCTGCCTCCTTGGCGCTGAAGATCGTCTTGCCGGCCAGCTGCGCGTAATTGTCGCGGGCGCGCTCGGTGGCGATCCACTCGGGCGTCTCGGATCGGATGCGTCCGTCACGCCCGACGACGGCGCGCGTGGGCAGTTGGAGCTCGCGCCACCAGGTGACGTCGGTCGGGTCGCCGAAGGTACAGATCATGGCGATACCGCTGCCCTTGTCGGGCTTGGCGAGGGGATGTGCCTTGATCTCGACCTCGACGTCGAACAGGGGTGAGGTGACCGTGGTGCCGAAGAGCGGCTGGTAGCGCTCGTCGTCGGGGTGGGCCACCAGTGCGACACAGGCGGGCAGGAGCTCGGGGCGTGTCGTCTCGATGTGGACCTGCCGCCCGTCGGGCGCATGGAACGCGATGCGGTGGTAGGCGCCGGGCTGCTCCCGGTCCTCCACTTCCGCCTGGGCGACCGCGGTGCGGAACGTGACGTCCCACAGGGTCGGCGCCTCGGCGAGATAGGCGTCGCCTGCGGTGAGGTTCTCGAGGAAGGCACGCTGTGACACGGCGCGGGAGGTGTCGTCGATGGTCCGGTACGTCAGGTTCCAGTCGACCGAGAGCCCGAGCGTGCTGAAGAGGTCCTCGAAGACCTTCTCGTCCTCGACCGCGAGTTCCTCGCACAGCTCGATGAAGTTCCGGCGCGAGACGGCGTCGAAGTCGCGCTGGTTCTTCGCCGGCTCGGCGGGCGGACGGTAGGAAGCGTCATAGGGCACCGACGGGTCGCAGCGGACACCGTAGTAGTTCTGCACCCGGCGCTCTGTGGGCAGGCCGTTGTCGTCCCAGCCCATCGGGTAGAAGACGTTGGCGCCGCTCATCCGCTTAAAGCGCGCCATGACGTCGGTCTGCGTGTACGAGAACATGTGCCCCACGTGCAGCGATCCCGACGCCGTCGGCGGGGGAGTGTCGATCGAGTAGACCGCCTCGCGGGTGGTGTCCCGATCGAAGGCATAGGTCCCGTCCTCGCGCCATCGGCGGGACAGCCTTTCTTCGAGGCCCTCGAGCGCGGGCTTGTCGGGAACGGAAACGGACTGGGGTGAGGGCGTGTCTGTGCCCTGGGTCGTATCGGCCATTCCCCCATTGTTCCCTACGGCCGAGTGCCCCGATTCCACGGATACGGTCCTACCCACCTGCCGCCAGGCGGCCGCCGAGCCGTTCGCGCATCGAGCTGGAGGCCTCGTTGAGGCCGACGACGTCGACGCGGGTGCCGAAGGACCGGTACTTCTCCTCGATGGCGTCCAGTGCGGCGATGGTGGAGGCGTCCCACAGGTGCGACCCGTGCAGGTCGATGGTCACCCGATGGGGGTCCGTCGTGTACTCGAACTGGGTGTAGAGATCGTTCGAGGACGCGAAGAACAGCTCGCCGTTCACCGCGTAGGTGACATGAGGGGCGCCGTCGTGCGTGTCCTCGGTGCGCTCCACGGTGACGAAGTGCGCGACGCGGCGCGCGAAAGCGACCATGGCGACAAGGACACCCACCCCGACGCCGATCGCGAGGTTGTGCGTCCAGACCGTGACGATCACGGTGGCCAGCATGACCGTCGTCTCGCTCTTGGGCATGCGCTTCAGTGTGGACGGCTGGATGCTGTGCCAGTCGAAGGTCGCGATCGACACGAAGATCATCACCGCGACGAGGGCCGCCATGGGGATCAGGGCGACGACGTCCCCGAGCGCGACGACGAGGATGAGCAGGAAGATCCCGGCGAGGAACGTCGAGATGCGGGTGCGGGCGCCGGAGGCTTTCACGTTGATCATGGTCTGGCCGATCATCGCGCAGCCGCCCATGCCGCCGAAGAAGCCCGTGATGATGTTCGCGGCACCCTGGCCCCAGGACTCGCGCGTCTTGTCCGAGCGGGTATCGGTGATGTCGTCGACGAGCTTCGCCGTCATCAGGGATTCGAGGAGTCCGACGGCGGCCAGCGCCAGGGCGAACGGCGCGATGATCTGCAGTGTCTCCAGGGTCAGCGGCACGTTCGGGAAAAAGAGCGAGGGCAGGCTCTCGGGCAGGTCGCCCTTGTCCCCGACCGTGGGTACGAGCACGTTCGCGAGGACGGCGAAGACCGTCAGGACGACGATGGCGACCAGCGGCGCGGGCACGACGCGTGTGAGGCGGGGGAGCCCGAAGACGATGAGGAGTCCGACGGCGACCATGGGATAAACGAGGAACGGAACGCCGATGAGTTCGGGGACCTGCGACATGAAGATGAGGATGGCGAGGGCGTTGACGAAGCCGACCATGACGGACCGGGGGATGAAGCGCATGAGCCGGGCGACGCCGACGAGTCCGAGGATGACCTGGAAGGTCCCGCCGAGGATGACGGCGGCGATGAAGTAGTCGACGCCGTGGCTCGCGACCAGGGGAGCGATCACCAGCGCTACCGCCCCGGTCGCGGCGGAGATCATCGCCGGTCGGCCACCGAGGAAGGCGATGGTTACCGCCATGGTGAAGGACGCGAACAGGCCGAGGCGCGGGTCTACGCCTGCGATGATCGAGAAGGCGATGGCTTCCGGGATCAGGGCCAGGGCGACGACGAGCCCCGCAAGGACCTCGGTCTTCAGGAGTCGGGGGCTCTTCAGGGTATGAAGGACCGACTGACGCTCCATCGGTGTCAGGACGCGCTGGTCGGTGCTTGCCGGGGTGGGCGTCATGCGAGGTCCTTCGGTGGAATCGGGCGGGGACGCGCGCGCGAGGGAACGGGATGCCGGGGTGGCGATCTGCCGAGGGGCGGGGCGAGGGTCGGTCGATGCGGTCGTGCCTACCAACCCTAACGACCGACGCCGTCGAGCCGGAAACCCTTGGTCGGGAGGTCACAGGACCCCACAAGCCCTGACGGGAACACTCGACAGGGCAGGTCTGGGCATCGCTACAGTTGCCCCATGACCCACATCACCCCCGCGCTCCTCGGCGCCCCTGCCGACCCCGCCCCCTCTGCCCTGCGCGCCGTCGTCACCGGGGCGAGTTCCGGTATCGGGGCGGCAACCGTACGTGTTCTACGCCGAAGCGGGTGGGAGGTCATCGCAGCCGCCCGTCGCCTCGACCGCCTCACGGCGCTCGCCGAGGAGACGGGAGCCACCCCGCTGGCCCTCGACGTCACCGACCAGGCATCCGTCGATGCCTTCACAGCCGAGGTCACGGCGTCCGGCCCGATCCACGCCCTCGTCAACAACGCGGGAGGCGCCTTCGGAGCGGACCGGGTGGCGGGGGCGGTCACCGAGGACTGGGAATGGATGTACGACGTCAATGTCCTCGGCTCGATGCGCATGACGCGCGCTCTCCTGCCGGCTCTGCGTGAGGCCGGCCAGGGGAGTGTGCTGTTCCTGACCTCGACGGCGGCAATGGCGGCTTATGAGGGCGGCGCCGGGTACTGCGGGGTGAAGGCGGCCCAGCAGTCCATGGCTCGCGCGCTGCGCCTCGAGGAGGCCGAGAACAACATCCGGGTCATCGAGGTGTCGCCGGGCATGGTGCACACGGAGGAATTCTCGCTCAACCGGCTGGGTGGGGACCAGCGCGCTGCGGACAAGGTCTACGAGGGCGTCGCCCACCCGTTGACGGCGGACGACGTCGCAGGTGCGGTGGCGTTCACGCTCAACGCGCCGCACCACATGAATATCGATCAGCTCGTCCTGCGTCCCCTCGCGCAGGCTGCGAATCACAAGGTCCTCCGGGGCTGATGTGCCCCCGCCGGGACGACACCACAGGGCTCGCCGCCCGATCGCCGGTGGTCCGGACGACCGATGGTCTCCGCACCGAGACCGGCGCGGAGACCCGCGTCGCAGGGGAGAGGCGCTCCTCCTCGTCAGTCCGACCGCCGGCCGGGGTCGGGCACGGCGGCTCGGACCGCGCACCGCAGCAGCGCTGAGGCGCGAAGGTTTCGAGCTCTCCGTCGTTCTCACGGGGAGCCTGCGCGAGGCTACGGAACAGGCGCGAGCGGCTGCGCCGGGGAGCGTCGTCGCAGCCCTGGGCGGTGGTGGATTCCTCGGCGCCGTCGCCGCCGGTGTCCAGGAGTCAGGCGCCATCCTCCTGCCCCTGGCCGGCGGCCGCGGGAACGACACCGTGCGACGCCTCGGACTGCCGCTGGACCCCGTGCGGGCCGTCCGTGCCCTCGCGCGCTATGCCAGCGCCGACATCGATCTCGGCCACGTCAACGGTCGCCCCTTTCTGGGTGTTGCGCACGTCGGGTTCGATGCGCTCGCGAACGAGTACGGCAATGCGGCGCGTCTGCGTCTCGGTCCGTTCGTCTATCTCTACGGCGGGCTGAGAGCTTTGTGGGCCTGGCGGAGCGTGACCTTCACCCTGTCCGTCGACGGACAGGAGCGGATCTTCCCCGGCTGGTTCATCGCCGTGGGGAACACCGGACAGTACGGCGGTGGACTGCGGATCTGCCCTGGGGCGACGGTCGACGACGGCTTCCTCGACGTGGTGTCGCTGGGCCGCTCGTCGATCCTGACCGTCGCTGCCACCTTCCTCCGTTCGTACCGGGGCCGGCACATCGGCACGCCGGGTGTCGCGACCGCCCGCGGAACGAGCGTCACGATCACGGCGGACAAGCCCCTCAACGTCTACGCCGACGGTGAGCTCGTAGGCTCGCTCCCGGCCGCCGTGACAGTGATGCCCCGGGCGCTGAAGGTGCTGATGCCGGCAGGCTCACCGTCCCTCGGCCACCCGCACCCGATCTCGGGTCTCTGACCCGGGGAACGCGTGCCGCCGCCGAACTGTTTCGGCGGTGGAGCCGGGCAGCCGGCAGCGCCCGTGAAGGAGGAGCGCTCGCACCGGGGCCAGGCCCGGGGTCAGGCCCGGAGGGACACCCCAAGTGTCACGGAATAGTTGTCCATCGTGCCCGGCAGGGGGCGGGCCGGGTCGAGCCTCGGGCCCTCCTGCACCTCGAAGTCATGCCCGCTGACCAGCGAGGCGAGGGCTGTGCTCGTCAGGAGCAGGACGAGCTGCTTCCCGGGACACACCACCGGGCCGTCGCTGAAGGGCACCAGCGGCCAGCCGTCGTCCTCGTCGGTGAGCCACCGCTCCGGGGAGAAGTTGTGGGCACTGCGGAGGTGACGGTCGTCCCGGTGGAAGTAGGGCGTGTAGACGAGCACGCCGCACCCCGCCGGCATCAGGCCCCGAGCCCACTGCACAGGCTGCGTCGTCTGCCGCAGGATCATCGGAGTGGTAGGCCAGAGCCGCAGCACCTCGAGGACACACGCGCGCAGGTACGGGAGGTGCCGGCGGCCCGACGTATCGCCGTCGATCTCGCGCCGCGCTGCCGCCATGGCCTCCGGATGAGTCACGAGAACGGCCAGGGCACGGAAGGCCGCCATGCCGGTATTGTCCAGGGCGAAGAGCCACTGGGGTACCTGATCCGCGGGTTCGGCGCCGTCGCCCTTCGGAGCGGCCGCGAGGACGGCGGCAAGGCTCCCCGGTTCGGCGCGGGCGAGTTCGCCCCTGATGCGTTCGTTCAGGCGCGCGCGGGTGCGTTTTCTCACCGGCTTGAGGAACGCCCAGTTCCCGTCCTTCCGCAACCTGTCCAGCATCATGGTGAGCCCGGTATCGTCTGCGGCGTGGTCCCCGAAGACCACGCGGCGCATCACGCGGTGCCAGGCGTCCGCGAAGTCGTCCCAGGGCAGGGAGCCGGCGCGGACGGCGTCGACGAGGAGCTCCTGGATCTCGTCCTCCACCACCGGCACGAATGCGTCCGCGAGACGGTGCACGGGGTGATCGGTGTCCAGGACCTGTTCGTGCAGGACACGGCGCACCGTCCGCACCGGACCCTGCGAGATCAGGACGTTGGAGGGCTGGAAGTGCGACAGTGCGGCCTTCTTCTCGCTGCTGGCAGGGGAGAAGGGATCCGGCGACTGCGCAAGGACGGTCTCCACGTCCTCGGGCGCCAGCACCACGGCCTGCTTCCGGATCGGCAGCTTCAGCATCAGCGGTCCGTCAGGGTACTTGCCGTGCACCTTCCGCATGATGGCGACTGCCTTCGAGTCCAGTTCGAGGCGGGCGGCCAGCCCGACGGCCCGAGGGCGCTTGATGACCGGCCCCTCCGCGAGCGTGGGAAGGAGGACCCCCAGCAGCAACCGTGCGGTGTCCAGAGCTGACGCGGTAGGGAGGGCCTGAGCGGGCATGCGGTGTCCATCCTGTTGCGGTCGGGTATCCGAACCAGCCTGCCAACACCGGGCTGTCACCACAACGGGATTCATCCGCAACCGAACCCCTTGCCATGGTGCAGGCGCGCTTTCGACAACGAATTCAGGGCCGGGCTAGACTTGGGGGAACAGCATCGACCCGGCTATCACCGGTGAGCTTCCGGAAGAAAGGCCAGCCCCACGGGCGGCCCGTAGAACCGGACGGGGTGGCCCGTCACAGCCCGAACGAGCGGCGGCCCCGCTCGCTGTACCCGCCAGGAGCGGCACGGCGGACGACGGCGGCAAGTGAGGTGGTACCGCGGGTCCAGGACCCCCGCGGCCGGTCAGGCAACCGGCGGTGGGCGGAACGGGAACCCGTCCTCACAGCAGGATTCCTGCTCCACCCGACGCCGCCGTACACAGGATGAAAACCATGCCGCAGATCTACCCGAAAGCAGTGTCACCCGACGCCCGGGGCGCTTCTCCCGGAACCAGCGCGTCCCCACGCTTCCCCGAACTCGAAGAGCGCGTCCTGCGTTACTGGCAGGAGGACGGGACCTTCCAGGCATCGATCGATGCCCGTGATGCCGGTGTGGACGGCTCGAACGAGTTCGTGTTCTACGACGGCCCGCCGTTCGCCAACGGGCTGCCGCACTACGGGCACCTCCTCACCGGATACGCCAAGGACCTCGTGGGCCGGTACCAGACCCAGCGCGGCCACCGCGTGGAGCGGCGCTTCGGGTGGGACACCCATGGGCTGCCGGCCGAACTCGAGGCGATGAAGCAGCTCGGGATGACCGACAAGCAGCAGATCGTGGCAATGGGGATCGACAAGTTCAACGACGCCTCCCGCGCCTCCGTCATGAAGTATGCGGGGGAGTGGCGCGACTACGTGACCCGGCAGGCACGCTGGGTCGACTTCGACAACGACTACAAGACGCTCAACCCGGAGTACATGGAGTCCGTCCTCTGGGCCTTCAAGACCCTGCACGAGAAGGGGCTCACCTACAACGGCTACCGTGTGCTGCCGTACTGCTGGAACGACGAGACGCCGCTGTCCAACCACGAGCTCCGCATGGACGAGGACATCTACCAGGACCGCCAGGACCAGACCGTCACCGTGACCTTCCCGATCCTCGCCGGGGAGTCCGTCCTGTCGCAGGACCTCGCGGGCGTGCAGGCGCTCGCCTGGACCACGACCCCCTGGACCCTGCCCACGAACGCGGCGCTCGCCGTCGGGCCGGACATCACCTACGCGGTCGTCGACGCCGAGCGCGACGGCGACGCAGGACGATACCTGATCGCCGAGGACCTCCTCGGCAACTACGCCAAGGACCTGGGCTTCGCCGACGCGGCCGCCGCACACGCCGCCGTCTCGTCGCGACACCTCGGCACGGAACTCGAGGGACTCACCTACGAACCGCTGTGGGACTACCTCGCCGATCCGGACGAGGGCGGATACCGCAACGCCTTCCGCATCCTCGTGGCGGACTACGTCACCACGACGGATGGCACGGGGCTCGTCCACCAGGCGCCCGCCTACGGCGAGGAGGACCAGAAGATCTGCGAGGAAGCCGGCATCCAGGTGATCCTCTCGGTCGACGAGGGCGCGAAGTTCCTGCCGATCTTCAGGGAAGGGCCGCTGGCCGAGATCGTCGGGCTGCAGGTCTTCGAAGCGAACAGGCACATCACGCGTGTCCTGAGGACGGCGGACCGCCTCGTCCGCCAGGCCAGCTACGTCCACAGCTACCCGCACTGCTGGCGCTGCCGCAACCCGCTGATCTACCGCGCCGTGTCGTCGTGGTACGTCGAGGTCACGAAGATCCGTGATCGCATGGTGGAGCTGAACCAGGACATCACCTGGATCCCCGGCAACGTGAAGGACGGACAGTTCGGCACCTGGCTCTCCAACGCACGCGACTGGTCCATCAGCCGCAACCGTTTCTGGGGCAGCCCCATCCCGGTGTGGCAGTCGGACGATCCCGAATACCCACGCACGGACGTGTACGGCTCCCTCGCGGAGCTGCAGGCGGACTTCGGCCGGCTCCCGCTGAACAAGCAGGGCGAGGTGGACCTCCACCGCCCCTTCATCGACGAGCTGACCCGTCCCAATCCCGATGATCCATCGGGGCAGTCCACCATGCGCCGCGTCGAGGACGTGCTCGACGTCTGGTTCGATTCCGGGTCCATGCCGTACGGCCAGGTGCACTACCCGTTCGAGAACGAGCAGTGGTTCAACACCCACAACCCGGCCGACTTCATCGTGGAGTACATCGGTCAGACCCGTGGCTGGTTCTACATGCTGCACATCCTGTCGACGGCACTCTTCGACCGCCCTGCCTTCCGCAACGTGATCAGTCACGGCATTGTCCTCGGGTCCGACGGCCAGAAGATGTCGAAGAGCCTCCGCAACTACCCCGATGTCTCCGAGGTCTTCGACCGCGACGGCTCCGACGCCATGCGCTGGTTCCTCATGGCCTCCCCGATCCTTCGCGGCGGCAACCTCGTGGTCACCGAGCAGGGCATCCGCGAGGGCGTCCGCCAGGTGATCCTCCCGCTGTGGAACGTCTGGCATTTCTTCAGCCTCTATACCAATGCGGCCGATGGCGGCGACGGCTACGAGGCGAAGACCGTGACGCCGGTGGCCGCAGCGCAGCTGAAGGAGCCGATCGACCGCTACATCCTGGCGAACACCGGCAACCTCGTCCGCGACCTCACCGCAGCGCTCGACGCGTTCACCATCAGCGACGCGTGCGAGTCCCTGCGTCGCTACCTGGACACGCTGACCAACTGGTACGTCCGCCGCAGCCGCCAGCGCTTCTTCGACGAGGACACGGACGCCTTCGACGTGCTCTACACCTGCCTGGAAGCAGTCTGCCGGGCCGCGGCTCCACTGCTTCCCCTGGTGACCGAGGAGATCTGGCGCGGGCTCACCGGAGGGCGCTCGGTGCACCTCACCGACTGGCCCGACACCGCATCGTTCCCCGCCGCCCCGGAGCTGGTGGAGCAGATGGACCGCACCCGCCAGGTGTGCTCGGTCGGTTCCAGCCTGCGGAAGGCAGCGAACCTCCGGGTGCGCCTGCCGCTCCGCGAGCTGACCGTCGTCGCGCCCGGAGCTGCCCAGCTCTCCGGCCAGTACCAGTCGATCATCGCGGACGAACTCAACCTCAAGGGCGTGCGCCTGGTCGATTCGGCGGATGCCGAACCGGCCGAGTTCGGGATCTCGCAGCGCCTCGTCGTTCAGGCCCGAGCGGCGGGACCGCGCCTCGGAAAGAACGTGCAGACCGTCATCAAGGCGGCGAAGTCGGGGGACTGGTCCGTGTCCGACGACGGAGTCGTGACTGCCGGCGGCCTCGCCCTCGAGCCGCACGAGTACACGCTCGATACCATCGTGGAAGGGAACGATGCCGCGTCGAAGGCCGTCACGGTCCTGCCGGGCGGCGGATTCCTCGTCCTCGACACGGAGGTCACGGAGGAGCTGGCGGCGGAGGGGACGGCGCGCGACGCGATACGGGCCGTCCAGCAGGCACGCCGCGACGCGGACCTCGACATCAGCGACCGCATCACCACCACGATCGGCGTTGCGCCCGACAGGGTGGAGGCCCTCGAGGCCAATGCGGCCCTGATCAGGGCCGAGACCCTGACGGTGGAGCTCCGCATCACCGCGGACGAGGCAGCAGGCAACGAATTCAGCATCACCGTCGGGAAGCAGGAGCAGCACCATGGATGATATGGACGACACCGGGACAGATTCCACGGGTATCAGTGCAGGGCTCGACAGGTTCTCGGTCGAGAGCGTCTACGCTGAACTCCTCGGCCGCGCGCCGGAGAACAGGATGGAACCGCGGATGGCCCCGCTGTACAGGGCCATGGAGATCCTGGGCGAGCCCAACAGGGCCTTCCCGATCATCCACATCACCGGGACCAATGGCAAGACCACGACGGCGCGCATAATCGAGAGCATCCTGCTGGCGCACGACCTGCGCACAGGCCGTTACACGAGCCCGCACCTGTCCCGCGTTACGGAGCGCATCAGCATCGACGGCGAGCCCGTCAGCGATGGGACGTTCGTCCGGGTCTGGGACGAGATCAAGCCCTACCTCGACATCATCGACGGCGAACTCCTCGTGGCCGGCGAGCCCCGCCTGACCTACTTCGAGTGCGTCACGATCCTCGCGTTCGCCATCTTCGCCGACGAGCCCATCGACGTCGGCGTCATCGAGGTGGGCCTGGGCGGGATCACGGACGCCACCAACGTCGGGGACGGGCAGGTCGCGGTGGTCACTCCGATCTCCCTCGACCATACGGACCTGCTGGGCGACACCGTCGAGGACATCGCCCTGGAGAAGGCCGGCATCATCAAGCCCGGCGCATTCCTCGTGAGCGCCATCCAGCCGCACGACGCCGCCCAGGTTCTCCTCGAGCGGGCCCGGGAGGTCGGCGCGGAATTCCGCTTCGAGGGCGTCGAGTTCGGGGTCGAGTCCAGGACGGTCGCGGTCGGCGGCCAGGTGGTGTCCCTCACCGGACTCGCCGGCCGCTACGGCGAGCTCCTGGTACCCCTGCACGGCGAGCACCAGGCGGAGAACGCCGCCCTGGCCGTCGCAGCGGTCGAGGCCTTTCTCGGCGGCGGTGAGCGTGAGCTGGACACCGTCCTGGTGCGCAACGGCCTGCGCGCCGTCACGTCACCCGGACGCCTGGAGGTGGTGCGCACCGCCCCGAGCATCATCGTCGACGCCGCGCACAACCCGGCAGGCGCCCGCGCCGCGGCCAAGGGCATCAACGAGGCCTTCGATTTCTCCCGCCTCGTGCTCGTCATCGGCATCCTCGAGGACAAGGACGCCGCGGGGATGCTCGCCGAACTGCACGAGGAACTGGGCGGCATCCTGGAGGACGTCTGCCTCACGCAGTCGACCTCGCCCCGGTCCGTGCCGGCGGCAGACCTCCTCCAGGCCGCCCTCTCGGCCGGTTTCGCCGAGGAGAACATCAACATCGCACCCTCCCTCGATGACGCACTGGAATGGGCCGTCATGAAGGTCGAGGAGAATAATGACCTGGCAGGGGGCATCCTCGTGACCGGCTCGATCACGGTGGTCGGAGAAGCCCGCACGCTCCTCGGAAAGTAGGCGAAGCATGGCACGCATGACGAAGGCGCAGCGTGAATGGCGGCCCGGCATGCCCAGGAAGCGCCGGTCCACGAAGATCCTGTTCGCCTCGACGGTCCTGCTGCTCGAGGCATTCGTGGTGTTCTTCGCGACGCTCGCGGTC
This sequence comes from Arthrobacter sp. PL16, assembly GCF_035985055.1. Taxonomy (NCBI): domain Bacteria; kingdom Bacillati; phylum Actinomycetota; class Actinomycetes; order Micrococcales; family Micrococcaceae; genus Arthrobacter; species Arthrobacter sp. PL16. The sequence continues at coordinate 617,926 of NZ_JAXCIC010000001.1, forward strand.
TTCGGCCTGCGACGCGACGAGATCTCCCCCGGGCTCATCCTCACGTCGGGACTGATCCTCAGCGCGGTCCTCATCCTGACCTGTGCGGTGCTCACGAAACCCTGGGGCGTCGGCGTCGGCTGGTTCCTGCAGCTCGTTCTCATCGCGGGCGGATTCCTCGAGCCCACCATGTTCGTCGTCGGCCTCGCCTTCGCCCTGATCTGGCTGTACGGCATACGGCAGGGAACGCGTGTGGACCGCGAGAACGTGGAGCGCGACCGGGTGCAGGCCGCCTGGGAGAAGGCGAACCCCGAGTAGGCCCGCCGGCTTGAGTAGAGTCGATACCGAAACCAGCTGTTCCCATCGCGCGCCGTTCCACGGCAGCGCCCATCTGCCCAGGAGATCCCATGAGCGTTGAACGCACCCTCGTCCTCGTCAAGCCCGACGGCGTGACCCGCGGCCTGACCGGCTCCATCCTGTCCCGTATCGAGGCGAAGGGTTACACCATTGCCGAGCTCAAGCAGGTGCACGCCACCCGCGAACTCCTCGAGGAGCACTATGCGGAGCACGTCGGCAAGCCGTTCTTCGAACCACTCGTGGAGTTCATGCTGAGCGGACCGATCGTGGCGGCCGTCTTCGAGGGCCAGCGCGTCATCGAGGGTTTCCGGTCCCTCGCCGGGACGACCGAGCCGACGACGGCCGCGCCCGGGACCATCCGCGGTGACTTCGGCCGCGACTGGGGTGCGAAGGTGCAGCAGAACCTCGTCCACGGATCCGATTCCGCGGAATCCGCGGTACGTGAGATCGGCATCTGGTTCGCCTGACCCCACCGAACGTCAACAGTTGCCCCGGTCATGTGCCCGGGGCAACTGTGTTGGTAGGTTAGGTCCATGATGACCTACCGCAGACTGGGTTCCTCGGGACTCAGCGTTTCCACCGTCGGGCTCGGCTGCAACAACCTGGGCAGGGCCGGCACGACCTCCCGATCCCAAGAGGGCACCGACGCCGTCGTCCATGCAGCGATCGATGCCGGCATCACGCTGTTCGACGTCGCCGATATGTACGGGGTCGAGCCGGGGGTCAGTGAGGTGCAGCTCGGGAAGGCGCTCGGCAGCAGGCGCGAGGACGTCGTACTCGCCACCAAGTTCGGCCTCGACATGGGCGGGGTGAACGGCCCGGACTGGAATGCGCGCGGCTCCCGGCGTTACATCATCCGCGCTGTCGAGGCCTCGCTCCGTCGCCTCGGGACGGAGTGGATCGACCTGTACCAGTACCACGCTCCGGATGCCCTGACGCCTGTGGAGGAGACCCTCGCGGCCCTCGACGACCTCGTGACGAGCGGCAAGGTGCGCTACCTCGGCCACTCCAACTTCGCGGGCTGGCAGATTGCCGAGGCCGAGTTCACGGCACGCAGCGGCGGCTACACGCCGTTCATCTCCGCGCAGAATCCCTACAACCTGCTGGACCGTCGCCTGGAACGAGAGGTCGTTCCCGCCGTCGAGGCCTACGGGCTCGGGGTCCTCCCGTACTTCCCGCTGGCGAACGGCCTGCTGACGGGCAAGTACCGGCGCGACGAGGTCCCCGCGGGGAGCCGGCTCACCCACTCCCGGAGGAACGTGCTGGAGACCGTGGACTGGGACCAGCTCGAGGCCTTCTCCGCGTTCGCGGCCGAGCGCGAGGTCACCGAGGTGCAGGTGGCCTTCTCCTGGCTGGCCGCCCAGCCCTCGGTCGGGTCCGTCATCGCCGGCGCCACCTCGCCCGAGCAGGTTCGCCAGAACGCGGCAGCCGTCGCGTGGACGCCATCGGACGACGACCTCGCGGAACTCGATCGGATCTTCCCCCGCCCGGCGGCCTGAGCCGTCCGTTCCCTCCGCGACAAAGGCCCCTGCCCGAATGGCAGGGGCCTTTCCAATGTCCCGTCAGGCCTGGTGGAAGGTCTTCCCGAGAACGCGCTCCGACGCCCCGACCCGGTCGAGGTAGGGCGTGATGCCCCCCAGGTGCATCGGCCATCCCGCGCCCATGATCATGCAGAGATCGATGTCCTCGGGAGCGGCGACGACGCCCTCGGACAGCATGCGCCCGATCTCGTCCGCCAGCGCGTCCTGCGTGCGGCGCAGGACGTCCTCCGCCGACGACGGCGTGCTCCCGCGCTCGATCAGCGCCAGGGTCTGCTCGGGGACGATCTCGGTCCCGTCCTCCTGCCTCTCCCACAGCCCCTTGACTCCGGCCTCGATGAGCTTCTGCTGGTTCGAGGAGACGTGGAACCGGTCGCCGAAGGCCGCGTGCAGCGATTCCTGCACGTGCTGCCCGACGGGCAGCCCCACGAGTGCGAGGAGCCTGAACGGCGTCATCGGCAGTCCCAGGGGCCGCAGCGCGCTGTCGGCGGTCTCCGCGTCCGTACCCTCGTCGAACACCGCCGTGATCTCGCCGAACATGCGCCCGAGGATGCGATTCACCACGAAGGCAGGGGCATCCTGCACCAGCACCGCGTTCTTCTTCAGTCCCTTGGCGAGGACGAACGCCGTCGCCAGCACGGACTCGTCGGTCTTCGGTGCCCGGACGACCTCGAGCAGCGGCATCGCCGCCACCGGGTTGAAGAAGTGGAAGCCCACCACGCGCTCGGGGTGCTGCAGGTCGGCTGCCATCTCGGCGACGGACAGCGAGGAGGTGTTGGTCGCAAGGATGCACTCGGGGGAGACGACGGCCTCCACCTCCTTGAACACCTGCTTCTTGACGGACATCTCCTCGAAGACCGCCTCGATGACGAAGTCCGCATCAGAGAAGACCTCCTTCGAGACGGAGCCGGATACGAGCGCCTTGGTGCGGTTCGCCGCGTCCTGCGAGAGGCGCTTCCTGCCGAGCATCTTGTCGATCTCGGCGTGGACGTACCCCACGCCCTTGTCCACGCGGGCCTGGTCGATGTCGGTGAGGACCACAGGCACCTTGAGCTGCCGGGCGAAGAGCAGGGCGAGCTGGCTCGCCATCAGCCCGGCGCCCACGACGCCGACCTTCGTCACCGGGCGGGCCAGCTTCCGGTCCGGGGCTCCTGCCGGGCGCTTCCCGCGCTTCTGCACGAGGTCGAGGAAGGCGTAGACCGTGGCGTGGAACTCGGGTGTCTGCATGAGGTCGGCAAGCGCCGCGCACTCGGCCGCCGCCGATTCCTTCTGCGACAGGGTCCGTCCGGCCTCGAGCAGGTCGAGGACGCGCGACGGCGCCGGGGCCGCATTGCTGGTCTTCGCCTCGACGAACGCGCGTCCCGCGGCGACAGCTCCGGCCCAGGCGGCGTCGTCGTACTGGGCGAGCCTGGCACGTCGCTGCGCAACCGCCTCCGCTGCCTCGCCACCCGTGAGGACCCGTGCTGCCCACACCAGCGACTGTTCGAGATAGTCGGCGGGCTCGAACAGGGCGTCGGCGATACCGAGCTCGTACGCCGCGCTGCCATCGAGGCTGCGGTTGTTGCTGAGCGGGTTCTCGATCATGACCTTGACGGCGTTCGCAGGCCCGATCAGGCGCGGCAGACGGTACACGCCGCCCCAGCCCGGGACGAGCCCGATGAAGGCTTCCGGCAGCCCGATGCCGTTGGCACCCGAGGACACCGTCCGGTAGTTGGCCGCGAGAGCCACTTCGAGTCCGCCACCGAGCGCGACTCCGTTGATGAACGCGAAACTCGGCACGCCCATGTCGGACAGCAGGTCATAGGCTTCATGGCCGAGCTCCGCCATAAGCCTGCCGAGGTGCTCCGACCTCACGCTCTTGACGGTGCTCAGATCGGCTCCCGCCACCAGGAAGTAGGGCTTGCCCGTGACGGCGACGGCGCTGATCTCGCCCCGTGCGGCGCGTTCCTTCAGTCCCTCGAGCGTGCGGCCGAACTCGATGAGGGTGTTCGGCCCCAGCGTCGTCGGCTTCGTGGAGTCCAGGTCGTTGTCCAGCGTGATGAGCGCAAGGACGCCGGCCTCCTCGGGAAGGGCGATGTCCTGGACGTAGGAGTGGGTGACCACCTCGGTGGGGACGAGCCCGACCAGTTCGTCGTAGCGTTCGAAGCTCATGCTGCATCCTGTCCGTAGTGCTCGTGGTGGGGGTTCTCCCAGATGACGGTGGCACCCATGCCGAGACCGATGCACATGGTGGTCATGCCGTAGCGCACCGAGGGGTCCTCTTCGAACTGGCGTGCGAGCTGGTTCATGAGGCGGACGCCGGAGGACGCGAGCGGGTGCCCGACGGCGATGGCTCCGCCGTAGCGGTTGACGCGCGGATCCTCGTCGTCGATGCCGAAGTGGTCGAGGAAACTCAGGACCTGGACGGCGAAGGCCTCGTTGATCTCGAAGAGGCCGATGTCGGCGATGTCGAGGCCCGCCTGGCGCAGGGCCTTCTCGGTCGCGGGAACCGGACCTATCCCCATCACCTCGGGCTCGACGCCGGCGAAGGCGTACGCCACCAGGCGCATGCGGACGGGAAGCCCGAGTTCCGCAGCTGCGTCCGCGGAGGCGAGCAGGGCCGCCGTCGCTCCGTCATTCAGGCCGGCGGCGTTGCCTGCCGTCACCCGCCCGTGCGCGCGGAACGGCGTCCGCAGGGTGGCGAGATCGTCCACGGTCGTGCCGGGACGGGGAGGCTCGTCGACGGTGTTGAGGGTCCAGCCGGAGCCGGGCTTCCTGCCGGCCACGGGGACGAGGTCGGGCTGGATCTGCCCGGCCTCGTACGCCTGGGCGAGCTTCTGCTGGCTGCGGACCGCGTAGGCATCCGTGCGGTCCCTCGTGATGGCCGGGAAGCGGTCGTGGAGGTTCTCGGCGGTATTGCCCATGTTGAGTGCTGCCGGGTCGACGATCCGCTCGGAGACGAAGCGCGGATTCGGGTCTGCGCCGACTCCCATCGGGTGGTTGCCCATGTGCTCGACGCCGCCCGCGATGACGACGTCGTAGGCGCCGAAGGCGATGCCGGAGGCCGTCGTGGTCACGGCGGTCATGGCGCCCGCGCACATGCGGTCGATCGCGAATCCCGGCACCGTCCGGGGCAGACCCGCAAGGAGTGCCGCGGTCCGACCGATCGTCAGCCCCTGGTCGCCGGTTTGGGTGGTGGCCGCGATCGCGACTTCGTCGATGCGCTCGGCCGGCAGGGACGGGTTCCTGCGCATGAGGTCGCGGATGCATTTCACCACGAGATCGTCGGCACGCATTCCCGCATAGATGCCCTTGTCGCCTGCCCTGCCGAAGGGGGTACGGACTCCATCGACGAAGACGACGTCGCGGACGGCGCGTGATGCACTCCGCGGGGACGTGGTCCCGATGTGTAGGCTCACCTGTTGCTCCTCTTTGAGATGTTGATCCGCCACTATGTTACTGATGGGTAACATAGCGTGCAAGCAGCCAGGAGGGTCCTCGGGATCAGTCGGTGGTCGTCACCCGGATGGACGGTGGGACCGGCTGCGCCGCGGCGTGCTGGTCCGCCTGCGCTTCGGTCTGCCGGTCGGCCTGCTGGCCCCTGGCCGGCAGGGGATCAGGATCGAGGAAGGCTACCGTGATGATCGCCGCGACCTGCTCGACCTGCCAGGGCCGGGCGCCCAGTTCGATCAGGGCTGCCGACACGGATTCGAGGGAGAGCACTGCCGGCGGGCGCCAGGCGATACGCCGCAAATAGTCCGGCGTCAGCAGGTTCTCCAGCGGCATCCCGAGCGCATCCGCGCGGGCGGCCACGCGCGGGCGCGCCGTCTGCAGGCGAGCAGCGGCCTCCGGGTCCTTCTCGGGCCAGATCCGCGGCGGCGGAGGGGCGTTCGTGGAGATGTGCAGCGGGGGGAGGTCGGTGAGCTTCCGCGCATCGCTGATGCACTTCAGCCAGCGTGGTGCCTCCTTCTGGGCTGCGCGCCCATGGAAGCCCTTGGTACCCAGGAGCTGAGGCACCGTAGCAGGCATCGCCTTGGCGGCCGCGATGATCGCCGAATCCGGGATGAGGCGGCCTGGCGCGACATCCCGGCGCTGCGCGAGGTCCTCACGCTCGAGCCACATCTGCCGTACGGCGGCGAGCTGCCGACGGTCGCGCAACTGGTGCAGCCCCGAGGTGCGGCGCCACGGATCCACGCGCGGTTCAGCCGGTGGGGTCTGCCGGATGTGTTCGAACTCCTCCTCGGCGATGGCGAGCTTACCGTCACGTTCGAGGAGATCGACGAGCTTGGCGCGCAGCTCGGATAGGACCTCGACGTCGAGCGCGGCATAGCGGAGCCACGGCTCGGGCAGCGGGCGCTTGGACCAGTCCGCGGCCGAGTGCTCCTTGGCGAGGCTGAAGCCGAGCTGGGATTCGATCACGGCGGCGAGCCCGACGCGGGGAAGGCCGGCGAGGCGGGCCGCGAGCTCGGTGTCGAAGAGCCGGTCGGGCCACATCGCGAGTTCCGAGAGGCAGGGGAGGTCCTGGCTGGCGGCATGCAGGATCCATTCGACGCCGTCGAGCGCGTCGTCGATGATGCGGAGGTCGTCGAAGGGCTCGGGGTCGATGAGCCACGTTCCCGCGCCTTCCCGACGGATCTGCACCAGGAAGGCACGCTGCCCGTAACGGAACCCGGATGCCCTCTCGGCGTCGACCCCCGCCGGTCCCGTTCCCGCCGCGAGTGCCGCTGCAGCCCGCTCGAGCCCTGCCTGGGTGTCGATCACGAGGGGGACGCCGCCGCGCGGCTCGGTCAGGAGGGGGAGTGGGATGGAGGCATCGGTATCGACGGTCTGATCGGACGCTTCGGCGCTGTCCGTCTGTTCGGAGGTGTGGGAACTCATGGTGATTTCAGTCTATCCCCGCAGCGGGCCGTGTTCTGAAGGGATCCATAGCTCCAGGGACGCTCAGGACCTGCGGTGTGGCAGGTGCGCGACGCCCTCGGGCAGGGGAGGCAGCCCGGCGAATGTACAGACCATCTCGGACCACGCCTCGAGGTGGCGCCGCACGTCGGAGGTCGCCGGCGTCCAGGAAGCCCTCAACTCGATGTCGATGGTGTCGGGGCGGTCCTCGAGGGTGCCGTAGCTCTCGGACAGGATCCGCGTGGCCGTACCGCCCGTGCTGTGATGGCGGGCGCCGTGATTCTCGAGCGCTTCCACGAGCCACGTCCACGCGACGGAACCGAGCAGGGCGTCATTGCCCATGTCGGGTTCGAGTTGCGCGCGGATGTACGTGACGATGCGGAAGCATCCGTTCCAGACCTCGGATCCCTCGGGATCGTAGAGGAGGATGAAGCGACCGGTGGCCAGTTCCTCGGGCTGGGGCGGGAGGACGAGGGCTCGCGCGGGCCCGTGGAGGGGCGGTGGCGGGACCGGGGTCGATGCGAAGATCTCCGCTCCGAGCGCAACTGCGAAGGGGGCGAGACGGGAGGGAGCAGGTATCTCCTCGAGCCTGATCTCACTGCGTCGGGCCGCCTTCCGGAGACCGGAGAGGGCGTCGAGGAATTCTCCAGGGAGCTGGGATATGCCGCCTAATGCACTCACACCCGCAGGCTATGCCCTGCAGGGGTGGGTTCGGCGGCGGCGCGCCGTGGCGCGGGGGGCTGGAAGCCCTCCCGGTCGACGGGCTGGTGTCAGGACGAGACCTCGCGGCTGATCGCGTCGATGAAGGCATCGACGTCCTCCTCGGTGGTGTCGAAGGAGCACATCCACCGGACCTCGCCCGTGGCCTGGTCCCAGTCGTAGAAGCGGAAGCTCTCCCGAATGCGGTCCGCCGCGCCCGGAGGCAGGAGGGCGAAGACAGCGTTGGCCGTCGTCTCCTGGGTCAGCGTCACGCCCTGGATACCGCGGACGCCATCGGTGAGCCGGGCCGCCATGGCGTTCGCGTGCGACGCCGAGCGGAGCCAGAGGTCACCCTCCAGCAGTGCGATCAGCTGTGCCGAGACGAAGCGCATCTTCGAGGCGAGCTGCATGTTGAGCTTGCGGAGGTACTCGAGCCCCGTGGATGCCTCCTGGTCGAGGACCACGATGCACTCGCCGAACATCAGCCCGTTCTTGGTGCCGCCGAAGGACAGGATGTCCACGCCGGCATCCCGGGTGAAGGCCCGCAACGGTTGTCCCAGGGCTGCGGCGGCGTTGGCCAGGCGGGCGCCGTCCATGTGGACGCGCATGCCGCGGGCGTGGCAGTGGTCCGCGATGGCCTTGATCTCCGCGACGGAGTACAGCGTGCCTAGCTCTGTCGTCTGGGTGATCGAGACGGCCAGGGGCTGTGCACGGTGCTGGTCGCCCCAGCCCCAGGCCTCCTGGTCGATCAGTTCGGGGGTGAGCTTGCCGTCCGGCGTGGGCACGGTCAGCAGCTTGATCCCGCCGACGCGCTCGGGCGCGGCGTTCTCGTCGACGTTGATGTGCGCGGTCCGCGGACAGATGACGGCGCCCCATCGCGGCAGGATCGACTGCAGGGACAGGACGTTCGCGCCGGTGCCGTTGAACACGGGGTAGATCGAGATGCCCTCACCGAAGTGGTGCTCCATCACCTCCTGCAGCCGTGCAGTGTACTGGTCCTCGCCGTAGGCGACCTGGTGTCCCTCGTTGGCGGCTGCGAGCGCCGTGAGCACTTCGGGATGCACGCCGGAGTAGTTGTCGGAGGCGAAGCTGCGCTGGGTGCGGTCGTGGAGGGAGGCGTCTGCGGCGGGGATCATCGTGTCGGTCACGCTCCCATTATCCCCGAACGGCATCGATGCGGGCTCCGTTGATCTCCGGAGCCGGCCTCCCCGGCAGGGACGCGAGGATGCGTGCCAGCTCGTCGACGTGCGTGAAACCCGGGAAGGTCCGTTCGGGCTGCTGTGCGCGCATGGCGTCGTCCACCAGGGCTTTCACCACGACGGCGGTGGCCGCGGCCGAGGTGCCGTCCTTCGCGAAGCCGTCGGCCACGGCCTGCAGCCATGCATCGACGGACGCCTTCACCGCTGCGTAGGAGGCGTTGCCCGCTGTCGGGGCAGCGACCGCCGTCGCCGATACTGCCGCAAGCCTGCCGTTCCGTGCGGCGAGCTGGTCGTAGAACGCCCGACTTGTGTTGAAAAGCGTGAGGAAGACCGAGCGGTGCAGGGCGTCGTAGTCCGACGTCGTCTGCGTCGTGATGCCCTTGCCGCCCCTCCAGCCGCCGACCAGGTGGAAGAGCGCGTGTGCGCCTCCGTGGTCGGCGCGTACCCGTTCGGCAAGGGCGGCGACGGCGCTCTCGTCGGTGAGGTCACAAACCTGGCGGTCGACGCCGTCGAAGCCCCCGAAGGCGGCGTCGAGCCTCCCGGCATCGGAGCCGACGGCGACCACGCCGTACCCACCCTCGACCAGCAGCCGGGTGAGGGCGACGCCGGACGCGTTCGTGGCACCCGCGACGACGGCCGTTTGGGCGGCCTCGGCAGCACTCACGCCGCGTCCGCAGTGATGCCGGCCGTGGACTCGATCACGGGCTTCATCTTGCGGTCCAGCGCCTCGAAGAACATCGAGAGGGGGAATTCGTCGTCGAGCACGGCGTCCGTGAGGCCGCGCGGCGGGCCCATGAGCTCGAGCGCGTCAGGGCCTTTGGCCCAGAGGGAGGCGGGGTGCGGCGTCACCGTGGCGGAGACGAGCTCATAGGCGGCGAGCCAGTGGGCGATCTTCGGGCGGTCGATCGAGCGCCAGTACAGCTGTTCGATCTGCTCGCCGAGGGCGACGACGACGCCGGCCGCGTCGTCCCAGTCGATCGTCAGCTTGGTGTCGGTCCAGTGCAGGACGCGGTGCTGGTGCATCCAGGCGAACAGAAGCTGTCCTCCCAGGCCGTCATAGTTGCGAACCCGGCTCCCGGTGATGCTGAAGCGGAAGATGCGGTCGAAGATGACGGCGTACTGGACGAGCTTCGCGTGCTTCCTCGCCTCGGGCGATGCGTCGTCGTCCTTCTCGATGCGCACCGATTCACGGAACGCCGTGAGGTCGCACCGCAGTTCCTCGAGCGAGTAGAGGAAGAACGGCATGCGCTGCTTGATCATGAAGGGATCGAAGGGGAGGTCACCGCGCATATGGGTGCGGTCATGGATGAGGTCCCACATCACGAAGGTCTCTTCGGCCAGCGTTTGGTGGTCGAGCAGGTCGAGGGCGTCCCGGGGCAGGTCGAGGCGCGTGATGTCCGCAGCCGCCCTGACGACGCGGCGGAAGCGGGCTGCCTCACGATCCGCGAAGATGGCACCCCAGGTGAAGGTCGGCGTCGAGCTGACGGCGACGGTCTCCGGGAAGAGCACGGCGGAGTTGGTGTCGTAACCCTCGGTGAAGTCGAGGAAGCGGATCGGCACGAACAGGGCGTTCGAGTACGCGCCTGCCTCGAGCTCGGCGATGAACTCGGGCCAGAGGACCTCGATCAGCACCGCCTCGACGAGACGGCTGGTGCTGCCGTTCTGCGTGTACATGGGGAAGACGACGAGGTGCTGGAGCCCGTCTACACGGTCGAGCTGCGGCTGGAAGGCCAGGAGCGGCTCGAGGAAGTCCGGGACGGCGAAGCCGCCGGCGCGCCATGCCTCGAATGCGGCCACGGTTCGCGCGAGGTACTCGGCGTCGTGCGGGAACAGGGGTGCGAGGTCCTGCACCGCCGCGGTGATGACGGTCGTGTGCGCGGCTGCGGCGGCATGGTGATCAGGATCGGGGATGGAGCCGTCCTTCACCTGTAGCAGGCGCAGTTCCCGGGCGGCAGCCTTGAGCGCGAGCCAGGAGCTGTGCTCCTGTGGCCTGGTGTGCCCCGACGTGTTGCGGGCTGTGGTGGTGTCGGTGAGTGTGGTGGAGGCGGGCTTGGTGGAGGCGGGGGCGAGGGTCATGGCTCCTGCTTTCTCGGGTCGGGGTGTAGGTCCGTTGCCGGAAGCGTAGCAACGCGGTCAGCGTTACTTACACTCCAAACCCTTGAGAGTAAGGAAGTCTTATGGTGGTGAGCTCACGATTCCCGCTAGGACCAGACGGCCTTGCTACGGGGACATGGTGAAGGCCGGCCCGGGGGCCGGCCTTCGGAGTGCTGGGAGTAACATGCACCGCTCAGCCGGCGGGGACCAGCTTCATGGAGATCGAGTTGATGCAGAACCTCTGGTCCACAGGAGTGTCGAAGCCCTCACCCTTGAACAGGTGTCCGAGGTGGGAGTCGCACCGTGCGCAGCGGACTTCGATGCGCTCCATGCCCAGCGAGCGGTCGTGCAGGTAACGGACCTTGTTCTCGGCCAGCGGCGCCCAGAAGGAGGGCCATCCGCAGTGGGAGTCGAACTTCTCGTTACTCGTGAAGAGCTCGGCTCCGCAGGCCCGGCACTCGTAGGTCCCCGCGGTCTTGGAGTCGTAGTACTCACCCGTGTAGGGGCGCTCGGTGCCGGCCTTGCGCAGCACCTGGTATTCCTGGGGTGTCAGTTCCTGGCGCCACTCGTCGTCGGACTTGTCGATGTCAGGCGTGTAGGCCTCGCGTTCAGTCGTCATACCCGGTCCAACGCCTACGAGTCGCCAATAAATCCCGAGCCGGAGTACAGGTGCAGTACGGCTATCCCGAGTTTGTCCTGCGCCCTGTTGGCCCAGTCCGTGTGGAAGGTGTCGGCCATCGCGTGCGGACGCGTGATGACCACGGCCTGCGCGGCGCCGCTGTCGGTCGCCTCCTGCACGAGGGCGTCGACCGGATTGCCCGTCGTTGTGCGTCCGCGCGCGGCGAACCCCTCGCGAGTGAGCAGCTGCAGCGATTCCTCGACGGCGGTACGCGCGGTGATCTCGTCATGGCGGCGGTCGTCCGCGGAGAAGGTCCGGAAGGCCTCACCCACCTCGAGGAGGCTCAGGTGGCGGAAGAACTCCCCGAGGACGGACTCGTTCCGGTCCTCGGGAATCAGCACCACCACCTCCGCCGGCTCGTCGCCCTGCAGGGTCTGGAGGTTGAGGAGATCGGCGTGTGTCAGGGCTTCCTCGGTCAGCACGAGGATCGTTTGGCTCATGGCGCCACTGTACTGCGGGAGTCCCGCACCCGGAGCCCCGGGACGGAGCCGAGCGGCGGGGCTTGGCCGCACGGGGCGGAAGCAGGGTAGAAATGAAGCTATGGCATCGACGAGGTCAACGGCCGCAGCGCAGCGGGTCCCCACTCCCTGGCTCAAGTGGACGGCACTGGGAATAGGGGCAGGAGCAGCTGTCGCCTCCTCGGCCGCAGGGGCGGTGTCCGGGCTCGCCGTCTACTTCGCGCGGCAGATCGTGACGCCCTCCCGCGGTCGGGACGAGAACCTCGACATCCTCGCGGTCGTCGGATCCGCGGGCAGCCGGACCGTCATCCTGCCGGCCAACGAGGACACGGTCATCGAGGGGAAGTACAGCCTCCACTTCGACCAGGGAACGGGACATGCCCGCATCGGGGCCATCCGTTCGTACGTCCCCCGCGAGGGCACCGTGGAGCGCGAGGTCGAGAGCGTCTATTCGGGTGATCTCGCTGCGGCGACGCGGGGCTGGTGGGGTGGTGCGGTCTACCCGGCGCCCTCTGCGATGGGGTTTGCGGACGAGGAGGTCCTCATCCCCGTGGAGGGCGGATCCGCTCCGGCCTGGCTCGTCCGGGCGGAAGCCCCCGCGACCACATGGGCGGTGATGGTGCACGGCCGCGGAGCATCACGTGCCGAGGCGCTGCGTGCCCTGCGACCGGCGCGTCGCCTCGGGATGACGAGTCTCGTCCTGTCCTACCGGAACGACGGCGAGGCACCGTCGGCCCCGGACGGCCGATACGGGCTCGGCATGACGGAGTGGCACGACGTCGACGCGGCGATCGACTACGCCGTCTCCCACGGGGCGCGCGACGTCGTCCTCTTCGGGTGGTCCATGGGGGGCGCGATCGTGCTGCAGACCGCCGATCTCTCGCGCCACCGCCGGCGTATCTGCGCGCTCGTCCTCGACGGTCCCGTCATCAACTGGATCGAGGTGCTCGCGCACCACGCCGAGCTCAACCGGATCCCGGCGCCGGTGGGACGCCTGGGTCAGTACCTCCTGGCGAGCCAGCGTGCGCGACGGATCACGGGGCTGGCCGCGCCCCTCGACCTCAAGAGCATGGACTGGATCGCCCGGGCGGAGCAACTCACGCTGCCGACCCTCCTCCTGCACAGCGAGGACGACGAATTCGTCCCGATCGGGCCCTCCGCGGAACTCGCTGCGAAGAACCCGGCCTTCGTGACCCTGGAGCGGTTCCAGCGCGCACGTCATACGAAGGAGTGGAACCTCGACCCGGAGCGGTGGGAGTCCGTCGTCGAACGCTGGCTCGACGCAAACGTGTTCGGGCGCACCCTTCCCGGCGGGAGGTCGCACGCGGCCGGCGTCGCCGAACCCCCGGGTCAGTAGACGCCGGGACTACTGCGCTTCCCTGATCTTCCGTTTGATGCGGCCCAGCATCGCGCTCATGCCGCGCATGCGCAGGGGAGTGATGGCACGCGTGAGACCGAGGCGGTCCGGCACGTCGTCGGGAATCGCGAGCACCTCGGCGGCCGGCAGCCCGTCCAGCCCCTCGAGCAGCACCCCTGCGAAGCCGCGGGTCGTCGGTGCCTCCGGCGGTGCCGAGAAGAAGAGGTGCACGGGCCGCTCCGGTGTGTCACCGATCTCCATGGTCAGGAAGAGCGGTGTCTGGCACTCCACGACCTGCTCGAGCAGTTCGGGGTGTTCGCTGTAGCGCTCGGGCAGACTCGGCAGGCCGCGGGAGAAGTCAAGCAGGAGCTGCAGCCGGTCCGGCTCGGTGAGGTCCTGGAAGTCGTCGATGATCTCGGCGAGTTTCGCGGGGATGGCCTCGGTGGTCATCGCGTCGCCTGTGCCGATCGCGCTGCGGACGCGGGAACCTCGCCCGGCTCGGTGCCCTTGACGATCGGAACGCGGACGGCATTGCCCCACTCGGTCCAGGAGCCGTCGTAGTTACGGACGTTCCGGAATCCGAGGAGGTGCGTGAGGACGAACCACGTGTGGCTCGACCGCTCGCCGATCCGGCAGTAGGCCACGACGTCGTCGCCGTCCTGCAGGCCCGCCTCGTCACGGTAGATCGCGTCCAGTTCCGCGCGGGTACGGAAGGTGCCGTCCTCGGCGGCGGCACGCGCCCAGGGGACGGACGCCGCCGTGGGGATGTGGCCGCCGCGCAGGGCGCCTTCCTCCGGGTAGGCGGGCATGGTGGTCCGGGCGCCGGTGTACTCGTCACCGGAGCGGACGTCGATCAGAGGCTTGCCGAGATGCTCCATGACGTCGCCCAGGAAGGCGCGGATCGACGCGTCGTCGCGCTCGACGACGGGGTACTCGGCCGTGGCGACGTCGGGCCGGTCCGTGGTCATGTCCCGACCCTCGGCGACCCACTTGTCCCGGCCGCCGTCGAGCAGGCGGATGTCCTCGTGACCGAAGAGCGTGAAGACCCACAGGGCGTAGGCGGCCCACCAGTTGCTCTTGTCCCCGTAGATGACCACGGTGGAGTCGCGCGAGATGCCCTTGGCCGCCATGAGGCGGGCGAAGCCTTCGCCGTCGATGTAGTCGCGCGTCACTTCGTCGTTCAGCTCTGTGTGCCAGTCGATCTTGACGGCGCCGGCGATGTGCCCGGTCTCGTACAGCAGGACGTCCTCGTCGGATTCGACGACGACGAGCCCGTCGGTTCCGAGGTTGGCGGCAAGCCAGTCGGTGGAGACGAGGCGCTCCGGGTGGGCGTACTCGGCGAACTTGTCCTGTGTATCCGGTGCCAGGGTCATTGTGGCCTTTCGCATAGCTGTCTGCACGGTGCGGGTCTTCCACTAGCCTAACCACGGGCCGTGGCAATTGCTTCCGGGGGCTCCGGCCGGAGCCGGGTCGGCGGGCGGCCTCCGTCGAACGATGAGGACGCCTCCACGCCCTGCGGTCAAGGCCCGGCAATCCCGTGCTGCCCGGGTATTGGACGGACGGGCTTGCCGTAGGCTTGCGTAGCGGAAGCGGCGCGTGCGCTACGCCGTCGTGGCCCACGCACCACCGTGACGAACCCCTGCCGGAGAGAGAGCGGTCCACACCCGTGCCAGTCATCGAACACCTGACACAGCGTTCACCGAAGGTTTCCGTCGATGAACTGCTCGGCGGGTTCTACCCGTCCCCGCGGTTCGGCGAGGTGTCCTTCGACAGCTATCGTCCGGATCCCCAGCAGCCGTCACAAACGGCCGCCGTCACCAAACTGCGGGAGTTCGCCACCGCCGTCAACGAGCCGGAGCCCTCGGGCTTCCGGAAGCTCTTCGGCGGCAGGAAGCCTGCCTCCCGGGCGGGCATCTATCTCGACGGCGGTTTCGGCGTCGGCAAGACGCACCTCCTGGCCTCGCTCTGGCACGCCTCCTCCGGCAGCAAGTCCTTCGGCACCTTCGTCGAATACACGAACCTCGTGGGAGCGCTGACCTTCCGGAAGACCGTGGAGGCACTGAGCGGCTACAGCCTCGTCTGCATCGACGAGTTCGAGCTCGACGATCCCGGCGACACGGTCCTCATGTCCCGCCTCATGCGGGAACTGGCCGACGCCGGCGTCAAACTGGCCGCGACGTCGAATACCCTGCCGGGATCGCTCGGCGACGGACGATTCGCCGCCCAGGACTTCCAGCGGGAGATCCAGGTCCTCGCGGACCAGTTCGAGGTGGCCAGGATCGACGGAGACGACTATCGTCACCGTGGCCTCCCACAGGCTCCGGAGGCCATCGACGACGCCGCCCTGCGGGACCGCATCGACTCCTTCTCCGCGGGCGTCCTCGCGGAGGACGACTTCTCCGACCTGCTGCGGCACCTGGCCGACGTGCATCCCAGCCGCTATCGGCAGCTCCTGGACGGCGTCGACGCCGTGGCCTGGCACAACGTGGAGACGATCACCGAGCAGTCCGTGGCGCTGCGCTTCGTCGTCCTCGCCGACCGACTGTACGACCGCGACGTGCCCATCATGGCCAGCGGCACCACGTTCGACAATCTCTTCACGCCGGAGATGATGGGTGGCGGCTACATGAAGAAGTACTACCGTGCCGTCTCCCGCCTGACCGCCCTCGCGCGCCAGGGCAGTGACGTGGCGAGCTAGGTCCTAGGGGCCGACATGCAAGAAGCGCCGGTGCCGCCTCTCGGCGGGACCGGCGCTTCCTTATTGCCGGGCTGGAATCACACGGCCGGCGGGAGGGTAGGGCCGACGTCGCCCTTGCCGTCCTTCTTGTCGATGTTGTCGACCATCCGCGAAGCCTTTGATTGCACTCCGTCGATGTGGTGCGAGTACTTGCCATGGGTCCTGCTGTCGATGAATCCGCCAGCCTTACCGATGCCGTTCTTCACCTTGTCGGAATTATCGCCAATGAGTTCGGTCGCCTTACCCGCGAGGGTGCCGGCCTTGCCCTTGAGCCCATCCAATAAACCCACGGACACCTCCTTTCGGTCCTGGAGACGCAGTCCGTCTCCGCTGCAGCCAGTGTAGGACAGGAAGCTGGGCGCAACCCGGGATAATCGATGCGTTCGCCCATGGCGGAGCATAAAAAATGCCCGGTCCTCGCCAGGACCGGGCAACGGCCGACAACCGGCCTGAGAGCGGACGACGGGATTCGAACCCGCGACATCCACCTTGGCAAGGTGGTGCTCTAGCCAGCTGAGCTACGTCCGCAAAAAAGCGCCCCCGAGGGGGCGCCGTCGTGGGCGATACTGGGATCGAACCAGTGACCTCTTCCGTGTCAGGGAAGCGCGCTACCGCTGCGCCAATCGCCCATTTCCATGGGTGCAAGTACCGTAACGAGGTGGGGACGGGATTCGAACCCGCGTGGACGGCTTTGCAGGCCGCTGCCTCGCCTCTCGGCCACCCCACCATGACCGAATCTCTCCGGTCACCGGACTGAGCCGGCCCTACAGTGTCTTGCGAGCGGACGACGGGATTCGAACCCGCGACATCCACCTTGGCAAGGTGGTGCTCTAGCCAGCTGAGCTACGTCCGCAGAAGGAGAACGACCTGAGATTCCCGCTCCATGCAGCGCATTTCACGGTGTTTCTTCATTTTCCAACGAGAAAAAACTCTATAGGACGTTTGGGGGTTCGTCCAATCGCCTCCAAGCATGGATGCCGCCCGGGCCGGCACCTGCGTGCTTCCCGGCGGCGCCCACGGCACAAGGCTGTCAGAGGCAGCTGACAGACTGATTGCATGACCGCCCCGCTCCTTGCACACGCGACACCCCACGGCAGGATGTACGCCCGCTCCACCTCGGAGCAACCCTCCGTACCGTCGATCACCACCGTCATCTCGCAATTGCCGAGCTCCCTCGGCGGGTGGTTCGGCCACATGGCCGCGACCGCACTCTCGAAGGATCCGCGTCTGCCGGGTGCCCTGGGCAACCCCGTGGAGTTGCGAAGCACCGTGAGGGACGCGGCGTCGGCCGCCGAGCGGTACCGCGACGAAGCAGCCCAGCGCGGTACCCGGGTGCATCATTACTGTGAACAGGTGGCATTGCGGGCGCTGGGCCGTCCCGAGGACCTGGAGTCCGCCCGCCTGGCCCTCGAGGAGAACGGCGAGGCAGGCTTCGCACAGCGCTTCGACGAATGGTGGAACCTGTACGACGTCCGTCCCGTGGAACCCGAGCTGACCGTGTGGAACGCGGAACTCGGGTATGCCGGCACCCTGGACCTCGTAGCGACGATCGGCGGACGGACCTGCCTGATCGACTACAAGACGAAGAACACCGATCGCGACGGATTCGTGAAGGCCCTCGATGACAAGGTCGTCATGCAACTCGTGGCCGGTATGAAGGCCGAGGAATCCGTCGTCGACCCGCAGAAGGGTGAATGGCGACCGTGGGCGCACGGTGACCAGCCCCTCCTCCTGGGCGTGGCAGTCGGGCAGACCGAGGTCAGGGCTATGCGTGCCAATCCGGCGGTGCTCAGGAATCACTGGCTTCGATTCTGTGCACTGCGGCGAGCGTGGGAGGCCGGTCTGGAGGCAGAGGAGGCCGGCCGGGCATTGCTGCCCATCGGCCCGCCACCGTCGAGGGACGGGCAGGATGGGACGGCGGGGTCCAGCGGGGCCACGGGGTTGGCCGGTCGTGCTGAACCGGCGCTGCCCGCCTGAAGCACGACGGGGTTGGTTCCGGCCCGCGGCACTAGGATTGACGGGAGTCTCGCGGTCGTCACCGGCACGCGGGTGGAATCCAAGCCCCTCCAGCGCACCGCGCCCCTGTGATCGAAACGAGGAACTGAGCACCGATGGCCGTCCTGAGTATTCGCATGATCGGAGATCCCATCCTCCGTACTCCGGCGGCCGAGGTCACCGAGTTCGGTCCCGAGCTGGCCCGTCTGATCGACGACATGACCGAGACGATGATCGACGTACAGGGCGCCGGTCTCGCGGCACCCCAGGTGGGAATCGGGCTCCAGGTCTTCACCTACCGGGTGGACGGTGACCAGGGACACGTGGTGAACCCCGTACTGGAGGTCGGCGGCGCGTCGCAGGGTGAGTCCGACGTCGAGGGTTGCCTGTCCGTGCCGGGACTCGGCAGCTTCGTCGACCGGACGGATTGGGCACGCGTCACCGGCAGGAATCTCGCGGGCGAGGAGATCGTAGTCGAGGGGACGGGCATGCTGGCGCGAGCGCTGCAGCACGAGACCGATCACCTCAGGGGGACCCTCTACATCGATCGGCTCGAGGGGGAGGATCGCAAGAACGCGCTCAGGGCCATCAGGAGCGCGGACTACAACCGCGTGACGTCCCGCACCGCGGCCGAGCGCTCCCGCTCACTCGGGTCGAGCTTCATCGCCGGCGCCGCCCCGCCCGCCGGTCGCCGCAACGGCTCCCTGGGCAGGGCTCGCTGATGAGGATCCTCTTCGCGGGCACGCCCGAGGTCGCGGTGCCCTCGCTGCGTGCACTGGTGGAGGCAGGGTTCGACGTCGTCGCCGTGCTCACGCGCGTGGACGCGCCGCTCGGACGCAGGCGGGTGCTCACGCAGAGCCCGGTCGCAGCAGCAGCAGACGAGCTCGGGCTCCCGGTCCTCAAGGCCAACCGGTTCACTCCTGACCTCATCACCCGACTCGGCACACTCCGGCTGGATGCAGCTGCGATCGTCGCCTACGGCGGTATCGTGCCGCCGGCCGGGCTGGAGATACCACGCCACGGATGGATCAATCTGCACTTCTCCGTCCTTCCGGCCTGGCGGGGCGCGGCTCCTGTCCAGCATGCCGTGCTCGCCGGGGACGACGTGATCGGCGCCTCCACCTTCCTTCTCGAGGAGGGGCTCGACACCGGGCCCGTCTTCGGCGTCATGACCGAGTCCCTGGATCCCTCCGCGACGAGCGGGGAAGTCCTCGAGCGGCTGTCCCACAGCGGTGCCGTGCTGCTCGTGCAGACCCTCTCCGGCATCGATGCCGGGCAGGTGACCGCCACTCCCCAGACGGGCGAGCCGAGCCTCGCACCCAAACTCACGATCGACGACGCCCGCATCGACTGGCTGCAGCCCGCAGGCGCCGTGCGGCGCCGCATCAACGCGGTCACCCCCGAGCCGGGAGCCTGGACGACCCTCGACGGGCAGCGCGTGAAGCTTGCACCCGTGGCCCTCCTGTCAGCTGACCTCGGCCTCGCCGAAACGACCGCGGACGGAGAGGTGGCGGAGGGGGTGAGCGACCTCCAGCGCGTGGTGCTGTCGCCCGGGACCGTCCGCGTGCAGGGGCGCGCCGTCCTCGTGGGGACGGGTACCGAGCCCGTAGAGCTCGGACAGCTCCAACCCGCGGGCAAGAAGATGATGGGTGCCCTCGATTGGGCACGAGGCGCGGCGACGCGCGGAGAGCTGGTGTTCGAATGAGTGAGACCCCAGGAGCGGGCGACGTGTCCCGTGGACGCGGTACCCCGCGGCAGGGACAGGGGACTGGTTCAGGAACCCCGGACCGGTCAGCCGGGACAGGTGGAGGACAGGGCGGCGGCCGCCGTCGAAATGAGCAGGGCCGGGAGCGCAACCGGGGTGGTGAGCGGCAGTTCTCCCAGGCCTCACCGTCCCAGCGCACCCGTCGAGCCGATCCCGCCCGTCTCGTGGCGTTCGAGGTGCTGCGCGCCGTCGCGGCCGAGGACGCCTACGCGAACCTGGTCCTGCCGACGAGCATCCGGAAGCATCGGCTCGACCGTCGGGACGCCGGTTTCGCCACCGAGCTGACCTACGGCGCCCTTCGCGGCCAGGGGACCTACGATGCGGTGCTAGCCCGCTGCGTGGACAGGCCGCTCGACCAGCTGGACCCCGCAGTGCTCGATGCTCTGCGTATCGGCGTCCACCAGATCCTCGCGATGCGCGTGCCCGCCCACGCAGCACTCGACCAGACCGTCGGACTCGTCCGCGCAGTGATCGGCGCGGGACCGTCGTCGCTCGTAAACGCCGTCCTGCGGAAGGTGACCGCACGCGACCTCGGTGGCTGGATCAGCGAGATCACCGAGGGATTGACGGAAGCGACGGCGATCGCAGCCCTGACGCACAGCCACCCCGAGTGGATCGTCCGGGCCCTGCGACAGGCGCTCGTCGCGCATGGGCGCGACGTTGCCGAGATCGACGCGCTCCTGGCCGCGGACAACGCAGCCCCAATGGTGCACCTCGTGGCACTGCCGGGACTGGCGACGCTCGACGACACTCTGGCCGAAGGGGCCGAGCCGGGACGATTGGCGGAGGGCTCGGCGTACTACTCGGGCGGTGACGTCAGCCGCCTCCCCGGGATCTCGACCGGCACCGTCCGCGTGCAGGATTCGGGCTCCCAGTTGGTCGCTCGCGCTCTGGCCGCCGTCGATCTCGGGGAGCGCCGCGGGCAGGGACCCGAACAGTGGCTCGATCTGTGCGCCGGCCCGGGCGGGAAGACGGCGCTGCTCGCGGCGATCGGCCAGGACGCCGGCGTCCACCTCACCGCGATCGAGCCGGTGCCCCACCGCGCCCAGCTGGTACGCCAGGCACTGCGACCCCTGCCGGAGGATTCGTGGACCGTCCAGGTCGGCGACGGGCGCGCCGTCGGGCAGGACCAGCCGGACAGCTTCGACCGCGTGCTGGTCGACGCGCCCTGCACGGGGCTGGGCGCCCTGCGCCGTCGCCCGGAATCGCGCTGGCGCAGGACCCCGACCGATCTCGTGTCCCTTGCGCCCCTCCAGCGGGAGCTGCTCGCCTCCGCCCTGGATGCTGTCGCGCCCGGCGGTGTCGTCGCCTACGTGACCTGCTCGCCGCACCACGCGGAGACGGACGCGGTCGTCGACGACTGCCTGCGCAAACGCACCGGGTTCGAGCGGCTGGATGCGGGCTCCGCGCTCGATTCCGTCAGCATCGGGGGAGCGCTGGGAGCGGGCCATGGGACGACCGCCCAGCTCTGGCCGCACGTCCATGGCACCGATGCGATGTACCTCGCCCTCATCCGCAAGACGACCTGATCCTGACGCACGGAGCATCCGCCCTGGGGACGGCCGCATCAAAGGGTTGATGCCGTCGCGGGCTGCCGCAGGTCCGCTCAGACGGCACCGGGAGGTGGGTCGGTCACGGTGATCCGGATCGACAGCGCCGACCGCGCTGCTTCCTTGAGGATGGCGAAGCGGGGATCCGGCACGGTCAGGAACGGTACCTGCGGCAGGTGTGCGTAGGCTTTCAGCGCCGATTCGCCGAGGGTGCCGGTGGCCAGGGCCCTGTCGCCACCGAGTTGAAGGAGCGACGGCGGGTCCGCGGCATACAGCTTCGCGGCCCGTGCCGCAGTCTCCTCCACGAGCGCATCGGCCTGGTTGGCCCGACGTCGGGCGAACCGCTGCTGGGACCAGCCTCCGGCGGCCGTCTTGCCCTGGACGTAGCGCGTTCCGGTCTTCGAGGCCACCACCGTCCCCTCACGGGAGATTCCGACGGAGTACCCGCCACGGCGGATGAGGAGCAAGCCAACCGTGGCCGAGGGATCGACGCCCGACAGCAGGTGTTCCCCCAGTGCGCGCTGGTCCGATGCGGCAGGGGCGCCTGCCGGCTCACGGGGACTCCGGGCTCTGACGGGGAGCGGTGGGGCGAGGACGGCTGTGCAGCCGTTCACGGCGGCGAGCCTGATCGAGCCGTCGGCCCGCTCTCCATCGGGTTCGACGGTGTAGGTGCCGTTGCGCTCACCGAATCGTGCGAGCCACCCGTCGAGGCGGTGCGCCTCGACGAGGACCGACCTTGTGGAGGGCATGGGTCTCGTCCGTTCGTCGGTGAATCGTCGGTTCACGGGACCGTGCCACGTGCTGCGACTCCACCGTACCGGGGCCGTCGGTGCCCCGCAGTAACGTTGACGCTGTGAATGATCTCTTCAGTGCTGCAGCGGAGGACGACGCGTCGGATCATGCGGCACCCGGCGGCGGCCGTTCCTCGAGCGTCGTGCGGCCCCGGAGCCCCCTCGCGGTGCGGATGCGGCCCCGCAGCCTCGACGAGGTCGTCGGTCAGCAGCACCTGCTCGGGCGGGGATCACCGCTGAGGACGCTCGCCGGAGAGGATGATCCGGGGGCCCACGCGGCGCCGTCGTCCGTAATCCTGTGGGGTCCGCCCGGAACCGGCAAGACGACGCTCGCGCACGTGATCGCGCGGGGGCAGGGCCGGACGTTCGTCGAACTGTCCGCCATCACAGCCGGTGTGAAAGACGTCCGCCGCGTGATGGACGAGGCGCTGACCACGCGCGACCTCTACCGGCAGACCACCGTGCTGTTCCTCGATGAGATCCACCGGTTCAACAAGGCACAGCAGGATGCGCTGCTGCCCGGGGTGGAGAACGGCTGGGTGGTGCTCATCGCCGCAACCACGGAAAATCCGTCCTTCTCCGTGGTGTCGCCGCTGCTCTCGCGGTCGCTCCTGCAGACGCTGCGGCCGCTCGACGAGTCGGACATCAGGAACC
The DNA here is from genome assembly GCF_035985055.1 of Arthrobacter sp. PL16. Classification (NCBI taxonomy): domain Bacteria; kingdom Bacillati; phylum Actinomycetota; class Actinomycetes; order Micrococcales; family Micrococcaceae; genus Arthrobacter; species Arthrobacter sp. PL16. Next base: position 640,653 of record NZ_JAXCIC010000001.1, read on the forward strand.
TCCTGCAGCGCGCCGTCGACGACGGACGCGGCCTCGCGGGAACGGTGGAGGTGTCGGAGGAAGCGCTCGAGCACCTCGTCCGCCTCGCTGCAGGCGATGCACGGCGTGGACTGACGGCCCTTGAGGCCGCGGCCGGGGTAGCCCAGTCCGAGCAGCCTCCGCAACCGCACGACCCCTACGCCGGCCGGGAAGAATGCGACGAGGACAGCGGGGACGGCGAGGAACACGTCACCCTGCCCGTGCTGGTCACTCTCGAGCACGCCGAGAAGGCGGTGGATGTCGCCGCCCTGCGCTACGACCGCGCCGGGGACCAGCACTACGACGTCGCGAGCGCCTTCATCAAGTCGCTCCGTGGCTCCGACGTGGACGCCGCCCTGCACTATGTCGCCAGGATGCTCGAGGCGGGGGAGGACCCGCGGTTCATCGCCCGCCGGCTCATGATCTCCGCGTCGGAGGACGTCGGGATGGCCGACCCCACCGCCCTCCAGACCGCCGTCGCCGCTGCCCAGGCGGTGCAGCTCGTCGGTATGCCCGAAGCCCGCATCATCCTTGCCGAGGCGGTGGTGCACATCGCCACCGCGCCGAAATCGAACGCTGCCTACAACGGGATCAACGCGGCCATCGCCGACGTACGGGCGGGGCGCGGTCAGGGCATCCCTGCCCATCTGCGGGACGCCCACTATCCGGGAGCATCGCAGCTCGGGCACGGCAAGGGTTATGTGTACTCCCACGACGAGCCACACGGGATCGCACTCCAGCAGTACGCGCCCGACGACCTGGTGGGACGGGACTACTACGAGCCGACGGACAGGGGAGCCGAGCGGGACATCTCCTCCCGCCTGACCCGGCTGCGCAGGATCATCCGCGGGAAGTAGGCGGCGCCCGGTCCCGCCGCTCCGGAGCCGACGCGTGATTCGGCCCTGAAGCGCCCGACTGCTAGCATTGACCGCTGACTGGCAAGTCGTCGTGTACCAGCCTCCCTCCGCTTCCTCCAGCAGGTTCCCTGCTGCTGAACGCGGGCGGAAGCCAGGGTCGCGGCGGACTGTAGTACCGGGAAGCGGCCAATCCCGGCTCTCCGCAAGTGGAGGCCAGCGACACCAGGAAGTGCGGATGCCCTCGTGGCATTTCCCGTTTCTTCGCCGCGAAAAACATCGAAAGGTAAACGTGGCTAACAACACACGTGCCCGCCGGAAGGTCCGCATCTCGCGAGCCCTCGGCATTGCCCTGACCCCGAAGGCCGAGAAGTACCTCGAGCGTCGGCCCTACGCGCCGGGCCAGCACGGCCGCGCGCGTCGCAAGCAGGACAGCGACTACGCAGTACGCCTGCGCGAAAAGCAGCGCCTGCGCGCCCAGTACGGCATCCGCGAGGCACAGATGACCCGTGTCTTCGAGGAAGCCCGACGCACCTCGGGTCTGACCGGTGAGAACCTGATCGAACTGCTCGAGATGCGCCTCGACGCCCTCGTGCTCCGTTCCGGGTTCGCCCGTACGATCGCCCAGGCCCGCCAGCTCGTCGTGCACCGTCACATCATGGTCGACGGCGGCCGCGTAGACCGCCCGTCGTTCCGCGTGGCCGAAGGCCAGCTCATCCACGTCCACCGCCGCAGCGAGACCATGGTTCCGCTGCAGGTTGCGGCTGCCGGTGCGCACCGCGACGTCCTGCCCGCCGTTCCGGGCTACCTGGACGTGCAGCTCGACAAGCTCCAGGCCCGCCTCGTGCGCCGCCCGAAGCGCTCCGAGGTCCCTGTGACCTGCGAAGAGCAGCTCGTCGTCGAGTACTACGCACGCTAGCCGCTCCGCCCGGCGGAGCAATCCACCGGGACCCAGCGAGAAGTGCGTACGAAGAGCCCGCGGCACCCGCCGCGGGCTCTTCGTTCTGTAAGGTACTAACAGCAAGAATTCCCATGCCACCGTCGAGGCGGTGCACCCCTGCGTAAAGGAGACCGCCCATGTCAGGTGGAGATATTGCGGGCCTGATAGCTGCTGGCGTGTTCGCCGTCCTGGTCCTGCTGCTGGCAGTTCCGATCTGGAAGCTCGGCCGCGTGTTCGACGAGCTGCGCAGGGCCATCCGCACCGTCACCGACGAGACGACGCCGCTGATCGAGGAGGTCACCAGCACCGTGAGCACCACGCACCAGCAGCTCAGGACCGTCGACGGGATCACCTCCAACGTCTCCGACGCCTCGGCCAACATCTCCGCGCTGTCGTCGCTCATCGCCGCCACGATCGGTTCTCCGCTCATCAAGGTCTCGGCCTTCTCCTACGGCGTCCGCACGGCCCTCGGCGGCCGCACCTCGCCTGCACGCCGACGTCGCAGCCGCTAGCCCCCCAACGAACCGGAGACAACGATGATCAGAAGAGCTTTCTGGCTGGCAGCCGGCATCACCATCGGCGTCGTCGCCGTCCGTAAGGTGTCCCAGGCCAAGTCGACCCTCGGGCCCGAGGGCCTGAACCGCGCCGTCGGGCAGATCAGCGACAGCATCAGTGACTTCGCCGATGCCCTGCGCTCGGCGATGGCGGAGCGCGAGACCGACCTGCGGGCCGCCCTCGGCGTCGAGCTACCCGGAGCTACCGCCCCTGTCGCTCCGGAGACGGCAGCGGGCGCCGTTCCGTCGTCCCGTCGGTCCCTCCGCTAGGCCACCAGCACCACCCATCGTCGTACCCGCGTCGAGTCTCAGCCCGGATATCCTGCGGCGCGAGCCGGGAGCCGGCCTGCGCAGCGCCACCGAACGCACCCGGACAGGGAGCGGCGGCAGCAGGAATTCCGCTGCCGATGCCTTCCTCGCCGGCGCTCCGACCAACCACTGAAGGATGTGCCACCATGAGGTCCCACGAGATCGCCAGCCGCTGGCTGAGCTACTTCGAGAAGAACGGGCACACGGTCGTGCCGTCGGCGTCGCTTGTCTCCTCCGATCCCTCGCTCCTGTTCACCGTGGCCGGGATGGTTCCCTTCATCCCGTACCTGACCGCGCGGGAGGTAGCCCCCTACGACCGGGCGACGAGCGTCCAGAAGTGCATCCGCACCGGCGACATCGAGGAGGTCGGCAGGACCGCCCGGCACGGCACCTTCTTCCAGATGTGCGGCAACTTCTCCTTCGGTGACTACTTCAAGGCCGAGGCCATCCGCCTTGCCTGGAACCTGCTCACCAGCGACGTCGCCGACGGCGGTTTCGGCCTGCCCGCCGAGAAGCTCTGGATCACCGTCTACCACGAGGACGAGGAAGCGCTGAAGATCTGGCGGGACAGCATCGGTGTCCCCGCCGCCCGCATCCAGAGGATGGGCAAGAAGGACAACTACTGGTCGACGGGCCAGCCCGGCCCCGCCGGTCCCTGCTCCGAGATCTTCTACGACCGGGGACCCGCGTACGGCGTCGACGGCGGTCCCGAGGCGGACGACTCCCGCTACGTGGAGATCTGGAACCTCGTCTTCATGCAGTACCAGCGCGGAGAGGGCACGGGCAAGGACGACTTCGAAATCCTGGGCGAGCTCCCGAAGAAGAACATCGATACCGGCCTCGGCCTCGAGCGCCTCGCGATGATCCTGCAGGGCGTCGAGAACATGTACGAGACCGACCAGGTGCGTCCCGTGCTCGACCGGGCGGCTGCACTGAGCGGCAAGACCTACACGAGCGCCGAGTCCGCCGCTGATCCACACCACACGGACGATGTCCGGATGCGCGTGGTCGCCGACCACATCCGCTCCTCCCTGATGCTCATCGCCGACGGGGTCAGCCCCTCGAACGAGGGCCGCGGCTACGTGCTGCGCCGCCTCATCCGCCGCGCCGTCCGCGCCATGCGGCTCCTCGGCGTGGAGAAGGCGTGCCTGCCCGAACTCCTTCCGGCGTCCCGCGACGCGATGAAGGGCGTGTACCCCGAGGTCGACACCGATTTCGAACGCATCAGCCGCATCGCCTATGCCGAGGAGAAGGCGTTCCTGCGCACCATCGCCTCCGGTACGGCACGGCTCGAGGAAGCGGTCCGCGAGTCCCTCTCCGAGCAGCGACCCCTGTCCGGCCAGGACGCCTTCACGCTCCACGACACCTACGGCTTCCCCATCGACCTGACCCTCGAGATGGCCGAGGAAGCTGGACTGGCGGTCGACGCCGACGGTTTCCGGTCGCTCATGCTCGAGCAGCGCCAGCGTGCTCAGGCCGATGCGCGCGGCAAGAAGGCGGGCCACGCCGACTTCTCCGTCTTCAACGAGCTCCTCGGCCGCGGCCAGACCGTCTTCACCGGCTACGACGAGCTCACTTCGGAGGGCACGATCATCGCCGTGCTGGACAAGGGCCAGTCCATTCCCAGCGCCCTGCAGGGCGATGAGATCGAGCTCGTCCTCGACCAGACCCCGTTCTATGCCGAGGCCGGCGGCCAGGCCGCCGACGTAGGCCTCATCACGGGGAACGGCTTCGTCGTGGAGGTCCTCGACGTCCAGCGCCCGGTCAAGGGCCTCAGCGTCCACCACGCCGTCGTCCGCGAGGGCGAGGTGGTTCAGGGCGCGACAGTGACGGCCGCCGTCGACCGCCAGCGCCGCCATGCGGGGGAGCAGGCCCACTCGGGGACGCACATCGTCCACGCCGCCCTGCACGAGATCCTCGGCCCCGAGGCGCTACAGCGCGGGTCCTACAACAAGGCCGGGTACCTGCGCTTCGACTTCTCCTGGGGCGAGGGCATCAGCGCCGCGGCCCGCTCGGAGATCGAGGAGGTCTCCAACATCGCCATCCGGAACAACTACGAGGTCGAGACGAAGATCATGTCCCTAGCCGATGCCAAGGCGCTCGGGGCGACGGCCCTTTTCGGCGAGGCGTACGGCGACACGGTCCGCGTGGTCGAGATGAACGCGGACTTCTCCCGCGAACTCTGCGGCGGAACCCATGTGGCGTCGACGTCGCTCATCGGCAGCCTGACGCTCCTCGGCGAGCAGTCGGTCGGCTCGGGAAACCGGCGCGTTGAAGCGCTCGTCGGTCTCGACGCGTTCCGCCACCTCGCGGCGGAGCGCGCCCTGGTCTCGGAGCTCTCCGACATGCTCAAGGTGCCCTCGGCCCAGCTGCCGGAACGCCTCTCGGCCACGCTCAACAAGCTGAAGGTCGCCGAGAAGGAACTGGACCGCCTGAGGAAGGAACAGCTCACCGCCACCGCGGCCTCGCTCGTCGACACCGCCGTGGACGTCGACGGAGTACGCCTGATCGCGCACGACGCCGGTGAGATCGGCGGTGCGGACGAGCTGCGGACCCTCGTGCTGGACCTGCGCGGACGCCTCGGCTCCGATGCCGCCGTGGTCGCGGCGACCGGTGTCTCACAGGACCGCCCGCTGGTCCTCGTGGCGACCAACGACGCCGCCCGCGCTGCAGGCGTGAAGGCCGGTGCGCTCGTGCGCACGGCCGCGAAGATCCTCGGTGGAGGCGGCGGCGGCAAGGACGACGTCGCGCAGGGTGGCGGTTCGAATGCAGCACGCATCCCCGATGCCCTCTCGGCCATCCGCGCGGCCGTAGCCGAACGCTGACCGGCCCGATGTCCGACCTCGGCGGGGAAGCGACGACCGGCGGTCTCGCGGCGTCCTACCCCCAGGGACCGAAGCTCGGTGTCGACGTCGGGCAGGTCCGCGTAGGCCTCGCCGGATGCGACCGGGACGGACTGCTCGCGACGCCGATCCGCACGCTGAAGAGGGATCCGCGCAGGAACAGCGACGTGCGGATCCTCGTCCGCGAAGCCATCGAGCGAGGCGCGGTGCAGGTCATCGTCGGGCTGCCGAAGAACCTGAGCGGCAGGGAGGGCGCCTCCGCCGAGATGGCCCGGGCCTATGCGGACCTGGTGGTGCAGGAACTCCACCGACAGGCCCGTCCGTTACCGGTACGGCTGGTCGACGAACGCCTGAGCACGGTGTCCGCGCATCGATCGCTTCATTCGGCTGGTCTGAGTAGCCGTGAGCATCGTAAGGTAGTGGATCAGGTGGCTGCCGTCGAAATACTCCAGCACGCCATCGACATGCAACGTTCACGTGGACGGGATGTGGGGGATCCGGTTCCTGCGCGTGACGCAGAGGGCGCTCAGGGCCCGCTGCTGACCCCAACAGAGGAGCCAGATATCAAGGACAGTACGCCGAGCAGAAGGGATCCGGAGTCGTGAACAACCGTACGCGCCATTCCTCTGCCGCCCGTGGTGCCGAAGGCCGGCATACCGCCGAGAGGCACGACGAGGATGAGGCCGACACCTACTCCGAACCCGTCGAGGAGTTCTTCGCCGCCCAGGAGGAGTCGCGCCGCAATACCCGTCGTCCGTCCTCGAAGACCAAGCAGCGCAGACGCCTCCGGCGGACCGTGGTCATGCTCGTCGTCCTCCTGCTCTTCGCAGGGACCGTATACGCCGCAGCCCTGATGCTGAGGGACGCTCTCGGCCTCAACGAGGTGACCGATTACGCGGGCCCGGGCGGGGACCAGACCGTCTTCACCGTCCCCGAAGGTGCGGGCGCACTGGCCATCGGCACCGGTCTCGAGAGTGCGGACATCGTCGCGGACTCGCAGACGTTCATCGAAGCGCTGGGCGCCATCTCGGGTGGCCGCGAGGTCCAGCCCGGCGAGTACGAGATGCGGCTCCAGATGCCTGCTGCCGACGCAGCCGAGGCGCTGCTCGGCGAGGATCCCTCCCTCGTCTCCTACGCCGCCGTAGCCCGCGATCTGCGGCAGGGCGAAGTGTTCGACATCCTCAGTACCTCCACCGGGATTCCCCGCGCCGAGTTCGACGCCCTGGCTGCCACCCCGACGCAGTTCGGTCTGCCGCCGGAGGCCCTCTCGCTCGAGGGCTACCTCCACCCGGGGGAGTACCGCTTCGACGTCGAGGCGACGGCCACGGACATCGTCACCGAGATGATCAAGGCGACGACCGACCGCCTCGCCGAGGACGGCGTGACGGACCCGGCCGAGCAGTACAGGATCCTGACGATTGCGAGCATCGTGCAGGCCGAGGCCCAGCAGGGCGACTATGCGACGGTCGCAGGCGCCATCAACAACCGCCTCACGCCTGGCAACACGGAGACGAGCGGTTTCATCCAGTCCGACGCCTCCGTCACCTACGGACTCGGCAAGCGCAGCTACCAGCTGACCGACGAGGAGAAGCAGGACACCTCCAACCCGTACAACACCTACGCGAACCCCGGCCTGCCGAAGGGGCCGATCGGCTCCCCCGGTGACGAGGCCATCGACGCCACCGTCAATCCGGCGGACGTCCCCTTCTATTTCTGGGTCACGGTGAACCTCGATACCGGCGAGACCAAGTTCTCGGAGACGTACGCGGAGCACCTGCGCTACGTGACCGAGTACGATGCCTGGTGCGGCGAGAACCCCGGACGGTGCGGGTAGGTGCTACCCGCCGGAACCCCGGCGCCCGCACTCAGGGCCGCCGTCATCGGGTCGCCGATCGGTCACTCCAAATCGCCGCTGCTGCACGCGGCGGCCTACCGTGCGCTCGGCATCGACTGTTCCTACACGGCCGTCGACGTCGATGAGGCCGGCCTTCAGGAGTTCATCACGGCAGTGCGGACGACTCCGGGCTGGCGCGGTCTGTCGGTCACCATGCCGCTGAAGGCGGGCGTCGCGCGCCTCGTCGACACCTCAACCGAGCCGGCGGCGATCCTCGGCGTCGTGAACACCGTCGTCGTCGCCGGCGGTGCGCCCGGAGCCACGCTCACCGGCCACAACACCGACGTCGCGGGCGTCGCCAACGCCCTCACAGCAGCCGGCGTGCGCACCCCCGGCCACGGGGTCATCCTCGGCGGCGGCGGGACGGCTGCCGCAGCGGTGGCCGGCCTGGCCAGGCTGGGAGCCTCGTCGGCCGGCGTGCTGGTCCGGCGTCCGGACGCGGCGGCCGACCTCCTGCGCGTCGGCTCGGCCCTCGGCATCGACGTCGTCCTCCTGCCGTGGGCCGAGGCAGGACAGCACGTGCGGACCGCGGAGGTCGTCATCTCCACCCTTCCGCCCCATACCGGGGACGCACTGGCACTCGAGCTGGAGTCGGACAGCAACTTCCGCACCCGGGGGACGCTCCTCGATGTCGCCTACGATCCCTGGCCCAGCGCCCTCGCAGCCGGTTGGCAGCGGGCCGGCGGGACGATCGTCCCCGGCCTCGACATGCTGCTGCACCAGGCGGTGGAGCAGGTGCGTCTCTTTTTTCCCGACAGTGCGCAGGACTCCGCAGCGCTGCTGGACGTGATGTGTGACGCCGTCCGCATGACGTGACGCTGATGCCCGCCGTCTGCATGGCAGTATGGAAGCCATGTTGCGTTGGTTGACGGCAGGAGAATCGCACGGCCCCGCCGTGGTCGGGATCATCGAGGGAATGCCCGCGGGAGTGGGCATCACGAGTAGTGACATCCAGGAGGCCCTGGCGCGCCGCCGCCTCGGCTACGGACGCGGCGCGCGCATGAAGTTCGAGCAGGATCAGGTCCGGATCATCGGTGGCGTCCGCCACGGCATCACACAGGGCGGTCCCGTGGCCATCGAGGTGGCCAACACGGAGTGGCCCAAGTGGGAGAAGATCATGTCCGCCGACCCCTTGGGCGAGGAGGACTCCGCCGAACTCGCCGCGTCGGCCCGCAACGCGCCGCTCACCCGACCCCGTCCGGGACATGCCGACTTCACGGGCATGCAGAAGTACGGTTTCGACGAAGCACGTCCCGTCCTTGAGCGTGCAAGCGCCCGCGAGACCGCCACCCGGGTGGCCCTCGGCGCGGTCGCCGCCAAATTCCTCGAGGGGCTCGGCATCCGCCTGGTCAGCCACACCGTATCCATCGCGTCCGTGTCGGTACCCGAGGATGCGCCGCTGCCCAGGCCGAGCGACGTCATCGCGCTCGACACCGACCCGCTGCGCTGCTTCCACAGGGACACCTCGGACGCCATGGTGGCCGAGGTCGATGCGGCCCACAAGGAGGGTGAGACGCTCGGCGGTGTGGTCGAGGTGGTCGCCTACGGACTCCCCCCGGGACTCGGCAGCTACGTCCATTGGGACCGGCGCCTCGACTCGCGGCTCGCCGCGGCCCTGATGGGCATCCAGGCCATCAAGGGCGTCGAGGTCGGCGACGGGTTCGAGACGGCGGCTCGCCGCGGTACCGCCGCGCACGACGAGATCCTGCGGAACGACGCCGGCAAGATCGTCCGCGCCAGCAACAGGGCAGGCGGTATCGAGGGCGGTATGAGTATCGGTGACGCCCTCCGCGTACGGGCCGCGATGAAGTCCATCGCCACGGTTCCCCGGGCGCTGCGGACCGTCGACGTCAGCACCGGAGCGGCGGCTAGGGCGCACCACCAGCGTTCGGACGTGTGTGCCGTTCCTGCTGCGGGGGTGGTGGCCGAGGCCATGACCGCGCTGGTGCTCGCGGAGGCGGTCACCGAGAAGTTCGGCGGCGACTCCCTCGCCGAGACGGCGCGGAACATGCGCAGCTACCTCGAGAACATCCCGGAGTTCCTGGACTCCGCAGGAGCCTGAGGATGCGGGACCACCCCGTGGTGCTCGTGGGTCCGATGGCCGTCGGCAAATCGGCGGTGGGCAGGGTGCTCGCGCAACGCACGGGTTCGCGTTTCGTCGACACCGATCGGCTGATCGTCGAACGGCACGGCACCATTGCCGACATCTTCGCCCGGCACGGGGAGCAGGGCTTCCGGCTCCTGGAGGCAGAGGTGGTCGCCGAGGTGCTCGTCCCCGGCGTCGTCGTGTCCCTCGGCGGGGGAGCAGTGCTTCATCCCCGGACACAGGAACTCCTCGCCGGCGCCGTCGTGGTGTTCCTCGACACGGACCTCGCGACCGTCCTGCCCCGCATCAGCGGGGACTCGGGGCGTCCCCTGCTCGCGGGCCGGCCTGCCGAGCGCTGGCAGGAGCTGTACGAGGCGAGACGACCTGTCTACGCGGCGCTTGCGACGGTCGTGGTCGACGGCCGCGGATTGAGCGTACGGGGCACGGCCGACGCCGTCCTGCGTGCCCTGCCTGCGGCGCCGCCACCCCGGACCACGGACACGTCGAACGACCAGACCTCCACCTTGGCTGACACGCTGGACACAGACATCAACCACGAGATCGGAACGCAGACCCATGGCGACTGACGAAGCGACCATCATCCCGGTCACCGGGAGCACCCCAGAGAACACCTACGACGTCGTCGTCGGCCGGGGCCTCCTCGGCAGGCTTCCGGCGATCCTGGGCGAACGCGTGCGGCGCGTCCTGGTCATCCATCCCCGGGCCCTCCGCGCCACGGGCGACACCGTCCGAGACGAGCTCGCCGACGCCGGCTTCACCGCGGTCACGGCCGAGATACCCGACGCCGAGGAGGGCAAGCACATCCAGGTGGCCGCCTTCTGCTGGCAGGTGCTGGGCCAGAACGACTTCACACGCTCGGACGCCGTCGTCACCGTCGGTGGGGGCGCGGTGACCGATCTCGGTGGCTTCGTCGCGGCGACCTGGCTGCGCGGTGTCCGGGTGGTCCACCTGCCGACCAGCCTGCTCGGCATGGTCGACGCCGCCGTGGGAGGCAAGACGGGCATCAACACCTCCGAGGGGAAGAACCTGGTCGGCTCCTTCCACCCGCCCGCCGCCGTCCTGGTCGACCTGGACGCGCTGGCCACCCTGCCGAAGAACGAGCTCGTCACGGGGCTCGCCGAGGTGGTCAAGTGTGGTTTCATCGCCGACCCGGCGATCCTCGACCTGATCGAACAGGACACCGCAGCGGCGACGGACGCCACCTCGCCGGTGCTGCGGGACCTCATCGAGCGGGCCATCCGCGTCAAGGCGGAGGTGGTCTCGGAGGACCTCCGCGAGTCGGGCCGCAGGGAGTACCTCAACTACGGCCACACGCTGGCGCATGCCATCGAGCTCGCCGAGCGCTACTCGTGGCGCCACGGAGCGGCTGTCTCGGTCGGGCTTGTCTTCGCCGCCGAGCTGTCCAGGATGGTCGGGCGGCTCAGCGACGTGGAGGCGGACCGCCACAAGAGCATCCTCGAGTCCCTCGGGTTGCCTGTCACCTACCGGCGCGATCGGTGGGCAGCGCTGCTCGACGGCATGCGCCGGGACAAGAAGTCGCGCGGGGACCTCCTGCGGTTCGTCGTGCTCGACGGCGTCGGCCGCCCCGGCATGCTCGAGGTACCGGACACCTCACTCCTCTTCGCCGCCTACCAGGAGATCGCGTCCTGAGAGCTGGACGCGGGGCCTGACACTGCAGCGCAGGGTCCCGGCCGGCCGGTACGCACGCCGCTCGGGGTAGACTGATCCCTGGACTTTCGGTGCGCCTCCGCGTGCCCGCTGTGCCTCGGCCGGCCCATCCACCCGCGAAACCGACGAAAGTGAATCTGTGGCGACCACGAACGACATCAAGAACGGCACTGTGCTGAAGCTCGAAGGCAACCTCTGGAACGTCCTCGAATTCCAGCACGTCAAGCCTGGCAAGGGTGGAGCCTTCGTCCGCACCAAGCTTCGCAACATCCTCTCCGGCAAGGTAGTCGACAAGACCTTCAACGCCGGGCTGAAGATCGAGACGGCCACCGTCGACCGTCGCGACTACCAGTACCTGTACAAGGACGGTGAGGACTTCGTCTTCATGGACACCACCGACTACGACCAGATCACCGTGCCCGGCAAGACGGTCGGGAACGCAGCGAATTTCATGCTCGAGAGCCAGATGGCCACCATCGCCATGCACGAGGGCTCGCCGCTTTACGTCGAGCTGCCCGCGTCCGTGACGCTGGAGATCACCTACACCGAGCCGGGTCTCCAGGGGGACCGCTCCACCGGCGGCACGAAGCCCGCCACCGTCGAGACGGGCCACGAGATCCAGGTGCCCCTCTTCCTCGGTAATGGCACCAAGGTCAAGGTCGACACCCGGACGGGCGAGTACCTGGGACGCGTCAACGAGTGAGCGCACGCAGCAAGGCACGACGCCGGGCCCTGGACATCCTCTTCGAGTCGACACAGCGTGACATGCCGGCCCTGGAGGTCATCCGCGCCCGTCGGGAGAAGACCGACATGGTCATCGCCGACTACACGGTGGACATCGTCGAGGGTGTCCTGGAGCACCAGGAGCAGATCGACGAGTTCCTGAGCACCTATTCCCAGGGCTGGACCCTCGACCGCATGCCCGCAGTGGACCTCATGGTCCTCCGGATCGGGAGCTGGGAACTGCTCTACAACGACGACGTTCCCGACGGCGTCGCCGTCAGCGAAGCCGTAGAACTGGCCCGCATGCTCTCCACCGACGAGTCTCCGAAGTTCGTCAACGGTCTCCTCGGCAGGCTGCAGCAGCTGAAGCCGACCCTGCTCGCCTGAGTTCCGGCGAGCAGGGTCCGGGCACTCCCTGATTCAGCGGGCCGAGGCCAGCTGGAAAATCTTGGCGCGGCGCCGGCTGGCTTCATCCAGGAGTGCGCGCTCCTCCGCCGCGTAGTCGGCGTCGCTCCGTCCGCCCAGCATGCGCTGGCGCGTGTAGGCGATCCGCGAACCCGTGCGGATGAATTCACGCATGTCGTTCTTCGCCCCGACCGACTGTGCCCAGGCGAGCGCCTGCGATCGGCCGGGCCGGGTGGCGAGCATACGCACCTCCTCCGGGGTGAACCACCCGGCATGCGCGTAGTCGCCGAGCCGCGCCTCGGTCAGCCGCCGCTCGGAGCGACGCAGGAGCACGACGGCGATCACCGCGGCGATGAACAGTGGCACCTGCACCACGAGGTAGAAGAGAAAGAAGTTGTTGAACAGCACGAGCGTGCCGCCGTTCCACAGCATGTGTCCCGCCATCGCGGGAAGAAGTCCGAGGACGAAGGCACCGAGGATGCGGCCGTTGCCACCACCGCGGCTGAGCGCGAAGCCGAGCACGAATCCGAGGAGCGACGTGAACATGACGTGCGCGAAGGGCGAGAACAGGCCGCGGAGGATGAAGACCCCCACGAGGGCGCCGGCGTTACCCGATTCCACGACGGCCGAACCGAAGTAGAGGATGTTCTCCGTGAAGGCGAACCCTGCCGCCACGGTTCCGGCGTAGACGATCCCGTCGACCGGTCCGTCGAAGTGGCTGCGTCGCGTGTACACGAGGATGAGGACACCGAGGCCCTTGGCGAACTCCTCCACGAGCGGTGCCTGCAGGACGGGTCCGATCACCTCGGGAGACGTGGTGGTCAGCGCGCTGCCGAGCAGTTCCACCACGTAGGTCCCCAGGAGCAGTGTCACCACCACCGAGGCTCCCGCTCCCCACAGGAAGGCGAAGAGGAGGGCCCCGCGCGGTTCGGGGTCCCATCGGTCGATCCAGCGCAGCCCGAGGAGGCAGATGGCCAGGGGGACGAGGGCGAGGATGCCGCAGAGCAGGAAGGCGGAGGGACCCAGGGAGAGGGACAGCAGGAGCAGGACGCCTGCGACGACGAGCGCCGCCGCGATCACCAGGAGGATGTTGAGGACGCCCCTACGCCGCGGAGGCGGCTGGTTCCATACGGGATGGAGCGGATGCCCCTGTGTCCTCGCGGGTGCCGGATGGTGGTGGCGGAGCGTCGTGGTGCCCCACCAGTCCTGGTGCTGCTGTGGTCCGCCACGGTTCGGTCCCTGCTGTCCGTAGCCGTGCCGGTCCTCCCGGCGGGGGTCGCCGACGCCGGGTCCGGGGGTGTTCATAGCCATGGTGCAACCCTAGGGGTAGGCGCCGCTGTGATAGTTTTGTCACCGCAACCAGCCTTTAAATTCCGTCCAGTGAGGCGGGGAAGGAGGAAGCGTGTTATGACCGTGCCTGCCTCGAAATCCGGCATCCACAAGCGCGTTGTTCTCGCAGAAGCAGATATAGACCGCGCACTCACGCGTATCGCCCACGAGATCCTCGAGGCGAACCGGGGCTCCCGGGACCTCGTCCTCCTCGGCATCCCGCGCAGGGGCTTCCCCCTCGCCCAGCGCCTCGCGCAGAAGATCTCAGCCGTCGATCCAGCCGTGGACCCCGATCTCATCACCGGCCAGCTGGACGTCACCATGTACCGCGACGACCTCCGCCGCAATCCCACCCGGTCACCCCTCGCGACCCAGCTGCCGCCGTCGGGTATCGACGACAAGGTCGTGGTGCTCGTCGACGACGTCCTCTACTCGGGTCGCACCATCCGCGCAGCCCTTGACGCCCTCGCCGACCTCGGGCGTCCGCGCATCGTCCGCCTCGCGGTCCTCGTGGACAGGGGACACCGCGAGCTGCCCATCCGCGCCGACCACGTCGGGAAGAACCTCCCGACGTCGTCCCGGGAACGGGTGCGCGTCCACCTGGCGGAGATCGACCTGATCGGCGGCTCCGCGGTCAACGAGGTCGTCATCGAGGACCGCCTGTGAAGCATCTGCTCAGCACGCAGGATCTCTCGGCCCGGAACGCCCTGCGCCTGCTGGACGTCGCCGAGGAGATGGCGGCCGTGGGGCAGCGGGAGATCAAGAAGCTGCCCGCGCTGCGCGGGCGCACCGTCGTGAACCTCTTCTTCGAGGACTCGACCCGCACGCGCATCTCCTTCGAGGCCGCCGCGAAGCGCCTGTCCGCGGATGTCATCAACTTCGCGGCCAAGGGATCCTCCGTCTCGAAGGGCGAATCGCTCAAGGACACCGCGCAGACCCTCGAGGCGATGAGCGCGGACGCCGTCGTCATCCGCCACCCCGCGTCCGGCGCTCCGGCCAGGCTCGCCGCCTCGGGGTGGATCGACGCCGCAGTGGTCAATGCGGGCGATGGCACGCACGAGCACCCGACCCAGGCGCTGCTGGACGCCTTCACGCTCCGCCGCCACTGGGCGAAGCTCGACGGCACGGCATCCGCGGGTACGACCCTGGCGGGCATGAAGGTCCTGATCGTGGGGGACGTACTGCACTCGCGCGTTGCCCGCTCCAACGTGTGGCTCCTGACGACCCTCGGCGCGGAGGTCCTCCTTGCGGGACCGCCCACCCTGCTGCCGGTCGGCGTCGGGGCCTGGCCCTGCACGGTGTACTACAACCTCGACGACGCCCTCGCCCAGCGGCCCGACGCCGTGATGATGCTCCGCCTGCAGGCCGAGCGCATGAACGCCGCGTTCTTCCCCTCCACGCGGGAGTACTCGCGGCGCTGGGGGTTCGACGACGGACGGCTCGCCCTGCTGGACACCATGGGCCTCGATGACACGGTCATCATGCATCCCGGTCCGATGAACCGGGGCCTGGAGATTTCGTCCGCCGCCGCCGATTCGCCGCGCTCGACGGTCCTCGCCCAGGTCCGCAACGGCGTATCGGTGCGCATGGCCGCGCTGTACCTCCTGCTCTCGGGTGACTCGCAGGACGACCCGCAGGACGACCAGCCCGACCACCAGGCCGACCAGGCCGACCAGCTCGCGACGACCCCGGAAGGCCGCACCCCGTGACCACTGACACCACCGCCGGCTCCACCGCGACGCCCTCCGCCACGGAGTACCTGATCCTCGGCGCATCGATACTCGGCGGCGAGGCCGCCGACCTCCTCATCCGCGACGGCCTCATCGCCGTCGTCGGCCCGGAAGCAGCGGACGCGGCATCGCGGGGCGCCGTGACTATCGACGCCGAAGGCCTCGTGGCGCTTCCCGGGATGGTGGACCTCCACACCCACCTCCGCGAGCCGGGCCGGGAGGACGCCGAGACGGTCGAGACCGGTTCGCGCGCCGCAGCCCTGGGCGGCTTCACGGCCATCCACGCCATGGCCAACAGCTCGCCCGTCGCGGACACCGCCGGCGTCGTCGAGCAGGTGTACCGGCTCGGCCTCGCCTCGGGCTGGGTCGAGGTCCGCCCGGTCGGGGCCGTCACCGTCGGTCTCGGCGGGCAACGCCTCGCCGAACTCGGCGCCATGGCCGAATCCCGCGCAGAGGTCCGCGTCTTCTCCGACGACGGCATCTGCGTCCACGACCCCGTCCTGATGCGTCGCGCGCTCGAGTACGTGAAGGCGTTCGACGGTGTCATCGCCCAGCATGCGCAGGAGCCCCGCCTGACCGAGGGGGCCCAGATGAACGAGGGCGAGGTCTCGGCCGTCCTCGGCCTGACCGGTTGGCCGGCCGTCGCTGAGGAGAGCATCATCGCCCGCGATGTCCTTCTCGCTCAGCACGTCGGGTCCCGGCTGCACGTCTGCCACGTCTCCACCGCCGGGTCGGTCGAGATCATCCGGTGGGCCAAGGCCCGCGGCATCGACGTCACCGCCGAGGTCACCCCGCACCACCTGCTGCTGACCGACGAGCTGGTCCGCAGCTACGACCCCGTCTACAAGGTCAACCCGCCCCTGCGGACCTCCGATGACGTGCATGCCCTGCGCGCAGCCCTCGCGGACGGCACCATCGACGTCGTCGGGACCGACCACGCACCGCACCCGAGCGAGCACAAGGAGTGCGAGTGGGCGCAGGCCGCGATGGGCATGACGGGTCTCGAGACCGCCCTGTCCGTGGTGCAGCACGCCATGGTGGAGACCGGCCTGCTCGACTGGGAGGGCTTCGCCCGGGTCACGTCGGTGGCTCCGGCGCGCATCGGCCGGCTCGAGCACCAGGGCCGTCCCCTCGCCGCGGGGGAACCGGCCAACCTGATCCTGGTGGATCCTGCCGCGCGCTGGACCGTGGACCCCTCCACCATGGCCACGAAGGGCCGCAACAGCCCGTTCCGCGGGCTCGAACTGCCCGGCAGCGTCCGTGCGACGTTCTACGCCGGGCACCCGACGGTCCTGGAGGGCCGCCTCGCGACACCGCGACAGGCACCCGCCGCCTCGATGACCGGGGAGGCTCCCGCATGGAATATCTAGGCTGGGTGGCCCTGACCGTCGCCATCATCGTCGTGATCGTGGCACTGATGGCGCTCGGGTGGCGGAACCGCCTCCGACGCCAGGGCGACGTCCCTGCACCGCCGGGGGTGCCCGCCGACCTCGGGCCCGTCCTCTACGAAGCCGAGGGCCAGTACGTCGCGACGACGACGGCGGGGGACTGGCTCGACCGCATCGCGGTCCACGGTCTCGGCCTCCGCGGCAACGCCGTCGCCGCCGTCCACCCCGACGGCGTCCTCTTCAGCCGCACCGGCGCCCGTACGGTCTTCATCCCGCGGGAGGACCTCGTCTCGGTGCAGCTGGCCGGTGGCATGACCGGCAAGTTCGTCGAGAAGAACGGCCTCGTGGTGGTGACCTGGAGACTCGGTCCCGAGCGGACGGATCGCGTGGACACCGGCTTCCGCACCCGGCACGCCGCGCACAAGGCCCAGCTCGTCGCCGCCGTCGCAGGGCTCCTCCCGGCGAACCCCCCGAACATTCCGGACTCCCGGACCCGCACCAGAACCACGTCAGACCACCGAACTCCACCGACCCCCAAAGGTAGGGAACAGCTGTGAGCCACGCTCCATCGAAGCCACCGGTCCACGCGAAGGCACCCGCGGTGCTCGTCCTCGAGGACGGGCGGACCTTCCGCGGCCGTGCGTACGGCGCCGAGGGCACCGCGCTCGGAGAAGCGGTCTTCGCCACCGGCATGACCGGTTACCAGGAAACGATCACCGATCCGTCCTACGCCCGCCAGCTCGTCGTGCAGACCGCGCCGCACATCGGCAACACCGGCGTGAATGCGGACGACGCCGAATCGCGCCGTATCTGGGTCGCCGGCTACATCATCCGCGACGCTGCGCGCCGACCGTCGAACTGGCGGTCCGAGCAGAGCCTGGACGACCAGTTGCGCGAGCAGGGCGTCGTCGGCATCGAGGGTGTCGACACCCGGGCGATCACCCGGCACCTCCGCGAGCGCGGGGCCATGCGGGCCGGTATCTTCTCCGGGCCCGACGCCGCCCTGACCGAGGGCCAGTTGGTCGAGAGGGTCGTCGCGCAGCCGTCCATGACGGGCTCCCGGCTGGCCGAGGAGGTCAGCATCGACGAGGCCTACGTCGTCGAACCCGCCGACCACGGCTGGACGGGTGGGACCGTGGCGACCATCGCGGCCCTGGACCTCGGCATCAAGGCGATGACTCCCAAGCATTTCGCCCAGCGCGGGGTGCGCACCGTCGTCCTGCCGGCGAACGCCACCTTCGAGGATGTCGTCGCCACGCAGCCGGACGGCGTCTTCATGTCCAACGGACCGGGTGACCCCGCCACCGCCGACGCACAGGTGGAGCTCCTCCGTCGGGTCCTCGATGCGCGCATGCCGTTCTTCGGCATCTGCTTCGGTAACCAGATCCTCGGACGGGCGCTCGGATTCGGCACGTACAAGCTCCGCTACGGCCACCGCGGCATCAACCAGCCGGTGCTCGACCGCCGGACGGGAAAGGTCGAGATCACCTCGCAGAACCACGGATTCGCGGTCGATGCTCCGCTCGACGGGCCGGTCGAGGCGCCCGCGGGCTCCTACGGCCGCGTCGAGGTGAGCCACGTGAGCCTGAACGACGACGTCGTCGAGGGCCTCGCGTGCCTGGACCTCCCTGCGTTCTCCGTCCAGTACCACCCGGAGGCGGCGGCCGGCCCGCACGACTCGGCCTACCTCTTCGACCGCTTCATCGACCTCATGCGGGCCGAGAAGGCGGATCCGGGTTCAGGGAATGCGGTGCTGGCGTCGGCCCTCGACGCCCCCTCCGAGTCCGCTGCCCTCGCCGCTGCGGCGGCTGCCGAACTCGGCACGCACGGATCCCAGGTCTCGGGGACGCAGCCCCGGCGCAGCCCGACGACACAGACCAGCACAACGCAGGAAGAGAACTGATGCCCCGCAGAACCGACCTCAAGAGCGTCCTGGTCATCGGCTCCGGCCCGATCGTCATCGGACAGGCCGCCGAATTCGACTACTCGGGCACCCAGGCGCTGCGCGTGCTGCGCGAGGAGGGCCTTCGGGTCATCCTCGTCAACTCGAACCCGGCGACCATCATGACGGACCCGGAGTTCGCCGACGCGACCTACGTGGAGCCGATCACCCCCGACGTCGTCGCCAAGATCATCGAGAAGGAGCGCCCCGACGCGCTGCTGCCGACGCTGGGTGGCCAGACGGCGCTCAACACGGCCATCGCCCTCGACAAGAACGGGATCCTGGAGAAGTTCGGCGTCGAGCTCATCGGCGCGAACATCGCCGCCATCGAACTCGGTGAGGACCGCGAGAAGTTCAAGGGCGTCGTCGCGCGCTGTGGCGCCGAGTCCGCCCGGTCCGCCATCATCCACTCCCTCGACGAGGCCCTCGTCGCCGCCGAGGACCTCGGCTACCCGATGGTGGTCCGCCCCTCCTTCACCATGGGCGGCCTCGGCTCCGGTCTCGCATACACCGAGAAGGACCTGCGCCGGATCGTCGGACAGGGCCTGCAGTACAGCCCCACGAGCGAGGTACTCCTCGAGGAGAGCATCCTCGGGTGGAAGGAGTACGAGCTCGAGATGATGCGCGACAAGAACGACAACGTCGTGGTCGTCTGCTCCATCGAGAACTTCGACCCCGTGGGCGTCCACACCGGCGATTCCATCACCGTGGCTCCCGCCCTGACGCTCACCGACCGTGAATACCAGCGGCTCCGGGACATCTCGATCGCCGTCATCCGCGAGGTCGGCGTGGACACCGGCGGGTGCAACATCCAGTTCGCCATCGAACCCGGCACAGGCCGTGTCGTCGTCATCGAGATGAATCCGCGTGTCTCGCGCTCCTCCGCCCTCGCGTCGAAGGCCACCGGCTTCGCCATCGCGAAGATCGCGACGAAGCTCTCCCTCGGCTACACGCTGGACGAGATCCCGAACGACATCACGCTGAAGACCCCGGCATCCTTCGAGCCGACCCTCGATTACGTGGTGGTGAAGGTGCCACGGTTCGCGTTCGAGAAGTTCCCGGCCGCGGATCCCACACTCACGACGACCATGAAGTCCGTCGGCGAGGCCATGGCGATGGGCCGCAACTTCACCGAGGCGCTGCAGAAAGCACTCCGTTCGCTCGAGCAGAAGGGCTCGCAGCTCTCCTACGCCCCCGTCGCTCCCGGGGAGGTCGACGCGCTCGTCGAGGCGTCGAAGCGTCCCACCACCGAGCGGCTCTCCCAGGTGCAGCGCGCGCTGCTCGGTGGAGCCAGCGTGGAGCGCCTCTACGAGGCCACGGGCATCGACCCGTGGTTCCTCGACCAGCTGGTCCTGCTCAACGAGGTCGCCGAGGAGGTGCGGTCGGCCCCGAACCTGACGGAGGAGGTGCTGCGGCTCGCCAAGCGCCACGGTTTCTCCGACGAGCAGATCGGTGCCCTCACCCACACCCCCGACGCCGTCGTCCGCGGTGTCCGCCACGCCCTCGGCATCAGACCGGTCTTCAAGACCGTGGACACCTGCGCCGCGGAGTTCGCCGCCTACACCCCGTACCACTACTCGTCCTACGACGAGGAGGACGAGGTGGCCCAGCACGAGAAGCCCTCGATCATCATCCTGGGATCCGGCCCCAACCGGATCGGCCAGGGCATCGAGTTCGACTACTCCTGCGTCCACGCCACGATGGCGCTCCGCGAGGCCGGCTACGAGACCGTGATGATCAACTGCAACCCGGAGACGGTCTCCACGGACTACGACATCTCGACCCGGCTCTACTTCGAGCCGCTGACCCTCGAGGACGTCCTGGAGGTCATCGCGGCCGAGCAGCGCACCGGCGGCGTTCTCGGCGTCTTTGTGCAGCTCGGCGGCCAGACACCGTTGAAGCTCGCGCAGGAACTGGCCGACGCGGGCATCCCGATCCTCGGCACCTCCCCGGAGGCCATCGACCTCGCCGAGCACCGCGGTGCCTTCAGCCGGGTGCTCGACGCCGGCGGGCTGATCGCCCCGAAGAACGGCACCGCGGTGTCCTTCGAGGATGCGAAGCGCATCGCCGACGATATCGGCTACCCCGTGCTGGTGCGGCCCTCCTACGTGCTGGGCGGCCGCGGCATGGAGATCGTCTACGACGAGGCGAACCTCTCCCGCTACATCGCCAATGCCACGGAGATCACCGAGGCGCACCCCGTCCTGATCGACCGCTTCCTCGAGGACGCCATCGAGATCGACGTGGACGCGCTGTACGACGGCACAGAGATGTACCTCGGCGGCATCATGGAGCACATCGAGGAAGCCGGCATCCACTCCGGTGACTCCGCGTGCGTGCTCCCGCCCATCACGCTCGGGGCCGACGTCCTGCAGCGGGTCCGCGAAGCCACGCTCGCCATCGCCGAGGGCGTGGGTGTCCGCGGTCTCATCAACATCCAGTTCGCCCTCGCATCCGACGTCCTATACGTCCTGGAGGCCAACCCGCGGGCCTCGCGCACTGTGCCCTTCGTCTCGAAGGCCACGGGCGTGCAGCTCGCCAAGGGTGCGGCGCTGATCGGCACGGGTGTGACCATCGCGGAGCTCCGCGGCGAGCGCGGCCTGTTGCCCGCCAAGGGCGACGGCGGCTCACTTCCGCTGGACGCACCGGTCTCCGTCAAGGAGGCCGTGTTGCCCTTCAGCCGCTTCCGTACCCCGGAGGGCACCGTCGTTGACTCGCTGCTGGGTCCGGAGATGCGATCCACCGGCGAGGTCATGGGTATCGACAAGTACTTCGACACGGCCTTCGCCAAGAGCCAGGCCGCAGCGAACGCCGCGCTGCCCATCGAGGGCAAGGTCTTCGTCTCCGTCGCCAACCGCGACAAGCGCGCCATCATCCTGCCGGTCAAGCGCCTCGTGGACCTCGGGTTCGAGATCGTCTCGACCGGCGGCACTGCGGACGTGCTGCGCCGCAACGGCATCCAGGCCACGACGGTCCGCAAGGTCGCCGAGGGTGCGGGCGAGGGCCGGGGGACCGTCGTCGACCTCATCACCGAGGGTGGGATCGACATGATCATCAACACGCCCTCCGGCGGCCAGGCCCGCGGTGACGGCTACGAGATCCGCGCTGCCGCGACGTCCTACGGGCTGCCGGTCATCACCACCATCCCCGAGGTCGGTGCGGCGGTGCAGGCGATCGAGGCGATGCGGTCCTACGAGTGGTCGGTGACGAGCCTCCAGGAGCACGCCGCGAACCTGCGCGCCTCCACCGAGGCACGCGATGCCTCCTGAGGCGCCGGCCGCTGCGCTGCGCGCTCCTTTCGGAGAGCGCCTCGCGGCGGCCCGGGCTGCCCGGGGCAGCCTCTGCGTCGGGATCGATCCGCATCCGGGCCTGCTTGCCGCCTGGGGGCTCGATGACTCACCCGAGGGCCTGGAGCGCTTCTCGCTGACGGTGCTGGAGGCCGTCGGGGCCGTGGCTGTGACACTCAAGCCGCAGGTCGCCCTCTACGAGCGGCACGGAGCCCGTGGCCTGGCCGTGCTCGAGACGTTGCTCGCGCGGGCTGCCGGCGCCGGTGTCCTGACGATCGCCGACGCGAAGCGCGGGGACATCGGATCCACCATGCTGGCGTACGCCGAAGCATGGCTGGGGGAGGGGCGGCCGCTGGCGGCCGACGCCGTCACCCTCAATCCCTACCTCGGTTTCGAGTCCCTCCGGCCTGCCATCGACCTTGCCGCAGCGACGGGCCGGGGTGTCTTCGTCCTCGCCCTGACCTCGAACCCCGAAGGCCGTTCGGTGCAGCACGTGGGCGGGGACGAGTCGGTGGCGCGCTCGATAGCGCTCGCCGCTGCTGCCGAGAACGCCGGCGCCGGACCGGGTCACGTCGGCCTCGTGGTCGGGGCGACCATCGGCGATGCCGCCCGGCATCTCGGACTGGACCTGGGCTCGCTGAACGGCCCCATTCTCGCCCCGGGGGTCGGAGCGCAGGGCGCCGGGACCGTCGAGCTGCGTGCCGCCTTCGGGAACGCCCTGCCGTTCGTCCTCCCGACGTCGAGCCGGGCCATCCTCGCGGCCGGCCCCCATCCCGCCGATCTCCGTGCAGCGGCGGAGCGGACGCGCGACGAGCTCGCATGATGCCGCGGGTACATTGATTTCCGGGGCACGCGCCCGGTAGGTTCGGTTCCAGCCCAACCCCGATTCCTCCGTCCGCACCACCCTTTGCCCATCCATACGACGAGCGGTCGCCGCCATACGTGGTGCCGTCCAGCGCAGGGAGCACCAGTGAGCCTGAAGCCATTGACGGATGACGAACGAACCCAGGCGCGCGAGAAGGCGACGGCGGCGCGGGCGGTTCGGGCGGACATCAAGTCCCGGCTGAAGACCGGTAAGCTCTCTGTGGAGGACGTGATCGACAATCCCGACGGCGACGACGCCGTGGGCCGCCTCAAAGTACTGGACCTCCTCAAGGCCCTTCCGGGCGTCGGTGACGTGCGGGCGGCGGCCATCATGGCCGAGGTCGGGATTGCGGCGACCCGGCGTGTACGAGGCCTCGGCATCCATCAGCGCACGTCCCTCGTCTCCTACCTCGCACAACATCACTCTGGCCCGGCCAGCAAGTAAGGAAGAGTCAGTGTCACAGCCCCGGTTGACAGTCCTCGCCGGCCCGACGGCGGTCGGCAAGGGAACGGTCTCCACCTACATCAGGGACAACTACCCGGAGGTATGGCTCTCCGTCTCGGCGACCACCCGTCCCCCGCGTCCGGGCGAGGTGAACGGCGTGCACTACTTCTTCCTCTCGCCCGAGGAGTTCGACCAGCTCATCAGCGACGGGCAGCTGCTCGAGTGGGCCGTGGTGCACGGACGCAACCGCTACGGCACGCTGCGACGCACGGTGCAGGCCGCCATGGACGAGGGCCGCCGGGTGCTCCTCGAGATCGACCTGCAGGGTGCGCGGCAGGTCAAGGACACCATGCCGGACGCGAATTTCGTGTTCCTGGCTCCGCCCAGCTGGGAGGAGATGGTGCGCCGCCTCGTCGGCCGCGGCACCGAAACACCCGAGGAACAGCAGCAGCGGCTGGAAACGGCTAAACTGGAACTTGCCGCCGAGCCGGAATTCGACCACACCGTCGTCAATGACACCGTGGAGCATGCGGCAGACGAGCTCGTGTCACTGATGGGACTGCTTCCGCTGCAGCGCTGAGAAGCGCCGCATCAGCCCTTCCGCCTAAAATATTTGGAGAATTTGTGTCAACTCAGCCCGAAGGCATCATCAACCCGTCGATCGATTCTCTGCTGGAGGCCTCCGACTCGAAGTACGCCCTCGTCATCTACGGCGCCAAGCGTGCCCGCCAGATCAACGCGTACTACTCGCAGCTGCACGAGGGCCTGTTCGAGTACGTCGGCCCCCTCGTCGATACGAAGCTCAACGAGAAGCCCCTGTCCATCGCACTCCGCGAGATCAACGAGGGCATGCTCGTGTCCTCGCCCATGGAACAGTCCGAATAACCGGAACCGCAGGGCAGGTAACGGACAACCGGTGCGCATAGTACTTGGTGTCGGAGGAGGGATCGCTGCCTATAAGGCAGCATCCCTCCTTCGTCTTTTCACGGAGTCCGGGCATGACGTCACCGTCATCCCGACGGACGCCGCCACACGGTTCGTCGGCACGGCGACGTGGGAGGCGCTGTCCGGACATCCGGTCAGCAACAGCGTCTGGGACGACGTCGACAAGGTCAACCACGTCCGGCTCGGTCATGAGGCCGACCTCATCGTCGTCGCCCCCGCCACCGCCGACGTCATGGCGAGGGCGGCTGCCGGCCTCGCCGACGACCTCCTCACCGGCACCCTCCTCATGGCCCGCGGACCCGTCGTGATGGCACCGGCGATGCACACCGAGATGTGGCAGCACGCCGCGACGCGGGCGAACGTCCAGACCCTCCGATCCAGGGGCGTGACGGTGATCGAACCGGCGTCGGGGCGTCTCACCGGCACGGATTCGGGTCCGGGCAGGCTTCCTGAACCAGCCGAGATCTTCGACGCGGTCATGGCTGCTGCCGCCCGGGCAGGGGGAACCGGGTCGCTCGCGGGGAGGCGCGTCACGATCTCCGCCGGCGGAACCCGAGAAGCGCTGGACCCCGTGCGGTTCCTCGGCAACAGGTCCTCGGGCAAGCAGGGCATGGCCCTCGCGGAGGCAGCGCTGGCGCAGGGTGCCCAGGTGACGCTCATCCTCGCGCACGCCGAGGTGGCAGCACCCCGTGGCTGCGACGTCGTCCGGGTCGAGTCCGCACTCGAGCTGCGGGATGCCGTCCTCGGGGCGTTGGCCACCACCGACGTGCTCGTGATGGCCGCAGCCGTGGCGGATTTCCGCCCCGCCGAGGTCGCGACGACCAAGATCAAGAAGAGTGACGACGGCGCCGATCCCGTCATCAGCCTCGTCCGGAACCCCGACGTCCTCCGCGACGCGGTGATCGCCAGGGCGTCCCTGGCCGAACCGCTGGTCATCGCCGGTTTCGCTGCCGAGACGGGCGACGCGTCCGCGGACCCGCTCACGCACGCACGCGTGAAACTCGCGCGGAAGGGCTGCGACTTCCTCGTGCTCAACGTCGTCGGCTCGGACCTGGTCTTCGGCAAGGACTCCAACGAGGTCACCATCCTCGACGCGGACGGCAGCGCATCGGGGCCGGTTCGCGGAAGCAAGCGGGTCGTCGCGGACGCCGTCATCGACCATGCGGCACGGATCCTGTCCCGCTGAAACCGCTCGGACGGCTTCCTCCCGACCGCCCGCCGCCGGAACGCCGGACAGCGCCGTCGCATCGCGTAGCGTCCGGGCAGGACTGTCCCTCCGACCAAGTAGAGTGGGCACGTGAATTCACCCAGCACCGGTTCCTCCCTGCGCCTTTTCACCTCGGAATCGGTCACGGAGGGTCATCCCGACAAGATCTGCGACCAGATCAGTGACGCGATCCTCGACGGTCTCCTCGAGCAGGATCCGGACTCCCGCGTCGCGGTCGAAACGCTCGTCACCACGGGCCTGGTGCACGTCGCGGGTGAGGTCACCACGGAGGCCTACGTCGAGATCCCCGAGATCGTGCGGAAGACGATCCTCGGCATCGGCTACGATTCCTCGGCGAACGGGTTCGACGGCGCACGGTGCGGTGTGTCGGTGTCCATCGGGCAGCAGAGCGCGGAGATCGCCTCGGGAGTCTTCACCTCGCTCGAGACCCGTGAGGGTACCGGCGTCGACCCGTACGATGCGCAGGGCGCCGGGGACCAGGGCATCATGTTCGGCTATGCGAGCGACGAGACGGCTGTCCTGATGCCGACTCCCATCTGGCTCTCCCACCGGCTCTCCGAGCGCCTGACCAGCGTGCGCAAGGACGGAACGCTCCCGTACCTGCGTCCGGACGGCAAGACCCAGGTCACCATCGGGTACGACCGCGACCGCCCGGTCTCCATCGACTCGGTCGTGATCTCGTCCCAGCACTCGGCCGAGGTATCCCTCGAGGAGCTGCGCGCGGACCTCGCGGAGCACGTCATCATCCCGGTCCTCGCGGAATCCGAGCTCGACACGTCATCGGTCCGCCATATCCTCAATCCCGGTGGTGCCTTCGTCATCGGCGGGCCGGTGGGGGACGCCGGACTCACGGGACGCAAGATCATCGTCGACACGTACGGCGGCATGGCCCGCCACGGCGGTGGTGCCTTCAGCGGCAAGGATCCGTCGAAGGTCGACCGCTCGGCCGCCTACGCCATGCGCTGGGTGGCCAAGAACGTCGTTGCTGCCGGTCTCGCGCGGCGCGCCGAGATTCAGATCGCCTACGCGATCGGCATGGCGCAGCCCGTGGGCATCTATGTCGAGACCTTCGGTACCGAGACCGTCGATCCTCTGGCGATCGGGGATGCCATCAGGGAGCTCTTCGACCTCCGACCCCTCGGGATCATCAACGCACTCGACCTGAAGCGGCCCATCTACCAGCGCACGGCAGCGCACGGCCACTTCGGCCGCGAGGAGGAGGACTTCACCTGGGAACGCACCGACCGGGTGGACAAGCTCCGGAGCTACTTCAACGCCTGACGCGGAAGGGATAGGGGGCGGCTCGGCGGCCGCCACGGCATCATGACGGAGAACACGCCCCACCCGACCCGACAGAGCTCCCGGCAACCTGACGGCACCGACGGACAGCTGTCGCTGCTGCATGGATTCGGCGCTGCCAAGCTGCCGCAGACTGATCCCGAGCGGGCCCGGATCCTGCCGATCGCCCACGTGGTCCTCGAC
The DNA here is from genome assembly GCF_035985055.1 of Arthrobacter sp. PL16. Classification (NCBI taxonomy): domain Bacteria; kingdom Bacillati; phylum Actinomycetota; class Actinomycetes; order Micrococcales; family Micrococcaceae; genus Arthrobacter; species Arthrobacter sp. PL16. Next base: position 667,608 of record NZ_JAXCIC010000001.1, read on the forward strand.
GCGCAGCTTCCTCACCTCGACCGGTTCTTCGACTACTCGGTGCCCGCTGCCATGGACGCGGAGGCGCAACCCGGCGTCCGGGTCAAGGTCCGCTTCGCCGGTCGGGAACACGCAGGTTTCTTGGCCGAACGGGTCGCGGAGGCCAGCACGACGGCCACCCTGCTGCCGCTCGGCAAGGTGGTCTCCCCGCTGCGGGTGCTCACACCGGAGATCCTCGCCCTGGCGACGTCGGTCGCCGCGCGTTCGGTCGGAACGGTGAGCGACGTGCTCCGGTCCGCCGTGCCGCCGCGGATGGCACGCGTGGAAGCCGAGTTCGTGCTGCCGGCGACGGCCGTTCCTGAGCCGGTCCCGGGCCCCACCCCGTCCGAGCCCGAGCCCGCCCGGCCCCGGGAGGTTCCCGGCCCCCCGGCCACGGGCACCTTCCAGCGCTATGTCAACGGGCCCGCCTATCTCCAGCACCTCGCGGCAGGGGAGTCTCCCCGCGCGGTGCTCACGAGCCTCGGGGGCTACGGAAGCCGGGCCTGGACCGAGGAGTTGACCGACGCCGTGGCGGCGACCGTCGCTTCCGGCCGGGGAGCCGTCGTCGTCGTTCCCGACCAGCGTGACCTAGCGCGCGTGGAGGCCGTCCTCGTGGCGCGCCTCGGGGCGCCCGCCGTCGCCCGGCTGACCGGTGAGGACGGTGCCACGCCGAGGTACAGGAACTTCCTGCGGGTCCTGCAGGGCACGGCCACGGTTGCTGTCGGCACCCGGTCCGCCGCCTACGCCCCCGTTCGGAACCTCGGACTCGTCTGTCTGTGGGACGACGGCGATGACCAGCACGTCGAGCAGCGCGCCCCCTATCAGCACATCCGGGACGTCGTGCTGCTGCGGGCGGAGCACGAGGGAGCGGGTATCCTGCTGTCGTCCTTCGCGCGGTCCACGGAAGCGCAACGCCTCGTCGATACGGGCTGGGCCCGAGCCATCCAGGCCGATCGCACCGAAGTGCGGCGCGCATCCCCCCGTGTGGTCCACGCCGCGGACGCCTTCCAGATGGAACGGGATCCACACGCCGCCCAGGCCCGGATCCCGCATGCCGCCTGGGCCGCAGCACAGGCGGGACTCAAGAAGGGGCCCGTGCTGCTGCAGGTCGCTCGGACCGGCTTCTCCCCGGCCGTTGCATGCGATCGGTGCCGCCACCCCGCTCGGTGCTCCGTCTGTGCCGGACCACTGGCCCAGACGGGACGCAATGCGCCGCTCGCGTGCCGGTGGTGCGGCCGGCCGGACAACCACTGGGCGTGTTCCGCGTGCGGGGGAACGCGGGTCCGGGCCACCGTGGCGGGTGCCACGAGGACGGCCGAGGAGCTCGGCAGGGCTTTCCCCGGAGTACCCGTCATCTCATCGGCGGGCGAACACATCGTCGACACAGTCCTCGATGTTCCCGCCGTCGTCGTCGCCACGTCAGGAGCCGAACCCGTGGCAGCAGAAGGATATGCGGCTGTCATCCTGCTCGACGGCAACGCCATGCTCAGCAGGGAGACCCTGCGGGCCGGCGAGGACGCCCTGCGGAGATGGTTCTCGGCGGCGATACTCGCCCGGCCGTCAACCTCCGGCGGCACGGTCGTCATCACGGGCGACGATGACGTCGCGGTGGGGCACCTGGTGCGGTGGGATCCCGCCGGTGCCGCCTCCCGCGAGCTGGTGGAACGTCAGGAACTGGGCCTTCCGCCGGCCGTTCGGTACGCCGTGCTGACAGGGACCCGTGAGGCCCTGGTGCACTTTCTGGAGGGGATGGACCTCGAGGGTGCGGCGCGTGTTGTCGGTCCTGCACCCGTACCGCCGGATGTCCGCAGGGAGGCGATGCTTGCCGTCCGTGCCGCGCTTCCTCCGCGCGGGATCGGGAAGGCGATGCCGTCCACCGACGCGCTGGCCGGACAGGGCAGCCATCGCGTCCTGCTGTTCTTTCCCTACCGGACCGCCGCCGGGATCACCCGTCAACTGCGCGCCCGCCGTGCGGCGCTCTCGGCCAGAAGGACCGGGGACCCGGTGCACATCCGCCTCGACGCGCTCGACGTGCTCTGACCGATGGCGTGACCCGGCGGGCTCCGATCTCGTGCCGCGTCTCCTCAGTGCCCACCTGTGCGCCTGCGTCCTCACCGGAGGCGACGCGTGTGAGGCACGGTAACGGAGCTGCGTCTCAGGGAGGGGATACGGTCCGCCACCCGTCGGAATCGATCTCGACGACGATCGGCGTGGTGCCTCCGATACCGCGCGTCCGCAGCGCCTGGTCCAGGTCGGCCGGAGGCGCGGCGACCACGAAGGCCTCCCCGCGGTACAGGTCGGCCGTCTCCTCCACGAGGGCCACGATGGCATCGGAACCGCGTGCCTCGAACCGTCCGGCGACGTTCAGGCGCGCCAGCCACGGGGGCGGAGCGGCGGCGGCGTCGAGCAGGATCGCCGTGGCCGGGCACTGGAGGTCGGCCATGTCAGGCCCGCCGTCGTGCATATTCGGCGACTGCACGTTCGCACGCCAGCCGGAGCTGGTCCGCGGATGCGGCCCACGAGTAGGCCGACGCCCGCTCGAGTCCGGCACGGGACGCTTCCGCCCACCGGCCGGGCTCCTCCAGGGTCCGCACGGCTGCGGCCACGGCCGCCGGGTCGTCCGGGTCGACGTACAGCGCTGCGGTACCGCCGACCTCGCGGAAGATCGGGATGTCGCTGGCTATGACGGGCGTGCCGGTGGCCATCGCCTCGATGATGGGCAGTCCGTATCCCTCGGCTTTCGACAGGGTGACGAGTGCGGTCGAGTCATGCAGCAGGTCCTCGTACTCGGCATCCGTCACGCCGCCGTGGAAGACCACGCGCTCCGCATCAGGCGCGAGGGCCTCGAGCTCACGTCGGCGTTGCGCCGTGATGCGGCTCAGCAGGTGAAGTATGGAATCGGGCAGGAGTCCCATCGCGCGGACCAGGGTCTCGACGTTCTTGTAGGGCATGAAGGAGCCCATGTAGAGCAGCGAAGGTGACCGCGGAGCCTCGGGATCACGGCGCCGCTCCGTCGGCTGGGGCGCGTTGCCGACGAGCACCACGGGTCGCCGCGTGAGCTTGTGCTCCCGGATGAGGCCGGCCGTGGTGTGCGAGATCGTCGCTACCACATCGGCGCGGTCGAGCAGGAGGCGCTGCGGCCAGTAGGCGAGGTGGTAGAGCCGCCACAGCAGGCGTACGGGCAGCGGGAGGAACGACGGCGGTGCCGGGTTCTGGTAGTAGATCAGGTCGTGCAGGGTGAGGACGAGGGGATACCTGCGACCCCAGGAGCCCATGGTCTGCATGGGGCACACCACGACGTCGGGCTCCAGGGCATTGATGCGCCGGGCCACCAGCGCCTCGGCGGGGGAGAGCGGGCTGTTGATCCGGACGTGGGGGACGTCCGGCAGGAGCGCCAGTTGCCGCGGGTCGCTGATGAGCATCACGACGTCGTCCGTCGCGGCGAGGGCGGCGATGAGGCGGGCGCCGTACCGGCTGATGCCGTCGTGGTGGTCGGTTCGGGTGAAGCGGGCGTCGAAGAGGATCCTCATGCGGGCACGCTCTCCAGGAAGTCCTCGATGAGCAGCGCCGCCTCGCGCGGCTTCTCGTAGTGGACCAGGTGCCCGACGTCGGGGATGACCTCGAGGGTTGCATGCGGGATGAGCGCAGCCAGTTCACGCTGACTGGCGACCGACCCTATGTCGTCCTGTTCCGCGGCGATCAGCAGGACGGGCATGACCAGGTCCCGAGCCCGGTCCCTGACGGTGCCCGAGATGGAGGCACGGAAGGCCTCGAGCACCACGCGCCGGCTGGCGAACGAGCTGAAGTAGGCGTCGTGCTGCCCGTGGATCCAGCGGCGCAGGGTACGGTCCTTCGTCTTGGCCATGAACATGCTCATGCCGCGTACGATCACCGGATTCGAGAGCAGGGCCCGCCCGGCGGCCTCGGGCAGGCGGTCCGCGGCCACGTAGTAGGTCTCGGCGATGCGGGACGCCACGCGGCTGGGCCCCTCGAGGGCCGGAGCGCTGATGGGGTTGACCAGGACGAGCGCGCCGGCGAGGTCAGGGTCGAGCGCGGCTGCCTCGGCCGCGACGATCGAGCCGAACGAGTGTCCGAGCACCACGAGCGGGCCGGGAGCGAAGCCGCGAGCGGTGTCCCGGACGAAGCGTGCGTACGTGCCGACGTCGTGGCTCCCCGGCAGTTCCTGCCCCTGGCCGAAACCGGGCAGGTCCGGCAGGAGGACCCGGTGGGCGGGAAGCTCCTCCACGAGGCGCAACAGTCCGTGGTGGTCGCCCCTGAACCCGTGCACCATGACGATCGTCGTGCGGTCGGCCCGGCCGGGACCGTCGACCGCGGGAAAGTCCCAGACCAGTTGCAGGGTCCCCTCCCACAGCATGGAGCGGACGACGGCGTCGCGCATCAGCCCACCCTGTCGGGGTGCGAACCGAAGCGCTGGTCGCGGTCCAATCCATCGAGCACGGCCATCTGCGCGTCGTCGAGCTCGAAGCCGAAGATGTCCAGGTTCGAGCTGATGCGCTCGCGCGAACTGGCCTTCGGGATGGTCAGGATGCCGTGCTGCAGGTGCCACCGCAGGATCACCTGAGCCGCCGTACGGTCGAGTCCGGTCGCTACCCGCGCTATATCAGGGTCGGCGAGCACGTTCCCCCGCCCGAGGGGGCTCCACGCCTGCGTGGCGATGCCGTGCTCCTCGTGGAACGAGCGCAGCTCCCTCTGCTGCAGGTAGGGGTGGAGTTCCACCTGGTTCAGGACCGGGACGATGTCCGTCTCTGCCAGCAGCCGCTCGAGGTGCGCCTGCTGGAAGTTGGAGACCCCGATGGACCGCACCCGTCCCTCGGATCGGAGCCGTTCGAGGGCACGCCAGGTGTCCAGGTACAGGTCCTTCGACGGGCAGGGCCAGTGGATGAGGTAGAGGTCGAGCTGGTCGAGGCCCAGGAGGTGCATGCTCGCATCGAACGCCCGGAGGGTGGCGTCGAAGCCGTGGTCGTCGTTCCAGACCTTCGAGGTGATGAACAGGTCTTCCCGGGCTCCGGTCTCGAGGTACGTCTGCGCTGCAGCGCCGACTCCCGATTCGTTGCCGTAGAGCGCAGCCGTGTCGAGGAGGCGGTACCCGGTGTCGAGTGCCGTCGAACAGAGGATCGCCGTGTCCTCCGGAGGCACTTTGTAGACGCCGTAGCCGATCCGGTCTATCGACGTTCCATCGGCGAGGACTGCGCGTGGCACGGAGGAGGTCATGGGGGAACTCTACCGACGAGGGCGCTTGCACCGCGTGACCGAGGTGCCACGACGGGCGGTCCACGACGTCGAGCCCGCGCCGGACCACCGCCTTACCTGAGCGGGGCCGAGCCGGACGGAGGGGTGCCTAGGCGTGGACGAGGCGACGGGCCGATCCCTCGTCCAAGATGAGGTCGGTGGCGAGTCCTGCGGCGAGGGCGCCCCGCAGGCCGTTGATCTTCGACTCGCCGGACACCACGCAGATGCGCCTGCTGACCGTGCGCAACTGGTCGAGGTCCGGACCCGTGCTGCGCGCATTGAGGAGGATGTCGCGATGGCTCCCGTCCGCCCGGAAGAACATGGTGGCGACGTCGCCCACCACCTCATCCGTCTCGAGCGTCTCGAGGTCCTCCCGGTCGAGGTAACCACCGCTGTAGACATGGCTCGGAATGCCCGAGCCGATGGATCCGACCCCGAAGATCGCCATGGTCATGCGTTGTTGCAGATCGAGGATGCGGCGCACGCTTCGCTCCTCCCACATGGCGGTCTTGGTTGCTGCGTGATCGAAGAACGCCGGCACGGGAAACTGCTCCACGCGCGCGCCGTATGCCTGGCCGAAGCGCCGCAGGATCTCGCTCGCGTACGTGATGCCCGTGGTCTGCGTGTTGCCTGCGCCGTTGAGCTGCACGATCGTGCTGTCGTGGGTCTGCTTCCTCGTCAGGTGGTGGCTCACCGCACTGAGGGTGGACCCCCAGGCGACGCCGATGATCGCGTTCGAGTCCATCAGCGGCCCGATCGTGCGGGCGGCCTGGATCGCAACGCGGTCCAGGACCTCGGAGTCGCTGATGGAGTCCGCGACGGGGACCACATGGGCCTCGACGCCGAAGCGGCGGCGAATCTGCTGCTCGAGCGCGGGGGCACGATCCGACGGATTGTTGACCTGGATCTGGACGAGTCCGGTTGCGCGGGCCATGGAGAGCAGGCGGGACACCGTGGAGCGGGAGGTACGGAGCTCTCGGGCGATCGCGTTCATGGTGAGGTCCTGCAGGTAGTACATCTGCGCGGCCCTCAGCGCATCCCGCGAGCGGTTGCCGGGGAGGGGCGCATCCCCTGCGAGGTCGGCTCCGGGGAGGTCGTTCATCGTCGTCATTTCGCCAGTGTGGACCCGTCTGCACGTTTGTGCAATCAGGTTGACTGCTATTCCCAGTGCTCGAACAATTGGGTGTGCAGTAACCATTCCCGACATTGAAGTTACGGAGTAGGACCTTGAGCGATTCAGCCGACCTGACCCACGGTGAAGGCATGACAACTTCGACACGCGCCATGGTGCAGAAGCTCAGGGACAACCCCCGGGCGTCCGTGCTCATCATCGGTGGCGGCATCAACGGGGTCGGTACGTTCCGCGACCTCGCACTGCAGGGCATCGACGTCGCGCTCGTCGAGCGGGGTGACTACTGCCAGGGAGCCTCGGGCGCCTCCTCACACATGATCCACGGCGGCATCCGCTACCTGGAGAACGGTGAGTTCCGCCTCGTACGTGAGTCCGTCATAGAACGTAACGCACTGATGAAAATCGCTCCGCACTATGTCAAGCCGCTCCAGACCACCATCCCGATCTACACCACGTTCTCCGGCATCCTCTCAGCGCCGATGCGGTTCCTGACCCACAAGCAGGGCAAGCAGGTGGAGCGCGGCGCCGTGCTGATCAAGGCCGGCCTCACGATGTACGACTTCTTCTCGCGCGACGGCGGAAACGTGCCCCGCCACTCCTTCGTGGGCCGTAAGAAGGCGCTCGCCGCCATGCCGGAGCTTCGCAAGGACATCAAGTACGCCGCAACCTACTTCGACGCGAGCGTCCACAACCCGGAGCGACTGACTCTGGACGTCCTGCGTGACGGCCAGCTGGCCAACCCGGCAGCGCGAGCAGCGAATTACGTCAGTGCCATCGGCCGCACCGAGGACGGCGTCCTGCTGCGCGACGAGCTCACGGGCGAGACCTTCGGCTTCCAGGCCGACGTCGTCGTGAACGCCACCGGCGCCTGGACGGACGGCACCAACGCGGTGCTCGGCACCGAGACCCTCTTCATGGGCGGGACTAAGGGCTCGCACATCGTGCTGGACCACCCGGAACTGCTCAAGGCCTGCAACGGCACGGAGATCTTCTTCGAGCACGTCGACGGCCGTATCGTCCTGATCTACCCCATGGGCGATCGCGTCCTCGTCGGCACCACGGACATCGATGTGGACATCAACGAGCAGGCCGTCTGCACGGACGAGGAGATCGACTACTTCTTCGAACTGATCGGGCACGTGTTCCCTGATATCAAGGTCTCCCAGGACCACATCGTCTACAGCTTCTCGGGAGTCCGACCACTGCCGCGCCATGACGATACACAGCCGGGCTTCGTGTCCCGCGACTACCGCATCGAGAAGCGTGAGGAACAGCTGGGTGGACGCTCCGTCACGACCCTGAGTCTCGTCGGAGGCAAGTGGACCACGTTCCGCGCTCTCTCCGAACACCTCGCCGACGACACCCTCGCAGCCCTCGGCGCGACGCGCAAGACCTCCACGGCCGGAGTGGCGATCGGCGGCGGCAAGGACTTCCCGACGGATGAGGCAGCCGAGCAGGAATGGATCAGGAAGACCGTCCGTCCGGGCTTCGACGAGGCACGCGTCAGGGTCCTCCTGACCCGCTATGGCACCCGCGCGAAGGACGTCATCCAATACCTCACCGAAGGCCCCGACAGGATTTTTATTTCCACGAAGGAGGTCAGTACGCGGGAGTGTGCCTATATGGTGGAGCACGAACAGGTCGGCCACCTGATCGACGTCCTGATTCGCCGTACATCGCTTGCCTTCCGCGGACTCGTTTCCGAGAAGCTGCTCGCAGAGCTTGCTGAGACCCTGGCTCCCCTGCTGGGGTGGGACGCCGCGAAGTCCGCGGCGGAGATCGAGCTCGCCGAGAAGGTGCTCGCCGAGGCGCACAGGGTGCACGTCAGGAGCACGAAGAGCTTGGTCCAGTAGCGGCAACCGCCGCCATTGGGTCGGACCGCTGGTACTCGCAGCGGTGCATATCCAACGGCAGTGGTTGCCGGGGGGAAAAACGGGTGCCGTCGAGGCGGCGGCGCCCGTCGATAAATGAATAGTTAGAGGAGTCAAAGATGTCTCTCGAAGTATTTGTTGCTGAAACATTCGGCACGATGCTGTTGTTGTTGCTCGGTACCGGTGTAGTCGCGAACGTTGCGCTCGCCAAGACCAAGGGCAATAACGGCGGCTTCCTCATGGTCAACTTCGGCTGGGGCCTGGCGGTCTTCGCCGGCGTCTACGTCGCAGCCCTCTCCGGCGCCCACCTGAACTTCGCCGTCACGGTCGGCCTGCTGGTCAACGGCGACGCGGCTGAATACGCGCCCGGTGTCGACAAGACCTTCGCGACCACGCTGGCGTACCTCGCGGCGCAGATGCTCGGCTCCATCCTCGGCGCCGTTCTCTGCTGGCTCTCCTACAAGCAGCACTTCGATGACGAGCCGGACCCCGCCAACAAGCTCGGCGTCTTCTCCACCGGCCCGGCCATCCGCTCGTACGGCTGGAACCTCGTAACCGAGATCATCGGCACCTTCGTGCTCGTGTTCGTCATCCTCTCCTTCGCCGGGACGCCGACAGAGATCGGTCCCCTCGCCGTAGCACTCCTCGTCGTCGGCATCGGCGCCTCGCTCGGTGGACCCACCGGCTACGCCATCAACCCGAACCGTGACCTCGGCCCCCGCATCGCGCATGCCCTCCTGCCCATCAGGGGTAAGGGTGGCAGCGACTGGTCCTACGCATGGGTGCCGGTCGTCGGTCCGATCGTCGGTGGTGCGCTTGCAGGCATCGTCATCCAGTTCATCTCCTTCCCGATAGCTGCCTAGTCCTCACCGAGCCCGGCGGCCCGCGGGCCGCCCTTAACCGTGTCATCCAATGAAGGAGTTAGACATGTCGCAGCAGTACGTCATCGCCATCGACCAGGGCACCACGTCCAGCAGGGCTATCGTGTTCGACCACAAGGGGGATATCGTCTCCTCCGGCCAGAAGGAACACGAGCAGATCTTCCCGAAGGCCGGCTGGGTCGAGCACGACCCCGCAGAGATCTGGGACAACACCCGCGAGGTCATCGGAACGGCTCTCTCGAAGGCCAACCTCACCCGCCACGACATCGCAGCCGTCGGCATCACGAACCAGCGCGAGACCGCCGTCGTCTGGGACAGGACCACCGGCAAGGCCGTCTACAACGCGATCGTGTGGCAGGACACCCGCACGCAGGACATTGTCGACGACCTCGCGAAGGACGGCGGGGTGGAGCGTTACAAGGCGAAGGTGGGACTGCCGTTGGCGACCTACTTCTCCGGTACCAAGATCAAGTGGATCCTCGACAACGTCGATGGGGCGCGGGCGAAGGCCGAGTCCGGCGACCTACTCTTCGGCAACACCGATTCCTGGGTCACCTGGAACCTGACGGGCGGTGTGGACGGCGGCGTGCACATCACCGACGTCACCAACGCGTCCCGGACGCTCTTCATGGATCTCGAGACCTTGGCCTGGGACGAGGGGATCCTCGCCGATTTCGGTGTCCCGGTGTCGATGATGCCCGAGATCAGGTCGTCCTCGGAGGTCTACGGCACGGTTCATACGTCGCAGCTCCTGCGCGAGACCCCGGTCGCCGGTATTCTCGGCGACCAGCAGGCAGCGACGTTCGGTCAGGCAGCTTTCGACAAGGGCGGCGCCAAGAACACCTACGGCACCGGCAACTTCATGATCGTCAACACGGGTGAGGAGATCGTCCACTCCAAGAACGGCCTGCTCACGACGGTCTGCTACAAGCTGGGCGACGCGAAGCCGATCTACGCGCTCGAAGGGTCTATCGCCGTCACCGGTTCACTCATCCAGTGGCTGCGGGACAACCTCGGCCTGATCAAGAGTGCTCCCGAGGTGGAGCAGCTTGCGACAACCGTGGACGACAACGGTGGCGTCTACATCGTCCCGGCGTTCTCCGGCCTCTTCGCACCGTACTGGCGTGCAGACGCCCGCGGCGCGATCGTCGGCCTGACGCGCTTCGTGAACAAGGGTCACATCGCCCGTGCAGCGCTGGAAGCGACAGCATTCCAGACCCGCGAGGTGCTGGACGCTGCGAACGCCGATTCCGGTGTCGACATGGAGGATCTCAGGGTCGACGGCGGCATGGTTGCCAACGACGCCCTGATGCAGTTCCAGGCCGACATCCTCGGCATTCCGGTCATTCGTCCGAAGGTCACGGAGACCACCGCGCTGGGGGCCGCCTACGCCGCGGGCCTCGCCGTCGGCTTCTGGAAGGACACGGACGAGCTGTCCACGAACTGGGCCGAGGACAAGCGCTGGATCCCGTCCATGGACGACAGTGAGCGGGAGCGTCAGCTCCGGCTGTGGAAGAAGGCCGTCACGAAGACCTTCGACTGGGTCGATGAGGACGTGCACTAGCAGCCTGCGCACCCTGAGCGGCGCCCGGTTCGTCCACGACGGACCGGGCTTCGCTGTGCCGGGCGCCTTCCGCCCGATGGCGCACTGCTAAAGTGGCATCCATGCTCCGGAACCTCCTGCTTACCTAGCCGCACGGTCAAAACCGTGCGGCGGCCCCTCCTGCGTGTGAGGGGCTTTTGTGTGTCCGGCACAGGATGCGATGGACACCTCGACGGCGGGGTTACCCGAGCACATGCAGTACGACGTTCCACCGACAGGACAGGCCAAACAGTGAGCACCAACCCCGAGGACGCCCAGCCGGACGAGAACTCCTACGACGTCGCGGCTATCGAAGCGAAGTGGCCGGCGGTCTGGGACCGGCTGAAGTCCTTCGCGCCGATCGACGACGGGAGCCGCCAACGGCGCTATGTCCTCGACATGTTCCCCTACCCCTCGGGTGACCTCCACATGGGACACGCCGAGGCCTTCGCGATGGGCGACGTCGCCGCGCGCTTCTACCGGCAGAAGGGCTTCGACGTCCTGCATCCCATCGGCTGGGACTCCTTCGGCCTCCCCGCGGAAAACGCCGCCATCAAGCGGAACGCGCATCCCGCCGAGTGGACGTACGCGAACATCGAGACCCAGGCGCATTCGTTCAAGCGCTACGCCATCAGTGCCGACTGGGAGCGGCGTCTGCACACCTCGGACCCCGAGTACTACCGGTGGACCCAGTGGCTCTTCGTGCGGTTCTTCGAGAAGGGCCTCGCCTACCGACGCAACTCGCCGGTGAACTGGTGCCCGAAGGATCAGACCGTCCTGGCCAACGAGCAGGTCATCAACGGTGCCTGCGATCGCTGCGGCACGATGGTCACCAAGAAGAACCTGAACCAGTGGTACTTCCGGATCACCGACTACGCCGACCGCCTGCTGGATGACATGGAGCAGTTGAAGGGCCACTGGCCCGAGCGCGTGCTCGCGATGCAGCGCAACTGGATCGGCCGGTCGGAAGGAGCTCACGTACGTTTCCGGATCGATGCCGACGGTGGTCTGCCCGCTTCCGACGTCGAGGTCTTCACCACGCGTCCCGACACGCTGTACGGGGCGACGTTCTTCGTCGTCGCGGCCGACGCGAACCTGGCGCTCGAGCTCGTCACCCCGGATCGCCGGGACGCGCTCGAGGCGTACCGTGAGCAGGTCAAGGGACTGTCGGAGATCGAACGGCAGGCGACCGAGCGTGAGAAGACGGGAGTCTTCACCGGGCGCCACGCAGTCAATCCCCTGACGGGGGAGAAGCTGCCTGTCTGGGCCGCGGACTACGTCCTCGCGGACTACGGGACCGGAGCGATCATGGCTGTGCCCGCGCACGACCAGCGTGACCTCGACTTCGCACGCGCCTTCGACCTGCCGGTGCGCACCGTCGTCGACACCGGGGCCGATGACGCATCCGTGACCGGCATCGCGACGACGGGCGAGGGTACGCTCGTCAACTCCGGCGAACTGACCGGGCTGGACAAACCCGCTGCCATCCGCCGCGCCGTCGAACTGATCGAGCAGCAGGGGACCGGCGAGCACACCATCAACTACCGCCTGCGGGACTGGCTGCTGTCACGCCAGCGTTTCTGGGGCACCCCCATCCCGATCATCCACTGCCCGTCCTGCGGCGAGGTGCCGGTGCCGGACGACCAGCTGCCGGTGACGCTGCCCGAAGGCCTGCGAGGCGAGGCCCTCGCGCCCAAAGGCACCTCGCCGCTGGCCGCGGTCGAGGAGTGGGTCAACGTGCCCTGCCCCGAGTGCGGTGGTGCTGCCAGGCGCGATACCGACACCATGGACACGTTCGTCGACTCGTCCTGGTACTACCTCCGCTTCGTGAACCCGCAGCTGGACACAGCCCCCTTCGACAGCGAGGCGGTCAACCGCTGGCTGCCGGTCGGCCAGTACGTCGGCGGGGTCGAGCACGCCATCCTGCACCTGCTGTACAGCAGGTTCTTCACCAAGGTGCTGTTCGACCTCGGCATGGTGAACTTCACGGAGCCCTTCAGCGCGTTGCTGAACCAGGGCCAGGTCCTCAACGGTGGCAAGGCGATGAGCAAGTCGCTGGGCAATGGAGTGGACCTCGGTGAGCAGCTGGACCGCTACGGGGTCGACGCCGTTCGACTCACCATGGTGTTCGCGTCCCCGCCTGAGGACGACGTCGACTGGGCCGATGTCTCGCCGTCGGGCTCAGCGAAATTCCTCGCACGCGCCTGGCGTCTGGGCGGTGACGTCACGAGCCCTGTCGGAGCCGACCCCTCCGCGGGGGATCGCGCGCTGCGCGTGGTGACCCACAGGACCGTTTCCGACGCCGCTGAGCTGATGGAGGCCAACAAGTTCAACGTGGTCATCGCCAAACTCATGGAACTCGTCAACGCGACGAGGAAGGCCATCGACTCCGGCCCTGGCGGGGCGGACCCGGCAGTCCGGGAGGCAACGGAGGCTGTCGCCATCATCCTCAGCCTCTTCGCGCCGTACACCGCGGAGGACCTCTGGAACCGGCTCGGGCACGAGGCGACCGTGGCGACGGCAGGGTGGCCCGCCGTCGATCCGGCCCTGCTGACACAGGAGACTGTCGTCGCCGTCGTGCAGGTGCAGGGCAAGGTGCGTGACCGCCTGACGGTGTCGCCGGACATCGCCGAGGACGAACTCCGCGAGTTGGCGCTGGCGAGCGAGCAGGTCCAGCGGGTCCTGGACGGGCGGGGGATCCGCACGGTCATCGTGCGGGCGCCGAAGCTGGTCAACATCGTTCCAGCCTGATGATGCTCGTGCCAGCGGCTGTCGTTCCGGTCCGGAGCGGGTTGTGCGCGTAGCCGTCGTCACGGACTCCGCCGCCGGCTTCGCACCCGGATGGACCGGAACCGGCGGCATCGCCGACGGCGTGCAGGTGGTCGCGATGCCGGTGCTCGTGGGTGACGACATCCTCACGGGAGAGCACGACGACGTCACCGCGCCGTTGATGGTGGCCCTCGCCGCAGGATCCGTCGTTCGTACCTCGCGGCCGTCCCCGGGGCAGTTCGACCGGGTCTACGGCAGGCTCGCCGACGAGGGGTACGACGCCGTCGTGTCCGTCCACCTCTCGGGGCTGCTGTCGGGAACCGTCGAGGCAGCTCGGCTCGCGGCTTCGCGGTCCATCATCCCCGTCGAAGTGATCGATACGAGGACGGCGGGCATGGCTCAGGGCCGCGCAGCCCTGGCTGCGCTGACCGCTGCACGGGCCGGTGCGGGCCTCCAGGCCGCTGCGGCTGCTGCGGCCATGGCAGCCCGTGCCTCGGCCCTCTATTTCTACGTCCCGAGCGTGGAACAGTTGCGGCGCGGAGGACGCATCACGGCCGCCGTCGGCTGGCTGGGCACCCTGCTGTCCGTCCGCGTCCTCCTGCATGTACAGGGCGGTCGTCTGGTGCCGCTCGAACGCATGCGATCGGCAGCGCGGGCACTGCAGCGGCTCGAGGAGCTCGTCGAGGCGGATGTTGCGGGTCGAAGCAACGGCGTGGACCTGACGGTTCACCACTTCGGCAACGAGGAGGACGCCGACGCACTCGCGCAAAGGCTCGAGAGCGTCGTCGGGGCCGGACGAGTCTCCACGGCTCCCTGTCCGTCGGTCCTGGCAGCGCACGCCGGCCTGGGGGTCGTGGCCGTCACGGTGAGTCCACGCCTGCCCTGACGGCATGATCGAGGCCTCCACGGCGTCTCCTGCCGCGTTGTCCACATAGCCGCGTGCAGTTCCGGCCGCGCCGGCCCCCGCTCCTAGCGTGGCCCTATGGGAAAGCACCGATGGCCGACGAACGGGGACCCCTGGGTCCCGCCGCCCCGTCCGCAGGGCGGCTCGTCGAGCAGTCTGGGCGTCGGCAGGCAACCGCGCGGCGCGGACGACCCTTGGGCGCGGGGTGGCGGGACTGTCCCGCGGGTGCCGGGCAGCGGGGACAACCCGGAACGAGCGAGTCTTCGAGATGCCGTTTCCGGCCTCGGTGGTGTTTCCGGCCGCGGTGGTGCGGGTCGCTCCTACCCACCCTTCGAGGGTGATGCTGATGGCGCCCCTGACGGGGGCATCAGCGGGTACTCCCAGGAGAACGTCTGTGGGAATGTCGGCGCGAATCCTGACCCGAACCGTGACGAGGATGATGGCGAGGATGGGGGCGCCGGGGGCGTGCAGTGGCGCGTCGCGCGATCGGCGGCGCTCGTATTCCTCGGCATAGCCCTCGCGGTCGGTGCCGCCCTCTTCCTGGTGCGTAGCTCGGAGCCGTCCGCCGCAGCGGTCTCGGTACAACTCGACGCCGAGAGGCCGGCGGGTTCCGGGGCGCCGGACGTCGGGGTCCAGCCTTCGAATCCGGGGGACCCCTCTGGGGCAGCATCGGAGGGCGGTGCGCACGAGGCCGGAACACCGGAAACTACCGACGGTGCGACGAGCCAGCAGGAAGGGAACGGAGCAGGCCCCGGAATGTCGGTGGGAACGGGCGAGCCACGGGGTGGCGCGGAGAGGGATGCGGACCAGAAAGTCATCGTCTACGTTACGGGAGCAATTGCTGCACCCGGCGTGGTGGAGGTCGCTGCCGGCGCGCGCCTCTTCGAGGTCATCGAGCGAGCCGGCGGGGCCTTGCCGGAAGCGGACCTCGAGGGAGTCAATCTCGCCGCCACACCGTCGGACGGGCAGCACATCCACGTACTGGCCGTCGGGGAGGAACCACGCACGGATACAGCACGTTCCGGAGGTCCGTCCCCATCAGGCCTCGCGGACCAGGAGGTCGACCTTTCGCAGGAGTCGGCCGGCGGCGCGGGCGGTTCCGGCGGCGCGAGCGGTTCCGAAGCACCTGATCAGGTCATCGACATCAACGCCGCGACACTGGCCGACATCGAATCGCTTCCACGTGTGGGACCGGTCCTCGGCCAGCGCATCATCGACTGGCGCGAGGAGCACGGTCCATTCGTGCAGGCCTCGGATATCGACGCGATACCGGGAATAGGACCGGCGCTGCTCGAGGGAATCCTCCCGCTCATCGTGGTCCGGTGATCAGGGCTGCGGTGGCATCGTTCCGTTCGATAGGGCGCCCCCGCCCTGTGCGGCACACCGGTAGACGGCGCAACCCCCAAGGCGGACTGCCGCAAAAAGGCAATATCCCACACCGGGAGGTGGGGTCGGGAACCCGTGGGCCGCGGTGGCGAGGTGATCTGCGCCTTGTTCCATCCGCTGCGGTCGCATGGGTGGTGGCTGCCACTGCCATCCAGGGCCCTGCGGTCGGTGTGACGGCGAGTGGGCTGACCTGTGCTGCTGTCGCTCTGCTACTCGCCGGCGTCATTTTCCTCGTGCCTGAACGCGCCGGTCGGCAGTGGGCGCTGCTGCTGGAACAGGGCCTGGCACCCGCGGCGACGGTGGCCCTCGTCCTGCTGGCCACCGGTGGAAGCCTCGCTCGGGCGGCGGAAGGACCCGTTGATGAGGCAATCGCGAGCTCGGCCACGTTCACGGCTTACCTGCGGATCGTGGGGGAGCCCTCGTCGCTCCCTCAGGGCGCTTTCGGCGGCGGGGAGCGGTTCCTGGTGGACGCCGAAGTAATCGGAGGGCTGTTGGGTGGTACTCCCTTCATCTCGGCCACGCCCGTCGTCGTTCTTGGATCCGCCTCGTGGTCGACCATGGGCACGGGAGACACGGTACGGGTATTAGGCATCGCCAAGCCTTCGGATCGCCCTGGACGGGCGACGGCGATCTTCCTTCCCTCCAGCCGTCCCACGGTCCAGGAAGCCGAGGGCTGGTTCGGTTACACCGATGGGCTGAGGTCCCGCTTCAGGGATGCCGCCCAGCGTGACGGCCGGGACCACGGATTGCTTCCGGGGATGGTCCTTGGAGACCGGACCACCCTCGAGCCCGATCTCGAACACGCCATGAAGACCACCGGGCTGACGCACCTGACTGCCGTCAGCGGAGCCAATTGCTCCTATGTCATCGCGTTCATGTTCTTCGGGCTCCGCTTCGGTCGCGTACCTCGATTCCCGGCGGCCGTCGGCGCCGTGTTGGCCCTTGCGGGGTTCGTCCTGCTGGTGCGTCCCGAACCGAGTGTGCTGCGGGCAGCGGTCATGGGTGGGATCGGCGTCGTGGCCTTGCTGTCCGGGCGGGGAAAGGTCTCACTGACACTGCTGATGCTGTCGATCATCGTCCTGCTGGCGGTCGATCCCTGGCTCTCGGTGTCCTTCGCCTTCATGCTGTCGGTCGCTGCAACCCTGGGGCTCGTCCTCGCCGGTCCTGCGGTAGCGGAATCACTCGGGCGCCTGGTGCCCCGCGTGATGGCCCAAGTGCTGGCGATACCGCTCACGGCGCAATTGTTCTGTGCTCCGATCCTCGTCCTGATCCAGCCGGCCCTGCCGGTGTACTCGCTCCCGGCGAATGTCGCGGTGTCTCCCGTCGTGCCGGCGATCACGCTGCTGGGCATGGTCGCGATCCTCGCGCTGGTCGCTGCACCAGTGTTGGCACAGCCCCTCATCGTCGCAGCGCAAGGGGGAACACGATGGGTGGGCGCCGTCGCCGATACCTTCGCGGGAGCACCGGCAGCATCGCTACCCTGGGCGTCAGGGCCGGCGGGAGCCACTCTTGCTGCCCTGGTGTCGCTCGCGGTCCTGTTCCTGCTGGTCGCCCGACGGCCGCAGTCGGCCCGCTGGAAGCACATGCTCGGCGCGACGGGCAGCGGCAGGGACCCGGTCCGGAGCAGGGAGAGAGCGAACCGGAGTCCCGCGGACCACACCGCGTTCGTCGAAGGAGGCCATCCGGGCAAGGGCCGCACGCGCCCGCCATCGGCGGACAACGAGGGCATGGCGAGAGGCCGGACGGTTCTCGTCGTGGGTTTCATCCTCACTGTGGTGGCAGCAGCGGTCATCGTGCTCGTCAAGGTCACGACCGTTCCTCCGGCTACCGGCTGGATCGTCGCGGTCTGCGACGTGGGGCAGGGGGACGGTCTGGTCGTCGGGACGGTGCCGGGACACGCACTGGTGGTGGATACCGGCCCCGACCCGGCCGCGATGGACCGTTGCCTCGATGACCTGTCGGTCGAGGTGATCGACGCCCTCGTCATCACACATCTGCACGACGATCACTACGGAGGCGTTCAGGGGGCTGTCAACGGACGCACCGTCTCTAAGCTCTATTACTCGACGGGCGAGGACCGATTGCCGCGGGAGGTGACGGATGCGGCTGCCGATGCCGGGGTACGGCCCGAGAAGCTCGACAGCCTCACGACTTTCGACCTCCAACGGACACAGGTCCGCGTCCTGTGGCCGGCAGGCTCCGCAGAAGCAGAGGAGGAGAACAACGCCAGTGCGGTGCTCGACGTCGTGGTCCAGGCATCCGACCGGACTGTGCGGATCCTGCTCACCGGGGATCTCGAGGAGGATGCTGCGGCACGGATGCTCGATGCGTCACCGGAGATCGCCGACCGGGGCGTAGATATCCTGAAGGTCGCCCACCATGGGGCAAGGAACGGCGGCACCACGCTGATCGAGGCGCTGCGTCCCCGACTCGCGCTGATCTCCGTGGGGGAGGACAACGAATACGGCCATCCCCATCCCACCATCCTGAAGGCACTCGTGCGTGCCGATATCCCGGTGGTCCGGACCGACGAGCTCGGGTCCTTCACCGTGAACGTCGTTGGCACCACCATGGAGGTCCGGGAGCTGAAGTGAGCTGTTCGGGACCTGGAGTGAGCTGTCCGAGCGGCGATCCGACCGTCGGCACGGACGGCTTTTCGTGGCAGGGCGATGCCATGAAACAGTAGGTATCGATTCTTCGAAAGGAACAGCGCTCCATGGCAACGAGACCAATGGCCGGCCGCACCACCGGCGGAGGCCAGCAGCCGGCATCCTGGCGTGATGTCCGGCCCGCCGCCGTCGTCCTGCTGTCGGGGCCCGAGGACTATCTCGCGTCGAAGGCTGCAGAAGCGATCCGTCATCAGGTGCGTACCGCACAACCCGACGTGGAACTCGTCAGGTTCGATGCGGGCGCCTACGAGGCCGGCACACTGACAATGCACGCCAGTCCATCGCTCTTCGGTGACTGGAAGGTCATCGAGGCGTCGGGTCTGGCACAGATGAACGATGCCTTTCTGGTCGACGCGCTCGCATACCTGTCCGATCCGGCGCCGGACGTCGTCCTGGTCATGCGCCATTCAGGTGGCAATCGCGGGAAGAAACTCCTAGACGCGATCAAGGCCACTCACGCGACCGTGGTCGACTGTCAGCCCCTGAAGAAGGACGCCGAGAAGGCCGAGTTCGTCTCCACCGAGTTCCGGCTCGCGCGGAGGCGGATAGAACCTGATGCCGTCCGCGCGCTCGTTGCCGCCGTGGGCTCGCAGCTGCCGGAACTGGCAGCAGCCTGCCAGCAGCTGACCGCGGACACAGCGGGAGATGTCACCGTCGAGTCGGTCGAGAAATACTACGGAGGCCGGATCGAGGCGACCGGCTTCAAGGTCGCCGACGCGGCACTGGCCGGACGAACCGCGCAGGCACTGTCGATGCTCCGCCATGCGCTCGCCACGGGCGCGGACCCTGTGCCGATAGTCGCAGCACTCGCCATGAAGGTGCGGGCTGTCGCGAAGGTGCACGGGGTGCGGGGTTCTTCCATGCAGTTGGCCAAGGAGTTGGGCATGGCTCCCTGGCAGGTCGATCAGGCACGGAAGGAGGCACAGCGCTTCAGCTCCGACGCACTGGCACGCTGTATCCGCGCTCTCGCGGAAGCCGACGCCCAGGTGAAAGGCGAGTCCCGGGATCCCGTGTACGCCGTCGAGCGGGCAGTGACCGTGATAGCCCTCGGGGACAACTAAACCTCACCCTCCAGGTGCGTGGAGTGCACTGCGGCTCTCGGGTCATCCGTCCTGGCTTCGTCGTTCCTGCAGCCAGAGGGGAGCGTCACTGCAGCCAAAGAGGAGCATCCTGGAGCCTAGAGGTACTCGCACCCCTGAGTGCTGCTCTCATGACGAAGGGCCGGCCCCGAATGGAGCCGGCCCTTCATCGGAGGATCCGCAGCTTAGAGCGCGTTGACCTTCTTGGAGATCGCGGACTTGCGGTTGGCTGCGTTGTTCCTGTGCAGCACACCCTTGCTGACGGCCTTGTCGAGCTTGCGGCTGGCTGCCTGCAGAGCCGTCGCGGCAGCATCCTTGTCAGCACCTTCGACGGCCGTGTTCACGGCGCGGATAGCGGTCTTCAACTCGGACCTGACCGAGTTGTTGCGCTGCCTCGCCTTTTCGTTGGTGAGGATGCGCTTCTTCTGGGACTTGATATTTGCCACGTATGAGAACTTTCTTTGTATTGCGGACTGGGTCGTGAGGGTATTTCGGCCAACCGAAGACTGAGCGGCGTGGGGATACCGTGTGGTGATCGGCCAAAGTGCCCGGAGACCTGCGCGGACACACAGCTGTCAAGGTTACCAGAAACCCGCGGGAAACCGGACCTGCGCTGCATTTTAGCGGGGCGTGAGCCGCAGGTGCAGGCAGGTCGCGGCCACCGGAAACGGCTACCCGAGGAGGTGGCCGGGTACGGCCGCAATCACCTGTTCGAACTGCCCGCGCGGAAGCACGGCACCTTCACGCCGTATATCGGCCGGGGCGAGGTGCAATACACGGTCGGTCCTGACCTCGCTCGGGCGTCCCTGCCGGTCCCAGGCCCCGGTGCCGATGTCGATGTAGCGGTCATCGTGGTTGCGCGAGTTGTTGCGGTCGCGGCTCGTCAGCATCAGACCGAGCAGGGTCTTTCCGGATGTTCCGATGAGGAGCACCGGCCGGTCCTTGCCCTGGGTCGGATCGTCCTCGTAGGGCACCCAGGTCCAGACGATCTCGCCCGGGTCCGGATTGCCGTCCGCGGAGGGTGAGTAGGCGACGACCGCCTCCTGCCGTCGCGACGCCGGCTGCTGGGGGGAGGGGGACGACGCCCTGCCGGTGGCCGGGCGTCTGCCCGCGGGCTGCCGGCCGGCCGGGGGTGCGGACGTGCTGCTGACGGCGCGGACCACGCGACCGGCGAGCGACAGGACGGAGCGGAGAGTGATCGCCATGCAGTGATCCTAGCGATAGCGGCTCCCGGAACCAGGGGAGCGCAGGTCGGGAGGCGGGCAGCACGCCATGTTCGGGTCGGGCGTGCCCGAGATCGTCAGGTCGGTGATCCCGCCCGATTGCCGGGGCTGTCCGGCGTCGTGGGAGACTAAGGGAAGCGAAACGGCGCGGACCAGCGCCGGTTGTCCACTAGGGCGGCCCGGTTGGTTGCAGCATGCCGGACCCTGTCCCGTAAAAGTGAGGAACGCACGTGTCACCCATGGCCCGCACCGCGCCGGTGCCTGCCGCCACCGATCCGGCGATCATCAGGAATTTCTGCATCATCGCCCACATCGATCACGGGAAGTCCACCCTGGCCGACCGGATGCTCCAGCTCACGGGGGCCGTCGAGCAGCGGGACATGAAGGCGCAGTACCTCGACCGGATGGACATCGAGCGGGAGCGCGGCATCACCATCAAGTCGCAGGCCGTTCGCCTTCCCTGGGAGGTCGACGGCACCGCCTACGCCCTCAACATGATCGACACGCCGGGCCATGTGGACTTCACTTACGAGGTCTCGCGGTCCCTCGCCGCCTGCGAGGGCGCGGTCCTGCTGGTGGATGCGGCGCAGGGTATCGAGGCGCAGACACTGGCCAACCTGTACCTGGCGATGGAGAACAACCTCGCCATCATCCCGGTACTCAACAAGATCGACCTCCCTGCTGCCCAGCCCGAGAAATACGCGGCAGAACTGGCGAGCCTCATCGGCGGCGAGCCCGAGGACGTCCTCATGGTGTCCGGCAAGACAGGAGTCGGCGTCGAGGCCCTCATGGACAAGATCGTGCGCGATCTTCCCGCGCCGACCGGTGACCCGAATGCTCCTGCCCGTGCCATGATCTTCGACTCCGTGTACGACACGTACCGCGGCGTCGTCACCTACGTGCGGGTCGTCGACGGCAAGCTCAGCCCGCGAGAGCGCATCCAGATGATGTCCACCCGGGCGAGCCACGAACTGCTCGAGATCGGCGTCAGTTCGCCCGAGCCGAAGCCGTCCAAGGGCCTTGGGGTAGGCGAGGTCGGTTACCTCATCACGGGTGTGAAGGACGTCCGCCAGTCCAAGGTCGGTGACACCGTCACGAACCTGGCCAAGCCGGCTGCCACCTCCCTGGGCGGGTACCAGGATCCGAAACCCATGGTCTTCTCGGGTCTCTATCCGCTCGACGGCACCGACTACCCGGTGCTGCGTGACGCCCTGGACAAGTTCACCCTGAACGACGCCGCCCTCGTGTACGAGCCCGAGACGTCGGCGGCGCTGGGATTCGGCTTCCGTGTCGGCTTCCTCGGCCTGCTGCACCTCGAGATCACCCGCGAGCGGCTGGAGCGCGAGTACAACCTCGACCTCATCTCAACGGCACCGAACGTGGAGTACGAGGTGACCCTCGAGGACAAGCGCGCCCTGAAGGTCACCAATCCCAGCGAATACCCCGTCGGCAAGATCGCCGAGGTACGCGAACCCATGGTGTCCGCGACGATCCTCGCGCCGTCGGAGTTCATCGGCGCCATCATGGAGCTGTGCCAGCAGCGCCGGGGCGTCCTCGGGGGCATGGATTACCTGTCCGAGGAGCGGGTCGAAATCAGGTACCGGCTCCCGCTCGCGGAGATCGTCTTCGATTTCTTCGATCTGTTGAAGTCGAAGACCCGCGGATACGGGTCGCTCGACTGGAAGGCGGACGGTGACCAGGTCGCCGATCTCGTGAAGGTGGACATCCTGCTGCAGGGCGAGCAGGTGGACGCTTTCAGCGCCATCACCCACCGTGACAAGGCCTACGCCTATGGCGTCATGATGACGGGCAAGCTCCGTGAGCTGATTCCGCGCCAGCAGTTCGAGGTGCCGATCCAGGCCGCCATCGGGGCGCGCATCATCGCCCGCGAGAGCATTCGGGCGATCCGCAAGGACGTCCTCGCCAAGTGCTACGGCGGCGACATCACGCGTAAGCGCAAGCTGCTCGAGAAGCAGAAGGAGGGCAAGAAGCGCATGAAGATGGTCGGACGCGTGGAAGTGCCCCAGGAAGCCTTCATCGCGGCTCTGTCGTCGGACGAGTCGAAGGACAAATCCAAGAAGTGACGCCGAACAGTTCCAAGGAGGCGGGTCGTGCCTAGCGCCCTCCCGCTCGGCCTGCCAGCACCCGAGGACGGGGTGCTGCCGCCGGAGTCCGCACGCGGCGCCGCAGCGCGGGACTTCGGTCTCTACGTCCACATCCCGTTCTGCGCAGTCCGCTGCGGTTACTGCGATTTCAACACCTATACGGCTACGGAGTTGGGTGGCGGCGCATCACAGGACGCCTATGCCGGCTCGGTGCTTGCCGAGCTGGAGCTCGGTGAACGCGCACTCGAGGCATCGGGCGTCCCCGCCCGGCCGCTGTCCACGGTCTTCTTCGGCGGTGGCACGCCGACCCTCCTTCCGGCCGAGGATCTCGCAGCGATCCTCCGGTCCGCCCGGAACCGCTGGGGGCTCGCGCCGGACGCAGAGGTGACGACGGAAGCAAATCCTGACTCCGTCACACCGGACTCGCTCAAGGTCCTGCGCGACGCCGGCTTCACCCGCGTCTCCTTCGGTATGCAGTCGACAGTGCCGCATGTGTTGGCCGTGCTCGACCGGACGCACGCGCCCGAACGCGTGCCGCAGGCGGTGCAATGGGCCCGGGAGGCAGGGCTGAGGGTGAGCCTCGACCTCATCTATGGCACCCCTGGTGAGTCGCTCGAGGACTGGCGGACGTCGCTGTCCACGGCACTGTCCTACGGTCCCGACCACATCTCCGCGTATGCCCTGATCATCGAGGAGGGGACGCGGCTTGCCTCGCGCATCCGCCGTGGACAGGTCCCGCCCATCGACGACGACGACCACGCGGACAAGTACGCCCTCGCCGAGGAGATGCTCACGGCCGGAGGCCTGCACTGGTACGAGGTGAGCAACTGGGCGAGGACGCCCGACGACGAGTGCCGTCACAACCTCGCTTACTGGCGTGGCAGTGACTGGTGGGGTGCCGGCCCGGGGGCGCACTCCCATGTGGGTGGTACCCGCTGGTGGAACGTCAAGCACCCACGCGCCTACGCCGACGCTCTGGGCGACGGCAGATCACCTGCCGCGGGGCGGGAGGTCCTGTCCGCCGGCGATCGCTACGTCGAGGACGTCATGCTTCGAGTCCGTCTGCGGGAGGGTTTGGGCACCGACACGCTGACGCCGTCGGGCAGGAAGGCCGTTGCCGGGCTCATCGCCGATGGCCTCGTAGAGCCTGCTGCCGCTTTCGCGGGCCGCGTGATCCTGACCTTCACGGGCCGCCTGTTGGCCGACGCCGTCGTGCGCCGGCTCCTGCCCGACTGACGGACAGGATCCCGCACGCGTGCCTGACGGACAGGACCTGTCGCAGGGATAGGAGAGCGCTTTGCCACCGCCGATATCAGGCCGGCCGGTCGACGGCCTGACGCGGCCTAGCGGATCAGGCGCAGGTTCAGGGCGTAGCGGTAGGGCCGCCCGCGGTTTACCTGGATCCCTGCGTTCACCGAGAGGATCGTGATCGTGACCCAGATCAGCGCATTGAGAACGGCGAAGATGCCGCCGATCTCCGGTACGAGTGAGAGCAACCAGGCTACGAGGGCGAGGATCGTCGGCGGGAGCGTGAAGTTCAGCGCTTCCTTCGACTCCTGCGCCGTGAACGGGCCGCGGTCCTTGAAGATGAGGAAGATCAGCAGGGACGGGATGAAGCCCAGGATCCCGCCGAAGTGCGCCAGGGTGGCGAACTGGCGATCCTCGGACGCCGTGAGGGGGAGGGCGTTGGCCGGCGTGCCCTCGAACGCGGGTCGGGACTCGCCCCGTCCGTGGTGCTGGTGGTCGGCGGTATTGGACAACGGTATTCCTTTGCTGGCTGGCGGAACTCCTCCGCCGTGACTGTGCTTCAAGGATACGTGGTGGCTCGACTGCAAAGCCTCAGGCTGCGCCAGGCGGAGCAGTCAGGAAATCGATGACCTCTTCGACGCGACCGAGCAGGGACGGCTCGAGATCCGAGTAGGTGCTCACGCTCGAGAGGATGCGCTTCCACCCGTGCGCGACGGCGGCCTGGTTGTGGTGGGGCCAGCCGAGCCCGGCCAGGATGCCCGTCTTCCAATCCTGGTTGCGCGGCACGACGGGCCAGGCGTCGAGGCCGAGGGCGCCCGGCTTCACTGCTTGCCACACGTCCACGTAGGGATGTCCGACGATGAGGACATGATTCCGCGCACCCGGCACGGTCATGGCCTTCTGCGCGATGCGCGTCTCCTTGGTCCCGGGCAGCAGGTGGTCGACGAGGATCCCGAGCCTCCTCGTGGGGCCGGGTGCGAAGGCGCGGACGGCCCCTTCGAGGTCGTCGACGCCGTGCAGCGGTTCGACGACGATCCCCTCGAGCCGTAGGTCGTCACCCCACACCTTCTCCACGAGTTCGGCGTCGTGCTGGCCCTCGACCCAGATCCTGCTCGCCCGGGCGGTCCTCGCGCGGGCTCCTTCCACCCGGACGCTGCCGGACGCCGTTCGCGTCGGGACGGCAACGGGCACCAGGACGGGGGCGACGACGTGGATGGGCCTGCCGTCGAGGAGGAAGCCGTAGCCGAGCCGGAAGCTGCGTTGCTTGCCCCTCCGGTCCTCGAGCACCATGACGTGCAGGCCCCCGGACTTCTCGACCCGAACGACCGCGCCGACGAAGCCACTCTGGACATCCTCGAGGACCATGTCCTTCTCGACAGGCACATCGGGCAGGTCCACCCGCTTCGGAGCCGAGATGTCCTGTGCTCCCCACCCGTAGTCCATCCCGAGCGCGTCCTTCCAACAGGGGCTCCGACGGTCTGCCGCGGCCCGGGTTGCCAATACTAACAATCGGTGGGGACGTACTAGACTTGGCACTTGGGTGTGTCGAGTGCTAACTGCTCGGAACCACCCGGACAGCCTGATCGTGAGGTAGGAACAAACCCGGAGGTGACTTGAGGAGTGAGTGAACCGCGACGCCTGGAGGTACTCCGGGCCATCGTCGAGGACTACGTCCATTCCCGGGAGCCCGTCGGCTCCAAGGCCCTTGTCGACCGTCACCACCTCGGGGTCTCCTCGGCAACGATCCGCAATGACATGGCCGTCCTCGAGGAGGAGGGCCTGATCGCCGCTCCGCATACGAGCTCAGGCCGCATCCCCACGGACAAGGGCTACCGGTTGTTCGTTGACCGCATCTCCGAGGTGAAGCCTCTCTCGGCGCCGGAGAAGAAGGCCATCCAGACCCTGCTCGAGGGGGCGGAGGACGTCGATGACGTCATGGACAGGACCGTTCGGCTGCTCGCGCAGCTAACCAATCAGGTCGCGGTCGTCCAGTTCCCCCGCTCGGGGGGTGCCTCGGTCCGGCATATCGAGTTCGTCCTGTTGGCACCGCAGCAGATCCTGATCGTGCTGATCGCCACGAACGGCACCGTGCAGCAGCGCATCGTGCGCACGCATCCCGACATCCAGGAGGGCGACCTCGCGGAGATCAAGCAGCGGATACTCTCCGCCGTGTCCGGGGTGAAGCTCTCTGCGCTCCCCGGCGAGCTCGGCGTTGCACTGTCCCAGCTTCCCCCCGCCCTCAGGGCCCACGGGGGTACGATCGTCAAGGCGCTGGAGCAGCTTGCCGGCCTGGGCCGCGAGGACCGTATCCTGTTGGCGGGAACAGCCAACCTCGCGCGGTCCACCGGCGATTTTCCGCTCAGTATCGGCCCGATCCTCGAGGCACTGGAGGAGCAGGTCGTCATGCTTCGGCTCCTCTCCGAGATGGAGTACGACGCCCGTGGTATCTCGGTCAGGATCGGAAGCGAGAATCCCTACGGTGGCCTGTCCGGGGCTTCCGTGGTGGCGACGGGTTACGGACCGGACGCCGGTGCGAAGCTCGGCATCCTCGGTCCCACCCGGATGGACTACCCGACGACGATGGCCGCCGTGCGCGCCGTCGCCCGCTATCTCTCGAGGATCCTCGAGGAGTAGCGGCGTCCCCGCATCTCCGCCGGTTTCGCCGGCGAGCAGACGACAGAAGTTTCCAACAGGAAGTGATGTGCAGGAGTGAGTAATCACTATGAGGTCCTCGGTGTGGCGCAGGGCGCGACCGGGGAGGAAATCAAGAAGGCGTACCGCAAGCTCGCCCGCAAGCTCCACCCGGACGTGAACTCCGGAGACGACGCAGCCGAGGAGTTCAAGCTCGTCACGCGCGCCTACGAGGTGTTGTCCGACCCGCAGAAGCGCCGGGTCTACGACACCACGGGCAACGAGAACGGGACGGACACGGGATACGGTTCCGGCTACTCGGGCTCGGGCTTCGCCTTCCAGGACATCTTCGAGACGTTCTTCGGCGGCAGCGGCCAGCAGGGCGGTGCCCCATCCCGGACGCGCCGCGGCCAGGACGCGCTCATCAACGTCCGGATCGATCTCAAGGACGCCGTTTTCGGCACCAACAAGAAGATCGAGGTCGACACCGCCGAAGTGTGTCCCACATGTGACGGGTCCTGCTGCCAGCCCGGCACGTCGCCGCGCACCTGTGACATCTGCGGCGGCTCCGGCCAGGTGCAGCGTGCCGTGCGCTCCATCCTCGGCCAGGTCATGACCAGCGCTCCCTGTGGCACCTGCCAGGGCTACGGCACCGTGATCCCGAGCCCCTGCCACGAGTGCAGTGGCGAGGGCCGAATCCGCGCGCGCCGCACCCTCACGATCAAGGTCCCCGCCGGTGTCAGTACCGGTACCCGCATCCAGTTGGGCGGCCAGGGCGAAGCCGGCATAGCAGGAGGGCCGCAGGGTGACCTCTACATCGAGATCCGCGTCAACACCGACTCCACCTTCCTGCGCGATGGCGACGACCTGCACGTCACGCTGAGCGTGCCGATGACTGCCGCTGCACTCGGCACCTCCGTGCGCCTCGATACGTACGACGGCGATCAGGAACTGACCATCAGGCCGGGGACGCAGTCCGGCGAGATCCTGACGCTCCGGGGCCTCGGTGTCACGCACCTCCGCAACCAGGGCAGGGGAGACCTCCGCATCCACCTGAACGTGGAGACCCCGCGCAACGTCGATCACCAGCAGGAGGAGCTCCTGCGCAAGCTCGCCGAGCTTCGCGGCGAGGAATACACGGACGGCCAGCTGGCCAGCAGCGGGTCCGGCGTCTTCGCGCGGCTGCGGGAGCGACTCGGGAACCGCTGACGATGACGCGTCCCCTGTTCTTCGGGTCGGGCGAGGACGTCCGTGTGGCGCGTCCGGGCGGTGTCTTCGTTCTCGGCGGTGACGAGGGACGCCACGCGGCGACCGTGCGCCGGCTCTCCGTGGGAGAGCCGGTCGACGTCTCCGACGGCGCCGGTTACAGGCTCGGCGGGATCATCACCGCCGTGGGTACGGGAACGATCGAGCTGATGATCGAGACCGCGGGCCAGGACCCGGCCCCGCTGCACCGCCTCGTGCTCGTGCAGGCCCTGGCCAAGGGCGGCCGCGACGAGCAGGCCGTCGAGGCGGCCACCGAGCTCGGCGTCGACGCCGTCGTCCCGTGGCACGCCGAGCGGTGCATCGTTCGGTGGCGTGGGGACAAGGCGGAGAAGGGCCGGCAGAAGTGGGTATCGCTCGTGGCTGCCGCGTCCAAGCAGTCGCGCCGCTCGTTCGTGCCCGGGGTGCACCCCGTGATGGATACCACCAGGTTGGCTGCATGGGCTGCATCCGTCGATCGCGTCGTCGTCCTCCACGAGGATGCCGATGCCTCGCTCGCAGACCGGATTGACGCTCTCCGTGCCACCGGTGGCCTTGCCGCCGCGTCGTCGACCGCCGTCGTCGTCGGACCCGAGGGCGGCATCAGCGACGCGGAGCTGGAGAAGCTGCGCGCGGTCGGTGCCGAGTCGGCCCGCCTGGGGCCGCACGTTCTGCGGTCGTCCTCGGCCGGTCCGGCGGCCCTCGTCCTGCTGAACCACCTGCTGGGACGCTGGTAGCACCGCGGCCGCTAGCGGATGGTGATGGTCTTCGAGTCCTCGGCCGTGCCGCTGCCGGACGGCGTTGAAACGGTGATTGCGTACTGACCCGGGGGGAGTGTCACCGAGAAGGAGTAGGCGCCTGGCACACCGTCCTGCGGCGAGATGTCCACGGATCCGTCCCGGAAGAGGTTGGTGTCTCCGGCGGCCGAGCCGTCCACGCTCCGGTCGATGCGCCAGGCGAGCGAATCATCCGTAGCGGGGCCGACGCCGTGGATGGTCAGGCTCTCGGCGTCGTGCTCGACCCCCTCCTGGGGGTCTATCACCCACACGGGCGCGAGCGCCGACGGGTCCCGTGTCCATTCCCCGCCGAGATCGACGGCACCGAAAGCCCGGTAGTTCGCTGCCCCGTCGACGAGGACGACGACCGAGCTCGCTTCGCCTCCCGCGATGAGGCCGCCATGGGCGGCGGCCGCCGTAGCGGTATGCACCAGCTGCTGCAGGGCGAGCCGCGCTTCGTCCTCGTCGAGTCGCTTCGATACCGAGTCGGAGGAGATGTCCAGGGTGATCACGTTCTTGGTCGAGATGGAGGAGCTCACGCTCGAGGCCGGGCGCCACGGCGAGTGGTAGTCCGGGTCCAGGGGCTGCCCCTCCGTCATCACCTGCACGGCCTCGGAGATGGGATCGCCCGTTGCACCCGCGGGAGAGACGAGGTACTCGCGGAAGAGACGGTCCGTTCCTTCGACCTCGCCGAGCCAGTAGACGGGCAGCAGCGGCTGGGTCGCGTCGGCGGGACCGGCAGCGGCCCCCTGCTTCCGGACGGCAGCGTCGGAGGATCCATCGGTCCCCTCGCTGGACGCGGCCGTCAGCGATGGTTGCGCGAGGTCCGTCGTCGAAGCGCTGCCCGGGAGCAGGCCGGTGTCGGGCAGGAAGAAGATGCTGCTTGCGACGAGGACGCCGCCGGACACCAGGAGTATCCCGCGCAGTCCCAACCTGTTCTTCCGGAGGGGGTCGTGCTGGCTCATGCTCGACCCCTTTCGTCAGGCGCATGCGGGCGCGGTTCCAGTGAGGTGCTTGAATTCAGGTCATCGGAGGTCGGCGTCCTCACCGACCACATAGGGACCGGCACCGTCGATGGACGGCGTGACTTCGCCGGACCTGATTCAGCTTGGCACAGGGCCGGGGGTCGGTCCGCACCGAAAAGAGTCCTCTGCCTGACTGAAACCTGATCGATACGAAGCCGTTGCGGAATTGCGACGAAAGCTCAGGACGACTGGACACACCCGTCCGACGCCCGCGGCCAGGGAATCAAGACGGGTCCGCTCCTGTTGACATAAACGGTATGCCGTAACATTGAGGCTTCTGCCACTGCTGGTGCGGCCTGCTCGAGAAGAACGGCCACGCCGGAGGGCGGACCCGACACCACATCAGGACGACTACTCGAACGAGGGGCGATCGAAGGCCGGACGGCCGAGCTATGAGCGAATCTTCAACAGGCATCAACGCAGCAGGGCTGGACTCAAGGATTTTCATCTTCGACTCGACCGAGCAGATGGTGCAGGCGCTCGGGTCCAATGACGAGGCCCTCCGCCTGATCGAGGATTCCTTTCCCGGCGTCGGCCTCCAGGCCAGAGGGAACGAGCTCACCATCACGGGACCGTCCGCGGACGTCCTGCGCACGGAGCGCCTCGTCGGCGAGATCCGCACCATGGCCAGCAACAACGCAACCGTCTCCCCCCAGGTGCTCGAGCAGCTGGTCATGATGCTCAAGACGCAGAGCGCGGCAAGACCATCCGAGGTATTGTCCGTCAACATCCTGTCGTCCCGCGGCAAGACCATCCGCCCGAAGACCCTCAACCAGAGCACCTACGTGGATGCGATCGACCGCAACACGATCGTGTTCGGCATCGGTCCTGCGGGTACCGGCAAGACCTACCTCGCCATGGCCAAAGCAGTGCAGGCGCTGCAGCAGAAGGAGGTCAACAGGATCATCCTCACGAGGCCCGCCGTCGAGGCGGGGGAGCGGCTCGGATTCCTGCCGGGAACGCTCAACGACAAGATCGACCCGTACCTCCGCCCGCTCTACGACGCGCTGCACGACATGATGGACCCGGACTCCATCCCGCGCCTCATGGCCGCCGGCACCATCGAGGTGGCGCCCCTGGCCTACATGCGCGGACGGACGCTCAACGACGCCTTCATCATCCTCGACGAGGCCCAGAACACGACGCCCGAGCAGATGAAGATGTTCCTCACGCGCCTCGGTTTCGGTTCGAAGATGGTCGTCACGGGTGACGTCACGCAGGTGGACCTCCCCAACGGCACGAGCTCCGGGTTGCGCGTCGTCCGTGAGATCCTCGTAGACGTCGACGACGTCTACTTCAGCGAACTGGACGCCTCCGACGTCGTGCGCCACCGGCTCGTGGGGGACATCGTGAGCGCCTACAGCGCATGGGACGAGGATCAGCGGGCGGGGCAGTCGCGCTCCGGCCGACCGGTGAACGGACGATGAGCGTCGAGGTCAACAACGAGTCGGGCTACGACGTCGACGGCGAAGCCCTCGTCCGTCTCTCCAACTTCCTCTTCGAGTCGCTGTTCGTCCACCCCGAGGCAGAGCTGTCGATCATCCTGGTGGACACCGCCGCGATGGAGAAGCTCCATGTCGAGTGGATGGACGAGCCCGGTCCCACCGATGTGCTCTCCTTCCCCATGGACGAGCTTCGACCGGGGACCCCTGGCCGTGTGACGCCCGCCGGGCTCCTCGGCGATATCGTCCTCTGCCCGGAGGTCGCCGCGTCCCAGGGAGCGGCCGCAGGGCACAGCACGGGTGACGAGCTCCTGCTGCTGACGACGCACGGCGTCCTCCACCTCCTCGGTTTCGATCACGCGGAACCCGAGGACGAGAAGGAGATGTTCGGCCTCCAGCGCCAACTGCTCGCGGACTTCCTCGGTGGAGATGCGCCGCAGGAGACCCGCGCTTGACCGTCTGGCTTCTCGGGCTCATGGGCTTGTTCTTCGCGTTGACGGCTGCCCTGGTCACGGCCGCAGAAGCGGCTTTCAGCTACCTCCCGCGCCAGGAGGGCGAGGCCCTCGTCCAGGCATCACGTTCTGCATCGCTACGCCGGATCCTGAACGCGCCCGTCGCCCACATGCACGCCCTGCGGTTCTGGCGGGTGTGGTTCGAAATGGCCGGCGCCGTCGCCGTCGCGATCCTCTTCCACGACCTGCTGGACAACATCTGGCTGGCCGGTCTTCTGGCCACCGCTGTCATGGCGGCGATCGGTTTCGTGATCGTCGGTGTGTCACCCCGGCAACTCGGCCGCGTGCACGCTCCCGCCGTCGTCCGCCTGACAGCCGGGCTGGTTGCGTTCCTTCGTGCCATCCTCGGGCCCATCCCGCGCTGGCTGGTCCGGATCGGCAGCGCCATGACACCTGGAGCGGCGCGCGATGAAGCCGCCTTCTTCACCCAGGAGGAATTCCGGGAACTGCTCTCCCGTGCTTCCGATGCAGAGATGATCGAGGACAACGAGGCGGAGCTCATCCACTCCGTGTTCGAGCTCGGCGACACCAAGGTCCGCTCCGTCATGGTGCCGCGCACCGACATGGTGACCATTGAATCAGGGTCGACGCTCAGCCAGGCGATGTCCCTCTTCCTGCGCTCGGGTTACTCGAGGATCCCGGTGATCGGGGAGAGTTCGGACGACATCAAGGGACTGCTGTACCTGAAGGACGTCGTCGCGAACCTGCATGGCCGGCCGGCGTCGAACCTCTCGCGTCCCGTCGACTCGGAGTGCAGGCCGGCCCGGTACGTGCCGGAGTCGAAGCCCGTCGGCGACCTCCTGCGGGAACTGCAGCGTGAGTCCACCCATGTGGCGATCGTGATCGACGAGTACGGCGGGACTGCTGGACTCGTCACGCTCGAGGACCTGATCGAGGAGATCGTCGGTGAAATCGTCGACGAGTACGACTCCGAAGTACCGGAGCAGGAACGGCTCGACGACGGCGAGTTCCGTGTGAGTGCGAGGATGGGAATCGATGACCTCGGCGAACTCTTCGGGCTCGATCTCGATGACGAGGAGGTCGACACGGTCGGCGGTCTGCTGGCCAAGACCCTGGGACGCGTGCCGATCGTCGGATCAGAGGTCACAATTGACGGTATAGGGCTGCGGGCCGAGCGTGTGGAGGGCCGACGCAACAGGGTCTCGCATGTGATCGCGCACCGGCTACTACCAGAGCACACCGAGCAGGACGAACGAGAGACGACAGAGGCTGACAATGAGCGACGCTAAGCACAGGGCGGGATTCGTCTCGCTCGTCGGGCGGCCGAATGCGGGTAAATCGACCCTCACGAACGCCCTCGTTGGCCAGAAGGTCGCCATCACGTCGGCTAAGCCGCAGACCACGCGCCACACCATCCGTGGAATCGTCAACCGTGAGGATTCCCAGATCGTCCTCGTCGACACGCCGGGGCTGCACCGTCCCCGCACCCTGCTCGGGCAGCGGCTGAACGACCTCGTGGCTGACACCCTCGCCGAGGTCGACGCCGTCGGGTTCTGCCTTCCGGCCAATGAGAAGATCGGCCCGGGTGACCGTTACATCGCCGAGCAGCTCGCGCGGCTGAAGCGGAAGCCGCTGATCGCCGTCGTCACCAAGACGGACCTCGTGGACCGCCAGGCGCTGACTGAGCAGCTGCTCGCCGTCTCGAAACTAGGCGCGGAGGTGACCGGGCCCGATGGCTGGGCGGACATCGTTCCGGTCTCGGCCGCGGACGGCTTCCAGGTGGGCACTGTCGCCGAGGTCTTCAGCGGACACATGCCCGAATCGCCCGTCCTGTACCCGGACGGAGAGCTGACGGACGAGCCGGAAGCCGTCATGGTCGCGGAACTGGTGCGGGAAGCCGCACTCGAGGGCGTCCGCGACGAGATGCCGCACTCCATCGCCGTCGTCGTCGAGGAGATGATCCCCCGGGAGGGGCGAAGCGAGGACAACCCGATGCTGGATGTCCACGTGAATGTCTACGTGGAGAGGTCGTCGCAGAAGGCCATCATCATCGGCAAGGGAGGCGCCCGGCTCCGGGAGATCGGAACCACTGCGCGCCGCGGTATCGAGGCGCTGCTGGGGACCCGGATCTACCTCGACCTGCACGTCAAGGTCGCAAAGGACTGGCAGCGAGACCCCAAGCAACTCGTCAAGCTCGGGTTCTGACGGGCACCGCCGGCACGTCCCGGTCGTTATGTCGCTGCAACGGGACTGATCCTCCCGCGTACCTCCCGATCACCGTCGATCCCCCTGCGCGAGGGGGATCGACGGTGATCCGGCCTTGTTCCCGCCCAGGGGAAGATTTCAGCACCACCCAACCCGTCCAGTCACCCGAAGGAGCACCGGCATGAGCCGCCGACCGTCACCCGAGGGCGCCGACAACGCCAGCGACCCCTTCGCGGCGACACCTGCCGAGGCGGTCATCGGCGTCGCGCCGGGCAGCAGGCACCTGGGTCGGGCACGGCGCTTCCGCGGACTCAAGCTGACAGCCATCCTGATGGCTTCGGCGATCGTGGCCGTCGTCGCCTTCGTGGGCGTGCAGGTGCTCCGGCTCCAGTCCAATGTCGATACCATGCCGCTCAACCTCGGCGAGAACCAGGGCACAGCACTTCCGGTGGATTCAAGCACCGATCCGCTCCAGATCCTCATCCTCGGATCCGATACCCGTACGGGCAATTCCGGCGAGTTCTTCGGTAGTGAGGAGGATTCGTCCGGTGAGGGCAACTCGGACGTCATGATGCTCGCAACGCTCTCGGCCGACCGGCAGAACGTCACGGTCGTCTCCTTCCCGCGCGACCTGCTCGTACCCGTGCCGGGCTGCGTGAACCCCGAGTCCGGAAACGTCTCGGCCGCCGTGGACCTCGGACAGTTGAACGAAGCACTGAACGAGGGCGGGCCGGGCTGCACCGTGGCCGCCATCAACAACCTCACGGGCCTGTCCATCGACCACTTCATGATGGCCGGGTTCAATGCCGTCAGCGAGTTGTCCTCGGCTGTCGGCGGGGTCGACGTCTGCGTCGAGGAACCCGTCGATGATGAGTTTTCCGGTCTCAAGCTGCCGGCCGGAACCAGTGAGGTCGAGGGGGACCAGGCCCTGGCGTTCCTGCGGACCCGCCACAGTTTCGGCGACGGCGGCGATATCGGGCGTATCGCGGCGCAGCAGTCCTTCATGGCATCCCTGGCCCGCAAAGTGCGTGCGGAGGGGACCCTGACGAACCTGCCGAAGCTCTACTCGATCGCCGACGTGATCACGCGCAACCTGACGGTCGATGATGCCCTGTCGCAGCCCACGGAGATCCTCAAGATCGCCGACCGGCTGAAGAACGTCGACCTCGGCAACATGGCCTTCGTGACCGTACCGACCGAGCCGTGGGTCGAGGACCCCAACCGCCTGGTGCTCGACGAGGAAGCCGCCGCCCCCCTGTTCGATGCTCTTCGGGAGGACCGCGGGATCACCGAACAGTCTCCCGATGCCGCGACCCCGGCACCGGAAGTATCACCGTCCGCACCGGAAACGACGGACGCTCCCGCCGTCGATCCCGCAACGGTGCCGGTGCTCGTCGTCAACGCGACGACGAACACCGAGCGGTCCACGGAGGTGCGGCAGCTCCTGCTCGACGCCGGCTACACCCAGACGGACACCTTCGCGTCTGCACCCGCGGAAGCGACGCTGGTCGTCTTCGGTGCGGGCTATGACGGGGCCGCGGCAGATCTCGCGGCACGTTTCGGTGTCCCCGACACCCGGGTCGTGTTCGACGAGACGGTCGTCGGGGTGCAGCTGCAGGTCGGCGCCGACCTGGCCACCGGCAGCGCGGTGGTCGTGCCGCCGCTTGGGGACGAGCTCGAGGGACAGACCGCCGACCAGATCACCTGCCAGGCGTCGTCCGGACTCTAGGCGGACACCCTACCGATCGCGGTCGACCAGCCGGTCGACCGCAAGCCCTGCCACCCGTGCCGCCTGATGAAGCGCGGCACGGGTGCCGACGGGGGTGGAGCTACCAGATCCTGACGCGCTCTTCGGGGTCGAGCCACAGACGATCCTGGTCGCTGACGCCGAAGGCCTCGTGGAACTCGTCGAGGTTCCGGATCACCTGGTTGCACCGGAACTCGTTGGGGGAGTGCGGATCGACGGTCAGGCGTCGCTTTGCCTCCTCCGGGCGGATCTTCTGCTGCCAGCACGTGGCCCAGGACAGGAAGAACCGCTGGGTGCCCGTCAGTCCACCGATCACGGGAGCCTCCTCGCCCCCGAGGCTGAGAAGGTACGCCCGGTAGCTGATGCCGAGCCCCCCGAGGTCGCCGATGTTCTCGCCGAGGGTCAGTTCGCCGTTCACCGGCTGCCCCGGCACTTCCGACGGTTCGAGAGCGGCGTACTGGGCGACGAGGCGGCCCGTGAGCTCGTCGAACTCCTCCCTGTCGGCCTCGCTCCACCAGTTCGCAAGCATCCCGGTGCCATCGAACTGCGAGCCCTTGTCATCGAAGCCGTGGCCTATCTCATGGCCGATGACGGCTCCGATGGCGCCGTAATTGACGGCGTCATCGGCGTCGATATCGAAGAAGGGCGGTTGCAGGATCGCGGCGGGGAACACGATCTCGTTCATCGTCGGCATGTAGTAGGCGTTGACGGTCTGCGGAGTCATCAGCCAGGCACCACGATCGACGGGGCCTCCCAGCTTGCCGAGCTGCCGGCTGTGTTCGAACTCGGAAGCGCGGAGGACGTTGCCGTACAGATCCGAGGGCTGCACGTCGAGCAGACCGTAGTCGATCCACTCCTCCGGGTACCCGATCTTCGTGGTGAACTGCGACAACTTCTGCAGTGCCCTGACCCGGGTCTCGTCGGTCATCCAGGTGAGAGCCCTGATGCTCGCCTCGTAGGCCGAGATGAGGTTTCCGACGAGGGTCAGCATCGCGGCCTTGTGCGTCGCCGGAAAGTGCCGTTCGACGTACCGCTGGCCGATCGCCTCGCCCATCGCTCCCTCGACCAGCGCCACCCCGCGCTTCCAGCGGTCCTTCAGCTGGGGAGTTCCGGCGAGATGGGTGCCGTAGAACGCGAAGGTGGCCTGGACGAAGCGGTCGTCGAGGTAATCCGAGGCATGAAGCAGTACGCGGCTGACGAGCCACTCCCGCCAGCTGCCCAGTTCCTCTTCGCGAAGCGCGGCATCGAGTCCGCGGACGAAGTCCGGCTGGTTGACCACGAGTTCTCCGGCCTGGTCCGGAGCGTCGGTCACGATCGCGAGCCACGGAACGAGGTGGGTCGAGAGCCCGGCCACGTCGTCGTGCCTCACCAGGTTGTAGGTCTTCTGGGGATCCCTGCGCTCCACCGAGCCCATCGAGGATGCGGCGAGGCGCGTCTCGAGGGCCATGACGCGCGCGGCCGCCCCTGGCGCGTCATCGGTACCGGCTAGCTGGAAGAGCTGCTCGAGCAGGTCCTGATACTTCTCGCGGGTCTCCGCGAACCCGTCCTCCCGGTAGTAGGACTCGTCCGGCAGGCCGAGGCCCGACTGGTAGAGGTGCAGGAGGTAGCGTGCCGGGTTGCCGGCGTCGTTGCTGACGTAGGGGGCAAGGAAGCCCTGGATCCCCGAGCGCGACAGCCCGGCGCTGAGGTCCACCAGGTCCCCGACCGACGCGACTGCGGCGATGCGCTCGAGCAGCGGCATGATCGGGGAGATTCCCTCGGACGCGATGCGGTCGGTGTCCATGAAGTCCGCGTAGAGCGTGCCCAGTTTTGCGTCGATCGCGTCCGCCGTATCGTCACCGGACCGCGATGCAGCGTCCTCGATGATGGCGCGGACAGCGAGTTCGGAGGCGTCACGCAGAGCGGTGAAGGAACCTGCCAGCGGGCGGTCATCGGGAATGACGGCGTCCTTCAGCCAGACGCCGTTGGCGTGCCGGAAAAGATCGTCCTGGGGACGGACCGTTCCGTCGAGATTGGCTGGATCGAGAGTGCTGATCGTCATAATCGCTTCCTGATTCTCCATGGTGCGGCGCAGGACGGCACCCGTCCGGGCGCCCCGAAACCCATCCTATGTGCCGTGCTATGGTGAAAAGGTGCGCGCACACAAGACTCTTCTTCGGTGCCGCGGCGAGGCCATCTAGGACTTTCAGAGCTACTGGCCACCCCTCGCCGCGGAGTCCGCGATGCCCGGCCGCCAGCACACTCAGTTCCCACAGACAAGGCCGATTTCCATGGACAACGCTCAGAAGACCTCGGGTATGCCGTTCGGCAAGTACGTTCCCTTCCAGGACCAGATCACGGTCGAGCTCCCTGATCGCACCTGGCCGGACCGCGTGATCACGAAGGCACCGCGCTGGTGCGCGGTCGACCTCCGCGACGGGAACCAGGCCCTGATCGACCCGATGAACCCCGAACGCAAGCACAAGATGTTCGATCTCCTCGTGCGCATGGGCTACAAGGAGATCGAGGTCGGATTCCCGTCGGCCTCGCAGACCGATTTCGATTTCGTCCGCCAGCTCATCGAGGGTGATCGCATCCCCGACGACGTCACCATCCAGGTGCTGACCCAGTCACGGGAGCACCTCATCGAGCGGACCTACGCGTCCCTCGAGGGGGCGGACCGGGCGATCGTGCACCTCTACAATTCGACGTCCGTCCTGCAGCGCCGGGTGGTCTTCAACCAGGACCGCGACGGCATCATCGACATCGCCGTGCAGGGTGCCCGCATGTGCCGCAAGTTCGAGGAGAACATGGGCGACACGCTGATCACCTACGAGTACTCACCGGAATCCTTCACGGGTACGGAACTCGATTTCGCGGCACGGATCAGCAACGAGGTGTCCGCCGTCTTCGAGGCTTCCGCGGACCGGCAGATGATCCTGAACCTGCCCGCCACGGTCGAGATGGCGACACCGAACATCTACGCCGACTCGATCGAGTGGATGAGCCGAAACCTCGCGGATCGGGACAGCATCATCCTGTCGCTGCACCCGCACAATGACCGGGGTACGGGCGTGGCCGCAGCGGAGCTGGGGTACCTGGCGGGCGCAGACCGCATCGAGGGGTGCCTCTTCGGCAACGGCGAGCGGACCGGAAACGTCGACCTGGTGACGCTCGGCATGAACCTCTTCAGTCAGGGAATCGATCCGCAGATCGACTTCTCCGACATGGACTCCATCCGGCGCACGGCGGAGTACTGCAACCAGCTCAGCGTCCCCGAGCGTTCGCCCTACGGCGGGGACCTCGTGTTCACGGCATTCTCCGGGTCGCACCAGGACGCCATCAAGAAGGGGTTCGAGAGCATGGAGCGCGACGCCGCCGAGGCGGGCGTCGGCGTCGACGATCTGCCCTGGGCCGTCCCGTACCTGCCGATCGACCCCAAGGACATCGGACGTTCCTACGAGGCCGTCATCCGCGTGAACTCCCAGTCCGGCAAGGGAGGCGTGGCCTACCTGCTCAAGCACGAGCACAGCCTCGACCTGCCGCGCCGGGCGCAGATCGAATTCTCCGGCGTCATACAGCGCCGCACCGAGACGCAGGGCGGCGAGGTCAGCGGCGCCCAGTTGTGGTCCGTCTTCCAGGACGAGTACCTGCCGACGCGCGCCGACGGCGGATCGGAGGCCTGGGGCCACTACGAGCTGACCTCGGTCAACACGGACACGGCCGAGGACGGCTCGTTCAAGCTCGTCGCGACGCTCCTCGTCGACGGCGTGCAGCAGCGGAAAAGTTCCCAGGGCAATGGTCCCATCGACGCCCTGTTGACCATCCTCAGCGAGGACGGCGTGGACGTCCGTGTCCTCGACTACACCGAGCACGCCCTGTCCTCGGGTGGCAACGCGCGCGCCGCGGCATATGTGGAATGTGCGGTGGGGGAGCGCGTGCTGTGGGGTGTCGGCATCGACGCGAATACGACCATGGCGGCCCTCAAAGCCGTTGTCTCGGCTGTCAACCGGGCCATCCGCGACGCCGCCTGATCGGATCGGTTCTCACCTGGCGGTCCTCGGCGGTAGCCCGGGCGTCACCCGTCCTCCTGCCGTCCCCGCGCCGATCGGCTGCCGCGGGGGTGGCAGGTGGGAGAATATTGGAGTGCCCTCCTCGATAGCATCCCGTACCTACCGCACCATCGGTGTGGTGCTGCGTACGTACAAGCTCGGTGAGGCGGACCGCATCATCGTCCTGCTGACACGGGACCAGGGCCAGGTGCGCGCGGTGGCCAAGGGTGTTCGCCGAACCAGCAGCAAGTTCGGCTCACGGCTCGAGCCCTTCATGTCGGTGGACCTGCAACTCGCCCACGGCCGCAGCCTCGATGTCATCACGCAGGCCGAGACCAAGGGCGCCTACGGGCACGGTATCGCCTCCGATTACGGCTGCTACACGGCCGCCACGGCGATCGCCGAGACGGCCGAACGGCTGACCGACATCGGCGAGGCCGGAGGAGCGCAGTACGCCCTCGTTGCGGGGGCCTTCTCGGCCCTCAGCCGCAATCTGCATCCCTCCGAACTGATCCTCGACTCCTACCTGCTGAGGGCGCTGGCGACGGCGGGATGGGCACCCAGCTTTACCAACTGCGCACGGTGCGAAGCACCCGGCCCCCACTCAGCCTTCTCGGCGCCGCTCGGAGGAGCAGTATGCCCGACGTGCCGGCCGCCGGGATCCGCTTCGCCATCGACCGCCGCCATGGAATTGCTCGGGGCGCTCCTCACCGGTGACTGGACCATCGCCGATGCCTCGGATGCCGGAGCCCGCCGCGAAGCCGCCGGACTCGTCGGCGCCTACGTTCAGTGGCACCTCGAACGCGGGGTCCCCTCCCTCAAATATGTGGAGCGTGTATGAGGAACTCCTCGCGTCCCGTGGCGCCCTGGCCGCACCCCAGCGGGGAGCAGGTTCCGTCCATCCCGCGTCAGTTCGTGCCGGAGCACGTGGCAATTGTCATGGACGGCAACGGCCGATGGGCCAACGAGCGCGGATTGCCCCGCACCGAAGGCCATAAGGCCGGTGAAGCGGCCTTGCTCGACGTCATGGCCGGCGCGATCGAGATCGGCGTCAAGCATGTATCGGTCTACGCGTTCAGCACCGAGAACTGGAAGCGCTCACCCGATGAGGTGCGCTTCCTGATGGGCTTCAACAAGGACGTGTTGCGACGACAGCGGGACCAGCTCGACCAGTGGGGTGTCCGTATCCGGTGGTCCGGGCGCCGTCCGAAGCTGTGGCAATCGGTCATCCGCGAGCTGGAGGAAGCTGAGCGGCACACCGTGCACAACACGACGTGCACCCTGACCATGTGCGTGAATTACGGTGGACGCGCGGAGATCGCCGACGCAGCGAGGGCGATCGCCGAGGATGTAGCTGCAGGGACGCTGAAGGCTTCCTCGGTCAGCGAGAAGACCATCCAGCGATACCTCGACGAACCAGACCTCCCCGACGTCGACCTGTTCCTCCGGACATCGGGCGAGCAGCGGCTGTCCAACTTCATGCTGTGGCAGTCCGCCTACGCCGAGATGGTGTTCATGAACACGCTGTGGCCCGATGTCGATCGGCGGACTCTGTGGCGGGCCATCGAGGAGTATGCCGCACGCGATCGCCGATTCGGGGGAGCGGTGGACCAGGCTGCGGCCGGCAGGGAATCGTCCTCCTGAGCGGCTTGTCCGGCAGGTGCACTTCGACGTCCTTCTGCTCGATGACAAGCTCAAACTTCCAGTTCAAAGAAACAGTGGGCATCCTTCCGTGGCAGCAAGAACGAGCACACCGATCGGGACGCGCTGGGACGTGCGGACTCGCCCATGGCCGTCTCGACGTACACCTACGAATTTCTGCCGTCGGCCGAGAAGGACGCCCCCAGGTGCTGATGACTGCCAACGGCGTTCAACCACGTAGGAAGACCAACCACTCTGCCTGAACCCTGAGCAGCCCATTCATGTTCTAAAAGGTGCATCAGATTCTTCGGGTATGAGGTTTATGAGGGTCGGAGGCGTGCCCGGACGGCACCGCGCCATGGCCGATGATTCCCGCAGTGCGGTACTGCCGGGGTGCTGAGCCGGGGCGGCACACCAGTGCGATACACCCTCACCGATCAAAGGGCATCCTGGCTCGACCCGGACGCGTATGTGTAACCGAGGGAGTTTGGCCACCCTCCACAACTACGCTTGTCGACCCTGTCGCCTGCACTTCCATGCGGGACCGCAGTGCTGTCGTCGATGGGTCGTTACGGTTGACGGCGGGGCAACGACGCCGAAAAGGATCACAGCCTCGGTAAAGTGGTCGTCACACCCTGATCAGTCAGAGGAACCCCGTGCTCATCATGCAAGGAAAAGAACTGCAACAGAGGGCCTCCGAACGGGTGCGTGAGCTCCCGGGTGCCGAACTTACGCACCCCTTCGGTGCCGACTGGGACGTCTACAAGGTGCGTGGAAAAGTATTCATGCTCCACACCGAGGTCACCGGTGAACCCATCGTCATCCTCAAAGCGACCCCAGGCGACGCGCACCTACTCCGCGAGGCCTACGACGACAT
Source organism: Arthrobacter sp. PL16 (assembly GCF_035985055.1). Classification (NCBI taxonomy): domain Bacteria; kingdom Bacillati; phylum Actinomycetota; class Actinomycetes; order Micrococcales; family Micrococcaceae; genus Arthrobacter; species Arthrobacter sp. PL16. Next base: position 709,815 of record NZ_JAXCIC010000001.1, read on the forward strand.
CACACCCGGCTACCACATGAACAAGAAGCACTGGATCACCCTCCATCCCAACGGCCGGATAGAAGCCACGCTCGTCGAAGACCTCGTGACCGAGTCATACCTCCTCGTCCTCGAAAAATTGCCCAAGAACCAACAGCCCGTAGACCCGACCACCTTCGGTCAGCCCTCGGGCACCTGATTGCATCGAGAGGGACACTCTCACGCGCCTGCGGTAAGCGGTGTGCCGGTGGAGGATCTGCTTGCCGGCCCTTGAGTGCAATAGCCTGCTATCGGGTCGATGCCGCCACGCCCATACGCAGCAGCAGCTTATGTCGGTCAGCGGCTGGTCGCCGAATAGTGGTCATCTATTGGCCTGCGGGGGAGTGGTGAACAGTGCCGGGCGGGAATCCGTTCTTCGAATAAATTGATGTGTCCCGTATCCGCATACGAACAAGACGGAGTGTTTCCACTGGTTAGTTCGCCCATACGTGAATCATCATTACCCCGTTGGGCTGCAGCTGATACTGTGACGCTGGTTCGCAGGTGCGCGGTCCCTCGGCAAGAACAACAATGGCGGTGGGGCTAGGACACCTGTGACATGACCGAGGCCGAATTGCCTGGGACCAGTCCGGCAACGCTTGCAATTTGATTCATGTGCTCGGACTTGATGATGCGTATGACCCTGGTCGGGCTGGGCAAGGATAGTGCTGCGCAGGCGGCTTCAAGCAGGGCGGCGGCGCTCGGGTCCACGTGCTTGGCCCGAGAGATATCGACCGTTACCTCGGGGTGACCTGGTAGGGCGTATGCACGCCTGATCACCGGTACAAGAGCCCGGTAGTTGGTTGATGTGAAGCATCCCGTGACATGAATGCCAGCAGATCTGTCCTCGAGGTCGATCTTGATGAGAGCTCGAAGTTTGTAATTCATAAGCGTGCCCCGCGGCTAGAGTTTTCTGGCGGCCGCCCTGCAGGACCAAAAAAATTATATGGTCCCTCGATAGTTCAGTGGGAAAAGATTTTTGCCCGGGGTTCTACCTTGCAACGAGACGGTCTCTGCCCTCTTCAACGGGGCAGCGTCATGTCCGACCCTTCATGAACAACACCGACGCTCACCTGCACGCTCAGTACGACGGGCTCACCCGCTTTGATCAACCAGGGCAAGACCTTGGATGATCCGGCCCTGGCGCAGTGCTGTATCTGCCGGGCCGCCACGAAACGTGCCGAAGGCAGGCCTTGCCCGAGGGCTGTTGGTACCGGGCCCGCACCGCCAATGTCGGTCGTCACTACTGCCCGCAGGACGCCCACCGCGGACTCGAGTACACGCCTCACGGATCACGCTTCATGAGTCGACGCCGTATCACTGGAAGAGCAGCAGCCGGGTGCCTCCTTTCGTCGTACATCGGCCTGTTTGCAATGATCTCGTCCGAGTCATCCCGAGCCGGCCTTCACCCTTGCGCCGCGAACCTTGGCTGCAGAAAGACCGTCCTTTGCGCAGTCAACTATGAGATCGCGGTCGGAGTCCGCGATCGCGGAGAGCATGTGGAAGAACTAGCGCCCGCCGGGGCTGTCGTGGCGATGCCCTGGTGAGCGCCTCGGGCCGACTCTCTACTTCGGAAGTCCGTCGACGAATTCCTCGAGGTTCCGAGCCGAGCGGCCCAACCGGTCGAGCATCGTCACGACGAGAATGTCCCGGCGCGCAGACCTGAGACGCCACTTCGTCTCATTTACGGACGCCAGCATTCCACAGTAGCTATTTCACTGGTGTTAATCCAAGGAGTAATTAGTTCACTCATTGTTAACCCACAATTCCACATTGTGATGTTTACGAGTATTCGGCCTTCCCTGGTCAAGTACCGCAGCCGCGTATTTCAGCTGTGAATTCAGGTAAGCGTTACTCGGGCCGGTGTCTTTCGTTGCTCATATTCTCTGATTTGGGATCTCGATCGGATGCTGTCAACTGCACATCGATCGAGGTGCGATCCGCTCGAACTTGAGGCTTCTGTTTGCTGCACCGACAGGGATCCTCATTTGTCCGGAGTTCTGAAGTGAATCTCCCGGTGACGTCCGGATCGAATTCCCGCAATCCCCTCGTCGCTAAGTGCTCGAGGTTACAACTTCCTAGCGGCTTATATGCGCCTGGATGGCTTTCCTGGAAGCCGTACAAACCGATCAAGTTTCTTTCGCCCGCACTCTCACGGGTAGTGCGTCCCCTAACGGAGGTCTCATGCTGGTGGTTCGAAGACTGTTATCGATGATGCCAGTAAGGCGCTTCTTGCTGTCATGGCCGCCTTACGGTAGGCCACGAGCTTCCTTGGGCGGTGGCTGGACGTGAAGCCGCTGGCAGGTCGGCGTCCATCCGCTTTCGTTGCTCTCATCTGCGCCCTTATCGCCAGTTTCTTCGTGGTCATCCCTGCTGCGGATTCACCGGCTCGCGCTGCAGCGGGCGACAACCTGATCGTCAATCCTTCTCTGGAGCAAGGCACCAACGATCCTTCCTGCTTCTCACGATCAGGTTGGGGAACAGAAGCTGCTTGGGCGTTCCAGCCCGGACGCGCCGGTGGCCGCTCCGTTTCGTTGAGCATCCAGGGTTATCAGGCAGGGGACCGGAAGCTCCTCCAGGCCGAGAACGCCCAATGCGCCCCGAAGGTAACCGCCGGCCTCACTTACGACATGCAGGTTTGGTACAAGTCGTCAGCGCCAGTGTCGCTCACGATGTTCCGGCACACCGCGCAGGGCTGGAGCTACTGGGGCAACGTTGAGCAAGTCCCTGCCGCGACCGGGTGGACTCTAGCCCAGGCCCCTACTCCGGTTATCCCGGAGGGAACGGACCAGGTCATCTTCGGGCTTTCACTAAGCGCCAATGGATCACTGACCACGGACGATTATTCTTTCCGGCAGGTAATCGATCCGCCACCAGTTACTGACGAGCTCATCGTGAATGGAAGTCTGGCCGGAGGTGCCAACATCCCAGCATGTCATCAGGTAGCTGGATGGGGACAGCGTCAGGCAAGCTCCCTCGTTTCTACCGATGTTCCGGCGAATTCTCCGGCTGGTGCCAGGTCTTTCCAGTTCACGATAAGCGGACACGTGTCGGGAGACGCGAAATTGCTGCAGTCCGAAGGCGCTGGTTGTGCCCCAACGGTGGCAGCGGGCCAACAGTACGACCTTTCAGTGGACTACAGAACCACCGCGACGGGGCTGACGGGTTTCAGCGTCTTCACCCACACCATCAACGGGTGGCAGTACTGGACCGACCTCAAGGCGCTGCCCGCTGTCGCCAACTGGACCACCGCTACGGCCCGCACACCCCTGATTCCAGCCGGTGTGGACCGAATATCCTTCGGTCTATCGATCGGCGGCAACGGAACCCTGAACACCACGAATTACTCGATGAAGAAACCTCGGGCTGAAGTCGTCCCGCCGGCGGGAGGAGCGGAGCTGGAGGGCTCCTGGGATGTCCTCACAACGCAGCTGCCGATCCGTGCGATCCACTCAACGCTGCTGACCGATGGGCGGCTGCTGCTCATCGCCGGTTCGGGTAACGACGGAGCAAAATTCGCTGCCGGCCAGTTCCGTGCGGTCATCTGGACGCCGGAAGGCAACGCATTCAAGAAGATCCCGGTTCCCTACGACATGTTCTGCGCCGGGCATGTCACTTTGCCAGACGGCAAGGTTCTCCTGGCCGGCGGTACCGAAGCATTCCCCGCCGAGGATCAGGGCCCGAATACTTTCAAAGGTTCAGATAGAAGCTACTACTTCGACCCGGCCGATGACACCTTCCACCAACTGGCAGACATGACCGGAGCACACTGGTACCCCTCACTGACCAAGCTCGGAAACGGTGATATCTGGTTAGCCGGCGGACTTAACGAGAACGCCGAGGGAACCGTCCTTACCGAAATGTTCTCGAGCAAGACCAAGAGCTGGTTGCCGCAGAATCAAGTGCCGCAAACCTATAGCTTCTGGGGCACCTATCCGCACATGTTCCTCCTGGATGACGGAAAGATGTTCTACACCGGAGCTCACACCTTCGGAAACGGTCTACCCGGAACCGGTGCAAGCCTTTATGACTGGGAGACCGCCAAAATCTGGGACATACCGGGCTTGCGGCAGAAGGACATGCGCGACCAGGCCGGCTCGGTTTTCGTCGGCCCCGCCCAGGACCAGAAACTGATGATCGTCGGCGGCGGCAATACCGATGGGAATACGCCGGCGATCAACCTCGTCGACATCATCGACCTCAACCAGCCCGTTCCCGCCTACGTCCCAGGACCTGACCTACCCGGCGCCGGCAAAGCCTATGTAAATCTAGTCAACCTCCCCGACCGGACAGTCCTGGCGGCGAACGGTGCGAAACAAAACCGTGCGGAGAACGTGCAGTCAGCGGCCATCTACAAACCGGGCACCAACAGCTGGCAGTCCGTCGCTGCCGATCCGGTGGGGCGGAACTATCACTCCTCGTCGATCCTCCTACCCAACGGCAAGGTCGCGGTTCTGGGGTCCAACCCGGCCGATAACTTTTTTGACCTGCGAATCTCCGTCTACAGCCCGCCGTACCTCTTCAAGGGGACACGGCCCACTGTGACCAGTGCCCCCGCCCAGGGGACGTACGGGCAAAACATCGCGCTCGGTGTCACCGGCACTGTCACCTCGGCCTCACTCATCGCGCCAATGTCAGCCACTCACCAGACCGACACCAACGCACGCCTGGTCGATCTTCCTCTGACGGGAAGTGGAAACGCGCGCACGGCGCGAATACCCGTCAACCCGAACCTTCTTCCACCGGGGCCGTACATGCTCTCGGTCCTTGACACCAATGGCGTCCCGAGCATCGCAAAGTGGGTATGGATCTCATGAAACGAACACGCACCGCTAAGACATCACCAGATCTAACAGGGGACCGCGAGAAGAAACGGTGGATCCCGTTGCTCTCTCTTGCAGGGGCAGCCACAGCGGTAGCGATCCCTGGGGCAGGGATCTCCGCGGTACAGACCATCGATGCTCCCGCAGCGGCAGGCAGCGCCGCCATGGCACCGCAGGCAGGAAATCCTGGCAAGACCCCTTCCGGTCAGGCGCTGGCTAAGGACAAGCGAAACCCGGCGGTCATCCTCGGGGGTCAGCCTGAAAAGTCCCTCGCTGACGCAGGAGCAGAGGCGACTGATGGTAGAGCCAGCAACGGTAAGGAAACAGGGAACCGGCCCGATCGTGCGTCAGGGCTCACCGAGCGCGGGCCGGTCGACCCGCAGCAGGTGCTGACGGACGTGTCCGACGGTTTGGGTGGCTGCCTGATCGAGTACGGCGCTGATGGCCAATGCCTCCCCGGGGTTCCACCCAGCATGAGCGCACACCTCAAGCACATGAAGGAAGCCGGCCAGGATCCGGCAACGATGCCGCACTCCTGGTCCTGCAGGGAGGCTCGCACCTACTTCGCCGAGGGCCTTCCGCTCCGCCAAGCAGGGGTCGACCCGCAACGCCTGGATACCAACGGCGACGGAACAGCCTGCGGCATCAACGACTAACCGCTACTCCTGCCCACTGCGCGTCCCAATCTTCTCATCGGAGTACACAAATGGTTTCTGTCGTCCTGGCAAGCACAGTCGTCGTCGTTGTAGCCCTTGCTTTGTTCGCCATCGCCTCGTCCACGCTCTACCTCAACACCTACGCGTGGTGGGATCCGAAAACTCAGGTCCGGACCTCCTACAGCGGGCTGCTGGAGACCGAAAGCGTCTCATTTTCACTCATCATGCCCTGCAGAAACGAGCGCGAGGACGTCATGAGGGCCACCTTGGCAGCGCTCCTGACCCAAACCCACTCAAAAAAAGAAGTCATTATCTCAGTAGGCCACGACGATCCCGAAACAGTAGCGACGGCGTACCGTCTGGCCAACGAGTTCCCCGAACTCGTCCGAGTCAGTGTGGATAGCAACGAGACCAAGAACAAGCCGCTCCAGCTCAACCGTGCCCTGGAGACCTGTCGCAATGACGTCGTGGGCGTCTTCGACGCCGAGTCGATTGCCGCGAAAGCCCTGCTGTCCCATATCGACAGTGTCTTCATGGCCCGGAATGCCGACGTCGTGCAGGGCGCAGTGCAACTAATCAACTACCGCGACACGTGGTACTCGCTGCGCAACTGTCTTGAATACTTCACCTGGTTCCGGTCCAGGCTGCATGCCCACTCCCGGCAGGGCTTCATCCCGCTGGGCGGTAACACTGTCTTCATCAAACGTGAACTCCTCAACGCGGTCGGTGGGTGGGATGGTTCCTGCTTGGCTGAGGACTGCGACCTAGGGGTCAGGCTGTCCACCCTCGGTAGACGCATTGTCGTCGCCTACTCACCAGAACTGGTGACCCGCGAAGAGACCCCCGATTCGGTGGGCACCCTCATCCGGCAACGCACACGGTGGTCCCTGGGATTCATGCAGGTCTTCGCCAAAGGCGATTGGAAAGCCTTGCCGACCCGGCGTATGCGTCTGATCGCCTGGTGGACTCTGATGCAACAGCACTTCATGGCCTTCGCCGGTGTATGCATCCCTGTCGCGATCATCGCCGCCGTCTGGGGAAATTTTCCGCTCATTGTCACCTTGATAGCGTTCCTGCCCCTCATTCCCACATTCGCCACCATCGCCTTCGACCTGTGCATGCTTCGCGAATTCGGCCGGGACCACCGCTTCGAGTTGTCTTCCTATGACTATTTCCGACTCATCGTCGGCACGCCGTTCTACCAAGTGATCCTGGCCTACTCTGCACTGCGCGCATTGGTGAAGTTTCAGCGCGGAGATTTCAGATGGGAAAAAACCAGCCACGCAGGCTCGCACCTCGTCTATATCGAACAGGCCGCCGTCGCGCAGTCCTGACCTCACCATCCAATGCACTCTTCCGCCCTTCTCGGACCACGGTCAGTTGGGCGCACCCACAGGAGATAACCCATGGCACTGCTGGAACTTCGACCCCCTGTTCGGCCTCCCGATCAGGGAATCAGACCCGCACACAAAGCTCCGTTAGACGCCCGCCACTCATTCACGCTCAGACGCCTGACCCGCCAGGACCGCCTTGTCATGGCAGCGCTGTTCATCATGGCCGTGGTCTTCAGCCTGTGGAATCTCACCGGCGCCCCCAGCTACCAGGACGACGAGGGAACCTACACGGCGCAGGCATTTTCCGTCCACAAGGGCACACTGGCCCCCTACACCTACTGGTACGACCATCCGCCGCTTGGATGGATTCAGATCGCGGCCCTGAACTGGATCCCAATGCTGTTCGACCTTGGAGATGGCACCGCGATCGGCGCCACCCGGTACGTCATCGCCGCGTTCTTCGTTTCCAGCGCGATCCTCCTCTACATGCTGGCGCGCCGCCTCACCGTCCGTATTCCCTTTGCCGCGCTGACAACAGTTGTTTTCATCCTCTCCCCGCTGTCCCTGGTTCTGGGCCGGCAGGTTTATCTCGATAATGTCGCTGTCCCTTGGGTCCTGCTCGCGTTCTACCTAGCGCTGAGTTCACGCCACGCGCTGGGACACCACGTCTTCGCGGGCACATGCTTCGCCATCGCCGTTCTGTCCAAGGAAACACTGGCCATCTTCGGGCCCGCCCTGTTGCTGACCCTCATCAACCGCCCCCGTTGGAGTAACAGGGCGTTCTCGGTCGTGGGATTCCTCGCCGTCGGTGCGCTGGTCCTTGCGTTCTATCCACTGGCTGCACTGCTACGCAACGAACTCCTTGCCGGGCCCGACCACGTGTCTCTTCAGGAAGCGCTGACCTTCCAATTCCTTGAGCGATCGGGATCGGGGACCATCTTCGAGACCGGCTCGAGCCGGGCGGAACTATTGACCGGTTGGCTCTACTTCGACAAGTACCTCATCACGGCGGGCCTTATCGCAGCACTTGTCTGCCTGTTTCGTCGCAACTCTCGAGCCATCACCCTGGCTGTCGCACTCTTCGCGTTACCGATCGTTCTCGGGCAGGGGTATCTGCCCGCCATGTACATCATCGCCGTCATCCCGTTCCTCGCCCTCGCCGTCGGCGTCGGCGTCGACATCGCCTGGAGCGGTACTGAGAAGCTATGGCGGCACCATGTTGGGCTCAAGAATCCCCTTCGCGGATTGTTCGTGGTAGCGCTCGGTGGATCCCTGGTACTGATGTCCATGCCGCAGTGGTTTGAACAGGACCGCGAACTCCTGACGGCCGAAACCAACACCGACTGGAAGAACACCATGATGTGGGTTCAGGACAATGTGTCCCGCGAGGATGTCGTGCTCGCTCCTTACTCGATGTGGCATGACCTGAACTCAAGCGGTTGGGATGACCCCTGGAGCATGATTGCCGTCGAGAAACCAGACCTCGATGCTCAATTCGATCAAGTACATCCCGGAAGCTGGCGGGACGTGGATTACATCGTGGTGGGCCCCACGGTCCGGGCCAATATCGAAAACCTGGGTCTTACCCGTACGGGCAAAGTGCTGGAGAACTCAGTACCCGTGAAAACCTTCGGAGAGTGGAGCATCAACAAAATGACAGTGCCGCTTGAAGAACTGGCCGTCAGGGGAACGCCATGAAGCTATCAGTGATCGTGCCGACGTTTAATGAAGCCCCGAATATCCATGAACTTGTTCAGCGAACCACGACAGCCTGCCTAGGCATTGAAGCTGAACTTATTTTCGTCGACGATTCCACCGACTCAACCCCCTCAACTATCCAGGACGCGGCAGTGAACTCGACCCTCCCGGTTCGTATGATCCACCGCGACCATCCCTCCGGTGGCCTGAGTGGAGCGGTTATCGACGGTATCACCGCCAGTGACGCAGAATACTGCCTGGTTATGGACGGTGATCTTCAACACCCACCTGAAATGATTCCGGTACTGCTGTCCCAGCTGGAGAATACGGCCAGCGACGTCGCACTTGCCTCCCGATACTGCGGGGAAGGAGGCAGCAACGCAGGACTCTCCGGAACCTACCGCCGCATGGTGTCGGCGTCAGCAACCCTGGTAACCCGTTCCCTATTCCCGGTCCGGCTCAAAGATTGCTCCGATCCAATGACCGGGTTCTTCGCAATACGAAAAAGCAGCATCGACATGGCAGCACTTCAACCCAGCGGCTTCAAGGTCCTGTTGGAAATTCTTTCCAGGCAACGCTTGAAGATTGTTGAGGTGCCCTTCATTTTCGGGCGCCGCTCTGCGGGAACATCGAAAGCCTCCATAGGTCAGGGCCTGCACTTCATCCGACAAGTAGGAGAACTCCGAATGGGACGCATCGGTCTCTTCGCCGTCGTCGGAGCCATCGGTACCCTCCTGAATCTGTTGATCATGACCGCGCTGCTGTTCCTCGATGTCCACTACGTCGTAGCGGCTATCGCAGCAGCCGAAATCACCATCCTGTCGAACTTCCTCATGCAGGAGAAGCTGGTCTTCAACGGGGCACTTCACAGGGCTGCCAGCACCCACAAACGATTCCTGCAATCCGTAGGATTCAACAACGCCGAAGCACTACTCCGCTTACCCGTCCTGGTGCTTCTCGTAGAAATGCTCCTCATCAACAGCGTGCTAGCGCAGGCAGGAACCCTCGCAGCTGCCTTCGGGCTGAGATATCTGTTCCACACCAAGGTGGTCTACCTTGCACGGCCAAGAATCAAGCCACTCCCCGACGATGTAATACCTGCAGATCAAATCCCTACCCGGCTCGCCCTGGAAACCGTCAGCCCATCCCGGCCATAGTGAGCGACAGCACCTCTCCATGCCGAGCAACGCTCGCAAGCCACTGAGGATGCAGGTGGCACCATCCGCTGGGTTCGACTCACCGCTACGAAGCACACACGCGCGCTTACCCTGTGCCTACGTCCGAGGTGTGGTCGGTGAGGCTCAGTTGATTGACTCCACAGTGTGCCGGAGCGACCTTGAGGTCCTGTAGGACGCCGTCGCGCAGAACGCGAATGGGAGCCCCGTGGTAATTCGGCACGAGGCCATCCTTCTGCTGATTCGCCTGCAGCCCTCGAGGTCCTAGCGCCGATCGTGGCGATCACGTGCTGTGGTCAGCCGCGGTCGTCATCTGAAGCGGTCACCGCCATCGGAGAGTGTGAGCTTTGGGTGGGAACGTAGGCGTCCAGCCACCAGGCAGCAGCGTCGATGGCGGCCCTGCGCACGTCGCGCCGCGAGAGGAAGACGTCGTGCATGGCGCCCGGTAGCCGACGGATCGTCACGCACCGGCCGAGCTCCGCGGCCCGGCGCACCATCGGGGTCACATCGAGAACGGTGTCGGTCTCGAGCATCGCATCGTTCCAGGTGGCGCTGATGGTCGATGCTGTCGAGCAGAGGACGAGCACCGGCGCCTCGATGGAGATACCGCGGGCGAGGGTCGCCTGCCCGGCGAGGACGGCAGCGAGCCAGCCTGCCCGGATGGGGAAACCCGTTTCGGGGCGCCACGCGGGATCTATGGTCCACTCGCCGTCCCGCGTGTCACTGATGCTCCTGAAGTAGAGACCCAGTTCGGGAAGCCGTAGTCGGGCTTTCGGCCGGAGGCGTGAGACCGTGTCGAGGATTCCCTGGGCGGCGCTGCGCAGCAGGGCGCTGCCCTGCGTGTCGAGCCAGGGACTGTTGAGCACCAGGCCCGCGATCCTACCGGGGTTCCTCGAAGCCCAGAGGGCAGCGGTCAAACCGCCTGTGGAGTGGGCCATGAGCACCAGTTCGACGACCGGCGACGGGGCAGGATCCGGCGACCGCTTCCACTCCTGGTGCAGATCCAAATGCGGATCCTGGAGCTGGACCGAGCGTTCCGCAGCCCGTTTCGCCAGGCGCCGTCGGAGGGCTGCGATGGCTGCCTCCAGGTCGGCGTCGTAGTCGTCGAGGGACGTAGCAAAGCCCGGTGTCTGGCCCGGCCTCAGGCTCCGGCCGTACTTGTGCAGATCGAGCGCGAAGAACGCCCACCCGCGCTCGTGCAATGTCCCGGCCAACTCGACCTGGAAGAAGTAATCGCTGAAGCCGTGGAGGTACAGGACGGCGCGGACGGGAGGCTGGTCGTCGCGCAGGCGGGCTTCCGGCTCAGGCAGCAGGGGTTCGGGCCCGAGCCGGCCGGATTCCGACCCGGGGAGCCTGGATCCCTCCGGCTCGTACGCCACGAGCGTCGCGACGCGCTGTCCCTCGTCGTCCGGCTCCAGCGGTAGCGTCAGGGCGCGAAAGTCTGCGCCGAGAATGTCCTCCGACCAGAGCTCGTCCATGATGCGACCCTACCTTCGGGCCACAGGCGCGACCCAGCGGGGCATGGGCTGCGACTTGGTGCCCGCCCCTCCCACATGGAATTCTGGGTGCATGCGCTTCTACCCGACCTTCTTCCGGCTCGTCTTCTCCGGAATGGACGCCGAAAGGGCCCACAGGATCGGGTTCGCGCTCATCCGGGCCGTGGATCTCACCCCTGCCGGCTGGGGACTTCGCCGCTTCTGCGCGCCCCACCGAAGTCTGGCGACCACCGCCTTCGGAATGGACTTCCCGTCGCCGTTCGGGCTCGCCGCAGGGTTCGACAAAGCAGGAAAGGGAGTGCTTTCGCTCACGGCACTCGGCTTCGGACACGTGGAGATCGGGACGATCACCGGCCAGGCGCAGCCGGGCAACCCGGCTCCGCGTCTCTTCCGGCTCGTCGAGGATCGTGCCGTCATCAACCGCATGGGGTTCAACAACGACGGTGCCGCCGCCGTCGCCCCCCGCCTGCGTGCCGCCCGGCAGAGGCTGGCTCGACGCTACGGAGTGCGGATGCGCCCAGTGGTGGGAGTGAACATCGGGAAGACGAAGAAGGTGGAGCTCGTCGACGCGATCGCCGACTACCTCGTCAGCACCGAGCAGCTGGCACCGGTGGCCGATTACCTCGTCGTCAATGTCTCCTCGCCGAACACGCCCGGACTCCGGCTGCTACAGAGCGTGGAGTCGCTGAGGCCACTGCTCGAGGCCGTACGGAGCACCGCCGACACGGCGGCGGGACGCCACGTACCGCTCCTCGTCAAGATCGCTCCCGACATCACCGACCAGGACATCGACGACGTCGGAGCGCTCGCCCTCGATCTGGGTCTCGACGGCATCGTCGCGACGAATACCACCATCACCCGGGAAAACCTGACCACGGATGCTGAGACGGTAATAGCCAAGGGTGTCGGCGGGCTCAGTGGCGCTCCACTGAAGGCGCGCTCACTCGAGGTCCTGAAACGGCTCCGATCCGCAGTCGGTGACGGCTTGGCGATCGTCGCCGTGGGAGGAGTCGAGACGCCCGAGGACGTGTCGGAGCGGCTGGATGCGGGGGCCACGCTCGTCCAGGGCTACACCGCCTTCCTCTACGAAGGTCCCTTCTGGGCGCGCCGCATCAATCGGGGGCTGGAGCGCTCACGCCGGCTGTCACCCTGATGGAGCTGCCGAGCTAATAGAGCTGCCGACCTGGTGGAGCTGCCGACGCAGGAGCGTCAGACGGGGTACTGGCCTCGCCGCACCTGGGGCTTCGGCAGTCGCAGGCGTCGCAATTGGAGCGCCCTGGTCACGCCGTACCAGAGATCGCCCTGATTGGGCGCACCGAACTTCCCGGTGAGCTTCTTCTTCAGTGAGCGGCGCAGCAGGATGCAGTCTACGATCACCGCGACGATGAGGACCCAGAACGCCATCAGCACCGCGCTCTGCACGGCGAGCGACTGGAAGAAGCTCAGGATCACGAAGACGAGGGCCGCGATCATCAGGAACTCACCCACGTTCACGCGGGCGTCGACGAACTGGCGGATGTAGCGCCGGCTGGGGCCCTTGTCCCTGAGGGGCAGGTACTTCTCGTCGTCGGTATCGAGTGCCTGGCGCATCTTCGCCCGCTCGTCCCGCACCGACGAGCGGCTCTGCTCGCGGGCAGCCTTGCGATCATTGGGTACAAGGGGTCGCTTGCGGGCGGCCTCCTGCACGCTGCGCTTGGGCGTTGGTGCGCGCTTGCCCTGTGCGCGCAGGGCTTCCTGGGTGTGTGAAGCGCTGTCGACGACTTCCTGGGCAGCGGGGGTCTTTTCTTTTCGTCCGAACACACCCTCAGGATACCGGCTCGAGTGGCAGTGCCATCCCGAGCGGTCGGATACGTCGGAGCGACGCGGCGCGGCCCGCTCCACCGGGCTGAGTCCATCTGCCCAGCCCTCCGTTGGCCATGTGTAGGGTTCTGGCATGACCTCCAAGAACCCCTCTTCCGAGCACCAGCCCGATCCGGCCGACGTCGGTGAGCAGTTGCGAGCCAGCGTCGACGCGGCCTTCCCGCGGATCGTCGAGCAGCTGTCCGGCCTCGTGGCCATCCAGGGCATCGCGTGGGAAGCCTTCGACGCGCATGAACTCGATCACAGCGCCGAGGCCGTCGCGGAGCTGATCCGCAGCATCGGGATCGAGGACGTGCGCATCCTGCGCGTCGACAACGACGGCGTCCCCGGAGGACCTGCCGTAGTCGCCCGCCGTGTGGCCGCCGACGGCAAGCCGACCGTGCTCCTCTACGCACACCATGACGTCCAGCCGCCTGGAGACCCTGACCTCTGGGAGTCGGAGCCTTTCGTGGCGACCGAACGAAACGGCAGGCTCTACGGTCGTGGCGCCGCCGATGACAAGGCCGGCATCATGGCGCACATCGGAGCGTTCGGGGCCCTCACCGAGGTCCTGGGGAACTCCTTCGGGGTCGGCGTGACACTCTTCATCGAGGGTGAGGAGGAAGCCGGATCCCCGACGTTCCGATCCTTCCTCGAGACGTATCGGGACGATCTCGAGGCCGACGTCATCGTTGTTGCCGACTCGAGCAACTGGAAGGTCGGCGTGCCTGCCCTCACCACGAGTCTTCGGGGCCTGGTCGACGGCACCATCGAGGTGCAGGTGCTCGACCACGCCGTGCACTCCGGCATGTTCGGCGGTCCAGTGCTCGACGCCCCGACCCTCCTTGCACGGCTCATCGCGACACTGCATGACGACGCCGGGGACGTGGCGATCGCGGGCCTCACGAGCGGTGACCACGCGACGGTCGACTACGCCGAGCAGGACTACCGTTCGGATGCCTCCGTGCTCGACGGCGTGCAACTGGCGGGAACAGGGTCCATCGCGTCGCGGCTCTGGCACAAGCCGGCGCTGTCCATCATCGGCATGGACATCCCCAGCGTTGCGCTGTCCTCGAACACTCTCCTTCCACGCGCCCGCGCCAAGTTCAGCCTCCGGCTCGCTCCGGGGCAGGAGCCTGCAGCCGCCATGGATGCCGTCCGCGCGCACGTCGAGTCCCACGCCCCGTTCGGGGCCAAGGTCACCTTCACGCCGGGGGAGACCGGCAGCCCTTTCCGGACGGACACCACCGAGCCGGCATCGCGCCTCGCGCTCGAGGCGCTCGAGGAGGCATGGGGCGTTCAGGCCGTCGAGGCGGGGATGGGTGGTTCCATCCCCTTCATCGCCGACCTCACCGAGCTCTTCCCCTCGGCCCAGATCCTCATCACCGGCGTCGAGGACCCGGATTCCAGGGCGCACAGCGCGAACGAGTCGCTCCACCTCGATGAGTTCCGGAAAGCGGTCCTTGCCGAGGCGATCCTCCTGGCGCGGATCAACGCCGGCGGGCTGTCGCGCACCTGAGATGCACGGGGCCCGGCGGGTGGAAATGTTTCCGGCCCTCCGCCCGTTATGACAGAAGCACGTCCGGCGTACCATGGAACGAAGCCGTGCGCGCGACACCGCGGACAGCACTGAGAGCGGACACACCACGGTGTGGCCCGAGCTAGGAGAAACACTATGAGCACATCGACCACCGAGACCGGGTCCCTCCAGGAGTCCACCGAGCTCCCCGTGCACGAGGTCGACCTGTCCGACGTCGCTGCCGGCAAGGTTCGCAGCCTCCTCGAACAGGAAGGACGGACCGACCTGCGACTGCGCGTCGCCGTTCAGCCGGGTGGCTGCTCGGGCCTGATCTACCAGCTCTACTTCGACGAGAGGGTTCTCGACGGCGACGCCGTCCGGGACTTCGAGGGTGTCGAGGTCATCGTGGACAAGATGAGCGTTCCATACCTCTCCGGGGCGTCCATCGATTTCGAGGACACCATCTCGAAGCAGGGATTCACCATCGACAACCCGAACGCAGGCGGCTCCTGCGCCTGTGGAGATTCCTTCCACTAACACGCTGCAGAGGCCCGGAACATCACGGATGACGTGTGTTCCGGGCCTTTTGCTTGTCACAGGATCGACGGGGTTACGGGTAAGCTCTACAGTGAGTAGTAAAACTGGATGTGCACCCCGTGCAGCTTCATGGGCGGGTGGCAACGCACGTAGAAAAGGAAGGTCCGTCTGTGAGTTCGCAGGACCGAACCGGTAGCAAGCGCGTCAGGATCGCAAAGATCTCCAGCATCTCGCTGGTCGGCGCCCTCCTACTGACCGGCTGTTCGGCAGAAGCCCAGAAGGGTTGGCTTCCGGCAGACCGGGACAACACCAATCACACCGGGATCATCACCGATCTATGGGTCAACTCGTGGATTGCGGCAATGGTGGTCGGCCTCATCACGTGGGGCCTCATCATCTGGTGCATGGTGGCCTACCGCCGGCGGAAGAACGACACCGGTTACCCGCGCCAGATCAGCTACAACCTGCCACTCGAGATCTTCTACTTGACGATCCCACTGTTCATGGTTCTCGTGTTCTTCTATTTCACGGAGCGGGACATCGCCACCATCGACGCCCGTGTCGAGGACCCCGACGTCATCGTGGACGTTCGAGGCAAGCAGTGGTCATGGGACTTCAACTATGTCAACGAGGACAAGTACTCCACCGGCGTGCAGGGCAGCTTGAACGGTGAAGAGGGCGTACCAGAGAACCTGCCGACCCTGTACCTTCCCGTGAACAGGTCGGTCGAGCTCCAGCTCAACGCCCGCGACGTCCAGCACTCGTTCTTCGTGCCGGCGTTCCTGCAGAAGCGCGACCTCTACCCGGGACGCACGAACTACATCAACCTGACGCCCACGAAGGAAGGTACCTTCGCGGGCAAGTGCGCCGAGCTGTGCGGTCAATACCACTCGGAGATGCTGTTCAACGTGGAGGTCGTCTCGCAAGAGGAATTCGACGCTCAGATGGCGCAATTGGAAGACGGACAACTCGGTGACGAGTACGACCGCGACTCCTACCCCGAGGACGATCCTGATACCGACCCAGCTAGGAGCAGCAGCTGATGTCCACCTTCGAATACACCCTTGAGGAAGCCGGCACCGTTGCCGCTCCACGCGTCGTTCCACGCTCCAAGGGGCGCATCGTCGTCAACTGGCTCACCTCGACGGACCACAAGACGATCGGGTACATGTACCTGATTTCCTCCTTCGTCTTCTTCTGCTTCGCAGGCGTGATGGCCCTGGTCATCCGGGCGGAGCTCTTCGAACCCGGGATGCAGGTCCTGCAGACCAAGGAGCAGTACAACCAGCTCTTCACGATGCACGGCACCATCATGCTCCTGATGTTCGCGACACCGCTGTTCGCGGGCTTCGCGAACGTCATCATGCCGCTGCAGATCGGTGCACCCGACGTCGCCTTCCCTCGGTTGAACGCACTCGCTTTCTGGTTCTTCCTCTTCGGCAGCTCCATCGCGGTCTCGGGGTTCATCACACCGCAGGGCGCCGCCTCGTTCGGCTGGTTCGCCTATGCACCGCTGTCTAGTACGACGTTCTCACCGGGCGTGGGTGGAGACCTCTGGGTGTTCGGTCTTGCGCTGTCCGGCTTCGGAACGATCCTGGGCGCGGTCAACTTCATCACGACGATCATCTGCATGCGTGCGCCCGGCATGACGATGTGGCGCATGCCGATCTTCACCTGGAACACGCTGATCACCGCGATCCTGGTCCTGATGGCCTTCCCGCCGTTCGCTGCGGCACTCTTCGCCCTGGGCGCCGATCGACGCTTCGGAGCCCATATCTTCGACCCCGAAGCAGGCGGCGCCATTCTCTGGCAGCACCTCTTCTGGTTCTTCGGGCACCCCGAGGTATACATCATCGCGCTACCGTTCTTCGGCATCGTCTCGGAGATCTTCCCGGTCTTCAGCCGCAAGCCGATCTTCGGCTACAAGGGCCTGGTCTACGCGACGATCGCCATCGCAGCGTTGTCGGTCACGGTGTGGGCCCACCACATGTATGTCACCGGTGCCGTGCTCCTGCCGTTCTTCGCCTTCATGACGATGCTCATCGCGGTTCCGACGGGCGTGAAGTTCTTCAACTGGATCGGCACTCTCTGGAGGGGTTCGCTCACCTTCGAGACCCCGATGCTGTGGAGCCTCGGCTTCCTGGTGACCTTCCTCTTCGGTGGCTTGACCGGCATCATCCTGGCTTCGCCTCCGCTCGACTTCCATGTATCGGACACCTACTTCGTCGTGGCGCACTTCCACTACGTGGTCTTCGGGACCGTGGTCTTCGCGATGTTTGCCGGTTTCTACTTCTGGTGGCCCAAGTTCACCGGCAAGATGCTGAACGAGCGTCTGGGCAAGATCCACTTCTGGATGCTCTTCCTCGGCTTCCACGCGACCTTCCTCATCCAGCACTGGCTCGGCGTCGAGGGTATGCCCCGGCGGTACGCGGATTACCTTCCCGAGGACGGTTTCACTGCGATGAACCAGTTCTCGACGGTCGGATCCTTCGTCCTCGGTGCTTCGATGATCCCGTTCTTCTGGAACGTCTACATCACCTGGCGGACCGGCAAGAAGGTCGAGGTCGACGACCCGTGGGGCTTCGGCGCGTCGCTGGAGTGGGCAACATCCTGCCCTCCTCCCCGCCACAACTTCACCTCGCTGCCCCGTATCCGCTCGGAGCGTCCTGCACTCGACCTGCACCACCCCGAGCTGCAGCAGACCCACACTCCCGACGAAAGCCCTGCCGGCTTCATGGGCTCGGCCGACCGGAAGGACGCCAACGCATGAAGATCGAGACCAAGCTCTTCACGTACCTGATGCCCTTCTTCCTCCTCGTCGGAACGGTCTACGGATTCCTCGTCGAATGGTCCGAGCCGGTAGGGTTCCTTGCGCTGTACCTCACGGGCGGCCTGGCCGGCATGATCGGCTTCTACCTGGCCTTCACGGGCAAGCGTGTAGGCGACCGGCCTGAAGACCGTCTCGACGCCGAGATCCACGAGGGTTCCGGAGAGCAGGGACACTTCAGCCCCTGGAGCTGGTGGCCCCTGGTCCTCGGCCTCGCAGCGGCCACAGGTTTCCTGGGGATCGCCATCGGATTCTGGATCACGTATATCGGGCTCGGGCTGGCCGCGGTCGCCCTGGTCGGTTGGGTTTTCGAGTACAGCCGTGGGTATCACGCCCACTAGCCCCAAGAGGACGACAAAGAGGGAGTTCGCCACGTGCGGACTCCCTCTTTTTTAGTACAGTCGGTAGTGTCGGCCCGAGATGGGCGTCAACCAAGGGGAGGAGTGACACCATGGCCGTGTTGCCGAGACCCTTCGACGCCGAACCGCTCGATCGGACCTCGCCCGAGGCGAAACACGTGCAACTCCGCGAGAGCCTCCGGCGCTACATCGGCACCTACTGCGGACCCGGAACAGGTATCCCGTCCGAAAGACAACTGAGCGACTACTTCGGAGTCGCGCGGATGACCGTGCGACAGGCTATCGACGCCCTCGTCGCGGAGGAAGTCCTCGAGCGCATCGTGGGGCTCGGAACGTTCGTGGCGCGCAGCAAGGTCGACCTCCATATGAAGATGACCTCGTACACGGAGGAGATGATCCGGCGTGGGATGGTGCCCGACGCACGTGTGCTGAGCTTCGAACAGCAGGGAGCCACTCCGCTGGTGGCACGGGAACTGCAGATCGAGATCGGTCAGCCCGTTGTGCGGTTCCGTCGCCAGCTGCTGGCCGACGGGGAACCGATGAGCGTCGACGAGAATTTCATCCCCGCTCATCGCGTGGCCGGGATTCTGGATGATCCACCGCCGACATCGCTCTACAACGTGCTCAGCGAGAAGTACGGGCTGGTCATGGAATGGGGTGAGGACACTATCGAGGCAACGGCAGCGTCACCGTCCATTGCCCGCCTGCTCAATGTCGAGATGAACGCTCCGCTGCTCAAGATCCAGCGGCACGCCTATGTGGCTCGCGCGATGGTGGACTACTCCGTCTCGTACTACCGCGCCGATCGGTACAAGCTCTGGGTGCCCCTGCAGCGCCCCGGCGTCCGCACTCCGCGTGCCTACAGCTCGAAGCGACTGGGATAGCTTCCGGAGGCCCTCGTAGCCCCTACGGGCGCGCGACGGAGAGGACGAACGCGGCACCGATGACGGCTCCGACGGCGTAGCCGGCGATCACCTGCGCAGCCGTGTGGGCGTGGAGTGCCACCCGTGCCCATCCGACGGCGGCAGGCACCACGATCAGCACGAGGCCCCAGGGTCCGAGGAGCGAAACGGCCCCGAAGACGACGAACACGGCCACTGCGGAGTGCGCCGACAGCTTCCACCAGAGATTGGCGACAAGGACAGCCACGACACCGCCGACCGTGCACAGGACTGCTGCGATCACTATTCCGGGCGCATCCAGAAGCACCAGGAGCGCAAGCCCGGCGGCAATCGAGACGAGGCTCCCGGCAAGGATGGGGGCTCTCTGCCTGCGATCGCTGATGTGATGGTCGGACACATGGCCGCGACGGACCAGCAGCAGTACCCCGGCGAGGGGGAGGGCAGTGGTGAAACCTACCGATACCAAGGAATAGACGATGCCCTCGGGCCACTCGGCGGACCTCGAAGCGGCAAGGACCAGGAACAGCGACACCAGCACAGCGGGGGCGCACACTTCACTCACCGCGGCAGCGAACGCTCGTGTAGGCGACGGCTGTGGCTCGGGCCGACTCTCTGCTGTCCGCCGGTCGGGAATACCGTTCGTCACGCTCGAGATCCTGTCGTTGCAGGCTGCCGTCCGGGCCAGGTCCCGGACATGACGAAGGGTCCGGACTCGTGGAGTCCGGACCCTTCGTTCAGGCGTTCAGGGAGCAATCCCTAGTGGCTCGCGATGGACTCGCGGTCCTTCGCCCCGGCGATCTCGTCGTGGTGGTCTCCATGTGACGCAGCCAGTTCCTTCGGCGTGACCGGTGCTACCCGATCTTCGAAGAAGAAACGCGACACACGGCCGTGGACCTTGTCGAGGCGGCTGATGCGACCATTCTCGTCCGGCTTCGGAACCATGACCTCGGGCGAATCGAAGCTGGTCAGCTTGTAGCGCTTGTAATCATCGACCTGCTCGTGGACCTCGATGAACTCACCGTGCGGCAGGCGCACGATACGGCCGGTCTCTCGCCCGTGAAGGGCGATCTCGCGGTCCTTGCGCTGCAGCGCGAGTGCAATTCGACGGGTGACCATGAAGGCGAGGACAGGACCAAGGAACACCAGTGCGCGCAGCCAGTAGGTGACATCGTTCAGGGACACGAGGAAGTGGGTCGCAATGAGGTCCGAGCTGGCGGCCGCCCACAGAACGCAGTAGAACGTGATACCTGCGACGCCGATGGCCGTGCGGCTGGGAGCATTGCGCGGCCGGTCGAGGAGGTGGTGCTCGCGCTTGTCCTTCGTGACCCACGCCTCGATCCAAGGCCAGGCGAACATCAGGGTGAAGACGATGGCGGCCGGTACCAGGGCGGGAATCAGCACGTTCAGCGAGAGCGCATTCACGCCCCAGGGGAACGGGATCATGAACTCGAAGTCGAAGTTGTTACCAAGGGTTCCCGGCATGAGGCGGAGTGCGCCATCGACCCATCCGATGTACCAGTCGGGCTGGGTGCCCGCCGAGACGGGAGAAGGATCGTACGGCCCGTAGTTCCAGATCGGGTTGATGGTGAAGGCTGCGGCGATGGCAGCGAGGACACCGAAGACGATGAAGAAGAATCCACCGGCCTTCGCAGCATAGACAGGACCGACGGGGTATCCGACGACGTTCGTATTCGTGCGACCGGGGCCTGCGAATTGCGAGTGCTTGTGCAGCACGACCATGAACAGGTGGATGCCGATGAGTAGCAGGATGACAGCGGGGATCAACAGGATGTGCAGCACATACAGTCGACCGATGATCATCGTGCCGGGGAACTCTCCGCCGAAGAGGAAGAAGCTCAGGTAGGTGCCGACCACGGGGATGGCCTTCATGACGCCGTCGATGATGCGCAGGCCATTACCGGAGAGCAGGTCATCAGGGAGCGAGTATCCGGTGAATCCGGCGGCCAGGCTCAGGATGAGCAGGACACAACCGACTACCCAGTTGAACTCACGGGGCCTACGGAATGCGCCGGTGAAGAAGACGCGGAGCATATGCACGGCGACCGAGGCCGCGAAGAGCAGGGCCGCCCAGTGGTGGATCTGCCGCATGAACAGGCCACCACGGATGTCGAACGAAATATCGAGGGAGGATGCGTAAGCGACCGACATCTCGACACCGCGCAGCGGAAGGTAACTGCCTTCGTAGTGCGTCTCGGCCATCGACGGGTCGTAGAAGAAGGTGAGCCAGGTACCGGAGATCAGGAGGATGACGAAGGTGTACAACGCCACCTCACCGAACATGAAGGTCCAGTGGTCGGGGAAGATCTTCCGGCCGAACTCCTTGACAATTCCCGAGCCGCCGACCCGGGAGTCCACATAATCGGTGACCTTCCCGACGCGCGTCTTCGGCGTATAGGTGGTCGTCGCAGTTGAGCTGCTCATGTCAGCCTCGCTCCCAGAAACTAGGTCCTACGGGTTCTTGGAAATCACTTGAAGCGACGAGATAGCCTTCGTCGTCGACTTCGATGGGAAGCTGTGGCAGCGGCCGTGCGGCCGGTCCGAAGATCACTTCGCACTCTTGCTCGAGGTCGAAGGTGGACTGGTGGCAAGGGCACAGCAGGTGGTGTGTCTGCTGTTCGTACAGCGCTACCGGGCAGCCGACGTGCGTGCAGATCTTGGAATACGCAACAATTCCGTCGTAGCCCCAATTCTCCCGGCCGGGGGAGGGATTGAGCTCCTCGGGGTCCAGGCGCATCAGCAGGACGACTGCCTTGGCCTTTTCCTCGAGCTTGTTCTCGATCTCGTTGAGGCCTTCAGGGATGACGTGGAACGCCGATCCGACGGTCACGTCCGACGCCCGAATGGGGGTGCCACTGGGATCGCGGGTCAGGCGGACGCCGGCGTCCCACATGGTGTGCTTCAACGAATCCCCTGGCAGCGGACCGAGGTCACGGAAGATGGCGATAGCCGGCAGGGGAGCCAGGAGGGCCGCTCCGAGAAGTGTGTTCCGGATGAGCGGGCGGCGCTTGATCCCGGACTCCTCGAGGATGTCGTTGACGATCTTCTCGGCGTCCTGGCGGTCGTTCTCGGGGCGGATCTCGTGGCGGCTCTCCGTGACCTCGTGGTCCGGCATGAGTGTCTTCGCCCAGTGGACGATACCGACGCCGATGCCGAGCATCGCGAAGGCGGTGCCCAGACCGAGCATCAGGTTCTGGAGCCTCAGCCGCTCGATGGTCTGATCGAGCGGGATGAAGAAGTACCCCACGAAGAAGAGCAGGGTGCCGATCGCGGAGATCGCGAACAGCAGGGCCACCTGGCGTTCAGCGCGCTTCTCCGCACGCCGGTCGCGGTCCGCGAGGCGCGGACGGTGCGGCGGTAGGCCGGGGTTCTCGAACTCATCGAGTTCCCTGCCCGGCGTAGCGACGGTGACCGAGGTTCCCGGAGCGCCGTGACTAGAGTCGGCCATGATCTGTCTCATCCTTCTTTAGGTGCTGCGTGCGCAAGTCCATAGGTGATTCGTTCTCGTGGTGCCGCTGGATGGTCACGAGGACCTTGATGTGAGCCACACGGTGAAGGCGATGATGACGCCCAGTCCGGCTACCCAGATGAAGAGACCCTCGGACACCGGCCCCAGGGATCCGAGGTCTGCGCCACCGGGGGAGCCCTGCTCCTCGATGGTCTTGAGGAAAGCGATGATGTCCTGCTTGTCCTCGGGTGAGATGTTCGCATCGCTGAAGACGGGCATGTTCTGCGGGCCGGTGACCATGGCCTCGTAGATGTGCTTTTCGCTGGTGCCGTCGATCGACGGTGCGAACTTGCCTCGGGTCAGCGCGCCTCCGGCTGCTGCCGCGTTGTGGCACATCGCGCAGTTCACCCGGAACAGCTCGCCGCCGTTGGAGGAGTCACCTTCGGAAGCGTCGAGGATTTCCTCGTCGGGAATGGCAGGGCCGGCTCCGAGTGAGGCGACGTAGGCGGCCATCTGCCTGATCTGCTCGTCCGTGAACTGGACCGGCTTGGCCTGTGCCTGGGGTCCGTCCATCTGCAGGGGCATGCGTCCGCTGCCTACCTGGAAGTCGACCGACGCGGCGCCGACGCCGACGAGGGATGGAGCAGCGTCGGAGCCGGTGGCACCCATTCCATGGCAGGACGCGCAGTTCGCGGAGAACAGCTTGCTGCCCTCTTCGACGTCGTTCGCGGTGAATGTGGTGGTCTGTGCCTGCGCCTCGTTCGCGGTGCTGGCTGCGGCGTAGATCCCGCCGGTGACGAGGAGTGCCATCAGGAGCAGCGCGAGTGCTGCTAGTGGATGACGCCGCCTCTGGGAAAGTGCCTTCACTGAGTGGTTCCTACCTGTTGTGGTGCCAGAGCTGCTGGAGTTCTTCATTGAATTCTACCTCTAGTAGAAGAGTTTACAGGAGGGAATTACTGAAGGAAGTAGATGATGAGGAAGAGGCCGATCCAGACGACGTCGACGAAGTGCCAGTAGTAGGAAGTCACGATCGCCGACGTGGCTTCGAAGTGGCCGAACTGCCGCGCGATGAAGGCGCGGCCGATGATGAACAGGAAGGCGATCAGCCCGCCGATCACGTGGATGCCATGGAAGCCGGTGGTGATGTAGAAGGCCGACCCGAAGGGGTTGGAGGAGAGCGCCACGCCCTCGGACACCAACTCTGCGTACTCGTAGGCCTGCACCGAAACGAAGATCGCTCCCATGAAGAACGTCAGCAGGAACCACTCGACCATTCCCCAGCGGGCCAGCGCGAAGACTCCGCCCGTCCTGCGGGGCTGCAGGCGCTCGGCGGCGAACACGCCGAACTGGCAGCTGAAGGAGCTGGACACCAGGATCACGGTGTTCACCAGCGCGAACGGGACGTTGAGCTTCTCCGTCTCCATGGCCCAGAGCTCGCTGGAGGTGGACCGCAGGGTGAAGTACATGGCAAAGAGGCCGGCGAAGAACATCAGCTCGCTGGACAGCCACACCACAGTTCCTACGGAGACCATGTTGGGACGGTTGAGCGCGGGATGCGGGGCGGCGCTGGGGGCTTGGGTCGCAGATGTCACAGACTCATTATGTCCCCAAGATCAGCGTGATCACCAACGCGAAACAGTGCCCCGGAGCCCTGTATTGAGCCGAAGCGAGGCAGGACGCCCGTCAATACGCGGAACTTCCCCATGATGACTTTCTACAATTCGTAGATAATCTGGGACGGTGAGCCTGACAACCAGCCCTGAAGCCGCGCAACCGACCTGGCCGTCGATCTTCTCGTCCCTCCTGGCACGGACCGATCTGAGCACTGCGCAGAGCCGTTGGGCCATGGATACGATCATGGCCGGCGAGGCCAGCCACGCCCAGATCGCAGGGTTCCTCGTCGCTCTCCGGGCGAAGGGCGAATCGGTCGCCGAGCTCGTCGGACTGGTGCAGGCGATGCTGGGCAGGGCCCATCGCATCGAGGTCTCCGGCACGACACTGGACATCGTCGGAACAGGTGGTGATGGCCTCAATACCCTGAACATCTCGACGATGTCCTCCCTCGTTGCAGTAGGGGCCGGTGCAAAGGTTGTCAAGCATGGGAATCGGGGGGCGTCGTCGGCGTCCGGAGCCGCGGATGTCATCGAGGAACTCGGTGTCCGCCTCGACCTCCCGCCGGCCGACGTCGCAGCTACCGCCGAACAGGTCGGCATCACGTTCTGCTTCGCCCAGGTCTTCCACCCGTCCATGAAACATGTGGCAGTGCCCCGTCGCGAGCTGGGTATTCCCACCACCTTCAACTTCCTCGGACCGCTCAGCAACCCGGCCGGCGTCAGCGCGCAGGCCCTCGGTTGCGCTGATGCCAGGATGGCGCCCCTGATGGCGGGAGTCCTCGCCGCCCGGGGTATCCGCGCCCTCGTTTTCAGGGGCGATGACGGCCGGGACAAACTCACGACCAGTGGCTCGTCGACGGTATGGGAGGTGCGGGACGGCGAGGTGCAGTCCTGTGAGGTGCATCCTGGCGACTTCGGGCTCGACGTCGTGCCGGTCGACGCGTTGCGCGGCACCGACGCTGCGGGGAACGCGAAGGTGGTGCGGGCCGTGCTCGGAGGCCATGCCGGGCCGGTGCGGGACGCCGTCGTCCTGAACGCGGCTGCAGGGCTGGTGGCGCTCGACGAGGCGTCGGACGGTTCGTTGGTGGATCGTATCCGCACAGCGATGGAGCGGGCACGGACGTCGATCGATTCAGGGGCCGGGGCGGACGTACTCGCCCGTTGGATCGACGTCAGCCGGTCACGCTGACCGGTCAGTCGCCGAGGGCTCCTGCGACCCGGTGCTCAGCTGTCGAAGCCCAGCGAGAACGCGGCATCGAGGTCGTGCTGGGAGTAGGAGCGGAAGGCGATCTGCGTCGTCGTGGAGCGGATGCCCTCGATCTTCGACAGGCGATCGGCGATGACATCCGCGAGGTCCTCGTGCCGGCTGACGCGGGCGATGGCGATGAGATCCCATTCACCCGTCACCGAATAGACCTCGCTGATGCCCTCGATCTCGGAGATGGCCTGTGCGCTCTCGGGGATGCGCGCGGCGTCGGTCTGGATGAGGACGAAAGCTGTGATCATGGTGTGCCTTTCGGATAGGACTGGACCTGGCTCTACGCTACCGGCCGACGCCGACCCCTCAGGGCGCCGAGGACGGCCCGCGGCACCAGGAGGAAGATCCCGAGGACCAGCAGCGTGACGATCTGGAAGCTGAGGGCGACCCCTGCTCCCGACAACGCCCGAACAGCCAGGCCTCCTGCGACGGTCCCGAGCCACAGCACGACGGCGGTCGGCCAGATCCTCGAAGGTGAGCGCCAGGCGCGTATCGCGATCACCGCGAGGACATATGAAAGGAGGAAGGGCCAGGCCGTCTCGAGGACGCCGACGACGGTGACGCCGTGTTCGTGCGTCCTCCTACCGGAGGCGGCGAACGCGAGGAGCAGGACGACGTCGACGGCCGACCAGGCGACCGCCCGGCCTGGCACTCGCGGCGCAGGGTGCGGCGCCGCAGAGCGGGAAGGGGCACTCCTGGACATACGGCAAGCCTACGTGTTGTCGCCGCCGTGTCCTTGAACTAGGTTCGAGCCACCGTCCGCGCAGTGAGGCGCGGCTCGAACGAAGGACACCTGCAATGGGATCGATCACTCCATGCCTCTGGTTCGACGGCAAGGCCGAGGAAGCTGCCGAGCTGTACACCTCCGTGGTGAGGAACTCGCGGATCGTCAATGTCTCCCGCACGGGTCCCTCGGACAGCGACCCCGCCCTCACCGTGTCGTTCGAACTGGATGGCCAGCCCTTCGTGGGCCTCAACGGGGGTCCCCAGTTCTCCTTCACCGAGGCCGTGTCCTTCCAGATCTCCTGCAGCGATCAGGCGGAGGTGGACCAGTACTGGTCAGCACTGACCGACGGGGGCGAGGAGAGCAGGTGCGGGTGGCTGAAGGACAGGTACGGGGTGTCGTGGCAGATCATCCCGGCGGTCCTCGCGTCCCTCATCGGAGGACCCGACGCCGAAGGTGCCCAACGGGCGGTCGCGGTGATGCTCGGTATGCAGAAGCTGGACATTGCGGCCCTGGAGGCCGCATACCGCGGAGACTGACCCTGCGTGGGCAGGAGGTGACGGGATGGTGGTCGAACCGTCGCCGGATGGCACAGGTGCCGCACAGCTACGGGAAAGCTCCTCCACAAGGGCTGCGGTGACAGTGGGTGAAGGAGCCGAAGCGGTTCTTCACCCACAGGCCGCAGGAAGCGGCGAATCGAGGAGAAACAATGATCCAACGCAGGAAGATCGCACTCGGTGCCGGCGCGGCTGCCCTCGTGGCCGGAGCGAGCCTCGGCGTCACGGGTATGGCCAACGCGACGACGGTGACACCTGAGCCGTCGACCAGCGCCTCTGCCGAGCCGCGCGAGGAAGGGCGCGGCGGAGGCTCCGGCCGGCATGGCGGTGGCTTCGACCCGGCGGGCCTCGCGGAGAAGCTCGGTGTGGGGGAGTCCGAGGTGACGGACGCCCTGCAGTCGCTGCGGGACGATGCGCGTTCCGGTGCGGACGAGAATGCGGATGCGGGTACGAAGCCGGACCGGGAGGGTATGCGGTCCGATATTGCTGCGTCCCTCGCGCAGGCTCTCGGCCTCGACGAGGCGACGGTGCGGACCGCCCTCGACGAACTGCGGACGGAGCAGCAGGAGGAGCGATCGGCCGCCCTGCAGGAACGCCTCGACGCTGCAGTCTCCGACAGCTCCCTGACCCAGGCGGAAGCCGATGGTGCCGCCAAGGCGGTCGAACTGGGGATCCTCAGG
Organism: Arthrobacter sp. PL16; assembly: GCF_035985055.1. Taxonomy (NCBI): domain Bacteria; kingdom Bacillati; phylum Actinomycetota; class Actinomycetes; order Micrococcales; family Micrococcaceae; genus Arthrobacter; species Arthrobacter sp. PL16. The sequence goes on from NZ_JAXCIC010000001.1 coordinate 737,296, forward strand.
GGCGGCGGACCACGCTAGCCCGGAAAGCGCGGATCGGGTCCGCAACGGCACCCTGCTGTTGCGGACCCGACCTGTCCGCATGATCCTGGTCCCCGGCCGGGCGGCGTCGTACTGTTGTGCCGGTCGCCACCGAATCCTCAGCCCCCAGTCCGGACGTACGACGGCGGCCTGTCCGTACCTTCCGAGGAGCAGCCATGACAACGCTCAGCCGTCGCCCCAACACTGCGCTGATGGTCATCGACGTACAGAACGGCGTCGTCGCCGATGCCTACGACCGGGACACCGTGGTCACCAACATCAACGCGCTCCTCGACAAGGCCCGGGCCGAGGACGTGCCCGTCGTGTGGGTGCAGCATTCGGATGCTGGGCTGGCACGGGGAACGGAGCCGTGGCAGGTCGTGCCCGAACTGCAGCGGCTCGACGACGAAGCGCTCGTGCACAAGAGCTATGGCGACTCGTTCGAGGAGACGGATCTCGAGGACGTGCTGGCCGCGGCGGGCGTCGGCAGGCTCGTGGTGTCCGGAGCGCAGTCGGACGCCTGCATCCGATCCACCATCCACGGAGCCTTCGTCAGGGGTTATGACGTCACCCTGGTCGGCGACGCCCACACCACCGAGGACCTGAGCGCATGGGGCGCACCGACCCCGGACAAGGTCATCGGGCACACCAACATGTACTGGCAGTACCAGTCGGCGCCAGGGCGGACTGCTGCCGTCTGCGCCACGACGGACGTCACCTTCATCGGCTGACCGTCCGCGTCCGCACCACGCGTTACCTCAGGGGAGCCGGGAGGGGCGTAGCACCGAGGCGAGGTGCGCCCTGCCCGGATCAAGCTCTACTGGACTGACGAGGACTGCCGGCCCACGATGCACGGTTCCCGTTGTGAGCGGGCGGCACCGTAGCCCGCCCCGGCCCCGCATCGCCCTGTGCGCACCGGATGCCAGGACGCGGTCCATCCACGCGCAGGGGTGGGCGTGCCGGCCTCCATGGAACGTGACGCTTCCGCCCGCGGTCTCGAGGACGAAATCCTCCCCGATGAGAGGCGTGAGCTCGGCGCCCCGCAGGATGATGTTGCGGCGGGGCAGGAGCGGATCGAAGGGAGCCACGTCCAGTTCGACGGCGATGGCCTCGAGGGACTCGACGGTCATGAGGGTCACGGCCGCGTCCATGTGCGCTGCCTTGCCGAAGAAGCGGTCGCCGACGATTCCCTTCCCGGCAACGATCTCGGCGCTGTCGGCATCTGAGGTCGGCACGTCTGCTGCGCCGTCACGCGCCCGCCCGAAGTAGGCATGGCCACCCGAGACGAGCAGGTGGAGGATCTCGACGTCGTACCGGTATTCACGGACCATTCCCTCACGCTACCGGGATCAGCGGAGGACGGGCCCGCCGAACTCAGGGTAGGGGCTCCCGCACACCATGCACCGCCCAGTAACCGAGCGAGCGTGCCTTGTACATGGCGGGATTGTGCGAGGAGATGGTCCGCGCGTTACGCCAGTGCCGGTCCAGGGCCCTGCCGGTAGACGTCGCCGACGCGCCGCCCACCTCGAACAGGTCCGCGGTGGCACGCAGGGACTGCTCGACGGCGACCAGCTGCGCCTGGCTCACGGCGATGTCGGCGGCATCCACCGCGGCACGGCCACCATCCTCACCAGCATCTTCACGGTCCTCGGGTCCACCGTCCGCTCCGAGGACGGCTTCCTGGCCTTGGTGCTCCCCGTGGGCGAGTACCTCCGGCCGCAGCCGGGTGAAGGCATGGTCGAGGGCATCTGCCGCGGCGAGCACGGCTGCTCCTACCGCGAACGCCCGTCCCGTCAGCTCACCCAGGACCTCGAGCACCTGCGGGTCCTCACGCGGGAGGGGCGTCGTCGCGTTGACGTAGGACCGGGTGCGCGGCCGGACGAACGCCGCTGCGTCCTCCGCGGCGGCCCGCGTTATCCCTGCGAGCGCTGCGACGAGCACCAGCTGGAAGAAGGCGTGCACATGGCTCGGTGCATCAGGGGAGTAGGGCCGCACATTGCGTGGGTCCACCCGAACGCCCTCGAAATGGGTGGTGCCGCTGCCCGTGAGACGTTGCCCGAAGCCGTCCCAGTCATCGATCCGCTCGACCCCGGGGGCTGTCGCGCGCACCGCGTACCCGACGCGCTCGCCGTCGTACAGGGCGCTGCCGGCTATCCAGTCCGCGTAGAGACTGCCGGTGCTGTAGTACTTCGTTCCCGAGAGCGTCAACGGTCCGTCCGGACGATCGGAGGCTGTCAGGACGGTGCGGATATCGTGCAGGGAGGCGCCCGCGAGCTCGCTGGAGGCGTTGCCGATCATGGCACCCGCCGCGATGTCGAAGAGCCACCGGTCCCGGTGCGCCGACTGTGGCTGGAGCAGCGTTCCCTCGACGTAGGCGAAGTGGCCGCGCCAGAGTTGCGTGAGATTCGAGTCGGCAGCTCCGAGCTCGGTGAGGACCGTGAAGAGCTGACGGAGCGTTGCACCCGCTCCGCCGTACTCGACCGGGACGCGCAGCGCTCCGAAGCCCGCCTCCTTGAGTGCGGCGACCTCGTCGAACGGTAGCGTGCGGTCTTGCTCCCGCCGTGCTGCCCCTTCTGCGATCAGGGCGAAGAGCGGGCGGAATCGCTGCAGGAGGGTTGCCGTCGGGACGGGGCGCGCCGAGGTCTCGGGGTCGCCGCTCCGTGGCTGCTGGGTGGTCGTGAGGGACAAGGGGGCTCCTAGGCGTAGGACGGGGCAGCGGTTGCGGTGGAGTGCGTGCCGTCACCTGCGGGCTCGCTCAGCAGTGCGGCACCGCTGCCGAGGTTGGCACCGTTCCGGTAGCGGGCCCCGGGGTGCTGGTCGAACAGCCTGGTGTTCCCCGGGCCGAAGAGGCGCTCCCGAAGGGTCGATTCCTCGTAGGACCTTCGGTACAGTCCTCGTTTCTGCAGCTCGGGTACGACGAGTTCGATGAAGTCCTCCGCAGTGCCGGGCGTGAGGAACTGCCGCAGGTTGAAGCCGTCGAGGTCCGTCCCCTCGACCCACCGCTCGATCTCGTCCGCTACCTCGGTGGCAGTGCCGATGGCCACGAAGGGCCCGCGGTCGAAGCGGGTGATCCGCTCGAGGGCCTCACCCACGGTGGTGCCCGCCGGGTGGCGCCTGGTGCTCGGCTGCCTGTCCCGGCCGGGACGGTCCTCGCGGGCGAGGATGTCATCGATCACCTCGTCGGGGCGGTAGGCCGCGAGGTCGATGCCGCCTCCTCCCGCGTGGGCCAGGTAGCCCTCGGCACTGGACAGCCGGCGGTACTCGTCCGCCTTCCGCTGCGCCTCCTTGTATGTCCTGCCGACGATCACGACGGCGCTCGCGAACGCCTTGATGTGGTCGGCGCCCCGTCCGTTGGCGACGGCGAGCCGACGGAGGTCCTGCACGTTCTCACGGTAGGCGGCGGCATCGCGTCCGCCGACGAAAACTCCCTCGGCGTGTCGGGCAGCGAACGCCTTCCCCGCCGTCGAACTGCCGGCCTGGAACAGGACAGGGGTGCGCTGGAGGGAGGGCGCGCTGAGGTGCGGACCGGCGACGGAGAAGTGCGGCCCGCGATGATTGATGTAGCGGACCTTGGACGGGTCCGTGTAGATGCGCCGGTCGCGGTCCTCGATGACGGCGTCGTCGTCCCAGGAGCCCTCCCACAGCTTGTACAGGACCTCGAGGTACTCGTCAGCGATGGCGTAGCGCTGATCGTGCTCCACCTCGTCGGGCAGGCCGAAGTTGCGGGCGGCGTTGGGCAGGTAGGACGTGACGATGTTCCAGCCGAAGCGGCCCTTGGTCAGATGGTCGAGGGTCGAGGCCCGGCGGGCGAAGGCGAACGGCGGCTCGTACGTGGTGGAGAAGGTCGCCGCGAAACCGAGATGCTTGGTCACCGCGGCCATCGCCGGGATGATCAGCAGCGGATCATTGCTCGGGATCTGCACGGCCTCCCTGAGTGCTGTGTCCGGGCCACCCCGGTAGCCGTCATAGGTGCCGATCACGTCGGCGAGGAACACGCTGTCGAAAAGTCCGGCCTCGAGCAGCTTCGCGGTCTCGACCCAGAAGTCGAGGTCGTTGAAGCGGTGGCGGTTGTTCTCCGGATGCACCCAGAGACCATGGGAGATGTGGCCCACGCAGTTCATTTCGAAGAGGTTGAAGGCAACCTGGCGTGTCATGAGGGGATCGTGTCCTTTCGGAGGGCGGGAAGCGCGGGAATGGCGTTGATGAGCCGGCGCGTGTAGTCGTGGCGCGGGTTGTCGAAGACGTCGTCGACCGGGCCGTGTTCCAGGACCACTCCGTCCCTGAGGACCAGGACGTCCTTGCTCACATGCTGGATCACGCCGAGATCATGGGAGATGAAGAGATAGCTGAGGCCGAAGCGCTCCTGCAGTTCGGTGAGGAGGTCGAGGATGCGTGCCTGGACGGTGACGTCGAGGGCGGAAACCGGCTCATCGCAGATGATGACCTCCGGCTCGGCCGCCAACGCGCGGGCGATGGCCACCCGCTGTCGCTGCCCGCCCGAGAGGTCGAGCGGCCGGCTGCGTGCCTTGTCCGATGCGAGTCCAACGAGGTCGAGCAGCTCGAGGACGCGATCGGCCCTCGCTCGGCGGGGCGTTCCGGCCGCGGCGACCGCCTGACCGATGACCTGGCGAACGGTCCTGCGGGGGTCGAAGGAGTGGAGGGGGTCCTGGTAGATCATCTGCACCGAGCGGCGCGCGGAGGCGTCCCTCGCGGCCCGGTGTTCCTCCCAGGTGCGGCCGTGGAGCCGGACGGATCCGTTATCCGCCTGCTCGACGCCGAGGACGATCCTCGCCACGGTGGTCTTGCCCGAGCCGGATTCGCCCACGATCCCGAGCGTGGTGCCGGTCCCGAGCGTAAAGGACACATCGTCCACCGCTGTGCGGGTTCCGCCGCCCGGTCCCGGGTAGCTGCGCTTGATCCCCTGTACTGCGAGGATCGGCGTTCCCTGGGCCGCGGGGAGACTGACCGGGGCCGGGCTGCGGATGCCCTCCGACGGCGACGGGGCTGGAGTAAGCCGGGGGAGGGAGGGACCGCCGGGCGCCACAGGGCGCGAGCGGTCCGTCAGGCGGTGCCCTCGCGAGGACCTCGAGGGGATGGCCGCCAGCAGTCCCTGCGTGTAGGGGTGGCGCGGGTCCTGCAGGATGGCCTGGACGCTGCCCTCCTCGACGATCTCGCCGTCGCGCATCACGGCGACACGGTCCGCGAGGTCGGCGACGACGGCGAGGTCATGGCTGACCACGAGCATTCCGGTGCGCGTCCCCTTGAGTCCGCCGAGCAGGCGGAGGACCTGTGCCGCAATGGTGGCGTCCAGCGCCGTGGTCGGCTCGTCGGCGATGAGGAGGCCGGGGTCCGCCGCGATGGCCGAGGCGATCAGTGCCCGCTGGCGCAGGCCGCCGGACAGCTGGTGCGGATACTGGCGGGCACGTACCTCGGGCTCCGGGACGCCGACGGACGCGAGGAGTTCGACGACGCGCGCGTGGCGGCCGGCGCGGTCGAGGTCCCCGTGGAGGCGAAGCACTTCGCCGACCTCGTTTCCGACGGTCCGCAGTGAATCGAGGGACGAAAGGGCATCCTGCAGGATGAAGCCTGCATCCCTGCCCCGAACGCGTGACCACTGGCGTTCCGTCCAGTTGAGGGCATTCACGCCGTTGAAGCGCTGGGTGTCGGCATGGACCGTGGCGCCGGACCCCGTCAACCCGACCAGGGTCCGGGCAGTCACCGACTTGCCGGAACCTGATTCGCCGACGAGCGCGAGGCACTCGCCCTGCCGGACGGTCAGGCTGACACCCCGGACGACCTCCCGGCGGTTGATGCCACGTCCGAACTCGACGGTGAGGTTCCGTAGCTCGACGAGGGGCGGCGGTGCGACGGGGCTGAGGGTGGAGCTCATGGGAGCCTTCCTTCGGCGCGGCGACGGAGTTCGCGGCCGATGACGGTGATGGACAGGACTGTGGCGACGAGGAACGCCGCGGGGAAGGTAATCATCCAGGGTGCGTTCGAGATGAAGTTGCGACCTGATGAGAGCATCGCGCCCCATTCGGGGGCCGGGGGAGGAGTGCCGAGTCCGAGGAAGCTGAGAGATGCGCCTGCTCCGATGGCCGAGCCGACGCCGATGGTGGCCAGCACCAGGACGGGCTTGATCACGTTCGGCACGGTATGGGTCAGGAGCACACGCCACGCGGGCAGCCCCAGCGTCCGCGCTGCCTCGACATAACCGGACCTGCGCACCAGATGTGTCTGCGCTCGCGTGATCCGGGCGTAGTAGGCGATGCTGCCGGCACCGATCGCGAGGATCGCGTTCTCTGTGCCTCCGCCGATGATGCCGATGACCACGAGCGCCAGGAGGATCTCCGGGATGGCGAGGGTGACGTCGAGGAAGCGCATCACCGAGGCCTCCACGAGGCGGCCGTTCAGCCCGGCCAGGAGCCCGATGGCGGTTCCCCCGACGACGCCGATCGCCGTCGCCCCGATGCCGATGTACAGCGAGGTCGCGGCGCCATGGACGATGCGCGTGTAGTTGTCGGCGCCGGAATCGTCAGTACCGAACCACGCCCCCGAGCCCGGTGCCTGGAAGCTTCCCGCCGGGTCGACGGCGTAGGGATCACCGGAGGCGAGGAGACCCGGGGCGAGGACCGCGGTTGCGAGCCAGAGGAGGAAGGCGGAGGCCAGGAGGATGCCGGGGCGGACACGCCATCGTCGTGTGCGGCCGCGGTGCGCCGGGTTCGGGTCAGGTGTGGCCGGAGCCGGAGGCGCGGTCGGAGCAGGGGGTGCTGCCGCGGGCGGCAGGGTACGCGCGGTGAGGCTCATGCTGTCACCACTTTCGGGTCGATGAGCGTGTAGAGGAGGTCGATCACGAGGTTGACGACGACGTAGACGGCCGCCGAGAGGAGCACGATCCCGATGATGACGGGCAGGTCCTTGTTGTAGACCGACGCGAGCGTGAGGGCTCCGATGCCCTGCCTGCTGAAGAGGGTCTCCACGATGACGGAGCCCCCCAGCAGCGCGGCGACGACGAAGCCGGACATGGTCATCACAGGGATCGCGGCGTGCCGGAGGGCGTGCCGAATCCGGACCGGGAGGTTCCGCATGCCTCGGGAGCGCGCCGTCAGGATGAAAGGCTGCTCGAGGACGTCCTCGAGCTCGTTCCGCAGGACCTGGGAAAGCGTTCCGAAGATGGCCAGGGCAAGGGTGAGAGCAGGCAGGACGAGTGCCACCGGCCCCTGGTTGCCGCCGATGGGGAACCAGTGCAGCGTGAAGGAGAACACGATCAGCAGTGCGAAGCCGATGATGAAGGTCGGCGTAGCGGCGAAGACCACCTCGATCCCGGAGACGATGGACCTGATCCAGGAGGCCCGCTGTGCTGAGAGGATCGCCACCGCGAAGGTCAGGGGCAGGGCGAGTGCGACGGCGGCGGCCGAGAGCGCCGCCGTGGCGCCGATCTGCTGACCGATGGCTTCCGTCACGGGCAGGCGTAGGCGGTACGACTGTCCGAGGTCCCCTTGCAGCAGGTTCCCGAGATAGCTGCCGTACTGCACGATGAACGGCTGGTCGAGGAGGTAGTCGGCTCGGACCTGCGCCAGGGTCTCGGCGGTAGGCCTCGCGTCGGGTCCGCCGAGGATCAGGAGGGCCGTGTCCCCTGGGATCAGGTAGACCGCGAGGAAGGTCAGCGAGGCCGCGCCCCAGAGGACGCCGAGACCGACCAGCAGGCGCGTGAGGATGCGTCGGAGGACGGCCACCTACTCCGCCTTCCACGCGTAGGTCAGGACGGGCACCGGGTGGGACGTGTCGACGTCGACGTCCTGCACGGTGTTCGCGTAGGCGAACTGGCTCGGGTTTTCGTAGAGCGGCAGGCCGGGCACGATCTCGAGCAGCCGGTGCTGGGCCTTCGAGTACGCCTCTTCCGCCTCGGGCCCGTCGTCGGACTCGCGGGCTGTCAGCAGCAGGTCGTCCAGGGCCGGGTCGTTGACGTAGGACGAGTTCTGGCCGATCCGCTCACCGGTGATCTCCGAGGAGTGGTACCTGATGAACAGGACGTCGGTGGTGTTGGTGTGCCAGACGCCGGCGAGCGCGTCGAAGTCACCGGCATACCGCAGCTCGGTGAGTTGCGCCTGGGGGAGTTGGATGATCTGGAGATCGAAGCCGACCTTCCGGGCCTCGCCCTGGAGTTGGACCAGCAGGGGACTCGGCGTCGAACTCTCGACCGTCGGCACTTCGATGGTGAGTCGCTTGCCGTCCTTGGTGCGGAAGCCCTCGTCGTCCCTGGCCGACCAGCCGGCGTCGTCGAGGAGCTTGTTCGCCCGCTCCGGATCGTGGGTCAGCACGCCCTCGACGGTCGGGTCGTAGTATTTGCTCTCCCTGGAGAGGAAACTGTCGATCGGCGTATAGGTTCCGAAGCCGAGGCTTTCGGTGACGGCCTCGGTGTCGACGGCGGCTGCGAACGCCTGCCGGACCGCCAGGTCGTCGAAGGGGGCGCGGTTGAGGTTGAAGCTCAGGACGTAGGGGCTGCCGGTCCGTGGGAGGTTCTCATAGGTGAAGTCCGGGTCGGCCTGCACCGCTGCGGCGTTCTGCGGCGCGAGGTTCTCCGTGAGGTCGTACTGCCCTGACACCAGGGACTGGTGCCGGATGACCGGCTCGCTGACGAGTGTGACCTCGACGCCGTCGAGGTACGCCTCGCCGTCGCCCTCGAGCCACTCCGGCGCCCAGTCGTACCCTTCACGCTTCGAGTAGCTGATGCTCTGGCCCGGCTGGTAGTCCGCGACGGTGAACGGGCCCGTCCCGATCGGCTTCTGGCACAGCGTCTCGGGAGACTCCGCGATGGCCTTGCCCGAGTTCATGCCGAGCCACGACTGCGCGAGGGCGTAGAGGAAGGGGGTGTACGGGTAGTCGAGGTAGGCCTCGAAGGTGAATTCGTCGATGACCTTGCCGTCCACGTAGGGGGCTATGTATGCGGCGGCGAGCGGCGATTTCGTCGCCGGATCCCGCATGTGCTCGAGGTTCTGACCCAGGACCTCGGCATTCCAGGGAGATCCGTCGCTGAAGGTCACGCCCTGCTTGAGGTGGAAGGTGTAGGTCTTGCCGTCTTCCGAGATGTCCCAGGATTCCGCGAGGTACGGCGCGATGTCCCCGTTCTCGTCCAGCGTCACCACGTTGTCGTAGACCAGGCGCCCCAGGAACTGCTGCTGGGTAGCCGAGATGCCGTGGCCGTCGAGGCAGCCCGGTTCCGCCGAGATCGATACGTCCAGGATGCCGCCGCTCACGGGTTCACCGGTTGCTTCGGAGGTGGAGCTCGCCGGCCCCGCACATGAACTGAGGAGCGCGGCCAGGGCAACCGCGGATACCGCGGTGAGATTCCGGAAATACCGGAATTGCCTGGAATTCCGGGCAGGGGGAATTACGGATTCATTCAAGGGGAATTCCTTACAGCGGTCCGGCGCCGCGCAGGGCGGAATACGGAGAAGTGGAAAAGAATCAGCAGGGTGGGCGCATGGCGCGTAGGACTGCTAAGGGATGGTGCGGTGGGCGGTACAGCTCACGGTGTCTGCCTTTCGACGTGCTCTTGCCCGCACCGGACCGGCACTTGCGTGCCATGGCGGAGGCCGCTTCGTCATCCGAACCACCCAGGAACATGGGGTTGGTGTGCGGTCCAGTCGGAGCTTTGCGACCGCATCTCTTGAAGCTGGACCAACTATAGGCAGAACAGGGAGTTGTCCGGTCAATAAAAAGAAATATGACGATTATTGAGATATACGTCGGAACGAACAGGGGCGACCAGATGAATAACCTGCGGGAATTCTGGCGGGGGAGTCACTTCAGGTCCCGTTCCGGAAAGTCGTTCGCCGTGAGGTGACCTCTTCTCCGGCTGCTCCCTCGCACGTATGCCGAGCGTCAACCGAGAACGACGGCCCCGTTGTCGTCGATGCGCCAGCAGGGGTTGTGGGCGATCTCCCAGACGACGTCGTTGGGGTCGCGCACGAGGGCGTGGAAGATACCTCCGAAGGCACCCTTTCGAGGCTCCTTCAGCACCGTTGCGCCGGCATCGGCCATCGCCGCGACCACCTTCTGTACGTCGCCAGGGCTGCCGACGTTGTGGGACAGCGTCACTCCCGCTGGATCGGGCGCTTCATCACGTCCCACGTCCTCGGCGAACTTCTCGGCGAGGAACAGCCCCAGCAGCAGTCCAGGTGCTACCTGGTAGAAGATGATCTCGTCCGGTACGTCAAGGACCGGCGACCAACCCAGCTTGCGGTAGAACGACCGCGCCGCGTCGAGGTCACGCGTGGCAACGGTGATGAAGTGCAGCTGCTGGTCCATGGCGAGAGCATAGCCGCGTGCCGCTGAACGATTCGAAGCGTCTTGCCACGCTCGCTCAACAGGGGGACAGTAACCCACGGAAGGCACATGGGTTCCTGCGGAGTGATGGGATCGAATTGCTCGCGTAGCCGGATCGGAGGTTTCATGAGGAGTGTATCCAGCGCGATACTGTCTGCGTTCCTGGAGGCGGCCGAACGAGTCGAATCCGTACTCGACAGCACAGCTGTGGCGGAGCATTGGGAAGATCAGAGTGCTCTCGAGGGGTACACCGTTGCGGGCTTGGCCGGACACCTGGCGAGGGCTGTCCTCACGGTTGAGCAGTACGTCGATGCCCCGGCGCCGTCTGGAACTGTCGAGGCAACCGACGCGGCGGGATACCTCATCGCAGTGCTGGGTGACCATGATCCGGTCGACAGCGATTTCCATCGCGGGGTTCGTGCCCGCTCACATGATGCCTCCGCCGTGGGGGCTGCGGCTCTTGCACAGGACGTCGGGCGTGCGCGACGACGACTCCAGGAACACCTCGATGGATCGACCATGGATCGTCGGGTCGAAGTCCTGCAGGGTGTTGTGCTCACGGTCGAGGAGTATCTGAGGACACGACTGGTGGAACTGGTGGTGCACCTCGACGATCTTGCCGTGAGCGTTGGCGAGGAGAACAGGCAGGATCTTGCGCAGGACGCCTGCGAAGAGGCTGCGGTCGTCCTGATCCAAGTCGCCATGCGCCGGCATGGAGCGCTGGCCGTGATTCACGGTCTCGTGCGAAGGGAACGCCACCCGGAAGCTGTCCGCGCCTTCTGACGTTCATCCAGTCATCGTCCGGCGATGATTCAGATTCGATCACATCTGCGCAGTCAGTTGCACCTGGGAGGTGGAGGCCCAAGTCTGGAATTCTCGCCGTGATCATTGTGCGTCATTGAAAATTCCTTATGGCTCCTCGAGAAATGGCTCGGACATGGACGCCGCGTTTTGGCAGCAGTTTCACCGTAGTGAGCACGTCGATCAGTGAGTGGCCCAAGTTGTTCACCGCCGCACCACTACGGCGTCGCCCCTCCTCGGCGTACTCGAGGGGACTTTTGATTCCACCGGTCCGTTCTTGACTCGAAATTCCCCAGCGTGCCGACTATTCACGGTGAGGCGCGTTTCTGGGATGGACATGGTCCGGAATTTTCCGGTGTACAGCCAGCGGGCGCACCCCGAGTATCCAGCGGATGCAGCGTGAGTATTCTGCGGAGAAAAGGGAGTACACGTTACTGGTGACACCCTCTGGGGCGAAACATACGCTCTGCGACAAGGACATCCGCTGACATTACTGCGAGGGCACCCTCATGCGTCTGCTACGCCTTTTCATCGCTCTTTTACTTGCGGCGGCCGTCGCTGTCGCGCTACCCCTACCCGCCCAGGCGGCCGATGTGGGGGAGCCTGGCCCTTCATACGCAGGTGTCGGCGTCAGAACCCCGACTGCGGACAAGACCCAGAGCAAGCTCTGGTTCCAGGATGGGAATTGGTGGGGGTTGATGTGGAGCGCGTCCGCAGGTGCGACGAAAATCCACCGGCTCGACGCCGCAACGGAGGTGTGGCAGGAGACGGAGACGGTTGTCGATACGCGGCAGAGTGCGCGCGGTGACGCGCTCTGGGACGTGAGGGACGGCAAGCTCTACGTCGTGTCGGGCACGACTGTGGTCTCGGAGTGGGGTATGCCACCATCCCAGCAGGCGGTGACGTCCGGGTCCGCAGAGCTTCACCGCTTCAGCTACAACGCGTTGACGAAGACCTATTCCCAAGACGCCGGATTCCCCGTCACCATTCGCAGTGGTAGCACGGAATCGATCACCGTGGCCAAAGACTCCGTCGGTATGCTGTGGGTCACCTACTCCGTTGTCTCGGCCGACAACACCAACCGCATCTACGTCAACCACTCGACGACGAGCGACACGGCGTGGAGTACTCCGCTCGTCCTACCGACTCCCAACGCCCTGGTGCACCACGACGATATTTCTGCAATCACATCCTTCCAGGGCGACAAGGTTGCAGTCATGTGGAGCAATCAGCGGCCGGGACAGAAGAGGTTCTACCTGTCCATCCACCAGGACGGTCAGCCAGACAACTCGTGGCAGACAGAGGTCGCCTACGGAGGCGGAACGAACTGCTCCGGGGGATGCGCGAACGACCATATCAACCTCAAGGAATTGACGAGCGACGGCAGCGGCCGCCTCTTCGTAGCGATCAAGACAGCCGCTCAGCAACCCGGTCAAACGTTTGTGGCGCTCCTGGTGCGGGATAGTGCGGCCAAGTGGACCAGCGCGCCTTTCGGCGTTGTCTCGGACGCGCACACGCGCCCCATGGTCATGATCGACGAGGAGCGCCGTCAGGTCTGGGTGTTCGCGGTCGCGCCGGAGGCGGGCGGCACCGTGGTTTACAAGAAGGCGCCGCTCGACAACATCTCCTTCCCACGCGGCGCCGGCACGACCATCATCAGCAGCAGTACCGACAGGGACATCAACGACCCAACATCAACGAAACAGAGCGTCAACGGTGAGACTGGTCTGGTGGTGCTGACGGCTTCGAGGGTCAACTCTCAGTACTGGCACGCCCGCATGAATCTCAACTAGTCCTGCCGCCGGGTGGTGCGACACGTGCCCTCGAACGGAGCGGAAGCAGTCCTTCGCTGACACAGTCGACGCCGAATAGGACATTGGACCTGATTCTACGAAGACCGACAGTTCGTGGCGCGACCAGCGGGGCAGACCAGAGGTCGAGTCCTGGATCCAGGACGAGATTGGTCGAGCTATTGCCGAACACCTTGTTGAGCCGGACTGGAAGGTAGTGGCGACCGACAACCCCAGCGCCGCGGAAGAGCTGCAGCGTAGCTACGGGGTGGTGATCCGTCGCTCGAATCTCGCTGACCGCACCTCACGTCACTCCTATGCGTCAACCTGAAAACTGTCTTGCAACCAAGCTCTCAGTCGTGTTTCAAAACTGCCGCCGAGGAGACGGGTAGCACGTCATAGAAGGAGCAGTAGTGGCGCGGGAGCGGGTGTGTCTTGTCCGAGTGTGGGCTAGCCGGGCATCTTCCCTGATGAGGTAAGGAATGGCGCCGGTCAGCAAGGGAAGTGAAGTACCTGGGCCGACGCTCCGGGTGTTGCTCCCGTCGGCGACCGCCTCACGGGCGATTTGTAGCTAGGGGCAGGAGTAGTTGTAATCGAGTCCGGCGGACACGTACTGCGTCACTGATACCCGGCTGCCGGGTGTGAGACCAGGCAAGGAGCAACTCGACTTCGCTCCCCGCAAGGTCCTGGAACCTGCAAGCCAGCTCGGCAGTCCCATGAGGGAGCTGCTGGACGGGACGGTCCCAGCGATGGTTCCCCACTGATAGCCCGTGGAGTAGATTCCGACACGGGAGTCCGTGATGCTCTTGAAGTAGGCGACCATTCCTCCAAGGTTCGCCCGGTTCAGGCTTGGGCCGTCGAGATTCGGGTTGCTGCTCGTGCCGGTCTGCCAGCTATTGCCCGTCTCCACATCCAGCCACCAGAAATACGAGCCGGGATTCGCCACGCCTCGTGAAGTAGCGTCCTGATAGGCCCTCACATAGCCGTACATGTAGGAGCAGGCGCGGTTGACCGGAGCCGGCTGGCCTACTTTTGCTGGCGCGCATGCTCCATAGGGATTGGTAATCACCTTGCCGTCGTCATTGATGTTGGACGACGGCCACCATGAGCCGGCATGTCCGGGGTTGGCAGTGTTCACATACAAGGCAACCTTGGGCTGCGCAGTTACCCCGGAAGTCTCTGTAGCACCCTCGGCCCAGGCGAGTTGCGCCGAGAGGCAGGGGTTGGTGTTGTTGGCCAGTCCGCCGTTCACCCCTACGATCGCGAATGCTGTCGAGCTGGGAAGTGTCTTGCCACACTGGGGCCAGGACACGTCATTGCCCACCAGATCTGTGGTTCCCGATGCCGGGGCAGCCGCCACCGGAGCCATTCCTGCGACTGTCAGCCCTAGGAGTGCCAGGAATGTGCATGCTGTCTTCATCCCGAATCGACCCATGCCCAACGGTACGTCTGCTTCCGGAACAACACGCCGAGAAGGTCAGGGCATCAACCGGTCGTTCGTCAGATGCACTCGACAGGCTTCCGTCATTCCGGGCTCGCCGGCGATCGCACAGGAGAGCGGGCGGCGCCCTGCGTCAGTCTTGACTGATTGTGCGCGTTGGAGTGCACCATCGACGGTTGCGAGAGGTTCTGCCAGGCCCTGTTTGTTAGGACAGGCCGGCGCAGAGCTCTCGCTACCTCCCCGGTCAGCGGGGCGCGGTTCGATGCCGTCCATGATCCGTCGACCGATGCCCCGTACCGGTTCCCCGGAGCAGGACGGTAATGGCAGATGAGATCATGATTTCGATGATCGGATCGGCGCGTGGGAATCCGCGCATCACCCGATGACGTCGATGACGACGCCCCGGGAGGTGGAACCGTCCGTTCGGACATGATTTCTCTCTAGCGAGGCCGTTTCACACCCACTCCCCGCGTCGCAACGGCGGATCCTCTCCTCCCGGACGCTGCACCAGCACCTGATTGACGCCGTTCAGCCCCCGCTCGAAGCCGAGGGCACTCGACGCCATGTACAACCGCCACACCCGGGCCCGTCCCTCGCTCGTCAGACGTACCGCCTCGTCCCAGTTCTCCTCGAGGTTGCGCACCCAGGCCCGGAGCGTCAGCGCGTAGTGCCGGCGGAGCGCCTCGACGTCGAGCACTTCCAACCCCGCCGATTCGAGCGCCCCGAGCGTGACGGTGAGGCTGAGCATCTCCCCGTCGGGGAAGACGTAGCGGGGGATGAAGGAGTCTGGATCCGGTGGCATCTCACCTGCATTCCAGGAGATCGCGTGGTTGAGCAGGCGCCCACCGGGACGTAGCAAGCCGTACAGATGGGACGCGTAGGATCCGATGTGGTCTCCGCCAACGTGTTCGGCCATGCCGATCGAGCTGATCGCATCGAACGGACGGTCGTGGACATCGCGGTAGTCCTGAACCCGGATCTCGATTTGGTTGGCTAGGCCGGCGGCACCCACGCGCTCCTGTCCAAGGGCTGCCTGCTCCTTCGAGAGCGTGACACCAACGACGTCGACGCCGTAGATCTGCGCTGCGTGCAGCGCGAAGCTGCCCCAGCCGCAGCCCACGTCAAGCACCCGCATGCCCGGCCGAAGGCCGAGTTTGCGGCACACCAGGTCGAGCTTCGCCTCCTGGGCTGCGTCCAAGCCGATGTTCTCCTGTTCCCAGACCGCGCAGGAGTAAACCATTGACCGACCGAGCACAAGCGCATAGAACTCGTTGCCGACGTCGTAGTGATGGGAGATCGCGGCGGCGTCCCGCTTCCTGGAATGCTTCCGTCCCGATCGGGTCACGTTCATCTCCTCCGGCGGCGGCGCGGGCGGAAGTCCTAGCGCACCAACCCGGACGGCTGCGTTGAGCAGTGTCATGCGCTCGCCGAAGGTGGGAGGGCGGAAAGCCTTCAGTTCGGCGAACTTGCCCACGGAGCTGAGCGCCGAGAAGCTCTCGAACAGGTCGCCGGGTGCATCGATATCACCGGCGACATATGCGCGGCTCAACCCGAGCTGATCCGGCGACCACAGCATGTGCCGTAATCCCCGCCGGGAACGGAACTCGATCACAGGGGCACGGGCGGGTCCTGCTTCTGATCCGTCCCATGCTCGCAGCCTCATCGGCAGCTCCTTGGTGCCCAGGACGAGCTCCAAGGCGTCGGCCAAGCGCGGTGCTACTCCCTTTTTCTTGCCCATGCCTCCCTGTCTACTACGACTTCTTCGTAGGAACCAGAGAACGCCAGGCGACCAGCTCCGCTGTCGCCGTGTCCGATGCCGCAAGCTGGCAGCAGCACCTGAGGGCTGCCAAAGGCACGCGTCACATCAACCGTCGTGATGCCACCTGGCTCCCTGACGCCGCAGGATCCGCTGCCATCTGCTGAGGCACAGCAGAGTCGTCCTGCTGTGGGGACCTGAGGCGGACGGACGCTGCAGGACCGGGAAGCAGTCGACTTCGCATGAGGTCCTGATTGACGGGTGCGCTGCACCGAGTACCTACGCGCCTACTACCGGGTGGCATGGTGGCTCTCGAGCAGTCCATTCGGAGTATCTCCCCGTTCTTCCAGGCCCCGGTGCCGAGTGTTTCGGGGGAGTTGAAGCTCAACACCTCCATTACCCGATAGAGGGTTGCATGCTGTAAGGACTGTCAGGAGAACGACATCGGTAAGGGGCAGTGCGAGGGCTCGTTGCATCTTGTCCTGTTGGCAGTAATGGAAACCCACTGTTCGCCCCAGCCAATCGATTATCTGTCCAGATGCTGCAAGCATGACCCGTGCTGTTACCGGCATGGCGCTCGGCTTTCGCCCATCAGGCATCAGCTACGACACGGGATTCTTCATCCCACTAGTGGGCTTCGTTGTAGGCGTCGACGATCGACTTCGTGATACGTCCTCTGGAGTTGGGATTGTATCCGTTGTCCTTGGCCCACTGGCGAATCTGCTGGGTTTCCTCGCGCTTGGATTGGCTTGTTGAGGAAGTTTCTGGTGAGGGCTGGCGGCCGCCCTGGCCCCGCTTGCCGCGCGTCGACTTCCGGCCCTTTTCCACATACTTGGAGAGGGCTGAGCGCAGCTTTTCCGCGTTTTCGGTGGTGAGGTCGATTTCGTAGTCGGTGCCGTCGACTGCGAATCGCACGGTTTCCTCTGCTGTCTCGCCGTTGAGATCGTCGACCATTTCGACCTGTACACGCTGTGCCATTGTTCTCACTCCTGAAGTGTCCGCTATGAATAAATGATCCCCCTTCAAGGACTCTAGCGCGAACAAATGTTGGGCTGCGCCTGCGCCAATCCTCAAGTGGCCCGATCCACCCTTACTGCTTTTCAGAATCCGGATCTTCCGGATCTACCGAATTTGTCGGATCGTGTGGAACGGGGGCGACGAAGTTCAGCCATACCCAGCCCTCGCGCTGAACCTTGATGAGTGGTTCGAGGAATCGGATTTTGACTGCTGTCCTCGTGTAGGCGATGGAGTGGGACTGGATGCGGATGGCTTTGGAGAGGAAACGGATCCACGCGTACACCCGTCTCGGTTCCGGGAAGCTCGTGGGATGGCATTTTCCGACGGCGAGTTCGGCCGCGGTGAGCATGATCAGCTCCTCGCGCATCACGAACTCCTCTTGCTTGCTCGTTCATCAGCTTCGCGTAGTGCTTGCCGTGTCTTTTTGAGCCACCCACGACCCGGCACGTGTCTTGCCTGCCGCCCGGCTTTAGAACCCGTCGACGCCGGCGACGCGGCGCAGCCGCCAATCCTTCCACCTGGGGTCGGTGCTCATATCAAACTCCAGCACAGGGGACGCCGGCCGGTCTGGGCCTGGAACCGCCAGAAACGGGTCGTGACCAGGCTGCCCTGCCCGCCCACAGGAGAGCCAAGAGACGAGCCAAGGGAAGAGTTCAGGGGAGTGGTTCCTGGTTCCCACCAGGAACTCGAACTCGACCAGGACACGGGTTCGCTGATGACCTGCCAGATACTGCCCCGCCAGCGCAGCGCCAGGGGTGTCCCGGAGGGTAGGAAACGGACAAACGCGGGCTCGTCCAGCACATGCCACGCAGGCTCCTCGTTCGTGTGTCCTTGTCGTGGTGCGCCTACTGGTTGTGCTGTCATCGTCCGCCGTCCTGGTTCGTCTGCCGTTCCTCGTGCAGGGTTTAAAATAGAACACAGGTTCGATTATGTGGGAAGTCGCCCGCGCGTAACGGGAATCGGTAGCCTCAGCGGCTGGTGTTGAGGGTCAGGGCAGGATGGCGAGACTGTATCCGCCCATGGACGACCCCGACAACACCATGATTCCGGTATCCCGACGAAACACCCCAGCGGTGCGTCGGGCACTGGGTATTTGAGTCTGAGGGCACGTCCTAGTGCTCAGGGGCTAGATTTTGGGTGTAGAGCACTGCGCCGTTGGCGTCGCGGAGGCTCGCACTGAGTGCGCCGTCCTCATCGATGTCCATGTGGCCGAAGAACTGGTTGTCTCCGGTGCGGGGGGATTGATTCGCGAAGGTGCCGGACTTGGCGAAGTCCACTCGGGGTCCGAAGGTGAGGTCCATCGGGCTGGGGCCGAAGGATCCGGCGGAGATGGGTCCGGCAACGAATTCCCAGAAGGGATTGAAGTCTTTGAAGGCTGCCCGGTCCGGGGAGTAGTGGTGCGCTGCGCAGTAGTGCACGTCCGCGGTGACGAAGACGACGTTGCTGACGTTGTTGTCCTTGAATGCTTTCAGGATGCGGGCCAGTTCGAGTTCGCGGCCCAATGGTTCGCCGTCGTCGCGGTTGGCCATTGATTCCTGCGCCTGCCCGTCCGGCACGATGATGCCGATGGGTAGGTCGGCGGCGATGACCTTCCAGGTTGCTGTGGAACGGGACACTTCGCGGATGAGCCACTGCACCTGGTCCTCGCCGAGCAACGGTGTTTCCTGCGGCTCGAGGCCGGCGGTATTGGGGCTCTTGAAGCTGCGCATATCCAGCGAGAAGACGTCCAGTTGTGGGCCGCGTGCGGTCTTGCGGTAGATACGGGTGGCCTCGAATCCGGTGCCCGGGCGCATCGCGCGCGCGTCTGCGATGGGCATGTACTCCTGCCAGGCTCGTCTGCCGCGTGCGGCAAGCACGTCGACGTCGCGGACTGTGTAGCGGGGGTCGTCGATGATCTCGCCGGGATACCAGTTGTTGTGGGTTTCATGGTCGTCCCACTGGGCGATCACGGGCACGTCGGCGTACATGGCGCGGATGTTGGCATCCAGCAAGTTGTATCGGTGGCGTCCACGGAACTCGTCCAGAGTCTCGGCGACTTTGTGGACGCCGTCCGTGACGAGGTTGCGCCAGATCTGGCCATCCTGTTCCGTGACGGTTTCCGCGATGGGCCCATCCGCGTAGATGGTGTCGCCGGAGTGGATGAAAAAATCAGGATGGGTGGCGTGCATCGCTGCATAGCCGCGCATGCCGCCGATTTCCTCATTGATGCCCCACCCCTGGCCGGCTGTATCTCCGGTCCAGACGAAGCTTTGGTTTCGACGGCGGGCGGCACGAGCAGGTCCCGTGCCGGTACCGCCACGTCCACTGCCGGGTGCCGTACTGAACGTCCCCTCCCCGGCTTCACTGTGGTTTCCGTCATTGTCTTCGAAGTGAAGGGTCAGATCGAAGCGGGTACCCGGAGGTAGCTGTCCCGCCTGGATCTTTGCGGTGAAGTCGGATTCGGGTGTTGCCCACCCACCCTTGATTACGCGGTCGAAGCTGCCCGAGCCGCGAAGCAGGCGGCCGTCGTCGTCCACGGCGCGTAGCTTGGCGATCAACTGACCGGGCCCGCTAGCCCGGGACCAGAGGATTGCGGAGTTCGGTGTGACGTCCCCGGTGGAGATGCCACTGGGCAGGGACAGGCGCTTGTGCACCAAGGGGATCGGGGACGCCCGCACTGCGGCGTGGGCCGGAGCTGTTCCAGTGACGGCAATGCCGACAGCGGCGGCGGTCCCTTTGACGACCGAGCGGCGTGAGATCGAATTCATGAGGTCCAGCGTGCTCGCGGAGGAACAATGCATCGTGACCAGACAGTGAACGACTGCCCAACTTCCAGCCGGGAGAGAAATCTATGGCCCCGATGCGGGTCCCTAGCAGGTGGTGAAGAGCCTTCCCCGCTCAGCTGTCTCACACGCGCCGGATGCAGGTAGAGGCCACTCTGTAGGAGGGCATGGCTGGTCGGTAGAGTGCATTGGTGTCGCCTATAAGGGCGCTACGCAATAGCAGGGCTGCTGCCGAAGTGGTGGACAGCGAGGTGATCCGCCCATCGCTTCAGTGCAGGAATGGTGTCGGGCATTGCGAGCCCATGGTGTTCGGCGTGTTTCCTGGCGGGGTGGGGGAGCTGCCTTCAGGTCGTAGGTCCGGTTGATGACCGGTACGTAGTTCCCGGAGGGGGTCGTGGTGCCGTCTGGCTAGTCGGCACCGCGATGGTTCGGCTTGATGCCCAGCCACGGTGGCGTGTTGTCAGGCAGGGATCGGTGCTGCCTCTGCAGCGGGTGTGTGATCTGTGGAGCGCGGGGTGCGTACGCCGACGATGAGCAGGTATAGGACCATCCAGATCTCGGCGATGATGGGCGTGATGTTCAGGTAGACGAGGATCTGCGTGTGTTCAGGAAGCAGAAACGCGACGACGACATGGATCAGGTAGCTGACCGTGGCTCCGATCAGGACGAAGCCGAGCGCTGTGGGAAACAACTTCGACTTCAGCGCAAGATACCCCAGAGGTGCCAGCCATAGTCCGAAGAAGACCTGCGCGGCTAGGACGGCGTAGTGCTGGATCTCCAGCAAGAGCAGCACGAGCGCCTCTGACCCCAATAACCCGAAAGCGGTCGTGTAGGAGCCATCCGTGGCTACCTGAACTGCCACAAACGTGAAGACGGCACTGACCGAGATGATGCCGGCGGCGACGACCACGGCCAGGACCATCAGGCGGCCTGCGTGCTTCCCAGCGTGCTTGAGCAACAGATAGAGCGTCACCGCGGTGAGAAGCAAAAAGACGACATCCGTGAGGTGGGCGACGACACCGAGCCGCATGAGCCCTGGATTGGCCACCACGTTCCCGGCTGTGGCCGCCGCGTCACCTGCAACATAGATGGAGGGATCCACAAATCCCTCGGAGAAGCCTCCCGTGAGGCCTACTGCAAGGTAGAACGCCCCCGCAATCCTCGCCAAGCGCTTGCGCGATGCCGGTGGCAACCCTTCCGGTGCCTCCGAAAATAGTCCCGCTGCAGCCTTCATGACCGCTTCCTTTCGTGAAGAAACGCGGATCGTCCACGTCGTGCGTACAACGTACATCTGATAGCGTACAAAGTACACAGAAGGATGATTCCGATAGCCTGGGTGTCCTGTTGGAGAGAGGAATGCGATGCCTTCAGAGGCTAGCGAGACAGAAGAGCCGCGCCCACCACTTGGCAGGCAGCGGGTAGTGCGGGCTGCGATCTGCCATGCGGATGCCGGCGGACTGGAGTCGCTCACTATGCGCAAGGTCGCCGGAATGCTGGAGGTCGCACCGATGGCCCTCTACCGCCACGTCCAGAACAGGGACGACCTCATCGATGCGATGATCGACGTCGTTTTCAGCGAAATCGCCCTTCCCCTCGGGAGCACACCTTGGAAAGCAGCGATGCGGGACCGGGCACTGTCGCTGCGCGACGTCCTGGCACGCCACCGTTGGGCGATCGGCCTCATGGAGTCGCGGCGGCATCCCGGACCGGCGAACCTGCGGCATCATGACGCGGTGATCGGCAAGCTCCGGGCCGCAGGCTTTGACGTCGCGATGGTGGCACACGCCTACTCGGTACTCGACGGCTACATCTACGGCTTCGCCCTGACGAGAATGAGCGTCCCATTCGACACCTCGGCCGAGATAGATGCGATGGCCCAGGACATGTTCGAGCCGTTCCCGGCCAACGAGTACCCGAACCTGACGGAGTTCGTCACCGACCATGTCCTGAAGCCCGGATATGACTACGCCGAGGAATTCGAGTACGGCCTCGACCTGATCCTGAACGCCCTGGAAGAAGCTTTTCACGCAGTCTGACTCGATCAGGTGCCGTCGAGCAAGGTCCTGTCGTTGCGACCAGCCGGGCTGAAGATCCAGCTTGGGCCCGTCGATGTCTTGCCTATCCAGGGCTGTTGAGTGGTTTGGTAGCCTCCCTGCGATCTAACAGGGCCTCTCGGATACGCTGGCCGATTGCCGTCCCGAGGGTCTTCGGCCATGCTGACCATGAGCAAGTGCGACGGGGACTTAGCCCTTGCTGCCGGGCGCGGAGAATTGCTTGGGCAGTTTCAGTCCACGTTCCTCCATGACCTCGCGCAGCCGGTCGGGTCGATCCGTGATGAGCCCGTCGATGCCTAGGTCCATGAGGAAGCGCATGGTGGCCGGGTCGTCGACGGTCCAGGGAATGACCTCCATTCCGGCGTCGTGTGCACCGGTCACCATTTCCGCGGTGACGTAGGCCCGGTAGCCGGCGTCACCAATCCCCTGCTGACTCCGCCGACGGCCACCCGCACGCTGCTGTACCCAGCCAATGGAACCGACGTCAACCGCACGACGCGAATACTGGGGTCAAGCCCGGAATCGTCCGGGTCTGCGCTGGACGGCGCGATCACCAGCACCTCATCCCCGCGGTCAACGAAATGGTCAAGCATTCTCTGAATCGAATGAGTGACCCCATTCACAGTAGGCAGGAAGGTCTCGGCGACAATTACAATCCTCACCCGACCACCGTTCCACCCGGTGTTGATCGTCCGGCGGCAGATAAGTATCAGTTCACCGACAAGCTGGTAAACAGGAAACACCGGAGACGTCGAATGAACAGTGCACTGCAGACCGGCACCCACGCCGCACCCCGAGCTTCCTACCGGTCCGGTCCTGGTTGAACCACCACAGAACGCGGTGACCATGAGGAAGCGCCTGCCTTTGCTCGCTCATGGACGAGTGGTGACGGTTGATCAAGGGGTGCGTTCCTCCTTATTACTCGGGATTGCCAGGCATTCGCCGTTCATCCAGGACCTTTACGGTGTCCCCATGACAGACCGCACAAGTACCTGGACCACTCGCATGCGATGGTTGGTCGTTGTCGGCTACGTGTTGTGCTGGGTCATCGGACTTGTCGTCGGTGGTCCGACTCTTACACCTGACGCTGACTCTGCTGAAGTAACCGATGAGTTCCGTGATTCGCCGACTCACCTCATCTTCGCCATATTTGTACACGGGATCGCTGCGGTCCTACTCGTCGCGCTGGGACGGTCGCTGGTCTCGACCTCAACATCAGGGGGCGTGATCACGTTCGCGGCGGTAGCTGCCATTCTCTCGCTTGTTCAGCTCGCGGGGGAGATTTTTCTGACCATCGGACCAGAGATCAGACTCGCTTCCGTCGTCTGGCAGCTCATTTGTCGAGCCGACGGCGTCAAGATGCTCGTTCTGGCCGGACTCATTGTTCTCGTGCACGGTGGACACTTCCGCGGCCGGCTCACGCTGACGATCGTCTCCGCGGCCGCATCCATCTCGTTGTTGCTCTCGGGGATTGGATACCTGAACCTCAACGCTTTCCTGATGGAGGTGACCACAGCATCACTCCCTCTACTCCTGATCTGGGCTCTCATGGCCACCGCGGAACGAGTATCCGAAACGCATAGCGCGAAGGTCGCCGGCATCGGCCGCTGAAGGGACCGTCCAAAGGTCTGAGCGGTCCTGCGCTGCGCCCCAGACTGTGGGGGTGGCTGCTCGTTCGTCGCAGTCGATCTGATCTGGCTACGACGTTTTTTGCTGCTGTCCTCATGTTGTTAAGCGGGTGGTTTCCCGGCAGTTGTAGTCTCTGGGCTACCCAGGGGTGGTGGATATGGCTGTTTCTGCTGTGCCGGGCGCTTGTCGTGACGGCCTCGTAGGATTGGCCGCCCGCCGTTCCCGTGATGACGCCATCACTGATTGAGAGTGCGATAGAGGATCGCTGGATAATGGTACGACGGCGCGGACATCTGCTGGGCGTAACTGGATGCCGAGATGATTGGAAATTGCGATGACACAGGTGTGGGCTGGTATTGATGCTGGCAAAACCCATCACCATTGCGCGGTGATCGATACGGACGGTACCCGCTTGTACTCACAAAGGGTCGCCAACGATGAGAGCGCCCTGCTGAATCTCATCACCGACGTCACAGGTCTTACTGATGGCACGGGGGAGGTGGTCTGGGCGGTGGATCTGAACCACGGGAGAGCGGTGTCGCTGATTGCCCTGCTCGTCGCTCAGGAACAGCGCCTGCTTTACATTCCCTGTCGTACCGTCCAGCACGCTTCCCAGACACCCCGCGGCGATGGGAAGACCGACGCAAAGGACGCGATGGTGATCGCAAACCAGGCACGCATGCGCCGGGATCTACAACCGTTGCGGGTGGGGGATGAGGCGAGTGTGAATTCGCGGGTCCTGATTTCCCGTCGGGCACACAAGGCCGCGGATCGAGGGCGAACCATCAACCGGTTGCCGGCCCAGCTGTCGGCGTACCCCTCCGCCCTCACGCATGCCTTTGATGGCAGCCGGTTCAAAGCCGCTCTGATGTTGTTGACGGGCGGTTCACTTTACAGTTCAGGTACTCGAAGAACTCGGCGCCGTCGTCGTGCCGGTCACCATCTCGCAGGCTGAGCACTGAGGGCGCTTGTGCGTCCGATGGCTCGATACCCGGACGGTCCTGTCGGTTTTGGATCACGTTCATCCGGGTGCCGTTTCGGTGTCATCTAGTGGGAATAGCGTCGATTCATGGGTGAATTGGTGTATCTGGTTTCCGTGGCGGGACACCCGAATTTCGGGGACGAGGCGATCGTCGCCGGTTGGCTGCGGTTCCTCGCCCGCGTCCGTCCTAACGCGGAGGTAGTTCTGGATTGCCCACACCCCGCCTCTGCCCGGACCTTATTTCAGGGTATGCATCCGCAGCTCTCGGTAACGGATGCCCTGTGGCGGGCCTGCGACGGGAGCTCGGTTAAGGGCGCTGCCGGGGTGTGGCCCATGTCGAGTCACTCGTTCTAGCAGAAACCGAACCAGACTTCGAGCCACTGACGCGTGCAGCATCGATCCATCTGCTTGGAGGTGGCTACCTGAACGCTGTGTGGCCTCATCAGGCCGGTGTGGTCGCTGGCATTGCAGCCGCGCGGCAGCTCTCGGGGGCTGCTCTGTTCGGTACAGGCTTGGGCTTGTTGCCTGCGTGTCCGGATCTGCCTCAACTGACGTCTGCCCTGCACAGGTTCGACCATGTTTCCTGCCGGGACCGGCCCAGTGCTCAGCGCTTCGGCCTGCCCACTGGATTGGATGACCTGTTCCTAGGTATCACGACGAACTTCCCGTCCTTCCGAACGGCTCCGCTCCGGGCTAGGGACGTCATGGTCTGCGTTCAGCAGGACCTCATCCACCCGGAGTCCTTTGCACTGGCAACCGCACTGCTGAGAGCACGCATCAGAGAGTGCCTGGATGAGGGAAAGACGGTCGGATATGTTGAAGCACTACCGGCATCTGACCGACAGATGTTTGAATCCCTCGAAGGGTTGCTGTCCGAGGCGGACGTGATTCTGTTCGCCGAGCTTTGGAACGACGGTTTCCCCGCCCGACCCGGACAGCACTGGTACGCCTCGAGGTTCCACCTGCACCCTATCCGCAGCGGCTCGCGGTGCAGCAGGCACAGCCCTTGGGGTAGCGCCGGGCTACTACGACATCAAGCACCGCTCCTTAGTGGAGTTGGGCACAGGCTGGCGCTATGCAGGGTTGGAGGGGTTGGGGAGGCTGCCCTACCCGACTGTCGATACTTCTTTCCCTGAGCGGTGCCGCATGTTTGCGGCAGTGAAACAGGCAGAGGCCACCTCCCTGTACTGTTCCTCCGCGCTGCCCGACCCTTACAAGGACTCCGGGGCAACAAAAGCAGGCAGGATGCCGGCCGCTCGCGCGGGGATGTTCGCCGGAACCAACGTAAGGGCCGTCCATGCAGGATGAAGTGATTGTTTTGTCCCACCTGCGCTGGGACGGGGTCTGGCAGCGTCCCCAGCAGCTCATCTCCCGATTGGGCCGACACCGGAAGATCTGGTTCGTGGAGGAACCGGTGACTCCGCCGGGAAGGAGTGTTACTGACAGGCGGTTGGCGTTCGAGGAGACTGGCAGCGTCACCCGCGTGTGGCTTGAAGTCCCGGAGCAGGGACGCCACGTCGGATACGAAAACGATGTGATTCCGGATTACGCTGACCAGCTGCCCAAGCTCATTGGCCCTCCCCAGGGACAACGCGTGGTCTGGCTGTACACGCCCTTGGCCCTTGACATCGCCGTGGCGCTGCGGCCAACGACAATCGTGTATGACGTGATGGATGACCTTGCTTCCTTCAAGAACGCTGCCCCGGCCCTCGTCGAGCAGCACCTTCGCACGCTGCACCGCGCCGACGTGGTCTTCGCGGGTGGACGGTCCCTTCACCGGGCCGTTGTCGAGCAAGGACGCCATGACGCTGAATTCTTTCCCAGCGGTGTCAGCCCGGAACATTATGCTGCTGCTCGATGCCGGACGGCTGACACGAAGCCGAAAGCGGGTAGGAGCCCCGTCGCGGGCTATGTGGGAGTTCTCGACGAACGCCTTGACCGCCGCCTGATCGCGGACCTCGCCGAACGACTACCCGAGTGGGAGATCAGGATGATCGGGCCTCTCGCCAAGCTCGCGCCCGAGCAGCTTCCGCAGGCGTCCAACATCACCTAACTCGGGCAGCAGGACTATGAGGACCTGCCGCGGCTGATGGCGGAGTTCGACGTCGCACTGATGCCCTTCGCACTCAGTGCTCAAACACGTTCCATCAGCCCCACCAAGACCTTGGAGTATCTTGCCTGCAACCTGCCCGTGGTCTCGACCCGGGTACCGGACGTTGTCTCCGAGTTCGGGCACGTCGTCTATCTCCGGGACGATGCTGCCGGCTTTGCCGACGCATGCCAAATGCTGCGTGATCTCGACCGTTCGAATCTTCAGCCCCAGCTCCGGAGACTACTCAAGAGATACCACTGGGACACAATCGCTGAACGTATGGCGGAGCACGCCTTTGAGCCCGTCGAGATCCTCAGCGACGCCGCAACCGTCGTAGAGGTATGACGCCAGGCCCTGGCGTCACTAACCACAAGGGGAGGAACGGAATGCCGCTAGGACAAGGCGATCGTCATGCCTGGGGGAAACTTGAGGCGTCTCTGCACAAGGACTTCCCTGATGCCCAGGCCCTAGCGCAACTGGAAGACCCCTGGACTCTTACTGTTTCAACCGCAGCCTGTCGGGCTCTGATGCCGAAACTCATCCTTGTCGTCGGCGTTGCTGTCATCCTGGTCGGCGCCCTGACCGGTGTACCCCTTTTCGTGATCACCGGAATCGTGATCCTGTGTTCCCGGTGGCTAAGTCAACGTAAGCGGCACCCAGCGGGCGGTCTTGGCGGGACCCGCTTTGAAGGGGGCGAGCAGCTGTCTCTCACTCGGTCAGGTGGTGTACGTGTCTTGCTGCGGTGATTCGTGGTGCGGGTGGGTGGAGTATTCGTGTTGGTGGTCGATGACGAGTTTCGTGCAGAGTTCCGGGGTGCCGGCTTCGAAGGCTTGCAGGATGGGTGCGTGGGCTTCGGCTGTGGCGTTGAGATCGGGGTGGCCTCTGATGATGGTCGCCGCCGTCCGAGCCTCAATGTAGAGGTTGTCCCATACCTCGAGCATGAGCCGGTTACCGTAGCGGTGATGATTGCCCGTTGGAAGGCTGTGCTGTGCTTGGCCATTTTGTGTGCGTCCTACGCCTGAGCGGCAGCGCGCATCTGCGTCAAAGCCTTGCGCAGTGGTGATGGGTCGGCGTTCAATGCGGGAAACGCCGCAGCAGCGGCGGTTCCCTACGTGGTAGCTCCAGTACCTGCCGTCGGTGGCATCGCCGACCTGGACCGGGTCAGGGATGAATTGCAGCGCAGCCTTTCCCGGACGCACGTGACGTGGTCTTTGCGGGGACTGGCGGGGGACCCAGCCCGCGAACTCTCCCTCCTCGCCGACCGGGTGGATGCGTCGATGATCGTGGTCGGTACCCGCAGACCCGGCCTCGGTAGGCGGTTGGGGGAACTTCTCGAGGGCTCTGTCGCCTCAGCAAGCCGTTCCCACGAATCGTGAAGAGCCCCATTGCCTAGACTGGACCGGTGACAGGAACCGGAGCGGCGCCGACGTATACGACGATCGCCGGGCGCCACCGGCACGAGATCGAGGTGCGGCGCTCCCGTTTCATTGCCGTCCTTGAGCGGGTGGAATCGCAGGAGCAGGCCGACGCCCTCCTCGCCGCACTCCGCAAAGAGTTCCACGATGCGCGCCACCACTGCAGCGCCATCCTAATCGGAGCAAACCGTGAGGTGCAGCGCGCCAACGACGACGGCGAGCCCTCCGGAACGGCCGGCGCTCCAATGCTCGAGGCTCTGACGCGTCGAGAGACTGCCGACGGCCGGACGGACCTCAGTGATGTGGCAGCCGTAGTGGTGCGCTACTTCGGCGGGATCCTCCTCGGCGCCGGTGGCCTGGTACGCGCCTATTCAGGGTCGGTGTCGCAGGCCCTCGACACCGCTCAATACGTCCAACGAGAACGGTGCGGGGTGTTCCAGGTTTCCGCACCGCACGCCACAGCAGGGCGCCTGGAAAACGACCTCCGCGGCGCAGGGGTGACCGTGCGCGGCACCACGTACCAGCCCAGCCAGGTGCTGATCACCGTCGCCGTCGCGGACAGCAGCGCGGAACTCGAGGCTTTCCGGGAGCGCCTGGCGGGCATGACGGCCGGTGCCGCCGATGCCGCGCACGTCGGTTGCGAGTGGGTGGACCGTGTCTGACTTCAATCTCCACGCTTCGCCGCTGGCCCGACGTCGAGTCGGACAATCTGTACGCCGTCGATGCCACGGACCGACTGCGGATCGAGCGGCGGTCGGCCCGACCCGCTAACCAAGCAAAAGCCCCGCCACCGCCAGCAAAAGTCACCTGCATGGGCCTTCGTTTTCAGCCTGACGATGAACGTCGAGGATGCATGCCCCATCAGCACCCAGTTGATCTACCGCACTCATCGTGGTCCTGAGTGAAGCCGTCCTCGTGGTCCCAGATGAAGTTGACATATACAGGTTCAGGTGGTCATTGATGGGGTGTCCTGATTATCAACATCGCCACAATCGGTGACGTTTGCCCATGCTCCTGACGTGCCTCAGCCCGGTGACAAGCGGTGGTTTAGTGCCCTGAGGTGATGGAACCGAGGTATTGCTCCACGGCTGTTTCTGGAACCCGGTAGGAGCGGCCGAACCGGACACCGTGCAGCGCCCCGGAGTGGACCAGGCGGTACACCGTCATCTTCGAGACCCGCATGCGGGCAGCGATCTCCGCGACCGTCAGCAGTTTCTCTGTCATTGGATTGTTCTGTGCCGTTGTCACGTCTGCTCCTTCAATTTGGCTGTTCGCTTTTTTGTTCCGATAACACTGGTTCCTGCCGGAATGTCCCCACGAATAGCCACGACCGAATAGCCACAGCTTCATCCCATGGCTTCCGTGCTACGTCGCCGGCGGGGGCGGTGACGTGTACTGTCAGCCACCCCATACACCTGACGGAATAAAGAGTGCCCCAACGGTCCCGAGCCTTTCCTGGGTGAATACTTGGCTGCGGGGACGGGGGTTTGCCTCGGGAGGACAAGGGGTTGGCTGTCGCAGCAATGCTTACTTACAGGGGTTTGGTCCTTCGAAGCGGGTTGTTCTGCAGCTCCGGCATATCTTTGGCCGGGAGCTGGAAGCGCTTCGAAGCCCGGATGACCCGACACCTACTAGGGTGTGCCTGGCGGGCCGTCGTCCTCCAATCCAGGGGGGCCGGCGGGCGACTCTGGACCAATGGGTTCGTTATACCGCCGTAGCGACGGGTAGGGGAGCCTGCTTCTTCACTGCTTTACGGGGCATCGGGGGGCAGAGATCGGTGATCAGGCCCGTCCCGGCGCACTCACGGACCGCGTGAATGCCCTCGACCGCTGACGCTTTGTCCGAGTACTGCTTGGAGACGGCTACGACCGTCCCATTGGGTGCTTTCAACCTGAACCTGAAGGAAACTCCTCCGTCGCGGAAGAGCTCGAATTTTCCAGCCATAACTACCCCCTGATTACCCGGGCAGAGGAAATGCTCGGGTTCGTCATTGAATCCGGAACTCAATGCTGCGTTCCGGCTGGCCCGGGATCGGGATAGGGCTTCCCCCATGTGACCCCAGCCACACCCAATGCATTCATGGTAAGGATGTTATTTCCTACTGGCAAGTAATCACCATTGTGGTCGGCAGGTACGACTTCTTTCAGCAGGCTGTTCACTAAGTATCCTAGGAAATATTTTCCACTATTCGCTAAACAGCCTAAAATCTTCTTTCTCTGGTTTGCTAAGCAACCTAGAATTTCTGTTCCCTTGATTCTGAGTGCCACGGCTACGTGCCTCTATTCGGTGGGCAGTGCTACGAGGAAGCTGGTACTCACTTTCAATGGCCAGACTGAGAACTATGAAAACAGTAGGTTCTGGCGCTGATACCGACACCACAGCGGTCAGGAGGCTGTGCATGCCCACCGGTTGCTCGAGGTGAGCTGCAGCGTGTTGGTGACGTTGGTGGGTGTGTGCAGCTGGGACCTTGGTTCCTGCTGTCCATTTGTGTGCGGGACAAGCAGCGGAGCGTGGGGGAGCTTGTGCCGTGCACCAGTGGTCAGGAGGTGCGCCAACCCAACCAACCCAGCCGGCCGCAGTCTGAACCCTCCTCGATATGCCCAGGGTCTTCGCGCGGGCTGATTGAGATGGCACGAATGATCTGGTGTGCTCTACCTCGTTTTGCACTGTTTGACTGCTGAGCTGGTGTATCGAAGCCGCATTGTGACCCAGTAGGAACGTGTCCTCGCCCGCTCTGTGATCGACGGGTCGGACACTTGGAGCATGGCGCTCATGGGAATTGAAGCAGGACGAAAAGTGCAGTGGCTCAGGGACAACAAGTCGGCCCTGCCGTCGATGGCGGTGCTGCTCGCCGTGACTGTGTTTTGGGTTGTTGGAGCAGTGGGCGGTATCGGTTTCCTGACCGAGGCAAGTTCGCCCATGTCGATGCTGGTCGGACTCTACGTCATGCTCGCAGGCGTCGCCGTGTCGATCATCGTCGCCACGCTTGCGCTCAACGATCTCGTGAGCCGATACTCCCGGCCGCGCACCCGCCGCTAGAACAGCGCGCCATCAGGGCTGCTCGTCGCCCAGTGACAGCGAGTTGCTCAAGTACCTGGACATCCTCCACTGAGGGTTAGTGGGGAATGGAGCCGGGGTGTGCGGTGATCCACTGCTCTGCGTCGAGGTTGGCGATGCGCCGATAGAGCGTAGCGCGAGACACACCAAGGTCGCGGGCGACATGGGATGCGGGTTGTCCTTGTTCGATGAGTCGGCGGGCGTTGGCGATCTGACTGTCCGAGAAGATCGGGCGTCGTCCGCCAAGGTTCATGCCAGCATCGCGGCGTTTGGTGTTGGAGTCGTTGACGCGTTCGCGTTTGATCTCGAGTTCCATCTGCGCCAGGGCTGCCATGACGGTAAAGACCATCGAGCCCATGGGTGTGCCCGTGTCGACGTTCCCGCCACCGAGGTTCAAAACCCACAGGTTAGGAGCGCGGACGCCGGGGGAGAGTACGAGCCATACCCGCGGGTCGAGTTGCCTACCGCGGACAGCTCCCGCATGGATGAGGCTGTGGTACTCCAGTGGAGGACGTATTCGCCCTTCCGAGCGAAAACGTCAAGTTCTCTTGACTGTCAAGCTTGCCTGACACTACTGTGAGCCGCATGACTACTCCAGCGCAGCTCGAGACTGAAACTACTCTCAGGACAGCGGTCGAACGGTACGACGAGTTGCGTGCCCGGGATTCCATGGCTGAGGAGGGCTCGCCTCAGTCTCTGACGAAAGCGGAGGTGCTGGAGCTTCTCGCCCTGAGTGAGGTCATCGCCCGCAAAGCGGTCTATGGGCGCCAGCTGGCTGTCCGGACCGCCCGGAAAGTCGGAGCCTCCTGGGCGGATATTGGCCGTGCTTTGGATACGAGCCGCCAGGCAGCCTGGGAAGCTCATACCCGGTGGATCGACGGACAGGCCCACCAGTATGAGGACAGCGGGTACATCGGCCTGAGCGAGGACGATACACAGGCCGCGCGAAAACTGGCCGGACATTTAAAGGACGCCTGACACCTGAACTAGGGGCAAGTAACTTCGCGCGGTGTTGGGGTGGGGGAGGGGTCCCGACAGACACGTAGGGGCGCTGCGTGTGCAGCGCCCCTACGCTTCTTCGGTGTCGGCAGTCGACCTACCTACCAGTCGACTTACCTACCGGCGGTGTACGTCCCAACTGTTTAGCGGCGGCCGGTGGTGTTGGTGCCGTCTGTGGTGTTGGTGGTGTCGTTGTCGAGGAGTTCGATTTTCTCCTTACGCACGTCGCTGGTGACGGTTTCCTGGGCGGTGACGGTTTCCTTGTCGAGACGGACGCGTTCGACGGGAACGGCTTCCTTGTCGACGACGGGCCGCTCGGCGTGGAGGACGACTTCGTGCTCTTCCTCGCTGATGGCGGGCCCGTCCAATGCGTTGCCGCGGTTGGCGTCGGTGATCGGCTCCCGCTCGAGGCGTACTTCTTCGCGGCTCACCGGCACCGTCTTGGTGACGTTTTCGGTGACCACGTACTTGCGCAGGCGGGCCTTGCCGACCTCGCGGCGTTCAGTACCGACGCGGAGCTGCTCCTCCGAGCGGGTCATCGCCTCGTCGGTCGTCGGACCGGAGGTGTCATGCCCGACCGTGTTGCCGTTCTTGGAACGGTCAATACGCTCATCGCCGGCCTGGTAGCCCGCCTCATAGCCGGCAGTGGTGCCGGTCGTCGTGCGGGTGGTGTCGGTGTCGAGGAAGTCCCTGCCAGTGTTACCGGAGTTACCGGTGCCTGTTGTTCCGGTGTGGCCGGAGAGTCCGTAGTGGCGGTAGAGGGTGTCTTCCTCTTCGGGGCTGAGCTCGCCGTCGGATTCGACGCGGGGTGCGTCCTTGACCTGCTCCTTGGTGTATCCGATGGTCACGTCATGGCCGGTGACGTTCGCGCCCTGCAGGGGTGCGAAGGATTCCGAGGTGCCGAAGAGGCCCGTCTTGACGGTGACCCAGCTCGGATCCCCGGTCTGGTCGTCCAGGTAGACCTGGCCGGCGGAACCGATCTTGGATCCGTCGGAGGCCAGGACGTGGCTTCGGCCGGACAGGATGGTGTCGATATCGTTCTGCGAAATCATAGAGAAGCTCCTTCTGAGGTGAGCCAGAAATAAGTCCCTGGCTGGTTGTGACTAGCTGATTGTTCGTGCCGGTTGTTAATGGTTGGTGATGCCTGACTGGTGGTCGATGCCTACCTGGTCGACTTTGCGGTGGAAGCGCATACCGGCCTTACCACCGAGGATCGCCCCGATGAGGGGAACCAGGACGGCGATGGCCAGGGCGATGAGTCCGGACGCGGTGAGCAGGCTGCCATCGACTGGGATCCGCGGGGCGCCGCCGATGCTGGAGAGCACATTGAACTGGTCGCCCGCGATGGCGGCGAGGATCGCGACCAGGATGGCGATGATGATGCCCCACAGCCACACGGCGACGCCCTGCTTCACACCGTCGAAGCGTGCCATCCGACCTGCGACATACCCACCGCAGTAGTAGGCCAGGAACAGGACGATGGCGAGCACAATGCCGCTGACGATCCCGATGGTCTGCGCGTTCTGGGTCGCCTGATTAGCAGCATCTTGGGCACCAGCGGTGTTAGCGGCCCCTACGCCGGCGCCGATGGCTGTTGCCAGGGCGCTGAGCAGGACGGTCAGTCCGATGGCGGTGAGCCACCCGAAGAACGCCGAGCCCCATTTGATGCCACCAAAGCGTTCCTTCTCTGCGGCGACCACGTCGTTCCTGCGGCTCTTGGGGGTACTGGCCCCCGAGATATTTTTGTCTGCCATTGTCATGTCCTTCCCATGGGGGATCACTCGGGTCTGGTAAATGGGTGGCGTTCGCCCCTCGGGTAGGAAGGCCGACCTCTACCCGAGGGGGAGCACGCCCTCGCCTAAAAGAATACCTAAGGAGCCTGATGATCAGTACCCTTGTTTTGTCTTGCGGGTGCGTCCTACGGTGAGGTTGACATCTGCTGGCGGTGCGTGGGGGCGCTCCTAAGCCGGCCCTCTGCATGCGCATCAAGGAGTTCTCTGTGGAAGAAACACTTAGATCCGGTCTAGCGACCGTGGTCGAGTTCGTACCGAAACTTGTTCTGTTCCTCGTCATCCTCGTCGTCGGCCTGATCATCGCGAAGGTGATCTCCAAGGCGCTCGACAAGCTTCTGGAGAAGGTCGGCTTCGACCGTGCCGTGGAGCGCGGTGGGGTGAAGAAAGCCCTCGCGCAGTCATCCCTTGATGCCAGCGACATCGTCTCGAAGGTCGTCTACTACTTCCTGGTCCTGTTCGTCCTGCAATTCGCGTTCGGCGTCTTCGGGCCGAACCCGGTCAGTGACCTGTTGGCCGGCATCATCGCGTTCCTGCCCAAGATCATCGTCGCGATCGTCATCGTCGTCATCGCCGCGGCCATCGCCGCCGCGGTGAATTCCCTGATCCAGAACGCGCTCGGCGGCCTGTCCTACGGCAAGGTGTTGGCGAACATCGCGAGCATCTTCATCCTTGGCATCGGCATCATCGCCGCCCTGAACCAGGTCGAGATCGCCACGACGGTCACCACCCCGATCCTCATCGCCGTCCTGGCAGCTGTTGTCGGCGTCATCGTCGTCGGCGTCGGCGGTGGACTCATCGGGCCCATGTCCCGCCGGTGGGAGGGTTACCTGAACAAGGCCGAAGAAGAAGCTCCCAAGATCAAGGCCCAGGCCGATGCGTCTCCGTCAGCAACCCAGCAGCTCAAGGGCAAAGCTCAGCAGGCCAAAGCCCAGACCGGGCAGGCCAAGAGTGGCCCCGCCGAAGGTGCTCACCGCATTTAGTCGTTCCCCTCTAGAGGTTTCACGCTCTGCTCGTCTTCGTCTACTTCGTGGGATGCCCAGGAGCAGGGATATGACTGACGACGGATTCAGGGAAAGGACGGAAGGAGTACTGCCAGCGGGCAGTACTCCTTCCGCCGTTCAGGCCGCCCTCCTTCATCAGGGGCACAAAGGTACAAGGACCGAGCACTGGGCGCGACAGGATTCATGAGTGTCGATGAAGAGAAGTGGGGAGAACGCGATGGCGTTGTCAGCTGAGGAACGTCGGCAGTGGAGGAAACTTGAGCGGCAGCTCGCAGCTGAGGATCCCAGGTTCAAGCCGCAATCCGCTAGTAGAGCCGGGACAGCTTTAGCTCTGGCAATGGTGTTAGTGGCCTTCGTGTTCGTGATCGTGGCGGTTATCGTGAGGATCCCGCTGATCGGGATCCTGGGATTCGCCCTCATGATCATTGGCGGAACCAGATTTCGGCGCTTCGGACGAAAGGACCGACCCGTCACAATATTGAACCGGTTGTTCAAGGGCGTTTCCTGATGACATCCGATTACTGGTCTACCCTGCAGTTGCTGTCCGTCGCGGCGCGCGCCGTGCAACGACAATCAGCTGCCTATCTGAAGGCCCTCGGGCTACCCCAACTGGGGCTCCACATCCTCGAGAATCTCAATGAGCGAAGCCCCATCCTGCAGTCCGAACTGGCCCGCCTGGTCATGGCCCGCACACAGACCATCGGGACCGTCCTGACCACGCTCGAGAACAATCGGTGGGTCATCCGGCAACGCGGCCTGATGCACAATCAGGTGGCCGTAAGCATCACCGAGCAAGGCCGGACCCTGCTCATCACAGCTCAGGAATGCCTCCGCAGGCTCCAACTACCAACCGACGCCGAAGACCTTCGCCCCTTTCTCGCCGCGATCATCAACCGCACCGCGCGGAACTCGGCGTAAGTAACGGGCCGGCGAACTAGCGCGGCAGCGCGTAAGAAGGTGGCAGGAACAGGAAGGGGGTGTGCCCGTATGGGCACACCCCCTTGACCGCCGGCTGATCAGCGATCACATCAACCGTCGATGGCTGAAACGTCAGTCCTTTTTGAAAACGTCCTTAAGCTTCTCGCCAGCCTGCTTAAGGTCGCCCTTAGCCTGATCGCCCTGGCCCTCGGCCTTCAGGTTCTCATCCCCGGTCGCGTGACCGGCAGCTTCCTTACCCTGACCGCCGAGCTTCTGCGCGGCGTTACCGATCTTGTCATCAAGTCCCATGATGTTTCTTCTTACGGTCGACTTCAGTGGTCATGCGATCGGCTCTAGCACCGACACCTCATTGGTAAGGATGCTTATCAACAGTGCCTGACGATCTACGGTTTTGATGAATTGAAACCCGATCTGGGATTGCTTGCGAGGCGTGACGCTACATCGACAACTAGAAAACGGACGCGGTACGAGTCGTATCAGTGGCTGTGTCAGCGGATGAGTCGTGAAATGAAGTAGCGGCACCGGAGCCCGGACGCGACCTCGCGGAGGTCGAGCTCAGGCCGCGTTGTGGAGGGCAGCGCTGAGTCGTTTGATGCCGTCGCGGATACGAGTTTTAGCGGTCGGGATGGGGATGCCGAGGTGTTCGGCGACCTCGGTGTAGGTCATTCCGGTGTAGTACGCCAGGTAGATGGCCTCGCGCTGTACATCCGAGAGGGTGAGCAGGTGAGCCCGGACGGCGTCGACCTCGGACCGCTGCAGGACAGTGTCTGCGACCTGGTCGTAGCCGATGTCTTGGTTCTTGATACCCCACTTCAGGTCTCTCACCCGGTGGGATTCCTCGGCCCGGACCTTATCGACAGCCCGACGGTGAGCGAGGGTCATAATCCAGGACATCCCGGATCCCAGATTGGGATCGAAGCGGGCTGCTGCGCCCTGCCAGAGGGCGAGGAACACATCCTGCGTTGTTTCAGCGCTTATCTGCGCATCGACCAGTACTTTCCGCACCAGCCCGTACACGCGCGAAGCTGTCTGCGTGTAGAGGTCCTCGAAAGCTTGCACCTCACCCTGCCCGACACGGGAAAGGAGGACTCCTATGTCGCCCGCCTGTTTGTCCGTCTGCCTGTCCGTCTGTTTGTCCGGCTGTTGGTCGGAACTGGGAACAGGAGGCGCAGGCGACGCAGCGGATACAGGGGCCGGAGTGCCGGGAAGAGGGCGAGGTGAGGCCCGGGTGATGACTGGGAGCTGAGCGGTAAGCATGAGCGCGACGCTTTCTAGTGACCATCGTCTTCAATCAGAGGCCTTCCGACACCTACGTCGTAAGTCTGCTGATTGTTAAAGAAACTAGGGACAGCCAACCACGATTGGACCAGCAGTGGATGGTGGAACTGGTGAAGGTGCGGAAATCCTGCCGGAAGTAAGAGTTGTAGGGCCTAAAAAGCGCTTCTACGACCTGCAGTGCGGCTGGACCGTACTAGGCGCCCCGCCCACTTAGGATTCCGGGCGTACTGTGATGAGTGTCGCTCAGTACAGAGCGCCGTAGGGTCTCTGGTTGTCGCGCCTGGCTTTTCGGGTGTTTGCTGCGCCCGTGCACGTTGATCTCCTGGATAGGAGAATCATGAACGACCCGACCACCGCCCCTTCTATGAAATTTGGAAGCGCCCTGCCCGCTGCGGCAGCGGAGGAGTCGCGTAACCCGGTCCACGGGTCGCGGGCGGATGTGCCCGTGTTCCTGCAGAACCTGGTCCTGGACAGTCCGGACGTCGAACACTTCCTCACCCGCCTGGCGCAGGTAGCGGCCGAGTATCTGTCGGAGCGGGGCCGTGAGGTCCTCTGCGGCATCACCCTGTTGGGGCCCCGGCATGCCGAAACACTCGCCAGCAGCAGCGAGGCAGCCCTGAAATTAGATGAGATCCAGTACTCGTACGGTGACGGGCCTTGCCTGACAGCGGCCCGCACCCTGCAACTGGTGTACGTCCGTGACACCCGGACCGATCAACGGTGGCCCGAGTACTTCGTAGCGGTTGCCGAACACGGCATGCGGTCGATCCTCGGAGTGCCCATCCCCTTGGAGGGCGAGGCCAACTGCGCATTGAACCTGTATTCCAGTGCCGCTGATGGTTTTCCCCCGGAAGCGGTCCGTGCTGCAGAAGCCTTCGCCCGTGACGCCTCCAAGTCGGTGCGCCTGGCGGTACGTATCGCGCACCTTTCGGATCAGGCAGCACACCTCACCTCGGCCCTGGAATCAAGGACCGTCATCAATCTCGCCGCAGGCATCGTCATGGGCCAGAACCGGTGCAGCCAGACAACGGCCATGAATATTCTGATAGCCGCCTCGAACAGCCGGAACATAAAGCTCCGCGACATCGCCGCAAACGTCGTCTCCATCGCCAGCGACGAAACCCCCACCACCCACTTCGACTAAAAGCTCATTTTCAGCTGATCAACGAACCTCAGGTGTCCGCGTACATCTCCGCCACGGCGACAGCGAGCAATTCCTCATCCAGTGCCGGCAATGGCATCAGCCCGTGCAGGTACGCGTCGACCTCCACCTCGCCGATGAAACCGCCGATACTGAAGTAGTACACCCACAACCCATGGGTGCTGATGTGCCCCTGCCTCATGACATCGGCGATTAGGGCACGCAAGGCCTCATCTGAGTCGTCGTGACTCATCGGCGTACACCAACTTGTCCTCCTCGGGAAATAACTGGGTGACATCACAAGCCTAAGCAGGCCTTCCAGCACTTCGCAGGATGAAAAGGTCCTTGCCCACAGCAGCCCGCAGGGGGGGCGTGCCACACCGACGGTTTTTGCAGGCGCCTTTCATCGACACGACGCCTTATGTAGGGGGCCTTGAACGACTTGGTATGCGCCACCCCTCAATTCGTCGATCCGGGCGACGGGGTGCCGATGAGGCCGGAATCTGACGAAAAGCTACTGAAGCTCAAACTATTTTGGTCAACCGGTCATCAGCCGTCATTCGTTCAGTGGTGGGTGGGGGTGCGATTCGGACTGCTGCAGGTTGCTCGAGACCTTTAGCTTTGCGAGGCGGTTCAGCCCTTTTCGGCGCCGGCGGTTAGTCCTCCGGTGAGGAGTCGTTCGGTGGAGAAGAACACAATGAGGATGGGCAGGGTGAGAACGACGGAGCCGGCCATGAGGACGGTGGTGGGGATTTCGGCGCTGCCGGATAGTTGTGAGAGGCCGAGCGAGACCGTCCAGCTGTCGCGTCGTTCGACGAGGAATAGAAGCGCGAAC
The DNA here is from genome assembly GCF_035985055.1 of Arthrobacter sp. PL16. Taxonomy (NCBI): domain Bacteria; kingdom Bacillati; phylum Actinomycetota; class Actinomycetes; order Micrococcales; family Micrococcaceae; genus Arthrobacter; species Arthrobacter sp. PL16. Next base: position 776,425 of record NZ_JAXCIC010000001.1, read on the forward strand.
AGGAATTCGTTCCAGGCGATCATGAAGATGAACAGTCCGGTCGCCATGATTGAGGGTAGGACGAGGGGGAGGCTGATGCGTCGTAGTACGCCGATGCGGCTTAGACCGTCGACGAGGCCGGCTTCTTCGACGGATACGGGGACGGTTTCGAGGTAGTTGCGGAGCATGTAGATGGCGACTGGAACGGTTTGTGCGATGTAGACCAGGACGAGGTTTACGAGTGATCCTCGGAGCCCCAGGCGTGTGAATAGTACGAAAAGGGGGATAGCCATGACGATTGCTGGGAACAAGTATGCGGCGAGAAACAAGGCGTTGACCTGTCGGTGTCCAAAGAATGGCAGCCGGGCGACCGCGTAGGCGCCTGGTACAGCAACGAGGAGAGACAGGATGACGGCGCTGACAGCGACGAAGGCACTGTTGAGAAGGAATGTTCCGAATCCTTGACCGCCGGCGGATACGGGGGCGAGGACCTGTTCGTAGGCTCGGAGGGTGAATTCTGTAGGCGTCACGATGATTGATGCTGGGTTGCGCAGCAGTGATTCGATCGGTTTCAGGGATAGCAGAACCATGTAGTAGAAGGGCAGCAGGGTGATGAGCAGGAAGAACCCGATGACGGCCCAGCGCATGATGCTCAGGGTTTTCCGTTCCACGGTGTGACGGTTGAACCGCCGGCGCGGAGTCGAGGGTGAACTGGCCTTCTGGGTGGTATCTGCTTGTTGTGTGGTGGGCGCAGCGGATTCGGGTGTCACGTGGGCACTCATAGTCTTTCTCCTCGTTTCCGTAGCAGGACCATGTAGATGGCGAGCATGAGGATCAGGACGAGGGACAGGACGAGCGATTGCGCTGACGCAGCTCCTACATTGCGTTGGACTGTGAGGAATTCGTAGACCCGGACGCTGGCAACACCGGTTCCTGCTGCCCCGCCCGTGAGGAGGAAGATGTCGTCGAATTCGTTGAACGTCCAGATTGTGCGGAGGATCGCTAGCAGGGCGATAACCGGCATCAGTTGTGGCAGCACGATGTAGCGGAAGGACTGAAGCGGGCTGGCACCGTCGACGAGGGCTGCTTCCTCTGTTTCCGCCGACAGTGCTCCTAGGCGAGCCATCAGGAACAGGAAAGCGAAGGGGAAGTAGCGCCAGCCTTCGAACGCGATCGCGGTGAGCAGGGCGGTAGGTACCGGGAACTCGGCGCCGAAGGCCCCGAGGGTTCGTTGGGCTTCGGAAAGAAACGGTATGGGTTGTGCCCAGCCGAACAGTGATTGACCGGCTTCGTTGATGATTCCGAATTGAGGGCTGAGCATCGTGCGCCATACGAAGGTGACGGCGACGACCGGAGCGACGTAGGGCAGCAGGAAAGCGGCTCGTACGAAGGTTCGTCCGCGGAAGGGTTTCCGGACTGCCATGGCTGCGATCAGGCCGAGCGAGATCGACAGGATCACGGAGCCCGCCGTGTACACCAGGGTCGTACCGAGACTTGTCCACAATTCACCCGAAGCGAAGACGCGTTCGAAGTTGTCCAACGACAAGGACCTGAACGGGCTTGCGGTGCCGATCTCGAGTAGCCGCAGTTGCTGAAAAGCGATCAGGACTGACCACAGCAGGGGAAGGACCACCACGGCGAGGACGATCAGCAACGTGGGCGACATCAGGAGAAAACCTGTGCGGGCGTCACGCTGTGCCAGGGTACGCCGGCGCGCTGAGGACTGAGGAGGCTTTGATGACGCCGACGACGTTGATGACACCGGTGGCACGCCCTATTCCTTTGTCACGAAGTGGCCGGATCTCCGCGCCTTGTTCGGCCCCCCGGTTTCGGAGCTCACTGGCCCAGGTCGGCTTGAAGTGATTCTGCTTCGTCCTGCGCCTGGCTGGCTGCCTCTTCTCCGCTGGTGCCGGAGCTGACCATTGAAGCGATGATCTGCGGGGCGATGAACTGACCACTCACAGCAGCTGCGAGGGCACCTTGGCCCTGCGGTATGCCCCATCGCTTGAACTGGTTCGTGCTTTGACTGATTTCCGCGAGAGTTTCAGGAGCATAGATCGAGGACAGGAGCGCCTTGGAGTCCACGCCGGCCTCGAGGCCTTGCCATGCATCTGTGAACTCGGTCGGGTTATCAGCGGTGCCCAGCCGGACGGGAATCTTCCCTTCGGGAGCTACCGCCAACCAGTCCTGATAACCATCACCCATCATGAACGTGACGAGGTCCTGTGCTGCAGGAGCGGCGTCATTGAGGATGTTCCACGAAACGATTTCCCCGTACCCTGCGGGCTGCTCACCATCTGGACCCTGAATAGCGGTCACTATTCCGGTGTTGTCGGCAAGAAATGCCGGGTCGTCCGCGCATTCAGCGCAGGTCGGCAACGCATCGCTGCGCAGTCCTGCAAGTTCGTCGAGGAGGAATGAGGACCACACCGTCATGGCGGCATCGCCGGCGAAATAGCTTGCTCGGGTGGTATCCGCGTCCTGATTTCCCGGCACCGAATAGTCACGGAGCAGAGCCGAATAGAACGTGAGGGATTCCTGGCACTGATCGCTGTTGAGGGTGACACTGCCGTCATCGCCTACTAGCTCACACCCATTTGCCAGCGCGAACTGTTCGAAGGTCTGCTGGGTGAAGGAGTCTGCGGGCGCTGTGGCGGCAACAATGCCGGCCAGCTCGTCCGTGTGGAGAGCCTGAGCTGCTCTCTCAATTGCTTCGAACGTGGTCGGGGCGTCAAGGCCGGCCTGCTCGAATAGGTCCTGCCGATAGAACAGCAGCTGCGCAAAAGCATCGCTTGGTACCGAGAGTTGTTCGCCATCGGACGACGTGAGCTCCAGGGAGCGGGGCGAGAAAGTGTCCGCGCCGAGCTCCTCTACGACCGCCGCGGCGGCGGACGTGTCCAAAAGTCCATCGGTTGACAGCTGGTTCATGCCGTTGAGGGACAACGCTCCGATAACATCGGGAAGTTCACCTGACGCTGCGGATGAGGACAGGACCGACGTCAGTTGATCCTCAGCGATGGCCACAAGCTCAACCTCAATTCCTGACGACTCAGAGAATTGATCCATGATGGCTTGCTGAGAAGCGACCCGGTCAGGGAGGTCCTCCGTCGTCCACACGGTGAGTTGGTCTGTCTCGGATGAGGCGTCTCCTGAACTGCCGGAACACGCTGTGATACCCAAAAGGGCGACAGTCATAACTGAACAAAAGGCCGCATATCGATGACGCATTCCGTGTCCTCCAAAACAGTCGTGACCGCGGAGCGCCTCCCGACGACGCAGGTGGCAGGTCTCGGTCGTCTTTGATCGATCACCCCACCACAGAGCATAGGGCTCGATCATCCACCTAGCCACCAATGATGCACATGACTTGATATAGGGCGGAGTGAGGGGCACGGAAACCCTGATCGGTCGGCCTTAACCAATGCCCGCGACCGTCAATAAAGCTCTTGAACCGGAGTAGGTCCGCTACAGATCTGTACAGGAATCCAGGCGTGGCGCATCAAGGGGATGGGTAGTGCTGCTTGCGGAGCTGGATTTATGTAGTGAAAGGAGTCCTCGTTGGCCTGTGCGCACTCCTGCCTCTCGTCCAGCTGGTGTGGTGCTCGCGCAGCGCGTCCTCGGAGCTGTTAGCGGGTTGGGTGGGCGATGAGCGCCTGGTATTCGGGGTGGTCGGCGAGGAATGAGAAGGCCATCGGGCATTGCGGGATGAGGTTTAGGCGACGTCGGTGGGCGTTGAGTACCACGTGGCGCATAAGTGTCGCGTCGATGCCTAGGTCGCGGAATTCGGGTTGCTCCACACCATTGATGAGGAACAGCTGTCCGCCCTTCATCTCGTACTTCACGTACGCGGCGAGGCTGCCGTCTACGAACAGCTCGAACCGGAAGTACAGGGGGTTATTGCGAAAGGCCTCTTTTGCTTGATATGCAGCCCCGCGGTCGGCGGCTTGGTGAGCGCGGTGCTCGAGCTCGTCGACGAGCAGGTCATAGCGCTCCAGGACCCCATAGGGAGGGTGGCTAGTGTCCATCAGCCTGAAAACCTGATTGACCATGACCCGCAGTCGCCTGATCGATAAGGCTCTGATGTCTTCTGCTGACAGTCCTTCATCGAAGACTTCATTGTCATGCTCGTCCGGGCCGGCCGGTACTACTGGTATCGCGGGGTCGTGGTGGCTGGTGGTACCGCCAGCCGGAAAAAGGACCTCATTCGGGGTGTCAACGACGTCGGGTACTGAGGTGAGAACGGGGGAAGTCTGGGCTGGGTGCAAGAGGTTCGTCATTGCCACTCCTGTGCTTGTCACAAACCTGGCCTTTGGCTGGACCCCGGTGTCTGCTGAACACTACCGACACGACGACGATAAACAAACACAGCATCCTTTCCGACCCACGCCGCGGACCGATGACTGGCGTGCTGGGCGAGCAGCAGTTTCCTGGTCAGACCCACATTTCAATCTGTACCTGCGCGGCAAGCCGCCGGAGGACCTGCACGTCCTCGTCCGTGAAGGCGCGAGGTTGATCGTCCATGAGGCAGATGGTGCCTATACGCCATCCGCCGGCTGTGCAGATGGGATGGCCGGCATAGAAGCGGACCTCGGGCCCGCCGGCGACGAGGGGGTGATCGCGCCACTGCGGGTGGACGCTGGCATCGGTGATAACGAGGGTGCGGTCGTGCTTGATCGTGGTCGCGCACAGAGATAGATCCCGTGGGAGGTCCTGACCCAGGGGACCGATGACGGATTTGATGACCTGTGAGTCCTCGGTGATCAACGCGATAGAAGCCGAGCTGACCCCGAAGTGGTCCCGTGCCTGCCGGGTAATCCTGTCAAAACGCTCCTCATTGCCTCTCTCGAGCAACCTCGACTCGTGCAACGCCTGCACACGCCGGAACTCGCTCTCATGTACATCAGCACGGAGCTCATGTCCGTCTGTAGCCGGTCCACCAGCACCAGGGTTGGCGGTGTCGAGGGAGGCAGGAATGTCAGTGCTGGTCGTGGAACTGGTGCTGTGGTCCCCGGCGGGCGGCGCCGCGAAATCGTATCTGTCGGGGGAGAGGTTCAGGGTGCGGAGGTAGTCGCTGTAGCCGGAGGAGGATTCCGCGTCGGGGTCGCTGTAATGGGCACCGTCGACCATGGAACCGGTGCTGTCCAACAGCTCGTTGATGGCATGAGCAAGCAGATTACGATCCGCAGCCGGAAGCATGACCAGACCGCAGAGGTATCCCTCGATCTCGAACTCATTCGCATCCCCGCTGAGCCCGAGGTAGGACATGAAGACGTCCTCAGGTTGCAGCTTCGCTGCCCGCACAGTCTGGATCGCGGTCCACTGCTGCAGGTATCCATTCAGCACGTCGAAACCTCCACCAACTCTTCCATTCGTTTCCCCATGATGCCACCGAACGGCCCGCCTTCATCAGGGAACATTAGGGTGTCATTCATTTCACGCCGCCCTCGGCGCAACACCTTCATCCGCTCGACACCCACCCTCGAACCGGTGACCGACAATTCCCAGCAAAGAGCTGCACGGTGAACGTGTCACCGAGATACCCCTTAACCCTTCATCGGGCCTATGACGAGCCTCGTCATCGAGCTTGTGAAACAGGTGCCGTCGCTCCACCGGCTGTTCGGCGTCATCCGGTCCTGTTATCTGGTTCAGGACCCAGCTCCACAGCGGAATCAACCCTTGGGTTGTCCCGTCCAACATGGCGTCCAGGTCCTGACCGTCCCCACTGAGTGCTTGCCGGAATTGCTCAAGTGCCGGAGCGCGTTCGGCGAGGAACTCCTCCAGCGCCGAGGTTGCCTGCCGTTTCGTTAGTTGTGAGTAGTACTTCATGGCAAGTGAATAACCTACTGGATGCCGTTTCGATCCAACAGGTCCAAGATCCTCGGATCTGCACCCAAGAACCCCGTCCTAGTCGGTGTTGATTCGTTCCGGGCTGAGATCGATCCGGCGTAGGAGTTGGGCGTTCAGGGCGACGACGATCGTGGACACGCTCATCAGGACCGCCCCAGCGGCGGGGGAGAGCAGGATCCCCGCGAACGCCAGCACTCCTGCCGCCAGTGGCACCGCCAGAACGTTGTACCCGGTGGCCCAGATCAGGTTCTGGATCATCTTGCGGTAACTGGCCCGAGACAGGTCGATCAACGCCAGCACCGATCGCGGGTCATTCCCGGCGAGGACGACACCGGCCGACTCCATGGCCACGTCCGTACCGGCACCGATCGCGATGCCGACCTCGGCGCGAGCCAGGGCCGGTGCGTCGTTTACGCCGTCGCCGACCATCGCGACTTTCAAGCCGCGGGCCTGCAACTCGGTGACTTTGGTGTCCTTGTCTTGAGGCAGGACGTCCGCGAACACCTCATCGATGCCGAGCTCCGCGCCAACCACGTCGGCGACCTGGCGCGCGTCGCCGGTGATCATCGCGACCTTCACCCCGTGGGCTTGCAACGCCTTCACCGCGGCCCGGGATTCCTCCCGGACCTTGTCCTCAAGCCGGACCGCGCCAATCACAGAGTTGTCGCGGATGACATGCAGCACGGATGCGCCTCGTCCAACCCATTCCTGCACCGTTCCGGCGATGCCGGAAGGGGTCGTGAGGCCAAGTTCGGCGAGCATGTTCGGTCCGCCCACGGCCATCTGGTATCCGTTGACGGTTGCCCGGACGCCGCGTCCGGTCATGGAACTGAATTCGGTCCCTGTGTAGGAGAGACTCGTCGCCGCGGGGTTGGTTCGTGCGGCGGTGACGATGGCCCGGGCGACGGGGTGCTCACTGTCGGCTTCGGCTGCAGCAGCCAGAGCCAGGAGTTCGGCTTCGCTGACACCGGTGATCGTAGTTGTTGCGGTGACGGCGTGCCGGCCTTCGGTGAGGGTGCCGGTCTTGTCGAACAGCACGATGTCGACGGTGCGCATGCGCTCCAGGGCGATCCGGTTCTTGATCAGCACCCCGGCCTTCGCTGCACGCTCGGTCGAGATCGCGATCACCAACGGAATGGCCAATCCCAGGGCGTGCGGGCAGGCGATGACCAGGACGGTGACCGTGCGGATCACCGCATCATCCGGGCTGCCCAGGAGTATCCAGCTAATGAACGTCAGGATCCCGGCCCCGAGTGCGAAGTAGAACAACAGGGCTGCAGCCCGGTCGGCGAGAGCCTGCGCCCGGGAGGAGGAAGCCTGTGCTTCGGCGACCAGACGTTGGATCCCGGCGAGGGTTGTCTCCGACCCGACGGCACTCACTTGAACGCGGACCGCGTTGTCGGTTGCCACCGTGCCGGCGACGACGGTCTCGCTGACGGTACGGGAAACGGTGCGGGATTCACCGGTGATCATCGACTCGTCGAACTCGGCCGTCCCGTCGATAATCTGCCCGTCCGCAGGTACACGTGCGCCGGAGCGCACGAGGACGACATCGCCGACGACCAGTGAGCTGACGGGTACGGTTTCGATGCCGGAGTCGGTGACCTTATCGGCCTCGTCGGGGAGCAGGGCTGCCAGGGCGTCGAGGGCGCCGGCTGCTGAACCGAGGGCCCGCATCTCCATCCAATGCCCGAGCAGCATGATGACGACAAGCAGGGCCAGCTCCCACCAGAAGTCCAGATCGAACCCACCGATTCCGAGGGTCGTGATCCAGGATGCGATGAACGCGACGCTGATCGCCATCGCGATCAGCAGCATCATGCCCGGCTGCCGGGACATCAGCTCCGTCAGACCGCCCTTGAGGAACGGTGCACCACCGTAGACGAAGATCACCGTGCCCAGGATCGGAGCGATCAGTGCAGAGCCGGGGAACTCGGGCGGCATGGCCCCGAACAGCATAGTGAACATGGGACTGAACGCCACGACCGGAACCGCGAGGACCAGGTTGATCCAGAACCGGTTTTTGAACATCGCGGTCGAGTGCCCAGCGTGCTCCCCATGGGAATGGACCTGATGATCATCGTCCATCCCATGACCCGCGTGATCACTGTGTCCCGCGTGCTCGCCGGTGGGGTGGCCGGGTTGGTGGCCACTAGCGAGTTGCTCCTGGGTGGAGATCGCCGAATGGGCGTGATAGTCGGGCATGGCCTGACCGTGTGTCGATTCCGGTTCGCCCGGGTGGTGATGTCGCTGGTTGTTGATGTTTTGTTTCTTGCTCATGATGACTCTTCCTTCGGCCCCCTCGAGGAGAGGGGTGCCCGTGCCTCTGCCTGTCGGCTCAGGCGGTCGTGAGCTGGTAGCCGGCTTTCTCCACGGCGTCCCGAACGGAAGCCTGAGAGATGGGCTGGCTGCTGGTAACGCTGACGGTGGAGGTGCCGCCAGGAACGAGTGCAATCTGGACGTCGTCCACGCCGTCCAGGGCGCCGATGGCGCTGCTGACGCGGCCGGCGCAGGAACCGCAGGTCAGGCCGCTCACCGAGTAGTCGGCCGACACTGCAGTCTCACGTGATGGCTGGTTCGGGGTGGCCTGCTGGGGTGCGCAGCAGCCACAGGACCCGCCGGCGGATGCGGTGTCACCTGTGGCAACGGTCGTGCTGATGTCCGTGAGGGTCATCGTCGTCTTGGGTGTTGCGTTCATGATCGGTCTCCTGAGTGCGATGTGAGGTGCAGGCGGTGTCGCCTATACGGGAGAGGCTCCTGCTGGAGGTCAGGTCCTATTGGGGGCCTTGATGGGTGCAGGTGCGCGGTCAGACCATCACTGTGTATATCCCTCGTGAGGGAGACAACTTTTCAGGTATCTCAGAACTTATACCCCCCGGGGGTATAAGTCAAGTGAGTGTCGGACTGCCTTTCAGCACTCTCTTGGCGGGACACCTCAGCGACAGCAGCGTGCCCCTCACTTTGCGGACATACCCGGTGGGGGTATAGCGTTATGTCCACCAGATACCCCCCAGGGGTATAAACGGAGAAGAGGATGTGTTGGCTGTGAACGAGTACAAGGTGACGGGAATGACCTGCGGGCACTGCGAGATGTCGGTCCGTGAGGAGGTTGCCGCGGTCCCGGGCGTCGAGGACATCCAGGTCAGCGCGCAGACGGGCAAGCTCGTCATCACCGGAGCGGATGAGATCGATGACGAGAAGGTGCTGGCTGCGGTGGCGGAAGCCGGTTACTCGGCGGTGTGGGCCTGATGAAGGCTCCGGCACGGCTTGCGCTCTACGGTGCCGGGTTGGTGGTGGCGTTCAGCGGGGCCTACGGGCTCGCCGGCGTCGTCGTCCCGGACAGCGTCGTAGCGGCGTGGCAGGACACGAGCGGGATGAAAGATCACAGCGAAGGGCAGGACGACATGGGCACTCATGACCAGGGCATGGACGAGGCCGGGCAGGAGGCCGGCGGCATGGCAGGACACGAGCACGCCCCGGACGGTGGCCCGGCCCCCGAGGGAATCACGCCCGCTACCAGCCCGACGTACCCGGTGGGCACGAAAGTCATCCTCACCGCCGACCACATGCCGGGCATGAAGGGGGCGGAGGCGGTTATCTCCGGTGCTTTCGACACCACGACCTACTCGGTGAGTTACACGCCCACCACCGGTGGGCACCCGGTTGTCGATCATCGGTGGGTCGTCCATGAGGAGCTCGACAACGCCGGCAGCGCGCCTTGGCCGACGGTATGGAGGTGGTGCTCAACGCCGAACACATGACCGGTATGAGCGGGGCGAAGGCCACGATCGACAGCTCGACCGCCGAGACCGTGTACGTGGTCGACGTCGACTCGGACGGCATGACGATGAGCAATCACAAGTGGGTCGTCGAGAGCGAAATCAAGCCAGCCTCCTGACATTTGGAGGCCCTCCGCCCGTCAAGCAGGCGGAAACGAAGCAACAGAGCGGGAATCAGGGTAGGAATCAGAGTGGAGAACGCAGTGAGCACAACAGCACCACCGGCAGGCGGGACGCAGATCGAGCTGGAGGTCGGCGGGATGACCTGCGCTTCCTGCGCGAACCGGATCGAGCGGAAGCTGAACAAGCTCGACGGCGTCCAGGCGAGTGTCAACTACGCCACCGAGAAGGCGAGGGTCACAGTGCCCGACGGGTACGACCCGGCGCTGCTGATCAGTGAGGTCGAGAAGACTGGGTATACCGCCGTGCTCCCGGCGCCCAGAAACAGTGGCAGGCGTGAGGCGTCGTCCACTGATGACGAGGACGCTCCCAATCAGGAGCTGCTGTCGCTCAAGCACCGGCTGATCGGGTCGATCGTGCTCACCGTCCCGGTGATCGCGATGGCGATGATCCCGGCGCTGCAGTTCACCTACTGGCAATGGCTCTCGCTCGCCCTCGCCGGTCCGGTGATCGTGTGGGCGGCCTGGCCGTTCCATAAGTCCGCCTGGACGAATCTCAAGCACGGTACTGCGACGATGGACACTCTCATCTCGATGGGCACCTCTGTTGCCCTGCTGTGGTCGCTGTACGCGTTGTTCTTCGGTACTGCAGGTGTCCCGGGCATGACCCACCCGTTCGAGCTGACGGTCGGCCCGTCTGATGGTGCGGCGAATATCTACCTTGAGGTCGGGGCCGGGGTGACGATGTTCATCCTTGCCGGCCGGTACTTCGAGAAGCGGTCCAAGCGTCAAGCCGGGGCAGCGCTTCGGGCGTTGCTGGAGCTGGGCGCGAAGGAAGTCTCGGTGCTGCGAGGCGGCGCCGAGGTGAAGATCCCCACCTCCGACCTGCAGATCGGCGACGAGTTCGTTGTCCGGCCCGGTGAGAAGATCGCTACCGACGGCATTGTCACATCCGGCACCTCCGCCGTGGACGCCTCGATGCTCACCGGTGAGTCAGTGCCGGTGGAGGTGGCCGAGGGGGACGCGGTTGCCGGCGCCACCGTCAACGCCGGTGGCCGCCTCGTGGTGCGCGCCACCCGGGTCGGGTCCGACACGCAGCTGGCGCAGATGGCCAAGCTCGTCGAAGACGCGCAGACCGGCAAGGCTGAGGTGCAGCGCCTGGCCGACCGGATCTCCGGGGTGTTCGTGCCGATCGTGATCATCGTCGCGGTCATCACTCTGGGGGCCTGGCTCGGGGCGGGGTTCCCGGTCGCGGTCGCCTTCACCGCGGCCGTCGCCGTGCTCGTCATGGCCTGCCCGTGCGCCCTGGGGCTGGCGACCCGACCGCACTGCTGGTGGGCACCGGACGCGGAGCGCAGATGGGCGTGCTCATCAAGGGCCCCGAGGTGCTGGAGTCCACCCGGAAGGTCGACACGGTCGTGCTGGACAAGACCGGCACGGTCACCAGCGGCAAGATGACCTTGGTCGAGGTCATCACCGAGCCCGGTGTTGATCGCGCCGAGTTGCTGCGCCTGGCCGGCGCGTTGGAGGATGCCTCCGAGCACCCGATCGCGCAGGCCATCGCCAAGGCAGCCACCCAGGAGGCCGGCACCCTCGTATCAGCGGAGGACTTCGCCAACCTCGAGGGCAAGGGCGTGCAGGGCGTCGTCGACGGGCACGCGGTGCTCGTAGGCCGTGAGTCTTTGCTGGCCGAGTGGTCCCAACGCCTCTCCGGCGAGGTGGCCTCGGCCAAGGCCCGTGCCGAGGGTGAGGGCAAGACAGTCGTTGCAGTCGGCTGGGACGGTGCCGCGCGCGGCATCCTCGTTGTCGCTGACATGGTCAAGCCCACCAGCAAGGAGGCGATCGCCGAGCTGAAGGCACTCGGGCTCACCCCGGTGCTCCTGACCGGTGACAACGAGGCCGTGGCCCGGCAGATCGCCTCCGAGGTCGGCATCGAACAGGTCATCGCCGAGGTCCTCCCGCAGGACAAGGTCGACGTCGTCGCCCGCCTGCAGAAAGCGGGCAAGGTCGTCGCGATGGTCGGCGACGGTGTTAACGACGCCCCCGCCCTGGCCCAGGCCGACCTGAGCTTGGCGATGGGCACCGGCACCGATGCCGCGATCGAAGCCTCTGACATCACCCTGGTACGTGGCGACCTCCGATCCGCGGTCGACGCAATCCGGCTGTCCCGCAAGACCTTGTCGACGATCAAAACCAATCTGTTCTGGGCCTTCGCCTACAACGTCGCCGCGATCCCGATCGCAGCCCTCGGCATGCTCAACCCGATGCTCGCCGGTGCGGCGATGGCATTCTCCAGCGTGTTCGTCGTCGGCAACAGTCTCCGGCTGCGCGGGTTCACCAGCGTCGCCCAGAAAGTCTGACCTCTAAGCACATATCGTTGGGTGCTTTTCGGTTGCGGGGTGTTCGCGAACGTTGAGGTGGAGTCCGGCCCCCGGAGGTCGACGACTGCTGTGGTGCGCTCCTGTTAGGAGTAAGAGGCCCGAATTCGACCGAGTGTTCGATGTTCAGGCGGCGCGAGGCAGGCGAGCGAGGGCGCGCCCGTGCTGGACTGCCTGCCCTTCGGCGAGCAGTTTGAGTTCGTCGGCCAGTTCGGTGAACTGGTCGAGGGCGGGGTTGACGCCGACTAGCGTGAATTCGCGGGTCACCACGTCGAGGTCGAGCTGCCACACGTCTTCGAGGATGCGCCGCATCCAGGCGGTGGCGTGGTCCCAGCCCTCCTTGGGTGTACCGGCGGAGTAGTTGCCGCCCTGCACCGTCACCAGCACGGCCGGCTTCCCAGCGGTCACCGGATGTGCGCCGGGTCCCATGCGCGGGTCGGTCAGCACCAGGTCGACGTAGGACTTGAAGTGCTGCGATACACCGAAGTTGTACAGCGGCACGGCGAACAGCAGCGCGTCGGCCGTAGCGAGCTCGGCGGTCAGCTCGGCGGCGAGAGCGGTCGCCGCCGACTGCTCGGGCGTGCGCTCGGCCTCAGGGGTCATCGACGCGGCCACGGCGTCGGGCCAGGCGGTGATGGGCAGCGGCTCGACTCCGATGTGACGCCGGGTAATCGCGGTGCCGGGGTGGGCGGCGCTCCACTCGGCCTCGACGATGTCGCCCAGGGCGCGGCTCGTAGAACCCTCGGTGCGGATACTGGCATCCAGGCGGAACAGGGATATGACTCTCCTTTGATCGTTCCCGGGTCGGCGACCCGGTCTATGGTTACGATTGGTGACTATGCACGTCGGGTGCCCGTTACCGCAAACGATCCCCCGTTACCCGGCGATAACCGAAGGAGAGCGGATGACGCGACTGGCGTCAGTTGATGCCTTACAGGATCGGCTCGATCAGTCCATGCCCACGATGGCCGAGTTGTGCACGAGCGAGGACCCCGACATGTTCAGGTCGTTACTTTCGCGCATTGGGGACAAGTGGACGCTGCTGGTGATCGGGGTGCTTGGCGAGGAGCGAAGGAGGTTCACCGAGCTCTCCAAAGTCATTCCGGGCATTTCTCGCCGGATGCTCACCGTCACCCTGCGCGCCCTGGAGAGGGACGGCCTGGTCTCGCGAACCGTCTATGCCGAGGTGCCACCGCGGGTCGAGTACGAGCTGACCGCCCTCGGCCGCTCTCTTCAGTTGGTGGCCCTCACCCTTGTCGACTGGGTGAGCGAGCACCAGCACACGATCGCCGGCAACCGGCGTGGCTTCGATGACAACGCTCGAGAGAGGTCACCGCAGGACTGACGACGCTGTGACGCACGGAACGTAACGGCCGCCTGTGGCGCCGAGATAGGTTTCAACCTCGGGCAGCTGTCGCCCTCGCCATGATCGCGGCCATTACCTCGTTCTTGGGCTGGGGTGACACCCGGTGAGGCGAGGTCGATGATGGAGGCAACGTGTGCTTTTCGTAGTTCCCGACTGTGCACACCCCGTGGCTTCTGGCAGGTGGCCTCTCGTTGACCTGAAGGGAGAGCCCACGCAGCGGTCCCAGATGAGCGCCGGACTGGGGCCGATCCCCGTACGACCAGAGAGTCTCGACGCACGCAATCGGATGTTCAGCTCGGTGCGGCTGTCTGCCTACTACTGCTTCGAGCTGATAGTCAGAGTCTTCGTAAGGCGCAGGCGGTGCGGATGAGGTGTTCCTCGATCGACATCGCGTTGGTGTCGTCGCAGGTATCACGCTGTTTGCGGGTAGGCGGACACCGCATACCCGCGTGGTGGTAGCTCGCTTGGGATGACGAGGTCGGCGCTGAAGGCCCCTCTCGGTGTCATCCGCGCCTCGACGGCCTGAATCGGTTGCCCGTACTCGTCGTACAAAAGGGACTGCTGAAGGTTTAGTTTCCAGTTGGGTGTTGCTGGTTTCGGGCCGCTTTAGTGGCGGCTTGTCCTAGTATCTCGAATTCGATCGGTGTCA